>NZ_JBEUMK010000001.1:0-850063 GCF_040492155.1 Cytobacillus sp. T106 | reverse complement strand
TTTTCTGTTTTTTAATCGATCGCCGGAATTTCTCCGACTATTGCAGCTGTTTTTAGAGTTTCTTTGAAATCAGGGGGAATTTCTCCGCTTATTTTTCAGCCTGTCCCCGATTCCCTCATTCAGGTCCTGTAAGGTCCGCTCTTTATGGCTGGTCGCGATTGTTCCTAAATAGATTTTCTTGAATGATCCAGAAATAGCGGTTTTTATACCTCACGTATAAAATTGACGTTGTATGACTTTAAATTCTGGCAAGCACCAGCAGCATTTCCCTTCCTGTAAATGTAATTTTTCACCTCTTATAAGAATGGCAATAAAGCAACAATCAATGCGTAAAGAGCCTTATTAAAAGTTACGTCTTTCAACCTATTAAATTTTTCCGCAGTTAGTGGTAAAGTGTTCTAATGTTTATCACTGCTTAGTTTTACATCAAGGAGGAAAATGATGACTTACCTGTTAACCGATGATTTTTGGGCAAAGTTTGCCCTTTCTGCCGGAATCCTGATTTTATTTTTGCTGCTCCGAAAAGTGTTTACAAGATATATCTTCAAGCTGATTATTGATTATACTGATAAAAAAGGCATCACCACAGCCTCTTCCATCCTAAATTCGTTCCAAAAGCCTGTCAGATGGCTGTTTGTCGTTATCGGGCTTCAGCTGGCTTTGCAGTTTTTCCCTTATGACCTGATCAGCGATACAGCAGAAAAAAAGCTGTTCCGGTCAGTTTTCGTTGTGATTGCAGCCTGGGGCCTTTTCAATTTAAGCAGCATGACTACGGTGCTCTTCCCTAAACTGATGAGCAAACTCGACATTAATGTCGATAAGCTGGTCGTCCCTTTTGTTTCTAAGATGGCTAAGACTCTTGTCATTGTTCTTGGCGGAAGTATGATTGCTGAAGAATGGGGTTTCAATATCAACGGCTTCATTGCCGGGTTGGGTCTTGGAGGCCTGGCTTTTGCCCTGGCTGCAAAAGAAACAGTTTCCAACCTTTTTGGAGGGATAGTAATCGTAACCGAGAAGCCATTCACAATAGGCGATTGGATTAAGACTCCCAGCGTCGAGGGAACAGTAGAGGATATTACCTTTAGAAGCACGAAGATACGTACTTTTGCCCAGGCTCTTGTGACGGTTCCCAATTCGACCCTTGCCAACGAGCCGATCATTAACTGGTCTAAAATGGGAAAAAGGCAGATTGCCTTTCATCTGGGAGTTACGTATTCCACTTCAAGAGAAAAGCTCCAGGCAATCGCAAGGCGGATTGAGCTGATGCTCATTGAGCATGAGGAAATCCATAACGATACAATCATAGTTCGCTTTGACCGCTTCAATGATTCCAGCCTGGATCTTTACCTGTACTTTTTCACGAATGTGACGTCTTTTGCAGATTATCTTTCCATCAAAGAAGACGTTAATTTCAGGATCTTGCTAATCCTGGAAGAGGAAGGAGTCAGCATGGCTTTCCCTACACGGACTCTGGTGGTCCAATCAGAGGGGGTACAGTCCGGAAGCGGAATTATTCAGGAAGAGCAGGCATTGCTGCGTTCATCATAAATTCTTTCATTATGCGGGAAGAATATGCGTGCATCAATAAAGCCGCACCAATCTGGTGCGGCCTTTGTCATGTATGAAGGACCTTAAGGGTTATTTATATAGCCCATAGAGAACCTGAAAGATCAGGATGCCTCAGTCTGCACCATCTTTCTGGCCAGCTCAATAAAAGCGTCTGCCACCTGTGGATCCCACTGTGTGCCTTTTCCACTTTCAAGTATATGCAATGCTTTTTCCGGCGGCATCCCTTTGCGGTAAGGTCTGTCAGAAGTCATGGCATCATAAGAATCTGCTACGGCGATGATCCGGCCAAAATAAGGTATCTCTTCCCCCTGAAGTCCATCAGGATAGCCTTTTCCATCGATTCTTTCATGATGGGAACGGATCCCGGGGAGCAATGAAGCCACCTCGCCTGCCGGCTGTACCTGCTTTAAAATCGTTTCACCTATAACCGGATGGGCCTTTATGTACTCGAATTCTTCGTCACTCAGCTTGCCTTCTTTTTGCAGAACACCATCCGGGACACCGATTTTTCCAATATCATGGAGAAGAGCAGTCTGATAAAGCTGCTTCAGTTCCTCATCATGAAGACCAAGTCTCTTCCCTATGTCGCGGGAGAATGATGCCACCCTCATTGAGTGGCCGGAAGTATATGGATCCCTCGCATCAAGTGCTGCAGACAGGACAGTCATGAAGCTTTCAAGCAGCTGCCGGTTCGTCTCTTCCCTTTGCTTCAGGGCTGCTATCATAATATTGAAACCTGTGAATACCTCAGAGAATTCGTCTGTATACACATTATCCTTCAAGTAGGCAAAGTTCTGATTTTCCGCCTCGGACATCAGCGTTTGAAGGCGTGAAATCGGCTCTTCAATATCCTCCGCCATATACTTCGCGGTCAGCATGGCATAGCAAACTGTAATGAAGATCACAACAGCCGCCCACTGCCAAAAAACGGCCGTTTCCATCCCCATTCCTTCCAGCTTGATTTGGGCAGCTACCATGAAAATCAGGACAGGAAGGACACCGATCACAAGGACTGTTAAACGGAATTTCTTTTTGATAGGAATGGTGGACGGAGTTTCTTGAACAAGCCACCCGCTTTTATTGGCCGCCTTGAAATGGGCCAGCACCGGCTTGATCGCCCTAAGCGTCAAGTAGAATTCTACTAGGGCGTGCATGCTGGCAACAAGAAAAGCGGCAATGGCGGCATAAAGCACCATATAATAGGAGAGCTTGAGCTCTCCGGCTGAGATCAGATAAAGTGAAGCAGATGCTGCCGGTATCGTCAGTCCAAGCAGATGCGGCAGCATAATCCGCTTGACCGTTAGGACTGGAAACTGCTTCAGCCTCAGGATAGCTTTTCTGACAGACTCCGCATCCATTCCATCTGAAAGAAACACAGCTCGAATGGGCCTGATATGCTGCCTGAAGAAAAAGCCCTCCGTAAAAAACATGATGACCATTGACCCTGCCAGAATCAGCCATATTAGGGCTTTGTCATATCCCCTGGCATCAATGGTTGTAAAGATAAAGGTTGCACCGATTGCCAGCACTGCAATCAAAGAGCCGAATATGTAATTGATTAGAAGTTTTTTAAGAAACCTGTTATATATGTCCATATGCCACAGCACCTGCATCAAATTTATAGTTATTTCCTACTATTTTATCATCCTTCCACCTTCAAAACTATATGTACTCGTTTCTGCAGCAGGTTTTCTCAAACTTTCTCTTTTATTGGCACAAATATTGCAGCAAAAAGCACATTGCCTTCAGCAATGTGCCCTTCTTAGCCATCAAGCCTGTATGCTTTTCCCAGTATATCCCTTCCGCCTGTGACAGGAATAATGCTCCCATTTATAAAGGCGGAATTATCATCACTTAAAAACGAAATGACCCGTGCAATATCCTCTCCGGTTGCATCTCTTTCATTTTCGGGCAAATCTCCGATCAATTCTCTTGCCTGAATGATTTCCTTCTCTTTCCATTCACCTACGATATCACCGGGGCAGACCATATTGGCTGTAATCCCGTTCTCAGACTCTTCCAGGGCAAGAGTCCTTGTGAGGGATGCCGCCGCTGTTTTTGCTGCAGCAAAAGCTGATCTGTAAATCCACCCTGGCGCCGTTTCGACTCTATCAAATCCAATGGTAATGACTCTTCCCCAGCCTTTTTCTCTCATCGCCGGCAGAAGGAGCTTTGTCAGCCAAAAGACTGCGTTTACATTTCCATTCATCAGATAGCTCCAATCTTCAAGGGAATAATCAGCCATTCTTTTTCGTTCATGTATGTATGGCCCGGCATTATGGACAAGGATATCGATTGAGCCGAAATAATCCAGTGCCTTCTCAGCAATGCGCAGGCAGTCTTCTGCAGAAGCGATATCACCCTGGACAACAATATTTTGCGTCCCATATTTTTCAGTCAATTCTTCTGCGAGCAGCTCAGCTTTTTCCCGGCTGCTGCGGTAATTGATTGCAAGCGAAACCCCATTAGCTGCCAGTTCAATGGCTGTCCTTTTTCCGATGCCGGCCGCTCCGCCGGTTATTAAAGCCGTCTTTACATTCACCAAGATACATACCCCGCAATATTTTTTTCTGCTCTCTTAATCACTATACTATGAAGAACCCTTGAGATATGCAAATAAAAAGAGGCTGGCAGAAAATATATGCAATTGGACTGGCAGCTGGTTTGCTGTATGCGTGAAAATTAACGATTAGGCTGCTGCCTGCATATAATACATCAGCATATACCGAACATGGGGCATATACGCCTCACTAGGAAAGGATGTATCATATGTTTCCCTGGAACCTTTTCCCGTTTAACAAAGACATGAAAAAAACGATGCAGCAGCTCAAGCCTGACGAGATTGACAAATATGTTCAGAATATGATGGGCCAGCTTTTTCCCCAATCGACGCAGGGAATGGGAGGGCCACAGAATATGATGCAGGGATTCAGCCCATTTCAGCAAGGGAACCCTGATCCCTCTCCTCCCGGCTCTTCCAAACTCGATACCTCTGTCTACGAAACACATGATTATGTTTTTGTCAGGATCGGAATAAAAGATGAATCCTGGCTCAAACAGCTGAAGCTTTATCATACTTCAAACCAGATCATCCTGGAGCATATTCCTGAGTTTGAAAATAAGCATACGATTACCCTTCCTGCCATTGTAAAAAGGAAAGGCTCTTCTGCGAGCTTCAAAGACAGCATGCTGGAAGTCAGGATACCCAAGAATATTGATATGCAGTTTTCTGAGATTGAAGTAACTGAAATCCTTTAACCTTTTCCTTTTAGCTCTGAGCTCCCATTCATTAAAGGAGGTTACAAGCTATGTCTTTGGAACAATTCAGGCATCTTCTGGAATGGAGCACCCAGGTCCAGAATGATCCGCTGTTGGGCAGTCTGAGCAAAAAGAATCCGGAGGGGCAGATTGTGCCATCCAATCCCGGCTCTTTATTTTTCGGCCAGCAGGGATCCGTTCCCCGATGTGATGTCTACAAATCCGGAAACACCATCATTGTTGAAGCAGAACTTCCAGGCATTGAAAGGGAGAATTTCAAGGTTCAACTGGCTAAGGGGGAAATCATTATTCAAGGTAAATATATGACTCTTCTCCCCAACCGGGAATATTTGATAAAAGAGCGCCCCAGCCTGAAGTTTGAGAAGAAATTATCCATTCCATATCAGGTCATACGGCAAGAGATCAAAACCTCTTTTGAAGAAGGTCTTCTTGTCATTATCATACCCATACATGAGGATGAGGAAGCTGTAGATATTCCTTTCCAGATGGATACTTGAACTTCCGGCATGCTTAAAGAAGTTTGTCGTAGCAAAAGAACGGATGCTCCCTGTCCATATAGATTTCACCGGCTTTTTTGTATCCGTTTTTCTCAAACAGTCTTTGGGCCTTCTTGTTAAGTGAATATGTATCAGTTCTCATATATGGCACATTCTGCTGAACAGCATGCTGTTCAGCAAATGAAATGAGACGGCTGGCAATCCCGGCTCCCCTGATTTCAGGATCTACAACGAGGCGGTGGAACACATAGCATTCACCAGCGGCCTTTTGCCAGGAAACCTGGCGGTATTGCTCTGCCTGGACCTGATCGCATGTTATAGCACCGGCGGGTTCTCCATCCATCACTGCTGTAAACATTGTTCCGTTCTTGATATCATTAAGGAAATCAGTTTCTGCAGGATATTCATCTGTCCATTGATCATTATTTTCCTGCCTCATAATTTCTACTGTTTTCTTTACGATTCCCATTATTTTGCTTATATCTTTTGGTTCTGCTTTTCTGATATCCATAGAAATCCCCTATCTATATTAACTCTAGGTTGTATTGTATCCTTTTTCGGAAAAATCATGAAGGAAAAGCACCCGCATTTACTGTTAAACCTTTCGGGCCGCAGCATGAGTGAGATTAAGACGTATAAGACAGTCATTCCCTAGGAAAGTCTAAAACTGTTCAAAAAAAAGAGACAGCAGGTGCTGTCTCCTTTTTTTGAATGCTATATTATTTTCCAATGAACATTTGAGTCCAATAGTTGCCTTCTGCCACATGGCCTACACCGATGTGTGTGAAGTTGGCGTTCATGATGTTCTTGCGGTGGCCTTCACTGTTCATCCATGCTTTTACTACTTCTTCAGGTGAACGCTGGCCCATTGCAATGTTCTCACCGGCTGTTCTGTAAGAGATGCCGAATTTCTTCATCATATCAAACGGAGAACCGTAAGTTGGGCTGTTATGGTCAAAGTAGCCTTTTGTTTTCATGTCATTAGACTTTTCGCGTGCAACCTTGCTGAGCTCTGTATCAAGCTTAAGGGCAGGCACACCATTTTTTGCGCGTTCCTGGTTAGTCAGTTCGACTACCTTTTGCTCAAACGCACTTACTTGTGATGCTGATGGTGCAGCTTTAGGCTGTTTTTCTGCTTGTGCAGGCTGTTTAGCTGGTGCAGGTGCAGGTGCTTCCTGCTTAGGCTGTTCTGCTTTTGCCGGTGCAGGAGTTTCCTGTTTTGGCTGTTCTGTTTTGGCTGGTGCAGGTGCTTCCTGTTTCGGCTGTTCTGCTTTGGCCGGCTGCTTGTTTACCTGTACGCTTTCCCAGTTAATATTGTATTGTTTCATATATTTTTGAAGCAGGCTGTTAATCTGCTCGTTATTCAGGTTTCCAGAGTAATTTACTTTCACTTGCTGTGGAGTCGGGCAATTAGATGCTGCATCTGCTTTATTCAATCCTGGTGATACAAGCAATGCTGCTGCCGCTGCTACTGAAAAGATCACTTTTTTATTCATGTATGAAATCCTCCCTGATAATCGTAGTTTGTTTTTTGTTGCTCTCTTGCTTGCAGTAATATCATAGCATACGATTTTTGTAATATTAGAGGGAGGATTTTACATATTAGCAGTTTGTAAGTGCATCCATAGGCTGCGCATACTGACTTTGGGACTAATTAAGCAGGAAAAGCCTGTTATATCAAGATATCTTAGGGTTAATGGCTGGAATATTATTGTATGGATAATAATTGGTAAAGTGGAAGTGAACATATCTTTTTTCCAAACATATGATAAAGAAGTCTTATTGACACATTTTCAGGGGTCATCCTTTGTTTACTTTTATTACACTGGAATGACAAATGTGAAAAGAAATTCGTATGATTTAAATTGAAAAAACCCGGAAATATCCCGGGTTTCCAATTTAATCCTTTAGCATTGGCAATTTTATGGTTACCGTTGTCCCTTCTCCTGGACTGCTCGCTATTGATATGGATCCATGATGCAGCTGGATGAGCTTTTCTGCAATGGCAAGGCCGAGTCCAGTGCCGCCATCATCCCGGGTTCGGGCTTTATTGACCCGGTAGAACCTCTGCTTGATACTTTCAAGATCTTCCGGCGGGATTCCGCTTCCTGTATCAATTATTGTAAGAATGCAGTCCCTATTGGAAGCTTTCAGGGTAATTTCAATGTAGCCTTTACCTGTATATCGGATGCTATTGTCCATGATATTCTGCACGATCTGCCCGATTCTTCCTTCATCACCCATTATAATGATGTCCGGATCAAGCATTGTCCGCAGCTCTACTTTCTTTTCCCTCAAAGCTGGGGTATACCGCACCAGGCTATCTTCAATGACCTGAGCAAGGGGAAGAGGCATTCTGAACAGCTGGTACTCATCGGTGTCCAGCCTCGATAAATCAAGCAGGTCTCCGACAAGCCTTTCCATCCGGACCGATTCTCTATTGATAAGATGAAGATACTTATCATCTTTATCCGCAATCCCTTTTAATATTGCATCACTATAGCCCTTAATATAGCTGATAGGTGTCCTGAGCTCATGAGAAATATCAGCCAGAAACTCCTTCTTTCTTTCATCTTCCTTCTGGATGGAGGATGACATCTGATTGAATGCCCTGGCAAGGCGCCCTATTTCGTCTTCGGATTGAATCTGGACCCTGCTTGAATAATCTCCTGAAGACACTCTTTCCGCTGCCTTTTTTATATCTGCAAGCGGGTGTGTCAGCTTACTGATTATTTTTGTCCCGAAGATGAAGGCAGCTCCAAGAAACAGCAAAGCAGCCGCTACCCACCAGTAGGCAAAATCCTTTGTGACTTCTGAGATATTTTCCACCGGGATATATAAGTATAAAATACCTTCAAGTCTGTTTTCGTCAAGCAAGGGAATAATAACTCCCATGATTCTTCTGCCGAACCGCTCCTCATACCCGGTTTTAAGGATATGGTCTCCTTTAAGAAGCCGTTCTCTTTCTTCAGGGCCGATCAGCGTGTCATAATCAATATCAAATGGGAGGCAGGCGCTCAGCTCCCTCGGATTGCTGACAGCAAACACTTCCGCATCAGATACCTGGTTATACCATTCCACTTTTTCTTTATATTGTTCGGTAATCGGGCCTGAACTGTACTGCGAGGCCAGGCGCCCGCCCTCTTGCAGCAGCTCTTCCTCAATATGTGAGACATAAAGGTTTTCATAAAACAAATAGGACAAAAAATATGAGTAAACGATGGTGATGACAATGGCGGCCATGATCGCCAGCCAGATTTTCCTTGCCAGGCTGCCTGAGAAGTATTTCATTCGAGGGGCACCTCAAACTTATAGCCGATTCCCCAGACCGTCTTTATATAATCTCCTGCACCAAGCTTCATTCTTAGTGTTTTAATGTGGGTATCCACCGTCCTTAAGCTCCCCAGATAATCCATTCCCCATATCTGCTCTAAAAGCTGTTCCCTGCTCAGCGCATGGGACTGGTGGCCGATAAAGAACATCAGCAGTTCATATTCTTTGAGTGTGAGCATGATATAGCTGCCTTCCACCTTCACGCTCCGCGCCTTTTTGTCTATCGTTATTTTTCCGGCGGAGGTTATATTTGAATCTGCGCCGCTGATGCTGCCGCTCCTCCTCAGGACTGCATGTATGCGGGCAGTCAGTTCCCCAGGGCTGAAAGGCTTGACGATATAATCATCTCCCCCGATCTGCAGTCCTTTGACCTTATCCCACTCTTCCCCTTTTGCAGATAAAAAAATGACAGGTACTTCATATTGGGCACGCACCCTCTCACACACTGAGAATCCATCTTCACCTGGCATCATGATATCCAAAAGAATGAGGTCAGGAAGATTTTTTTGTATTTCTTCCAGCGTTTCTTTTCCTCCTGCAGCATAACGGCAGCTGAAGCCGGCATTTTCCAAATACATCCCGATCAGGTGACGCATATCTTCTTCATCATCCACAATCAATATTTCTAAATCATTCATTTCCAACATCCCCCCGGAGTATGATCTGGAATGGCCCTTCTCCTGTTTTGATCGTCTTTATGACCTGAAGCGGCCCCGGATCAATCAGATGGACATCATTGCTGTCATAGCCCGCAATAATCAGATACTCTCCGAAAGGAAGCATTTCAAAAGGATTGGCTCCGACCTGGATGCTGCCTGCCTCCTTACCGCCGCCGTCCACCTTATAAAGTGTACTGGAGCCGTGGCTGAGAGCAAAAATAGATCCTTTCAGCTCTGCAAAGCCTACCGGCATCGTTGGGGCAGGAATCGTTTTTGCCAGCCTGCCTGTTTCCAGACTGTAAACATGGATGTCTTTCTCAGCTTCTGCCCCTTCTCCATGGCCGCCTATCCAAAGTTCTCCCTCTTCTTCCCTGATCAGGGCTCCTGCTGCAGAAGGATGGATTTTGAAAGATGATATCTTTCTGCCTTGATTTATATCTATGACAGTCATGATTTCCTGCTTGAAGCTTGAGACAAATAGTTTCCCTTTTTCCTTTTCTTCGAGGATGGTCAAGGGATCGGCTTCTGTCTTAACAGCTCCTGTTTCCTTGCCATTCAAATCATAGAACCTGACTTGATCTTTTTCCTGGTCTGCAAAAGCAATTTCCTGCCTGCCTGCAAGGAGCCTGCCATTGACTATCCCGGTACCTGCCGGCCATTCACCGATCTTTTCCCCTTTTTCTAATGAATATAAATCAACGGTGTCCAGCTGTTTGCCGTACAATAACAAGGAATCTCCATCAGGGAGGATTAAGCCGCCCGTATAAGGCTTCTGTAAATCCCATGTCGCCGCTTCATCCAATATATCCAAATCAATGAAGGTCAAAGACATATCTTTAATGTTGACGGTTGCCGCCACCATTTTGTCCTTTGCAATTGGCGGATATTGTTCAGAGCTGCAGGCTGCCAGCATCAGCAGCATGCACGCATATCCCAGCGTAAGTGCAATTGCCCTCATGATTGTTCCCCTTTTCTGCTATGTATAAGAAGATTATATCCTTGTACTGTGAAATATTTGTGAAAAGTTATTGATCATATTTTTAGATCATTCTCGACAGCAGGGCATATGCCGCTAAAAAACTTAAGATCTGATCTGTTCATACACCTGACAATGAATGTCTATCAGAAAAAGTTTATCTTCATTGGGCATATCAGAGTCAGTTAGCCTCTTAACTGCCAGGTAGAACTTTTCCGCCACCCGCTTTCTGGCACGCGGATGGGCATTTTCATCTTTCAGCTCTCTCCGGATTGCTTCCTTTAAGATATCCTCCGCTGAGCCGGTACCTTCAAGCCTGCGGTTGTTCCAAAGCTGCCTGTACTGGCCAAGCAAATAAGCATAATCATTATTCATCTTCTATCTCTCCTTGCCTTTGTCTTACCATCGTTTCTAGTATACCCCTACTATATATGCATAAAGAAGACTGCAATGGCAAAAAATACGTTCACCGGCAAATCTGCAGGAAGAATGAAAGGAGGATGTTCATGGGGACACCTTACCGCTGCCCGAACTGCAAAACCAATAGAAGCAGATTCAATATCATCAGGCAGGTAGCACAGCCAGTAAAGCTTGATCCCGGCTCGGGCATTGTCTTGGAAGAATACGCTGAAGAACAGCTGAGCCCTTTCCATATGGCTTATAAAGGGCCTGAAGTCAGGGTGCAGTGCGCAGCCTGCGGGCTGGTAGAGGATGAGAAGACATTTGCGAAGTTTGGAGAGATGAAATAAGAATGGGGGATGCCATAGCATCCCTTTTTGCTTTTATTGCTGCGGAAAGAGAAAACCGCTTATCTTTCGAATAGGCGGTTTTCTTCCAGGAATTTTTGCGCGTTTACTTTCCAGCCGTCGAAAGCTGACATTTTTATCATTTCGATTTTTCCTTTGTAATGCCTTTTTCCTTCATTTTTTATATACCAGTCAACTTCAACGGAAACATCCACAAGCTGGTTCTGCTTTTCTTCCATGCTGAAGCCGCCGGAAGCACTTTCCAGCTGAACATTTTCAATAGCCGGGAGGATTTTTTTCCATGGCAGCTTTTGCAGAGAAAGCATGCCCGCAATATCTTCGTCCTGCTGCTTCAGACCTGCAATGAATGCTGAAGCTGCTTCTTCCGGTCCTGCATTTCCGGTGTATGCCTCCAGTTCGCCTGCAGACTTCAAAATCATCAATTTATGAGATAAGTCCATCTCATCTCTTCGATGAGTGGTGCTTCCGTTAAAATGAATGCAGAAGTGGCCGGGAAAATTATTGGCAAGTGCCCCGGCTCCATGGGGCATCCCATGCATTGAAGCCGCTATTCTCAATTTTCCGGATTTTACAATGATGGCTCTCCGCCTCCAGCTCCACTTTCCATCATAAATTTCCTTCATCACGGCTGTATCCTTCGCCGTCAAGGGCTGGACATCTGCGTGGCGGCTTCCTGCCCTTCGCTGCACTTTAAATTTCTTTCCCGTTTCAACATCCTCAACAGTAAATGTGCTGAATCTTGGAAGCAGCTCATTGACTTCTGACCAATCCAGTGGAGCTGGCCTGCCGGATGCATCAGCATAAAAAATGGATCCCTGAAGAAGAAAGCTGGCGAGAATAAGGACTGCCGGCTGTTTTAAGAACTTCATCATCATCACTCGATTTCTCTCTTTGTAGGATGGGTCATGCGGCCCTCAATGAAAAGTGTCCCACACAAGCCTCCTTTTATGCGCGGCGCCGCATCCTGACAGTTTAAAATGAAACAAAAAAAGAGCCTGGCGGGCGCGCGCAGGGCTCTTATCAATCATTACATAAGTTTTTGAAACAGCTTTACCAGCTGATCCAGCTCTTCTTCAGTAAAAGAGCGGAACTTTGCCTGCAAATAGGCAGATTTTTTTTCCTCCAGTTTTTCAACAAGTTCCTGGCCGGTTCCTGTAAGCACCAATTCCACCACTCTCCGGTCGTTTTCGGAACGGCTTCTGGTCATATAGCCTTTCCTGACAAGAGAATCAGTTACACTCGTAATGTGGCTTGCCGATACATTCAGCTCTTTAGAAATGGCAGAAGCCATCTTAGGTCCGTCTGCTATTAGTTTCAGCACAGTGAATTCATTGCTGGTGACTTCATCGCCCATCAGCTTATTCACTTCCTGCCTTAAAGTCCGAAAAACAGTCCGGAATGCTCTTTCCAGTTCTGCTGCTTGTTTCAAAGAAAATCGTCCTTTCCCTATATGGCCTAAATGATCTTTCAGTGATATTATATCATTTACTCCATATCCTTTAATTTCCGGCTGATCTGCTCCCAGTCTATATTTTCGCCGATAAATACCATGTTTAGGGGCATATTCATATATTCCTTCATATATAAAGGCATTCCATAAGAAAATTGGAACAGGAAAGGATAGCTCTCAGCCGAAAACTTAATATATCCCTTTATTCTAAAGACCGAATCAGGAAGCTCTCTCAAAAAAGATTCGAATGCTTCCTGGCTGACCGGGCCCTTGAAGGTGTGGACATAGGATCCAAGGTTCAGATCCTTGAGGGAGGCTTTCTCAGCCCCAGTCTTCCTATTCGTCTTAAGCCCCCGTACCGCGTCGGCGGAAACCTTGGAGTAGGTGGTAAGAATAGGCACCGCATGCTGGTTGAAAGACTGGATATCCATGACTGCAGAGGCTTGTTCTGAACTGCTCATTTCATCTGATTTATTCACCAGGATCAGGTCGGCATGCCGCACCTGCTCTATGAGCAGCTGCTGAACTTGCGGGCTCAGCGACTTCCGGGCAAGCCATCTCATCCCGTCAATCGCAGTCATGATGCCTTTAACCAGCAGTTTATCTGCGAACAGCGGCGACAGCACTGCATCAAGCACTTCCACAGGATGGGCAGCGCCGGTCGTTTCAATATAAATCACTTCAGGTTTTTCATCCAAAAGCAGCGACTGCAGCTGGGATTCCAGTTTATCCTGGATGCTGCAGCAGATGCATCCGCCAAGCAGTTCTTTCAACGGGACCTCCCCGTCAACTGCTTCCGAATCAATGGATACCTTTCCAAGCTCATTCATCATAACAGCTGTCTTCCGGCCATCCTTTTTTTCCTGCAGCAGCAGCCTTTTCAATAAAGTGGTCTTTCCGCTGCCGAGGAATCCCGATAATATATATACTTCTGTTTTATTTACCATTTCAGCATGTTCACTTCCTGACAAAATTGGTTAACGCTCCAATCATATGTTACCTAAACTTTGCCCTGTTTGAAAGCAAAAAAGCTGTTAAGGCTTATTTTAGCTTGCAGATTACCCAGGATATGTATAAAGGGCATGGCTCGTCTATTATCTTGCCCTTTATTGTTTTTCTCCAATAAACTGCTGGATTGCCTGTTTATTTTCTTCAAAATCCATTTCAAGCACTGCTCCTGCTTCATCGACAAGTTTATTTTCAAAGCTGTCACTGACTGGAATCCTCAATGTCTGAACATTCTCCGCGGAATTGAGCAGATAGGATACGGCCAAGGGGACTGCCTCATCGGCATCCATATCCGTTTCTATATACTGGGCTGCCTCAAGAACGACCGCCGGGAAATCAAGGACTCCCTCTATACTGCTGAATCTTTCAGTTAGCTTATTTTTAAGGGCAGCTAAGACCTCCTGCTGCCGCTCAACCCGGCCGAAATCACTTTCTCCGTCATGTCTGAAGCGGACATATGACAAAATTTCTTCTCCATGAAGGGTTTGCTTCCCCGGCTGCATATCCAGCTTCATATCCTCTGCCATTTCCTTTGAAACCTCAAGCTCCAGCCCTTCAGGAGCAATCAGATCTGCTGCAGCAATGAAGCCCTTGAAATCTATGATGGCAGTATAGTCGATTTTCAGCCCGAAATTCGCCTCAACTGTCTCTTTAAGCAATTCTTTCCCGCCTTCATAATAGGCATGATTAAGTTTGGTGCGCCTTCCGGTGCCCGGTATTTCCACATAGCTGTCCCTCATTAAAGAAATCAGCTTGATTTCCTTCTCTTTAGGCATATATCTTGCCGCTATGATTGCATCAGACCTTGAGTGTGCTTCTCCCCTGCTGTCTATTCCTATCAGGAGGAATGTAGTGTCTGTTGCACCTTGTCCATTTACTGTATCTTCTTTTCCGCTTGTCCCCGGTATGCCGGGGGCTGCCTCGTCGGCTCCATTGTCAAAGGGCAAGGAGCATGCAGTCAATTGGATGGTGACGCATATGATAAGCAATAGTTTTTTCCTCACTGGCCTGCCTCCATTTTCGTTTACTTTCATTCTCGGGCATCGGAGGGCAGCCCTATACCTCCTGGTTAATATTTGTAAAATTCCGGCTCGTCTAAGCAGCATGAAAAGGACCGGCCAGCAGGCCGGTCCTTTCCATTTAATATTTTACTGCAGTTCTTTCTTAAGCACTTCTACTGCTTTTTGAATCTGCGTATCGTTTTTAAGAAGCTTTTCTCTTAAGAGATCCATCATCTTTACGGTGGTATCTCCTGTAATGACACCCGTCTGCTCAAGTTTATGGGCTTTTTGGAGCTGGATGACTGCCTGCTTTGTTTTTTCATCAAAGAATCCGTCTGTCCTGCCCGGTTCAAAGCCAAGTGCCTTGAGCATTTCCTGTGCAGCCTTCACTTCAGCGGAAGAAGAAGACACCTTCAGTTCGCTTTCAGGATTGATAAACGGAAGCGATGCATAAGAAGGAAGCTCTGCTTTATAATCAGGCTCGATTCCTTTTTCGTGGATCCAGTTCGCTTCCGGCGTCAGCCATTTCTCCGTTGTGAATTTCATATTGGATCCATCCGTGAAATCTTCTGCACGCTGTACTGTGCCTTTTCCGAATGACTTCTCACCAACAAGAGGGACACCTGCAGACTCGTGCACAGCCGCTGCCAGTATTTCCGAAGCACTCGCACTGCCTTTGTCGATTACCACCACAAGCGGGATGTCAGGGCTGCCTTCAGAATTGGATTTTACCACTTCCCGATTGCCTTCCCTGTCTTCGATCTGGAATAATATTTCTCCTTCCGGCACAAACAGGCTGGAAATACTGATCGCCTGGTTCAGCAATCCGCCCGGATTCTGCCTTAAATCAAGGACAAGGCCTTTCATTCCCTGCTTCTGAAGATCGTTCAATACATCTATGAGTTCTTTCGATGTGTTATCAGAGAAAGTGGTGATCTGGACTTTTGCAATTCCATCCTCCATCATTTCCCCATAAACGGTCTCAAGCGGGATAGTATCCCTGGTGATGCTTATTTTCGTAGCTTCATCAGCACCTGCGCGCTGGATTTCAAGCTCCACTTTGGTACCTTTCTTGCCGCGTATCAGTGTTACTGCTTCTGTTGAGCTCTTGCCCTGGAGGCTTTTCCCATCTACAGAAAGGACTTTGTCATTGGGCTTCAAGCCAGCCTTTTCTGCCGGGGAGCCTTTGAGCGGGGAAACAATGATGATCTGCCCGTTTTGCTCCTGAATCTCTGCACCTATGCCTTCAAATGAAGAAGAGATGCTCTGGTGGAAGCTTGCTGCTTCTTCTTCATTCATATAGTCTGAATAGGGATCTTCCAGGGACTCAACCATCCCGTTAATAGCCCCGTTTATGAGCGTATTCTGCTCCACATCTTTGTAGTAGCTGCCTTTCAATGTATCATAAGCAGAATACAGCTTATCAAATTCGTTTCGTTCATTGCCGATGCTGACAGCTTTTTCATCTCCGAATGCCAGCGCGAAGGTTGTAATCCCCGCTGCCAGGAACACTATGAAAAACAGCAGCATGACAAAGTGAAACTTCTTCATCCGGATGTATCCGGAATCAGGCTGCTTGTCTGAATTTTCCTGGTCTAAATGATTATTATCCAAGCTGTTCACCACTTTCGTCTCCATAAGGAAGTCCTTAGACCCTTAAAAATTAGAATAACATTTTATAAAGTAAATTAACAAAGAAATATGTACAAAAACGGAAAAATTTATGAATAAAAGATGGCTTTTTTGAACAGGCCAATTAAAAGGGGATGGCCTGCTTCCATGCCATCCCCAAAAACCAATCAGGCAATTCCATACCCTTCATTTTCAATTGCTTCCTTGATTAAAGATTCCGATGTCTGCTCAGGATTATAGTCGACCTCTACTGTTTTTCCCTGAAGTGCTATTGACACCCCGGCAACTCCGTCAAGTGAAAGGAGGGCGTTCTTTATGGATTCTTCACAATGATCGCATGTCATTTCAGGTACAGTCATCGTTGTTCTATTCATTATTTTCTTCCTCCCTCTGTCAGTACTGCAGTCATTCTATTCCCCAATCAGGGCAAGTAAAAACAGGGAGTGATGATCATATTTTCTTTACAATGCTGAAATACTCTTCGAGAGTGAGGTTTTTCTCATAAATCTCCTCCGCTGCCGGACCGACATAGCGGAAATGCCAAGGCTCGTACTGATAGCCTGTTATACTTTCCTTTCCTTTCGGATAACGTAGGATAAATCCGAATTTATGGGCGTTTTCAGCAAGCCACTTTCCTTCTGCAGTGTTGCCGAACGCTTCAGAGAGCTCCAATTTTGCGCTTCTGCTGGATATATCCATCGCCAGGCCGGATTGGTGTTCGCTGCTGCCGGGCATGGCTACAGCCTGGACAGCCTTTTCTTCCCCGGCCCGCTGGATTTCAGCATCCAATATCACTGCCTGCCTTTCATATGAACGGTAGCCGGAAACGGCAAACAATTCAATCCCGGATTGCTTTGCTGCAGCAAACATCTTTTCCATATGAGCTGCAGCATCCTTGCGGATATAGCTCTTTTCAATATCCTGTTCCCCGAAAGAAAATGGAACTTTTGGACGGACAAGATCTTCCGGAATATAGCTGCCGGGCAGCATAAACTCTTTATTTACAAGCGCCATGATATTGGCAGGATTTTGAATCACTTTTTTACCTTCTGTTTCGGTTATCTGATTGAAAAAGGCTGCTTCCAGAACAGGGCCGTCCGGGACAGACTTTTCTTCCTCCTCAGCTGCAGCCTGTCCATCATCCGTTGACGGTGCTGCCTCACTGGTTTCTTTGTTTTTATCAGAAGGGCTGTCCGCAGCCTGCCCGCCTTCAGGCCAAAAGGGAATCTTGCTGACAAAAGGCTCCATTCTGCTGCATCCCCCGAGGATAAAAACAGCTGCTGCGATGATCACTATTTTCTTCATTTCTTTCACCTGTCCTATTGTTGTACCAATGTTAGTATTTCACAATATGTTTATCTTAACACTTTTTGCACTGCATCCGAAAGCATAGATAGTATTGATATCAGCAAAAAAAGAAGATGCCCGGCATGGGGCATCGTATTTAACCATTATTTAATCGCAGCTTCCAGTGCAACCTCGATCATTTCGTTGAAAGTTGTCTGTCTTTCCTGTGAAGTAGTTTCTTCACCAGTAAGGATATGATCACTGACTGTAAGGACTGACAATGCCTTTCTGTCAAATTTTGCTGCAAGGGTATAGAGGGCAGCTGTCTCCATCTCTATTGCAAGAATTTGGTATTTCGCCCATTTTTCCAGCTCTGAATTGTCGTTATAGAACATATCTGCTGTGAAAACATTGCCAACCTTAAGGTTCAGGCCTTTTTTTTCACCTGCATCATAGGCTCTTTTTAAAAGGTCAAAATCAGCGGTTGGAGCATAATCCACGCCTCCAAAGGTAAGGCGGTTCATCTGTGAATCAGTTGAAGCGCTCATAGCCAGGATAACATCCCTTACTTTTACATCCTTCTGGATGGCGCCGCATGTACCTACCCTGATCAGGTTTTGGACATTATAGCTGTTCATCAGTTCATTAATATAAATGGATATGGAAGGAACCCCCATTCCGGTCCCCTGGACAGAAATCCTTTTTCCTTTATAAGTTCCGGTATATCCAAACATGTTCCGGACTTCATTGTAGCATTCAGCATCTTCAAGGAATGTTTCCGCTATATATTTTGCACGCAAAGGGTCTCCTGGCAGCAGAACCGTCTCTGCAATCTGATTTTCTTCTGCACCGATATGTACACTCATGTTTTGTACCTCCAATGTTTTTCTGAAGCATGGTTTGCAACTGCTTTCACATCACACTATACCATATTTCCGCTGATGCTGGAAAACCAAGTGATGCCAGCATGTTTTTTTCTGCCCCGGGCAACCTAATATTAGTCTTTCCTAAGGAGGGATAAACATGCCGCAAGAACCGATGAGCAAAAAGCTGAGACAGGCTGTCCAGCACGCGAATGAAACCAATCCATCTTCACGTTCGAATACTGAACCGCATACCTCCAAAACAGTCCGGAGGAAGCATAAACAATAGTTCATGTGATATCAGAGGAGGAGAAGCGCCAGTGGGAAAAAAACACCGCAGCCGCATCAATTCACCAAAGAAAAACAATCATATCCCGCCTGAAGCTATCGTGGCTGAACATGAGGCCCATGGCAAAGAGAATTCTGCCGAAAGACGAAAAAAATAAAAAGCAAAAGCAGCAGGGGACTTTCTCCTGCTGCTCATCCTTTTTTCTATCTGATATGCACCCGGTTCACCTGCGCCCAGCCGCCGGGTTTGAGCTGGTAGTAGAACTGACCCCTTCTGCCCTCATCAATAAAGACAATATCCCCTGTTGACAGAAATCGTCCGCTGAAGTCAGCCGGCATGCGATCGGGAACATTGAAACTCCTGAAAGCGTGATCAAGACACTCCTCATGTGACGCACCCTTTATAGGCAGCCTGTACACCTGCTTATACCCTTTCTTTTGCCGGAACTCCGGTGTCTGGAAAATCGTCACATCATAATCCTTCTGCTTTAACATCGGCAACGTTAATTCCTTCAGCATGAAGCAAGCCTCCTTTATTAATTCCCTATGCCAGACCCATCCTTTTCGTCAGCAGCTCTATATTTTCTACTTCTGTTATTACATTTTCGTCCTGTCGATTCCTTCAAAGAACATTTTCTTTTTTTATCGTTTTTCAGAAAATTCTGTCGTAAACCATTTCCGTACAAGCTTGCTTCCGCATATTATATATAAACCAGCCTGCCGAAGGGGGAAATGATATGAGGGGCCATATTGCAATGAAAACTGCCCTTCCAGGAAGAATCTGCTTCTGCTTCTCCCGATTCTGGAACTTTTTATTCATTATTTTCTTTCATCTGCCGGCATCAAGTGCCTTTGAACGGCTTTACCGCAAAGAGTTATGCTTCTATCCTTTTCGTAAAAAAAACACACTTGCAGGATCCCTGCTTCTCGGCATCCTTGTATCCTTCCTGAGCTTTGCATTCCAGCCGCTTGCCCCTTTTCAGTCCATTGCCCACCGGGGCGCTGTCCAAATTGCTCCTGAAAATACGATGGCAGCCTTTGAAAAAGCCTATGAACTAGGTTTTGATTTTATTGAGCTGGATGTATGGCTTAGCAGCGACCATCAGCCAGTGGTCATCCATGATGGAGATGTCGGCAGGACAACAGGAGGAGAAGGACTCGTAACACAGCTGTCTGCCAGCCAGCTGAAGGAGCTTGACGCAGGTTCCTGGTTCAGCGATCAGTATAAAGGTGAAAAAATCCCTCTGCTGAAAGAAGTGGTAAAGCGTTTCGGAGGGAAGATCGGTCTTCTTATCGAAATGAAGGGGGCAGGAAGTGAAGCAAACCTGGCAAAAGAGGTTGCTGTCTTGCTGAACCAAACACTTGAGGAAGGCGTCGATCCTGATCTCTTAATGGTGCAGTCTTTCAATATTGCTGATATCCGGACATTCAGCACCCTTTCCCCGAAAGTTAAGGCAGGAATACTGGTCAGCAAGCCGCTCGATATGTTCCAGCTTGCTTCATACAGAAGTTTTGCCGATTTCTTGTCTGTTCATCATGCATTCTTATCTAAGTCCTTTGTCACACAGGCAAAATCATTTGGGTACAAAGTCAATTCGTGGACGGTCACTCAGGAGCAGCAATTTGCAGCCATGCAGCGCCTGAAGGTCAACGGCATCATTTCTGACCTTTATCCAGACAGTTCCTTACAATACGCCAGCACTTTTGAACGGCTCTTTTCTTTTGTAGACCCATGAGCAGAATTGAAGGTTTTCCTGCATAAAAAAGACGATGGTTTTCCATCGTCAAATACTGCAGGAATATTGTTTAAGTTGCCATCTTTTTTTGATGTTAATAGGGCTGTTGATTTCCGTTCCAGGCACTTCGCTTTCCGCGGGGCGGCGCTGAGCCTCTCTTCGCTTCGCTCATGCGGGTTCTCAGCCCTGCGGCTGCTTCCCGCGGGAAGTTGAATCCTCTTCTCCGAATTGAACATCGAATGAAGAAAATGCACATGCATTTTATGAAGAGTCTGCGTGCCGTGCACTCCAATCAACTGGTTTTTAAACTTTGGTTGTACAAAAGGACTATTTTCGTTTCTAATACCTTTTCAATCTTTTTTTAACGGTATGACGTCAAAAATTCTGGTGACTCATTGTTTCCTTCAATACGGGATAACAGCTCTGATCCCTCTCAGCTCTTCTTCAGCAATACCGTACAATGGTACTTTCCAATTGCTGTCTGATGCCAGCGAGATCATAATCTGAAACTCTCAGCCTCACATTGGTTTCATCCATTTCCAGTGCTTCTGAAAGGAAACCTCCGAGCCCCCTTGCTTTCCTGTCAACCTGCAGCATCAGCTCCATCTGGCCGCCGCCGGCAGGACGGAATACCAGTTCAAGCTCATCAAGCTTGCCCCTGAAGGGCCCTGAAACCGGAACGAACTCAAATTCCTGTATGAATGGAAGCCTGCCGCGCAGCCTGCGTGGCGCTTCTTCACATTCTGCTTCCCGGAGCCTGAAGCCAAGATCGGAAACTGCCTGGAACACACCGTCCATGAGCCTGTTCGGCTTAATGGATATATAATCTTTGTCGCCGGGATCTACCGCATTTTTAATGTCCAGGCCAGTTGAAATCCATACCTTCGTTCTTCCCAATGTCAGAGGTGAATCCTCAGGGATTTGAATAGAGAAAGGAATTTCCCGCGTTTCATTCGGCTGGATCACCAGTGTCTCAGCAATCCTGTATTTATCGATCACACCTGCAGCTGTATATTTCTTATCATCTGCCTCTCTAATATAAGTTGTATTCAGAGCCAGGTAAATCTGGTCGATTTTCTGCTCTGTCTTCCCTCCCCTGATTTCAATAACACCCTTGGCCATTTCACCCGGATAAAAGGAGTCCCGCTCCAATTTCGTATCAACAGAAGCAGAACCTACACCTACACTTGCCAGCACTTTGTTAAAGAATGACATCTTATTTCCCCCTATTTCAATTAGACTGCTGAAGCTGCATACATGAAGCCGAAAGTACTTTAATACATTTAATATAACGATATGCGTTCATTTCAGCCTGATGATTTTTTAATACGTATGGCTGATCATAAAGTTTCATATCCGGGGAGGCAAAATGAAAATATTTGCTGAATTTTATCCTGCATGGCTGAGAAATATGTTGAATCGCCGCAGCGGGCCTGCCATTCCTGAGAAAACTTTGCTTAGCGGACGGGAGATGGCCAGCATTGAACAGGCACTAATCCGCCAGGCCAAAACAGATACGCCGATTTATATTTTGACAGAAAAAGAAAAGAAGGTTGCAGCGGCTATTTCTAGAGAAACGGAAAAATATAACCGCAATAATATTACGAGAACACAAGCCTATCTTTTGTTTTACAGGCGAAACCCCGATCTCCACTGGGCATTCCTTGCCCATATGGTATCAAGGAACGGCGGCTTTTATATGACAGACATAAAGAGCTCTTATCTGGACAGTTTTCTCACGGAAGAAGACCGGGAGCGTTACTTTCTTTTTCTTGAGCGCTGCAATGCTTATATTTTCCAGGATGCGTACCCGCAGCTGCTGCTTTTAGAATACAGCAGGAGAATGGGAATCCCTCTGTTTCACCTGCTCCCCAAATTTCATGTATCAGGCTGGATGAAGCCTTTTTGGGATCATTTTTATGAGCATGGCTCTTCTGCTGTGATTACAGCAGCGATGATCGTGAACGAACAAAAAATGCTGGAAGACAGGGTCATCAGGACTTCAGGTTCCAGCATACTGGATGATCTGCCTTTCCTTCTTCAGGAAAAACTCGGTTTCACAACAGTTGTATTCCCGCTGAAGAAGGCAAATACCTCTGCATTGCTCGGGGTCTCTGTAGTGGATTTCAGATCTGCTGATGCCCGCATAACCACAGGCAAATCTCTATACCAGATCCTTTTCCATAAAAAACACCACAGAAAGATAAAAGAATTCGCCCTGGGAACTCCCCATACTGCTTCACGGTCCGACTATTGGAGCAGCAGATATTCTGCCAGTAAAGAATCCGGAATGCTATACAGTCCTGCCCTGGATCAGGCATGGAAGGACAAGAAGCATTATTTCACCAGGAAAACAGACTGGTTTATAAAAGAGCAGGAAAGCTGCCTCTATCATTTGGATGCCTTGCCGGAAACCAAGGACTATGATTTAACGCGGAAGCTTCTAAAGCAGCATGCCTTACTTTCAGCTGCAGACTTGATTGCCCATCAAGTAATCCCTTAACACCTCTGGATATCGCTGCATAATAAAGAAAACTGGCGCTCTATCCGGCGCCAGCTTCCACTCTTATCGTCATCTATTATTCTTCAATTTCCTCATCAATGATGCACTTATCCAGCAAATACTCGAAGGTTATATCCGCCAGATCCTCAAGCTCCATCTCCTCAGGAACGTATCCCCTTTTAACAAGCTCATGAAAGAAAAACTCTGCTATTTCCTCCGTATCTATAAAAACTTCGATTTCTCTCACAGCAACGCCCCCTTTTTCAGAATGTATGATGCTTTTCCTACTTTCATGCACAATATGAGAAAAACTTTTATTCTATCACCTGTGAGCATATCTCCCAGGGACAAGCCATACAATGTTATATCAGAAAGTCGGGAGGCGGATGGCATGAATAGGCTCAGAACGTTTGTGGATGATGTAAAAGAAGATGTTAACCAGGAAAACAGCATGATTGTAAATCTCTTTGAAAAAATACTCTCATCTATGTTCCTGATCCTTCTGGCAGGAGGGCTTCCCTATCTTGCTTATTTATACCTCGCTTCCGGCTTGTAGTGCTAGGCATGCTTTTTTCCGTCAGCACCGGTCAGATGCTTAAGCTTCCGCAAGATCACCTGCATGATATGCCTGTATTCATCGTCGCCGAACAGCTGGAAGAGGATCCGGTAATCATTGTAAATATCAAGCAGGCCATCAATCATTTGCTTTTTCTCTTTGCGGCTTTCCAGGAACTCTTTTTCCATCTGTTTCACAGAACCCTGCTGCTTCTTCAGATTAACAGGCTTCTGCTGCTTGTTGATTAGATAAAGGAGCCCAAGCTTCTGGATGAAAGTGTCGGCGCTTTCTGCATCCGCAAGCAGGGTCAGCTCTTCTTCCCCGGCCTCCAGCCATTCGCCGTCATTGATCCTGGAAAGCTCATAAATGACATCCTCCCAGGCATCCTCCTTATAGCGCCAGATTTCAGTCCGGAACCCCACCACCTTAAACAGGTCTGAACCATAGCCTTTCACCTGCACCAGATCGCCGAACAAAAATTTATATTCAATATCTATATGCTCTTTCTCCATTATATTTCCTTCATACTCAGAAAGCATCTGAAGGCTGGATTCCATAAACAGGCCCTCGCTTTTATTCACTTCATATACATGCATTCCGTCCAGCCATTTAACATCTGTTATTTTGCCGACTGTTCCATACATCGTGATCACGACTGTATCACCGATATTAAATCTTGGCTTTTTCTTCTTTTCCATATCCTCCATCCTCTCAATGATCGTCGTGAGTATTAATTACGATATCATATGCAGGAAGAAGATATTCGGTCCCAAAATTGCCCATATGCCGCCAAGTTCAAAAATAAGAAAAGGAGCCGCTTATCAAGCAGCCCCTTGCAGTAAGAATAAACTTATCTCTTTGTTTCGGACACCAGATAAAGCTCCCAGGCTTCATCAAAGATGGCCATGCTGTCCAGATAGTGGCCATTCATTTCCAGATAGCTGCTGAGTTCATCATAATCAAATGATGTCTTTGGGAAGCTATGGTCTTCAAACGCGGAATTGGCAAAAGAGCTGATGCTGTCCTTTGGCTCAGGATGACGGTATTTCATCAGGAAATGATAAAAGGATTTCGACATGGTACTCCCTTTCTTCTCTGGTATAATAAGCGCCGGCTGAACAGCCGCACGCAATTTCAACATTTATACCGTCTACTATAAAGGATGCCTGCCGGTTCGTCCACAAAGACAGACTTGCTTACAGGATAGATGTTGCCCAAGTGCCAAAAAGGCCGGGCCCCCGTAAGACAATCTCGCTATTCACTCCCATCTGCCCGCCTTTGCCATTTCAACCAGTGCAAAAATGATATTGAACATCAGGACAGCCACTGCTGCAGGTACGGCATGAAGCCAGCTTTTCCCGTACTTCACTTTTATGACTGCTGTGAAATAACCGCAAATGAAAAGGACAGACATGGAAGACACAAGCATAATCAGCAAAGCATAACGCATAAAAATCCCCCCGCTGAAAGTTTTTTCCATCTTTATTATAGGACCCTGAGGGGGAAACGACTGCCTTATTCATGTATGAATGGTGAATCTTTTCTATCTGTTAAGCAATGGAATAAACTCCTTCAGCTTCAGTAAGTAAGATTCTGCAAGTGAAGCCGGTCGTGGACGATGTGCAGGTGGATAGCTGTCTGCAGTCTTCGACGAAAGCTTAAACTGGACAGCTTCTTCACATAACAGCTGCTGGCTGTTTATACGGTTTTCGCCGCTTTTCCGGTCCACATAGCGATAACGGCCATCATGGTCCTGTTCCCTTGCTTTGCAATTATCTTTCAGCATAACCTCAAGTACACTATAAATCCTTGCTTTAAGCCGCTCCTCCAGAATGGGAAAAAGAATCTCAACACGGTTTTCCATATTACGGGTCATCCAGTCTGCCGAAGAAAGGTAAACCCTTTTAGCTTGCTGATGATTGAAATAAAAGATTCTGGTGTGTTCAAGGAATGTACCCACAATGCTAAGGACCTTGATGTTTTCACTGACACCCGCAATGCCGGGCCTTAAGCAGCAGACCCCCCTGATGATAAGATCTATCTTAACCCCGGCTATCGAGGCTTCATACAATTTTTTAATGATTTTCTTGTCAGTCAGAGAATTCATTTTTGCTATGATTCTTCCATTCTGATAGTTCCTGTGAAATTCTATCTCCTGATCAATGAGCCTGATGAAAGTATCTCTGATGCCGAAAGGTGAAACAGATAACTGTTGATAGGATGGCCTCTCCATATAGCCGCTCAGATAATTGAAAAAGTTAATAGCATCTTCTCCAAGCTGATGATTGCAAGTAAGCAGCCCCATGTCTGTATAAATCCTTGCGGTCGCATCATTATAGTTTCCTGTCCCCAAATGGACATATCTCTGGATATTTCCTTTTTCCCTTCGGATTACCAATGTAATTTTGCTGTGCGTTTTCAGAAGTGTCATGCCATAAATGACATGACAGCCTGCCTGTTCCAGCTCCTTTGCCCACTGGACATTATTTTCTTCGTCAAAGCGGGCCTTCAGCTCCACAAGCACCGTCACCTGCTTCCCATTTTCGGCCGCACGCTTCAGGCTTTCAATGATCGGTGAATCTCCGCTGACACGATAAAGAGTCTGCTTAATTGCCAGTACATCTTTATCATCTGCGGCTTCCCTCATGAAATCTACCACAGGTTCAAAAGATTCATAAGGATGATGCAGCAGAGCATCCCTTTTCCGGATTTTCTCAAATATTCCACCCTCACCCTCTAAATCCTGCGGAGGCTGGGGAATAAAGGACTGCGCCGCCAAATGCTCATGGCTTGCCTGGATTTTTTTACAAAATGAAAAAAGAAAAGTCAGATCCAGGGGGGCTTCGACAGGATAGATATCCTTCCCGTGTATTTCCAGCTCTTTCCTTAGGAATTCAATGACCTGACTGCTGTTTTCAGCCTGCTGATATTCCAGCCGGACCGCTGCACCTCTTTTCCGTTTCTTAAGCTCTTCTTCAATTTCCTGCAGCAGGTCTTCCGCTTCGTCTTCATGAATGGCGAGATCGGCATTGCGGGTAATTCTGAATGGAGTGGCAGAGCGCACTTTATATCCCGTAAACAGTTTGTGGATGCAATAAATAATAACCTCTTCCAAGAGCACAAACTTCCTGGCCTGCCCTTTCTGAGGCAGCTCCACCAGGCGGTCGATTACAGACGGTACCTGTACGATGACCAGATTTCCATCCAGGCTCAGATGCTTCTTTTTATCCGGCGATTTTTCTTCTATGATCACAGCTAAATTCAATGATTTGTTTAACAGCATCGGGAAAGGGCGGTAAGCATCTATCGCCATGGGAGTCAGAACAGGATAAACATATGCCTCAAAGAAGTTTTCAAGAAAAGCCAAGTCCTTTGATGGGACATCTTTAATTCTGGATATTTCTATCTGTTCTTTTGTTAAAAGGGGAGTAAGCTCATTACAATATATTTCATCTTGCTTTTTAACAAGGGTATGTGTTTTTTCAGAAATGGCGCTCAGCTGTTCTTTTGGGGTCAGCCCAGCTTTGTTTTCGGGTTTATTGAAACCGGCTTTTACCTGATCCAGCAGACCAGCTACCCTGACCATGAAAAACTCATCCAGATTTGAGCTGAATATAGAAAGGAATTTATATCGTTCCAATAACGCATTTTGATTATCTTCTGCTTCTTCCAGCACTCTATTATTAAAATCCAGCCAGCTCAGCTCGCGATTATTGTAATAGGAAGGATTATCCAAATTAGAAATATCAGGTTTCTCATGGTTTATGCACATGGTTCTACATCCCCTTCTGCAATCTTCGACAAGGATAAAATTAGCAAATAAGGATGTAAATAACTAGAGTGATAGTGTTAAGTTTTGTAAATTATACATTCATGCTTTCACATTTAATGTCTCAAGATAGGCTGCGTCTTAAATATCCTGGTTTTAAAGACTACACTCTGCCTTTTGCTGTTTAAGCTACTGCAGTACTGTATATTTACAATAGCTTTACATTCGACTTAAGTGTTTTCATATAAAATTGAATGTATAAAAGTCATCAAAGGAGTGTCCTTTTTTTGAACAACCAGACAATAGCCCTGATCGATTTAGGGTCCAATTCCATTCAAATGGCCATTTACAATGTCAATGAGGATCTTCGGATATTTCATGAAGTAGAGCGGGTCAAGGTCGCAGCAAGGCTTATCAATCATTTAAATGAGCAGGGCTTTTTGACAGAGGAAGGCATCCAGCTTATCATCACCATCTTTAAGGAATTCCAGAAGAGAGCTGAAAAATACGGGACAGGTCGCATCACCGGCTATGCTACTGCTGTTATCCGCAATTCACTTAATCAAGAAGAGATTCTGGCTGAAATCGCTGCCCGGACGGACATTGCCATTTCTGTGATAAGCGGATATGAAGAAGCCCGCTACGGCTATCTAGGTGTGGTTAATTCAATGAATGCGGTTGAGGGGATCACTCTTGATATCGGCGGCGGAAGCACGGAAATTACCCTTTTCAGAAACAGGGAAATGGTTCATTATCACAGTTTTCAGTTTGGTGCTGTCAATCTTCATGAAGCCTATACTAAGGGAAAAAGAGTGACTGAGAATCAATTAACTCAATTGCGCCGCTATATTTTGGACAGCATCCAGACCCTTCCCTGGCTGAAAAACGCCGGCCTCCCCATTATCGGAATCGGCGGAAGCGCAAAAAACCTGTCCAGAATACATAACGCGAAATTTGGAGGTGCTGAATTGAAGCTCCATGAAATCAGCAGCATCTTCTCTGAGCTTTCCTCCTTGAATGTAGATGAGCGTTCAAAAGTAAAGGGGTTGTCCAAAAAAAGAAGAGATATCATTCTCCCAGCCATTGGGATTGTAAGCCAGATGATGGAAACTGTCCGGTCTCCCCATTTCGTTTATTGCGATAAAACGGTCAGGGACGGGATCATGTACAAAATGCTTGAAGAAAAGCAATAAACAGCTGCAGGCATTTCAATAACAGCAAAGGCCACCGTTTCGCTGCTTTAACAAAAGCAATTCTAAAGTCCAAAAGGCCCGGTCATCCCGGGCCTTTTCCTCTCTTCTTAATCAAATTTGAAATAATTTCTTTTAAGAAACCTCGGTTTAGCCATCAATTCTTCAAAAGTAAGCGATTTTTCAAGCTTTTTAGTATCTATTAAAAAGAGCTGGTCCTCGATCTCCTCTATGATCTTTTCTTCGTGATATACCATTCCGCACCCACTGCAGACAATGCAGGGTGTTTCTCTTATCTCAATCCCTTTTGTTCCATCAGGCAGTTCCCAAAAGACCGAAGCTGTCTGCCTTGCCGTTTCATCAGATGAGCACCAATCACAATTCATGATGGTTCCTCTCCCTTCTCCTGCTGTCCCCACTTCTTCATCTGCGCTTCAAATTTCTTATCTTTTAATTCATCGCGCTTTTCCCGTTTATCCTTGAGGGAATGGTGCCCCGGATCCTGCTGGTACTCTTCCCTGCGG
Source organism: Cytobacillus sp. T106 (assembly GCF_040492155.1). Lineage (NCBI taxonomy): Bacteria > Bacillati > Bacillota > Bacilli > Caryophanales > Bacillaceae > Cytobacillus > Cytobacillus sp. T106. The sequence goes on along the minus strand of NZ_JBEUMK010000001.1, from coordinate 821,176 downwards.
TCCAGCCTCCTCAGGCCTTCAGGAACAAGATTGAACTGTGAATCATTCATGAGTGCCGATATTCCTGTATGGCTATTCTTCTGGTCCATATCAGGATAAATTCTTTTAAAATAGTCCTCTGCTCTGCCCGGGACATAATTCTCGGGCTCAGGATAAGTGGTTATGACTCCCTCAAAATTGCGGAGCACTGTCTTTTCAGCGCTTTGGGATATCAAATAATTCGGCTGCAGTGCAATCTTCCCGCCGCCCCCAGGTGCATCGACCACAAAAGTAGGTACAGCATAGCCAGATGTATGCCCCCTCAGTCCTTCTATAATCTCCAGTCCTTTTGAAACAGGCGCCCTGAAATGGCCGATGCCTTCTGATAAATCGCACTGATAGATATAGTAAGGACGCACCCTGATCTTAACAAGGTCGTGCATCAGTTTTTTCATGATCGGGACACTGTCATTGATGCCCGCCAGAATGACTGCCTGGTTGCCGACAGGCACTCCCGCATCGGCGAGCATTTCGCAGGCCTTTTTAGCTTCTTCGGTAATTTCAATGCTCGTATTGAAGTGAGTGTTCAGCCAGATCGGATGGTATTTCTTTAAGATATTGCACAGATTCTCTGTTATTCTTTGGGGAAAAACGACCGGAGCCCTGGTACCGATCCTGATGATTTCCACATGATCGATTTCCCTCAGGTTTTTCAATATATATTCCAGGATTTTATCATTGATTAACAGTCCATCTCCTCCTGAGATGAGCACATCTCGGACTTCAGGTGTGTTCCTGATATAAGCTATCGCATCGTCCAGCTGCTTTTTAGGAACACCCATGCCGATCTGGCCGGAAAACCTTCGCCTTGTACAATAGCGGCAGTACATGGAGCATTGATTGGTGACAAGGAACAGCACCCGGTCAGGATAGCGGTGCGTCAATCCGGGCACAGGTGAATCTTCGTCTTCATGGAGGGGGTCTTCCAGGTCATATTTTGTTTTATGGATTTCCTGAGAAATCGGGACAGACTGCATCCTGACAGGACAGCGGGGATCATCCGGATTCATCAGGGATGCATAATATGGTGTAATATTCAATGGGATTGTTTTAGTGGAAATCTTTACGCCCTCTTCTTCCTCGGGCGTCAGATTGATGACTTTTTTCAAATCCTCCAGGTTTCTTATCGTGTTGGTGAGCTGCCAAAGCCAGTCATTCCATTGCTCTTCTGTTACATCCTTCCAAAGCTCTATATCCTTCCAATGGCGTTCTGCTTTATATAAGTCCAGCTTCATTTTCAATTCCTCCCAGCTAATGGTAAAGTTTGCAGCTTCCTTATACTGTATTACATGCAATTTCCATGCCAGTTGTTAATCCTTATGCACAGCAGCACGAGCGGGAGAACAATAAAAAGAAATGCCGGTTATTCGGCATTTCCCAGTTGATGCTTATGAAGCTTATATTGAAGCGTCTGCCTCGGGATATTCAGGAGCCTGGCAGCCTGCAGGATATTCCCTCCTGTCCCGGCTATTGCAGCCTCAATGATCTCTTTTTCTGCTGCCTGCACACGCTCTTTTAAGGATAATGCCACTGTCCTGCTTCCGCTTTTGCTCCTCATCTGTTTCAGCATGGCTGGCAGATCCTCTTCAGTAAGCTCGCTTCCCTTAGAAACATTGACCATATACTCAATCGTATGCTTTAATTCTCTTACATTTCCCGGCCAGTGGTAGCTGCTGAAGAACTTTGCTGCTGTACTGCCGATCACTTTTACATTTTTCCCGAGCTTACGGTTAAAGGAATTAAGGAAATGGGACGCCAAAAGCCCGATATCTTCAGGCCTCTTTCGCAGAGGGATCAGTTCGAATGTAAACACATTGAGCCTGTAGTAAAGGTCATGCCGGAGGATCCCCTGCTCCATAGCCTCATGCGGGTGTATATTCATGGCCGCGATGATCCGGACATCAGTGGCTATGTTTCTGGATCCGCCGACACGCCGGACAGCACCGTCCTCAAGCACCCTCAAAAGCTTTGCCTGCAGCAGCGCCGGCATTGTATGGAGTTCATCGAGGAACAGCGTCCCCCCATCTGCCAGTTCAAACAGCCCGGGTCTTTCAACGGCTCCCGTATAACTCCCTTTCGCTGTACCGAAAAGGATTCCTTCAAGGAGCGTCTCAGGGATAGCAGCACAATTCTGTGCTATGAATGGTTTCTCCCTTCTGGCTGATGCATGGTGGATTCCCTGGACAAACAGCTCCTTGCCGCATCCGCTTTCCCCAAATACGAGGATGGGAGAAGAAGAGGCAGCAAGCTTTAAGGCTTCCATTTTCAGCTCTTTGAAGAGCCCATTTCCAGTCAGCAGATCATCCAGGGTATATACTGTGCTTCCTGCCGGCCGCAGGTTTTTTTCACTTGGCACGCTTGCTTTCTGAAGATCCAGGAGCCTTTCGGACAATATCTTCAGCCGGGAATAATCTTTAGCAATTTCCACAGCCCCTACTAGCTCTCCTTCCACAAAAATGGGAAGCGTGGTGTTCAGTGTTTCAATCCTCTTGCCATGGAGGTTGATATAGCTTTGGGACTGATCGTATATCGGCTGTTTTGTTTTCATTACCTGGAGCAGGGTGCTTGACTTCAAGCTCAGAGATGGAAAGCTTTCAAGCAGCGGCTTTCCAAGCACCTCATCCATACCCATGCCATCATGCAAAGCAGCAACTTCATTATAAAAAATAGTAATCCCGTTTATATCCACAGCATGAATGCCTTCGTCAATCCCCTTCAAAATCGCTGTAAGCACTTGTTCTTTCATACGTCCAACCCCCTTATTCATCTATATGAAAAGGTGCCGGAAAATTGTCAGTCTAGTGCCGGATTTTTGGCATCATGGCAAGATTTTTCACCCAGATATTCATATCCTCAAGCTTATCAAAGATATAGCAATTATTGGCCAGCCTGCCCCTGTAGCTGTACCCAAGCTGATGAAGAGCTGCATTCATTCCATATGAAAGGCTTCTGGCGATGGAATAAGCGCAAAAGATTCCCTGGCAGGCCAGCTCTTCCTCAAGTTTGCCAATCAGTATTTTCATCAATCCATGCTTTCGGAATTCAGGCAATGTGGCACAGTCTGTCAATTCTGCATTTCGGTAGAAAGAATTGATTTCTGCGGAGGCAGCGCTCACGATTTTCCCCTCGTGTTTCACTCCCAGGAACATTGTGCCGTTTTCCATCGACTTTTCGATATACCGGGGGTCATCCATGGGAACGGGGTAAATTTGAAATACCGACTTATACAGCTCAGCCAGTTCACGGGCATCTGCCGGCTTGAAGCGTACAAGCCGGAATGGAGGCTGAAGACTGGAATCATTGCCGGTTCTTTCGAGGCTGCGCACTTTCTCTGCGACCTCATCCTCATCAGCCCAGTGCGGATTGTTTCTCCTGCTGCTCTTATAATACTTGGACATGAAAAAAGCGTCAGAGCCTAAAAAATAGCCGTCGATCTTGCCTTCAGCCTGGAAGCCGTTCTCCAGATAAAAATCTGTCTCCTCTGCCCTGGCTTTAATTATCATTTTTTCTGCCTGGATCTCCTCTCTTAAACCGTATGCGAACGAAAGCGCACTTTTACGGTTTCCAAGGCAGTCATCCACTCTGATTCTCTTATTATACGGGTCAATGAAAACCTCGAGAGAAAAGTTGTCCTGCCTGATAATTCTTACTGATGACTGCTCCATATTCCTCCTCCTTTACAGAAAGGGGACCCTCTGACCGAGCGCCCCTTTTCTTAACAGCCGTCCATGTTTGACGGTTATTCATATTTAATGCTGACAAGCTTAAGCTCTGTCATTTCTTCGACTGCATATTTAATTCCTTCCCGGCCGGTCCCGCTCAGTTTGACGCCGCCGTATGGCATATGATCCACACGGAAGGTTGGAAAATCATTGATCATCACGCCGCCGACTTCAAGCTCGCGTGCGGCCTTCAGCGCTGCATTGATATCCTTTGTGAAAATGCCTGCTTGGAGCCCATACTGGGAATCATTCACATAACCGATCGCTTCATCTATACCTGAGAAGCGGTTAATATGGACAACAGGGGCAAATGCCTCTTCACAGGAGATTTTCTGTTCTTTATCAACGTCCAGCAGAACTGTCGGCTGGAAAACAGAACCTTCCCCGCTTCCGCCGAGAGCTAGCTTTGCTCCCCCGTCCACAGCGGTTTTCACCCACGATTCTGCCCGTTCTGCATCATCGAGGGAGATCATGGCAGATACATCGGTCGTCTCATCAAGCGGGTCCCCTGCCTGGAGTCTGCCTGCTTCATGGACAAACCTTTCAGTAAATTCTTCAAAAATGGCCTCATGGACATAGATCCGCTGCACAGAAATGCAGACCTGGCCCTGAAAGGCATACGCTCCTGATACAATTCGCGGGACTGCCTTATCAAGGTCGGTATCTTTATCCACAATGACGGCTGAATTTGAACCCAGCTCGAGGGTCACCTTTTTCAGCCCGGCGTTTTCCCTGATATAAGTGCCTACTTCAGGGCTTCCCGTAAAAGTGATCATCTTGATCCTCTTGTCTGAGAGGAAGCTGTCGCCGATCGTTTTTCCGCTGCCGGAAATTACATTCAGTCCACCTGCAGGCAGCCCTGCACGATGGAAAATATCAGCAATCTTATACGCGCTTAAAGGCGTCTGGCTCGCCGGCTTCAGGACAACTGTGTTGCCAGCCGCAATCGCCGGTCCGACTTTATGGGCAACAAGATTCATCGGGAAATTGAAGGGTGTAATCGCACCAATGACCCCCAGCGGCTCTTTTACCGTGTAGGCGAGCCTCCCCTCACCTCCAGGCGCCGCATCCATCGGGATGGTTTCACCGTACAGCCTTCTGGCTTCCTGTGCTGCAAATGCATATGTTGTGATAGTCCTTTCCACCTCTGTCCGTGCTGCTTTTATCGGCTTCGCGGCCTCCCGCGAAATAATCCTTGCACACTCTTCTTTTTCATCCTTGAGTATTTGGACTGCATTCTCAAGAATTTCAGCCCTTTTATGCGCAGGCATTGCGGCCATCAATTTTGATGCTTTCTCTGCAGAAGCAATGGCTGCCTCTATTTCTTCGCTTCCAGCCGCCGCCACATCTGCCAGCTTCTCCTGATTATAAGGGCTTCTAAGCTCCCTGTATTCACTTCCCGGTTCAAAACTGCCATTGATCCATAAATCCTGCTTCATATCATTACCTCCTAAAGACAATGTAGCTTAAGTATAAATTCTTGAGCTGAAAAATCCCATCAATCGGCTTCCTCTGTAGACTAATGTCAGCTGCACCACTCCATGATGCACTCGGCAATGATCTCCGCAGCATTGAACATATCATCCAGGGAGATGGATTCATCCGCATCATGGGCTGCCTCTGTAGTTCCCGGACCGAATACGATAACAGGCGTCCCGCCGGCCCCGGAAAGGATCCCGCCGTCTGTACCCCATGGAGATGCTTCTATTTTGGGCTTCTCCCCTGCCACTTTTTCAAAACTGGCTGACAGCACGCTCATCAGGGGATGGCCAATGTCCAGATTCCCAGGCTGCCATCTTCCTCCAAACCACTCGACCTTGCAGGGATTTTCAATGAACCAGCCATCTTTTTCAGATAAGGAGTTTAATACCGTTTCCAGCTCTTTTTCTGCCATCTTCATATCTTCTTCAGGAGCAACCCCTATCCTTCCCTCAATGACGGCGGTATCCGGTACAGAGGATGGCCACTCCCCGCTCGTGATTTTTCCGATATTGATCGGAATCGGGATAGGTATTCCCTTGTATAAAGGATCTGCAACCCGCTCATTTCTCGTTTTCTCGAGTTCCTGGAGAGAAGCTATCACTGCAATGGCCTTTTCAATCGCACTGATACCCTCATAGCGGGTGCCGCCATGTGCAGCACGGCCCTTGACTGTAATCCTGAACCACATAGAGCCCTGCTGCTTTGGAAAAAGCTTCATATTTGTCGGTTCAGGGATGATCGCTCCATCTGCTTTATAACCCCTGATCACAGCGGCAAGCGTCCCGGCCCCTCCGCTTTCTTCTTCTATAACACTCTGAAAAATGACATCTCCCTTCAATTCCTTCCCCGCCGCTATCAAGTACTCAAGCGCCAGCAGCAGGGATACTGTTCCGCCCTTCATGTCGGTCGCCCCCCTGCCATAAAGCCTCCCATCCTTTATTTGTCCGCTGTAGGGGTCATATTTCCAATCATCCCTGCTGCCCTCAGGAACCACATCGATATGGCCATTCAAAATGATGCTCCTGCCTCCACCGGTCCCCTTCCAGACTCCCACTACATTCGGGTTGCCGCTGAAGTCCTTTCTGTCAGAACAGAATAGGGGATGTGCGGGCAGCTCATCTTTGCCGATTTCCCATATATCCAGCTCGAGCCCCATTTCCCGGCACTTCTCAATGATCACAGCCTGGGCACCGGCCTCATTTCCCCTAGTACTTGGTTCCTGGACAAGCCTTTGGAGAAGCCTGATTCCTTTAGACCTGTTTTTGCTCAGCCACTCTTTTACGCTTCCATCACTCTCACTCAATAAAACCGCCTCCCCCGCCTGCTAAACTATTATTCTCAAATCCTCTGCCACCTGCAGCCTGCAGCCTGTCTTGCTCTTCACTTCCTCTATTGAATAGGGAGCAAACAGCTCCTTCAGGACCATTCCTGTTCCCTTAATTTCAAACACGGCCATTTCAGTTATGACGAGCGATGCACAGGAAGGCGATGTCAGCGGGAGTGTACAATGCTCAAGGATTTTCGGCATGCCATTTTTATCCGTCTGATTCATAACAACAATGACTCTCTTCGCTTTCTGTGCAAGCTCCATCGCCCCTCCCATCCCAGGTACTTTCCTGCCGGGAACGATCCAGTTGGCCAGATCTCCCTTCCCGCTGACCTGCAGTGAGCCGAGAATAGTCAAATCAACCCTCCCGCGCCTGATCATCCCAAAAGCTATGGTACTGTCGCAATATGAAGCCCCCTTAACGCTGGTCACCGGAAAGCCGCCCGCATTGCAGAGATGGGGATCTTCCTGACCCTTAACAGGGCTTGGGCCCATCCCTGTTATGCCGTTTTCTGCATGAAACATAACACTTATGGATTCCGGCAGAAAATCAGGCACAAGGGAAGGAATGCCGATTCCTAAATTGACAATCATTCCGTCTCTGATTTCTTCCGCTGCCCTCCTGGCCATTTTTTTGCGTTTATCTATTCCCATGCCCATTTCCAGTTCACTCCCTTTGAAGGAACAATATAATCCACAAATACTCCTGGCGTCATGACCTCATCCGGATCAATAGCGCCTAAAGGGACGATTTCCTCCACCTCGGCAATCGTCTTATTCCCTGCCATGGCTGCCAGGGGGTTTGTATTCCGTGCACTTTTGTCATATATAAGATTGCCGAACGGATCCGCCTTTTTTGCATACACAATTGAGACGTCAGCTGTGATTGCCGTTTCAATTAGATATTCTGTCCCGCTGATAGTATGAGTTGCCTTCCCTGCTGAAACCATCTCGTTTGATATGCCGATATCTGTCAATATTCCGGCAATGCCGGCACCTCCAGCCCTGATCCTTTCAGCAAGCGTTCCCTGGGGTGAGAACTCCACTTCGAGCTTGCCTTCATTCATCAGGCGGCCAGCCTCCGGGTTGGAGCCTATATGCGAGGCAATCAATTTTTTGACCCTCCCCAATGTAACAAGCCTTCCTGCGCCTATGTGGGGAAATCCGGCATCATTGCAGATAAGGGTGATATTTTTTGTCCCTTTTTCTATCAATTCCTCTATGAGGGTCGGCGGCGTGCCAATTCCTCCGAATCCTCCTGCGATTATGGACAGGCCATCATGAAAATCATTCATTGCCTTTGCTGCAGTCACAATTTTATTAAAGGAGCTGTTCATGAGCCCCCTCCCTTCAGGCTTTCCTGTTCAATGATTCTGTGGAATTCAGACAAAGCCCTGTCTAGGAGTGCTGCCAATTCGTCCAGCTCCTCCATGGTGATGTTCAAAGGAGGTGCAATGATGACCGCATCCCCATGTATGCCATCTATCCCTGAACCGGCGGGGTACAGCAGGATGCCCTGCTCCTGGGCAGCACTGACCAGCTTTTGTCCTGCCATCAGGGACCGGCTGAATGGATCCTTTGACACTTTGTCCTTAACCAGTTCTACACCAAGAAGCAGTCCCTTCCCCCTGATGTCGCCAATGAAGCTGTACTTCTTCTCCAGTCTTCGGAGATGGTCACTCAGGTACTTACCCTTCCTGACCACCTCTGGGATGATTTGCTCTTTTTCCAGATATTCAAGCACTGCCAGAGAAACAGCGCAAGATTGCGGATTGGCGCTCAATGTATGTCCGCTCATGATTGACTTTGTTCCTGCCATAATAGGCTCCATTATTTTGTCGGAGACTACAGCAGCTGCTATCGGTGCATAGCCTGCTCCCATGCCTTTGCCAAAAGCCGCTATATCAGGCTGGATCCCCCAGCTCTCACAGGCGAGCATCGTACCGGTCCGTCCAAATCCTGTCATCACTTCATCGGCTATGAATAAAACATCATGTTTCTCGCAGATTTCTTTTATGACTTTATAGTAGCCGTCTGGAGGGGAAATTGCTCCTCCCGCTGCCCCGATGACCGGCTCTGCAATGAAAGCTGCAATCCGATCGGCTCCAATGCGTTTAATCGCCGTTTCGAGTTCTGCTGCGCACAGATGTCCGCATTGAGGCGCCTCCAGTCCATATGGACAGCGGTAGCAGTATGGCGGATGAACGGAAGGAAAATCCTCCAGGAGAGGGACAAATCTTGCCCTCCTCCCCGGATGGCCTGACATGGAAAGCGCTCCTAATGTGATGCCGTGATAGCTGACCCATCGGGATAAAATTTTTGTCTTTGTTCTTATCCCTTTTTCCTGCCAGTATTGGATGGCTATTTTCATCGCAGTTTCTGTGGCTTCTGAGCCGCTGTTCACAAAAAATGACCAATTCAGATCACCCGGCAAAGTTTCTGCTATTTTCCCGGCAAGGTTCTCAGCTGCTTCGCTGGTGAATTGGGATCTGTATACAAATGAAACCTTTTTAGCCTGTTCCATCATTGCCTGGATCACTTCTTCGTTTCCGTGACCGATGTTCGCTGTCACGGCTCCTGAACAGGCATCCAGATATTTCTTGCCTTCATTGTCATATAAGTAGATGCCTCTGCCCCGTTCAATCGTTGGATAATCGGCATCCAGCATAGGTTTTATCAAAAACGACGGCTGATTCAATGTCGCTTCCCCCATTCACTCACTGGTCTCGCGTGTGCTGCCCCGCTCGCTTCATTATATGAATGTCCACCGGAAATCTTTCTGAATAAATTCCCCGATCACCACTCTCATGCATCATTCCGGGCACCGGATGCCTGGCCAGTGCATATTGTTAACTGAACAGGAGGAGATGTAAAAATGCAGTATCATAGAAACATTCCTGCAGATGTAAATATGATGGGTCAGCAAATGCAGTCGCCCGCCCCCGTTTTTCATTTTGACCCTTATGTTTATCAGACGCTTCAAAGTGTATTGGGCAGGAATCTCGTTGTCGAAACGGTGAAAGATACATTGCGGGGAAGACTGATGGATGTAAAGCCGGATCATATAGCTGTTAAGTCTGGAGATGAAATCTTTTTTATCAGAATTGCACAGATTGTGACAATCATGCCCGATTGAGATGTAAACAGGAAGCCATGTTAAGTGCATGGCTTCTTTATTTATTTTTAATTTCAGGATGGACATGTCATTTAAATTCTCCATCGGGGGTAAGAATAGAAAAAGATTACAGTGTTCAGATACAAAGGAGGAATTGAAATGGGCCTGGAAAAAGTCATGATTGCAGCCAGTTTATTTCTATTCTTGATTGCGGGATGCGGAACACCTTCCTATTACACATATGAGGGGAAAAGCAAGAACTGGGACGGCGAGATGGAAATAAAGGCAGATGAAACAATCAGCGAGGCCACAATCACTCTTAAACTGATGTATGACGGTAAAGAAATCCAGGAAGAAAAAGAGCTTGTCTTTTGGGTTTCACTTCCCGGCCATTCTAAAGCAGCCTATCAAACCGATTTTTCAAGCAAAGAAGAATCATCTGTAGAACATGTTTTTGAACACGTCAAATTCCCTGCTGACATTGAAGAGAATTTTACCGTTCTGATCAATCTGGATGGCAAACAAGAAAGACTTCAGCTCACTATGAAATAAGAGAAAAAAACCTGCTGCAGATTTTTTTCTGAATTTCGCTAATTTTTGCAGAGTCCCCCTCTAAAACCTGCTATAATTTTCTATATTGGCAGTCTTTTGATCTATGAGCCTGAAAAGGTCTTTTTACCTAGAGGGGAGCGTTCATCATGAAAAAAGTGATTTCATATTTTAAAACGATCAGAGGGAAGGTCAATCTATCCTTTGGAATATTGCTGGTCGTCATTGCTGCGCTATCTGCAGGGTCTATTTTTAGCATTCACAATCTGAAAAAAGAAACGAATTATATCATCGGGCATGATATGGAATTCCACAAACAGCTCCAGCAAATGTCCAAAGCCTACTCAGATATTGAAACAGGGGAACGCGGTTTTGTTATCACAGGCTCGGAGTCGTTTCTTGCTTCATATGGAAATGGCAAAAATATGGTTGATAACAATCTGAAGACGCTCAAGGAATTGAGTGCCGGCAGCAAAGCAAGAATGAAAAAGATCACTGAAATTGAAAATACATACAAAGAATGGCTCGTCTGGATTGATACTGTGATTGAAACACGCAGGGATTTTTCAAAAGAAGAGGCTTCCCAGCTTGTTGAATCAGCAAAGGGCAAAGAAACAATGGATAAGCTGAAGAGCCAGATTCAGTCTTTTGAGGAAGATGAGCTGAAGGCTTCTGAAGAAAGGATTGCTCATCTGAACAGCCAGGTGTCAGCTGCACAGACTGGCACCATGGTACTTGCCGTTGCGGCACTTCTGCTTTCGGCACTGTTTGGATTTACTTTATCCAGAAATATTAAACGGAGCTCAAGTGCAATCAGCTTATCCATGATTGAGATCGCCCAGGCTGGCGGAGATCTGACGAAAAGGATCGAGGTAAAGTCCAAAGATGAGCTGGCAAAGCTGGCTTCTGATGCCAATATGCTGATAGAAGGAATTGCGGGGCTGGTAAGGGAAGTATCCTCCCTGGCCGACAATGTTTCATCCAGCAGCCAGGAGCTGTATGCTTCCAGCGAGGAAACATCCAAAACAATTTCACAGATCGCTGCCAGTGCAGGCCAGATAGCCAGCGGTTCAGAAGAAACCAATAGTAAAATGTCTGCTTCCCTTATCGCAATGGAAAAGCTCAATCAGGCATCAGCATCCCTCCAGGAGAGTGCGGATTCGGTCAGTTCAGCTTCTCAATCCATGCAGATGGCTGCAGACGAGGGGCAGCAGAATGTCCAGCTCGCTTCTGACAAAATCAGATTGATTGAAAAGAGGATGCAGCAGAATACAGTGCTGATCGAAGCACTTGGAAGAAAATCGGCTGATATCAATTCCATTATCAGCACAATTTCAGATATCGCCGATCAGACAGGCCTCCTTTCACTCAATGCAGCCATTGAAGCTGCCCGGGCCGGAGAATCAGGCAAAGGATTTGCTGTGGTAGCCGATGAAGTCAGGAAGCTGGCCGAGCAGTCCCAGCAGGCGGGCAAGCAAGTAACGCTTATCGTCGGTTCCATCCAGGAGGAAATCGCAAAGATCATTGCCGGAAATCAGCAAGGTGCAGAGGAAGTAAAACAGGGCGTCATCATTTCCGAGTCAACGAATACTTCGCTTAAGAAAATCAGGGTCAAGGCTGAGGAAACAGCCGGACATATTGAAAAGATGGCTTCTGAGATAACTGCTTCCCGAAGCCTGGCAGAAGAAGTCACAGCCGCATTTGATTCAGTTTCAGCGATTGCCAGGGAAACAGCAGCCAGCACTGACTCTTCCGCTGCTGCAGCTGAGGAAGGTTCTGCTGCAATGTCCCAGATAGCCGGCTCCTCGGAACAGCTGTCAAGGCAGGCAGAGCAGCTGAGGGCTTTGGTCTCTAAATTCAAAATCTGAATATGCGAAAAGAAAAGGATTGCCGCAGAGGCAATCCTTTCCTTTTTACCATTTACCGTAGCAGCTTGCGCCGATGATAATCAACAGAATGAACAGAACAACTATTAACGCAAACCCTGCATAGCCGCCTTGCGCGCCTGCAACCGGATATGCCGGATATCCATATCCTCCGCTATAGCATGGATCGCACCCGTAGCCTGAGTACCCATAATTCATTTCGAATCACTCCTCGTTTTCTCTGTTTCTCTTTCCATACACCATATGTATTAGGTACTTGACCCGTATGTGCATTCGCCCATATTATTCATAAAACTAACTCTCCATGCCCAAACCTGCTTAAAAACTCTTTTAAGATAACATTCATTGAGTTATTATAAAAAGAAAAGTGGAGGGCGCTTGCTCACGTATAAGCATAGGACACACGGGGCCAGCCGGAGCAGGATAGTATGAAAAAGTAAAATCGACCATCAGGGGGAACTTGAGACACCGATGAAGAAGAAAAGAAGATTAATGGCTGTTATCTCACTGATTTTGGCGGCAGTCTCTCTTTGGAGTCTGCAGATTTTCTCAAGGGCGGACGAAGCAGAGGCGACAGTCTATGAAAAATTGGCACAAAATGAAGATATCCGTTATATGATCATCGGAGACAGCATCGGCAGGGGCTCAGGAGCCGAAAAGAAGGAGCTTACCTGGTTTGCCCAGCTTGAGGAGCTGCTAAAGGCAAAGTTCCACAATGATTATAAAAGAGTTTCAGTCGTCCAAAGCGGTGCAACTGCTTTTGAAGGTATATACAAGCTGCAGCATACAGAACATCAGGGAAGCATCGACCTGATTTTTCTTGTATTCGGGGAAAATGACCGCAAGTATATGACAGAACAGGATTTTTCCTATTTTTATGAAATGCTTCTCAGAAAAGCGAAAACGAAATATCCCGCAAGCGAAATAATTACCATTACGGAAAGTCCGCTGGACAACGAACTTTTTACGAATGAAATCAAGAGAATATCGGACCATTATCACGCAAAAAATGTGAATATGAGAGATGTATTTAAAAAGTCAGGTCTCGCAGATGAACAATTGACCAAAGATCTGATCCATCCAAATGGAATAGGCTATAAATTTTATGCTGAAGAGCTTTTTACTGTCATCAGCTCACTTACAGAAGCCAACCCTGCTATTGCTTCACTGGTATCACCCATCCACGATGCTGCCGATTTTTCCATGGACAGAAAAAGCTATGCCCGAAAGATGGAAGGGGATTTCCGGTATCAAAACGGATTTCTGAAAAGCTCAGCGAAGGGCAGTTTCCTGGAATATGAATTTAAAGGCACCTTTGTGGGTGTAAATGTATTGAGGAGTAACGAAGGCGGCATGCTGGATGTCTTTATAGACGGCCAGTATTATACCACCCTTTCCACCTGGTGGCCATTTGAGAGAAAAAGGGCGCTATATGCAGCAAGCGGGCTGCCTGACGGACCGCATACCATTAGATTTGTCGTGAAGGGCGAACAGAGCCTCCAGAGTCTATTGACCTACTCGTCTGTCAGCATATCCTCGATAATCGTGCCGGAAAAACAATAAAGAGCACTGGGCTGCCATGCGGCAGTTTTTTTTTGCGGAGGAAACAATTGTAAAGGAGAAAATAAAATGAAAAGCCTTCTGAAAAATTTTATTAATGGTATTCTGACAATTGTACCAATCATTCTGGTGATATTCGTCATATACAAATTATTCATGTTCCTGGATAATCTTCTGGGCAGCACCCTGAAGCCCTATTTGAAGGAAGATTATATTCCCGGTGTGGGACTGCTGGCTACAGCTGCAGCCATTACGATATTGGGCTGGCTGTCAACCAAATTCATTACCGGCAGCGTGATCAGGTTCATTGACAGGATACTGGATCGGATTCCGCTGGTTAAGACCATCTACTCTGTCATTAAAGATACAATCAATTCTTTTCTAGGTGAAAAGCGTGCCTTTTCCAAAGTGGCTATTGTCACCATACCAGGCACCGGCATGAAAAGCATCGGTTTCATAACAGCAGAAAATCTGGAACATTTCTATGAGCCTTTGAAAAATGATATTGCTGTCTATATCCCGCAGACATTTCAGGTGGCAGGCTTCACATTCCTGATTCCAAAGGACAAGGTAGAGATCATTGATGTAAAGCCGGAGGATGCGATGAAATTCATCTTATCCGGAGGCATGGCCACCCATAAGGGAAATGCTTCTGAATAGAAAAAAGCCGTCTTCCAACGGCTTCTTTTTCATTATTTAATAACAGTGATAACAGGAGTCTCCCCGCGATTTACGGCTCCTAAAGGTTTCTTTTCAATGGAAGAAAGAGCATCTCCATTGGTAATGATTATAGGAGTGACCGTGCTTTTAGCCTTTTCTTTAACCAGATCAATATCAAAGCTTACTAGCTTGTCCCCGGTTTTCACTTTTGAGCCTTCGGAAATGTGGGTTTCAAAGCCTTCCCCTTTCATTGATACCGTTTCAAGACCGATATGGATCAGAATTTCCGCTCCATTTTCAGCTCTTAAACCGATCGCATGCTTTGTCGGGAACACTTGTACAACCTCCCCATCCACAGGTGAAACGACAGTGCCTTCAGAAGGTTCAATTGCCAGTCCGTCTCCCATCATTTTTTCTGAGAATACAGGATCCGGCACTTCGGCCAAATCAACCGCCTTCCCTGTCAATGGCGCCTTCAGCACTACCTCGGTAATTTCTTCTTTTTTACCAAATAATTTCTTGAACATTCAAACACCGCCAATTATTTTTTCTCGTCCTCGCCAAAAAGCTTTTCATACTCTTTATATCCTTCTTCTGCGAGCTTTTCCTTCGGGATGAACCGCATCGCAGCAGAATTGATGCAATAGCGGAGCCCATTTGGCCCGGGGCCGTCATCAAACACATGGCCAAGATGGGAATCAGCTTCCTTGCTCCGCACTTCCGTCCGGACCATGAAATGGCTCATATCCGCTTTTTCAATGATTTCTTCATCCTGAATCGGTTTGGTGAAGCTCGGCCAGCCGCACCCTGCATCATATTTATCTCTTGAGCTGAACAGCGGCTTGCCGGAAACGATGTCCACATAGATACCGTCATTAAATTCGTTCCAGTATTCATTCCGGAACGGCGGTTCTGTGCCATTGTTCTGCGTCACTTCATACTGCATCGGAGTCAGATTCTTTTCAAGGTTTTCTTTATTCTTCATTTTATGTCCCTCCAGTTGTTGCGGATGAACGCATCTCGTCCCGAGCCGACGCGATATGATTCGTATCTGTCCGGGTTCTTCTTATAATAGTCCTGATGATAGTCCTCAGCAGGGTAGAATTCCTTGCCGGGCAGTATCTTTGTCGCAATCGGCTTATTGAACCGGCCGCTCTCCTGAAGCTGCTTCTTTGATTCCTCTGCAAGCTCCTTCTGTTCATCATTATAATAGAAGATGGCAGTCTGGTAGGACTGGCCTCTGTCAAAGAACTGGCCGCCAGGGTCGGTTGGATCAATCTGCTGCCAGTAGACATCAAGCAGTCTGCTGTAAGAGTAGACCTCAGGATCGTAAGTGATTTCAACAGCTTCATAGTGCCCTGTCGTTTCGGAGCAAACTTCCCTGTAGGTTGGGTTTTCCACCGTACCTCCTGTATATCCGGAAACTACTTTTTCAATTCCGGGCTCCTGGTCAAATGGTTTGACCATGCACCAGAAACAGCCTCCGGCAAAAACAGCCTTTTCGAATTTCTTCTCATTCACTTGAAGACACCTCTTTCCAGCGTTACATTCACCTTACTCTTATTCCCTTTAAAACAGGGTTTTAAAGCTATCCTCCCTAGATTATCCGATTATGCCGGGTGAGTGCAAGCGCTTTGCACTGATCTGGCGACAGGCAGCTGTTTTGCTCTAATTTAAACATTAAGCCGCAATTGGAAAAAGCCACCTGAACTCAGGAGGCTTTCAATATCGGGTATATGCAGCTGACCGGAATAGCATCGGCCATTCTAAAGTTAATGCCTGGTTCTATGCTTTACTTGCTTATGGATGCTCTTCCATTTTTTCTTTTCATCCGACTGGGCTTTTTTATCCATCCTTCTGTCGAGGTATGCCAGCTCACGCTGAAGCTTTTTATAGCTGGCAAGCCTGCTTTCTTCCAATGCTCCATCCTGTATGCTGCCCAGGACAGCGCAGCCTGGCTCATCCTCATGTGAACAGTCCCTGAACCGGCAGGAATCCGCGAGTGCTTCAATATCAGTAAAACTTTCGGACAGCCCATTTTCACTATTCCAGAGCTGAAGCTCCCTCATGCCCGGTGTATCGATAAGTACACCTCCGTCAGGAAGAAGGAACAGCTCCCTATGTGTTGTCGTATGTTTTCCTTTATCATCATCCATGCGTATCTCCTGCACCTTTTGCACTTCTTTTCCCATGAGATAGTTGGTAAGTGTTGATTTGCCTACACCAGAAGAGCCAAGCAGGGCAACTGTTGATCCATGGCCGATATAGGGACGGAGCTCTGCAATCCCCGATTCAGACATAACACTGACCGGAATCACAGGCACTCCCATGCTGACTGATTCAACGAGCGACTTTTTCTCATCCGCATCTTGACATAGATCTGCTTTGGTTAGGATGATGACGGGATTTGCACCTGACTCCCATGCCAGAAGCAAATAACGTTCGATCCTCCGGAGGTTCAGGTCGTCATTCAGCGAATTGACAAGAAAGATGGTTGAAACATTGGCTGCCACAATTTGCTCTTCAGTTGTATTTCCAGCCATTTTACGGGAAAACTTGCCTATCCGCGGCAATAGGGCCTGTATGGTCCCTTTTTGCTCTCCTATTCTTGGCTTCACAGCCACCCAATCACCGACTGCGGGGTAATCTTCCCTGCTGCCTGCAGCAAAGGCATATTTGCCTGAAACCTCGCAAAGCAGCTCTCCTTCTTCAGTCCATACACGATACATCCTTTTATGCTCAAGAGCCACCCTGCCGGGAATAAGCCCTTCCGTTGCGAGATTATGAAACTCTGTTTCAAAATGTGCATCAAAGCCGATTTGTTTTAAGTTTGTATTCATTATTTCCTCCATGCTGACCGTTTTATTTGTTTTTTGACATAATAAAAAACCATTGGCACACAGCCCATGGTTTTAGTCAGCATAAAAAAAGAATAGAACTATTCTCAGGTTTATACAGCTACTCTCCGGGCCGTGCTCATTGAAAATACAATCTCATTTCTTGCAAATAATAATTTTCCCATAGCACTTCACCCGCTTTCGCTTGTATTTGTTACCATTATATTCTTTTTATCATCGGCTGTAAACACCTTTCTGAAAATTCCGCTAGGCACACACCTATCCTTGGAGGCATATCATACTCTGAGAATATTTGAGGATAGGAGCGGAAAGGTATGTCTTTTAACAGAGATCATCATGATGATTTTGCCAAGGCAAGTAAATACGATCTTCTTGCCAAGTATTATAAGTACAGTGATCCTGCTTTGCATGTTGCCTATTATTATCAGCATCTGAAATATATTAGAAGGGCCGTACAAAGCATGCGAATGGAAGCCTCCCAGTCTTATGGAAGCATGCGGCAGCCAGCTATGGTCCGGGTTGTGCATGCTTCCCCTGATGCACCCAACGTCGATATTTATGTAAATGGCAACAGGATATTGAAGGATTTCCCTTACAAAGATGTCAGCGGCTATTTATCCCTTCCGGCCGGAAAATACCAGATAGATATCTATCCTGCCGGTGATATGGTTTCAACCGTTCTCAGTAAAAAAGTCACTGTGGAAGGCGGAAAATCCTACACGCTGGCAGCAGCAGGACCGGCTGCCAAATTGAAGCTGCTGGCATTCGAAGATCAGCCTTCTGTACCGGCCGGCGAAACAAAAGCCAGATTCATTCACCTTTCACCGGACGCACCGGCTGTCGATATTGCCGTCAAAAAAGGAGATGTCATTTTCCCGAACATCTCTTTCAGGCAGGCGACTCAATATTTAGGGCTGACTCCGATGACAGTCGATCTCGAAGTCAGGGTTGCAGGTTCCAGCAATACAGTCCTTTCCCTTCCCGGTGTCAAGCTGCAGCCGAATAAAGTGTACACCATCCTTGCAGTGGGTACAGCAGCCGGGGAACCGCCGCTTGAAGCCCTTATTATTGAGGGATGACCAAAACCCATGTCCTGCCATTATTGAAACCCTGCCGGCCATTGCCAGCACGGTTATATTGCCTTGCAGCTATCAATCTCTTATTGGAACGAAAAAACTGGCTGAAAAATCAGCCAGTTTTTTTATTTAGTAGGAACATATAAGGTAACGCGGATATCATCCTTTTTTAAGTCAAACTCATCCACCTTAACTTTCAGATCACTCTTCAGTTTCATATCCTGAAGGGAGACATATATCTGCTCTTTATCTGGCTGGATGACAACTCCTTCTGGCAGCTGATATCTGTCGCGGACAAATTTCAGCACATAAGATACCGGAAGGTTCAGCTGGCCGACAGCAATGGATTTCTGGCTAAGGACAACATCGCCGTTGTCCAGTGCTTCAGGCTCGAAAGTCAGTTTCATTTCCAGGTTTTGACTGAAAACCGGGAGATTCCCATAAAGCTCAACCTCATCATCAAGAATCACTTCATAGTCAATGGGGCCGTCCAGCCCCTCCTTGGCAATATAGTGGGCAATGATTCTGTTGAGGTCTCTTTTATTAGTCTGAAGGTGAAATGGAACATACCCGTCTTCATCCACCTCTGTGGTATTAATCGCTTCATCTTTTGCCGGTAGATTAATCATAACGAAAAACAGGGCTATGAAGGCAATCACAATCCCCAATAAGAGGAAAAACAGGACCTTCCATTTGTTTTTTTTGTTCAAGTCAATTCTCCTCATTCCTAACTGTATATTTCTACTGCTCAGCAATCACCTCGAGCGCCTCCCGGCCAATCTGCCTGTAGACTCTGTCAGCAATAAGCTCATACCCTTTGTCGTTCGGATGGAAATAATCTGTGTACAGCAAATCCTCTGCCTTATTTTCAAATATATCCTTTATATCAACAAAATAAGTATAATCATAGCGGGAAAGAATCTCCCTGCTGGCTTCATTCCAGTTGTCCATAATATCAGATATTTCCGTTATATCCGAAAACCATTTATAAAATGGATTGTATAGTCCAATCAGTGCAATCTGGGTTTCGGAATTCTCACTCCGTACTGTATCGATGATTTCCTTAAGATTTTTTTCATACTGGGCTTTCTGGCCCGTAAAATCGCTGACATTCAAATTGGAGAAATTCTGCCTTACAACTTTCATGACATCATTTCCGCCGATCGTGATAATGACCAGGTCTGCTTCCGAAATGGCAGATCGGACTTCCGATGATTTGAGCTTTTTCAGCAATTGGTCTGTCCGGTTTCCTTTAACTCCAAAATTAAGGAACTCAGTCTGCGAGACTCCTTTTTCCTGTTCCAGCTGTTCTTCGAGGTAAGGCAGATAGCCTCCCCTTCCAGTGCTGTCGCCAACACCCTCTGTCAGCGAATCCCCAACTGAGACCACATGAATATCACGGGGAATAAAGTCATTGGGCACCATTTCCTTTTCAACAATGCTAATATCCTTCATTCCCAGATTTTTAGGGGATGAGTTTCCTGCCCCGCTGCAGGAGGAAAGAAGGAGAGCGGCCAAAACAAGTAAGGTGAATGTCTTTTTCATCTAATCACCTGCCTTTTCTAGTATAATTATTATAACACGTTTGCTTTCAATCGAAACCAATCAGGGCTGGAAGCTTCACCGGGACAGAAAAAGAGGCAGCAGGGGCCGCCTCTTCGCTTATTGAATCGATTTAATATCCTTAATGATTTCCTCATAAGGTATATCCTTCAGCCCTGTATAAGATTTAAGGACTTTGCCTTCCTGGTTTATCAGATAAAATTCGGTCCCATGGATCACCTGGTCATCCGATTCCGGTTTCACGACAAGCGTCTTAAAGCTTTCCTTCGCAAAATCCTCGATTTCCTGCTGTCCATAGCCCGTCAGAAAGCTCCAATTGTCATAGTCTGCTTCAAAATTGTCCCCATATGCCTTCAAGGTTTCCGGCGTATCAACGGCAGGATCGACACTGAAGGAAACAAACTGAAGATTTTCAATGCCCTCTTCCTTTGCCTTATCCTGAAGCTTCGACATATTGAAGGTCATTGGAAGGCAGACATCCTCACAGCTTGTAAAAATAAAATCTGCAATCCATACCTTTCCCTTCAAGTCAGCAAGTCCTGTCTGTTCCCCAGCCTGGTTGGTGTATGTAAAGTCTTGAACCGTCCAATTATAAGGATTTTCGATACCCTTCTGGCCACAGGCTGAAAGAATGATCAGCAGCATCAGACCGAGGGTGAATATCGACACCCGCTTTTTTTTCATATATGATCACCTGCTCTTCATCAGATAGCCATAATTCTAGCAGACGAATTAGAAAGAAGAAAGAAAAAGATTTGACAAATCAGTGAACTCATTTTGCAGCTCCTGCTCAATCGATAACGCCGGTCCTGATGATTGTGTTCTCCACATTGACTTCAAATTCTGCCTTTTTGTATAGGTTCCGCCATTCACCTTTTGTCATACGCTTTTCACGTTGAAGATGGGCACTGTAAATATTTCCGAAGCCGATGGGATCGGACTCCATGTTTTGGAGCCTTTTCAGCATCGATTCCATCTCCTGCTTGATTTTAACTGCTGTTTCCTTTTCCAGCGCCTTGATTACGTGGGGATTGCCCAGATCCATATCGCTTGACACCTCAAGTATCCGGGAATCCAGCTTTACATCAATGGCAAATGTAACATCTTCCATGTCCTTCAGACGTATTTTCTTTGACGATCTGATATCATCGATCGTAATGAACAGCGGGTCGTCTTTTTGTTCTTCCGTTTCGCTGCTTAAAGGAATAATATACTCCTTTAGTTTCTCCTTCGGAATCTCAAGCTCAAGATTCCCTGACTCATAGTTGTCTTCTAATGTCTTCAGGTAGAATAACTTTTCAATATCAATCTCTCCTGCCATCCGATCATCTTTAAAGGCAGCCATCCCTGAAATAATCACTTTATCTTCCTCCAGCTTCAAGATAGGGAGGACAGGGTCCTTTCCCGGGTCAAAAAAGCTGTGATTAAATTCATGGAGCGTTGGCGAGATGATTAACTCGTCTTTTATGTTCTGTTTGATTAAATTATACAGATAGGTGCCAAGATTGGTCTTCTCTTTTTCCCCTGCCTTTTTCAGCAGGTTTTTTGCTGTCCCTTTGCTGACCGTCAAGTAAACCAGGTTTCCGATTGTGGCATCGCGATTCAATGTGTCCACGAGCTGGATGAGCCCTTTTCCCGCTGTTTCCTCACTGTACACCGCAACCCTCAGCTGTCCTGATACAAGATTGTGTGAGGTTTTAATATTTTGCTTCTGGCGAATGCCCTTGCTCGTGTTGCCGGAAGCTGAAATGATCTGCGTGACATTTTCCTCCTTGGACTCAAAGGTATGCAGCACCACGGTCCCTTCAATAATATCCCCCTTATCGTCATAGCCAACTGCTGTGATGAGCCCAAGTCTTTCAAGCTGCTTTGTCTTCACGCACCCGGCAATTGGGAGGAGGAGGGCAGCTGCTATCAGGAGCCTACGCACCATTTTCATTTTGCTTCCTCCTCCCTGTCAGTTTCTTTTTGAGCAGAACAAGCATCGAGAGCAATGCGGGATAGCAGATCCCTATATAAAATCCAGCCATGCCTATATAATCGGATACAATATTCATCTGGTATCTCGCCTTAACAAGGAAACTGCAGCTCCACACCAGGATTGCGATCAGGACAATAAAGGTTTTTTGTTTCATACCGGGAAATACCCTTTTCATCCCTCTTGAAGCTGCCCAGAGATATAAACAGATATTGGGAAGTATGATCAGCATCCAAAAGGAAACAGCGATGAATTCAAAACGTTCAAGATTGGGGAGACGGACGATTTTGAACATGGAGAGCACCGGCCAAATTGTCTTTTCAAGCCCTTTTTCCCCAAAGAAGCCAATGGAAATGACTGTAACAAGGACAAATAGCAGTGTTGTATACAAGCCGCCAAGCTGTGTATATAAATGGGCCCTTTTTTTATTTTTGATAAAAGGGTACAGGAAAAGGAGCATCTCAAATCCAATTATGGAAAGAGATGTTTTGTAGACCCCTTTTAAAATCTCTGCATAGCCCTTATTCAGGATGGGCAATAAGTGGGTATAATCGAAATCTCTCGCTGGTATGATGATAATCAGTACAATCCAGAACGTGAGCAGGAATGACATGAAGGAAAAGCCGACAGCAATGCGGACCCCGCCCATCACTGCATACATGGACAAAAGCAAAAGAATCATCGCCAGGAACCAGGTGGACAGATCAGGAAAAACCCATGCCTGGACTATTTCAACATAATTCATCACGATAACATAGATGCCCGAAATAAGATAAAAGGTATAGAGGATATTAACAAGCCTTCCTAAAAAGATGCCAAATACATCGTAATGTATTCCGAACAGATCTGCGCTTTCATACTGCTTCAGCATCATGACAGAAAGAAAGATGACCGCTGAGACAAGCAGGCCGGCTATTATGATGGATATCCAGCCATCATGACCGGCAGCAAGATAGACAATCCTCGGAAGCCCTGCAATCCCTACCCCTGTTTGGATGGTATGGATAAGGAAAAACATAAAAAAAGCGTCAAATAGGAGATTTTCTTTTGGCTTTATATTGACCTGGGGCTTCACCTTCACACCTCCCTACTCATCCACATCTTTTGTTTTCGATGCTTTGCGCGACGGATATCTTGATTGATCTTCAGTCATATTCATCTCTGGCCTTTTTGACAAATACTGAAGCGGGAAGCGAACCATGCTGTAGCGGACATCTTTCCATCTCAGCGGGTAAATGGGCGCCAGATACGGCCTGCCGATAGCCGATAATTTCAAGAGATGAATCAGCAGGAAGCAGAAAGAAATCATAATCCCGATTCCGCCCCATAAGCCGGCCATGATGATAATGGGGAAGCGGATGATCCTGATGGCTGTTCCCATTGAATAACTTGGGACTGTAAAGGATCCAAGGGCACTTAGGGCAATGATAATAATCAATATATTGCTTGTAAAACCCGCTTCAACCGCAGCCTGCCCGATGACAATACCTCCTACGATACCCATAGTCTGGCCGACCTTCGTCGGCAGCCTAGCACCGGCTTCCCTTAAGAGCTCAATGATAAACTCAAGAAGCAGGGCCTCAAATACAGGAGGAAATGGTACGTTTGACCTTGACTGTCCCAAAGAAACAAGCAATGGCGAAGGAATGACCTCATAATGGTAAGTCAATACAGCCACATAAGCCGGTGTCAAAAGGACTGAAAGAAAGATGGACAAAAAGCGCAGCAGGCGCAGGAACGTCCCCATATTCCAGCGCATATAAAGATCCTCGGTCGTTTCAAAAAAGCTGAAAAAAGTGGTCGGCCCATATAAGGCGCTCGGGCTCCGGTCAAGAAGGACTCCCACCTGTCCCTTGATGAGCGAAATGCAGAATCTGTCAGGCAGTTCCGTTGTCAGAATCTGGGGGAAGACCGACCAGCTGTTATCCTCAATATACTGGGCAAGAACAGTAGTATCCGGAACATAGTCGGACTCCAAGTCACTGATACGCTGCCGGAAGGTCCGTACATTGTCTTCGTCTGCTATATCCTTGATATAGAAGAGCTTTGCTTTGAGCTTGCTCCTCCCGCCCACATTTAAATCCTCAATGCATAGATTTGCACCATTCAGATTCCGCCTGATGATATTGACATTCGATTCAAGTGATTCCGTAAAAGAGATCTTCGGGCCATAGACAAGAGATTCTGTCTCGGCCTTCTCAATTGATCTTTCTGCCGTCTTGCCGGTGCCAGCAAGGCTTCCAAATGGCTGGCCTTCTATATAGATATAGGTATTGCCGTTCAATAAAGCCGCTGAGATTTCTTTCAGTAGGTTTGCGGAGCTCAGCTCCCCTATCGGGAGAAGGTTGGATATATCCTCAGGGTCTAAAGGACCTTTTGCTTTTTGAAGCGGCAAAAGGATCCTTTCATCTAAAATTAATGAATCTGTCAGCGATTTTATAAATATCACTGCTATTTTCTGCTCTTCCTTCCGCAGCATGCGGACATGCAAATCAGGGCTTTCATTCAGTTCCCGGCTGAGTTCATTTTGCAGCTCATCGATTGTCAATGAATGAGAGCGGATCTGTTTCTGATCTTTTATAATGTTTTTTCCTCGTCTGCTTCTGAACATAATGAACACCTTTTTTATTTTTTTATAGCATTTCCCAATAAAGGTAAAATATCAGCATGACATTGAAAGCTGTTCCAGCCAAACAGGAAAAGGGCCTGAAATAGAAAAAAAGCCGGCCCTATAGAATAGAGGCTGGCTTTGTAAACTGCTATATTTCTATGATTGCGGCTGATCGCTATAGTGATTTTTCATCGTCGTGTAGAAGCTGGTGATGAATCTTGCATAATCAAAGGAAATGGCAACTTTGTGCACAGGGTATTCTGCTTTTTCTATATATTTGCGGAAATCTCCAATGCTCTGCCCCTGGCCTTCCCCTTGATCAACCTGGATGATGACAGGCAAATCCTTATACTCTATCACAGCGCCGTCAGTCAGTGCCCAAAGCGTAAAAACATCATGAAGCGGGCTTCCGCTTAATTCAGGGTCTCTTTTTTTATAAAATTCATAATAATAGTCAACCATCGGCTTTACAAGCAATCCCGGCTTGCTGTTTATCTCCTGGTAGTATTCATCCAGCCGGTCTATAAGCATAGGAGTCACGATAGCTGACATGGTCACATCAAGCGGAAATATATGAATCTGCTTAGGGGCCTGCCTGATAACAATATTGGCTGCATAAGGATCACCGTAGAAATTGGCTTCTGCCACCGGGCTGACATTACCGGGAACATTAAAGGCCCCGCCCATAATATAGAAGTCCTTCACCCTGGACATGTAAGAGGGATATAAAATAAATGCGGTAGCAAGGGAAGAAAGCCTTCCCACATTCACTATGATAATGTCGTCCTCGTACTTGGCTATTATTTCTTTAATGCCATCAAAGTTCTCAAAAAATTCCCCTTTCACTTCATATTCAGGCAGCGTAATCGGGCCGAGGCCTTCCAGTCCATGGACATCAGGATAATAGACAGGGTTCTCTCCTGTCAGCGGCAGCTCTGCACCGCTGAACACAGGAATATCAGCAATGCCGGTGACCTCACGCAGATAAGCTGCATTTCTCAGCGCATCAAGTCTGGAGATATTGCCATAGTCTGCAACAATTCCAACGATATTGACTTCCTCAGAAAACAGTGCATAAATAGCTGCCACAAAATCATCTATTCCAAAGTCACTGAAAAACAGGACATTTTTATTTTTGGCCATTGCATCTCCCCCCTATCTAAGATATTGCAGCCACCTGTCTATAATGGCATTTTTTTGAAGGGTTTATTAAAAGAGTAAGCTGAAGTGCTGTCCAAAATAGAAAAAAAGCTGGAGATATCCAGCTTTTCTTCAGTCATAATAATACATAAAGCCAATTGCACCCGGACCTGTATGCGTGCTGATAATTGGGGTCGTTTCCTCTATTTCGACATTTTCATAGCCTGTCAATTCAACGAGCCCCTCTTTGACCTTCATTGCAAGGTCAAGGCCTTCTGCATGGCAGATGCCTACCCCTTTTATTGTCCTGCCTTTAACATCTTCAGCAAATTGCTTTACAAGATATTTAGCTACCTGTGTATAGCTTCTTACCTTCGTTACAGGTGTATAAACTCCACCTTCCAGCGATGCGATCGGTTTGATATTCAGCAGGGAGCCAATGAGCGCTTTACCTTTGCCTATTCTCCCGCCCTTAACAAGATTTTCAAGAGTATCCACGACAACATATAAATGAGTTTTCTCTCTTATCTTTGCAATCTTGTCTATTATTTCTTCCAGACCAAGCCCTTCGCCGGCCATCTTTGCAGCCTCTGTTACCTGAAAAGAAAGTGCTTTTGAAATGAATCGGGAATCAATTACTGTTACCTTTGCGGAAGACATCTTTGCAGCACTTTCTGCTGATTGAACAGTGCCGCTCATCCCGCCTGTCATATGTATCGACAATACTTCATAGCCTTCTGCCCCAAAACGGTCATAAAGCTCAACGAACTTTCCCGGAGGCGGCTGCGAACTTTTTGGCAGTTCTGCAGAAGTTTTCATTTTTTTCATAAATTCAGAAGGGGTTATATCAATCCTGTCCAGATAGGTTTCGCCATCTATAGTAATCGACAGGGGCACCACTTCAATGCCAAGCTCGGCTGCAAGTGCTGCCGGCAGGTCTGCTGTTGAATCTGTCACTATCTTTACCTTTGCCAAAATATCACTTCCCAACAATGCACTTATGAATGTTATTATACATGGATTTGGACAGCAAATAAAATAGAAAGCGGTTAAAATGCCAGCTGAAGTTTCTTTGATGCAGTGATTCGGGCAAAATAAAAACGCCGGAAAAACCGGCGCAAGGAATTAAGCATTATTTTTTAATTCAACTACATTAAACAGGTGTTCATAATCCTTCCATTTCAGGACTCTTTTCAAATACTCCCTGAATGAGTACACACTTCTCCTGCTGGTGTCTTTGTGAACGGCCGAGATGAATGTTTTTAAACGGAATTGGATCATAAAGAAATTTGGGCTATCTTCCTCCAATACTGGAATTTCAATGACCTTAACCTTCTGTCCAACAGCATTTTTGAACTCTAGGCTTTTGAATAGCAAAATATCAATCCTCTTTTTCACCCGTTTGTTATATTATACCTCATCATGGTCCCGAAGTGTGTCTAAATATGCGCTGTTCCTGATATTTTTCAAAAAGGGCAGCAGGTTCCTCATCATATATGGCTTGCTATCCAATATAAGTGGAGAAGGCATACAGCGGTATATAAAAAAGAAGAGAGCAGCAGCAGGTTTTTCAGTAATTTCGTTTCAGGCAAATATTTTATATAAGCAAAGCAGCCCAGCAGCGCGCTGAATGATATTTTGACCAGGAGGAAGAGAAGCGGCCCTTTTTCATACAATCCCCCCATCACCGGATTTGCTTCCTCTATCAGCCCTGCATTCAGCCCCAGACAGGTGGCCAGTGCATCCAGCGCGTTCAATATCCCTAAATAGATGTATATACCCCTCATGGACTCACCGCTTCCTATCCTTCTTGATTTATTATCATAATCTCCCATTCTCCAAAAGAAGAAACTTCCAAACTTTTCCGATAACAAAATTGTACTTTATAAAGAACGTTTCTGCAAATTTAAAAACCCCGCAGTGCACGGGGTCTGCATTTAAATCAGCAGGTGGAAAAGATTGCTGTCTTTATTGATTTCTGTAAATGCGAAGGCTTTTTTGTTCATCCTTTTTATCAGGCCGGCATAGTCTTCTTTATCCTTTAGTTCAATGCCGACCAGTGCCGGCCCGTTTTCTTTATTGTTTTTCTTTGTGTACTCAAATCTTGTAATATCATCGGTAGGCCCGAGGACCTCATCGAGGAATTCCCGCAGTGCACCAGCCCGCTGGGGGAAATTTACGATAAAATAGCACAGAAGCCCTTCATATAGAAGGGATCTTTCCTTGATCTCCTGCATCCGCCCGATATCATTATTTCCGCCGCTCACAACACATACAACTGTCTTGCCGGCTATCTCCTCACGATACAGATCAAGGGCGGCAATCGGCATGGCGCCTGCAGGCTCTGCTACGATTGCATGCTCATTATACAGCTCCAAAATCGAGGTGCAGACCTTACCTTCAGGGACCAATACAATATCTTCCACCAGCTCGCTGCAAATATCAAAGGTTTTTTCCCCGACACTTTTAACTGCTGCACCGTCAATAAATTTATCGATATCAGCAAGCGGGGTCACAGAGCCGTAAAGGCAGGACTCCTTCATGGAAGCTGCTCCGGCAGGCTCAACCCCGATCATCTTTGTCAGGGGCGAGACGCTGTTGAAATATGTACTGAGGCCGGCCATCAATCCGCCGCCGCCTATGCTGGCAAAAACAAAATCGATCGGCTCTTCACAGTCATTCAGTATCTCAACAGCAGCAGTGCCTTGTCCGGCAATGATCTTCTCATCATCAAAGGGATGGACGAAAGCCATCTGCTCATCCTCTGCGCATTTTACGGCCTCTTTATAAGAGTCATCAAAAGTATCCCCTGTCAAAATGATATCCACATGGCCCCTTCCAAACAATTCAACCTGGCTCACCTTTTGCCGGGGAGTTGTAGCCGGCATAAAAATTTTCCCTTTGATCCCAAGCTGCCTGCAGGAAAAAGCGACACCCTGGGCGTGATTGCCCGCACTCGCACAAACAACCCCTTTAGCAAGCTTCTCTTCTCCCAGTGATTTCATGCTGTAGTAGGCACCCCGCAGTTTGAAGCTTCTTACATGCTGGAGATCTTCCCTTTTTAAATACACATTGCAATTATATTTTTCTGACAGCCGGTCATTTTTCTGCAGCGGCGTATGGGCAACGATATCCTTAAGCTGCTGGTATGCAATCAGTATATCCTCCAGCTGCACCCATTTTTTCTTCATTAATTTCTGTTCCATATCCTACCCTCATTTCTGCCGTTATAATTTGTACATTATACCACGGCAGAATCATTAATCAACAGAATAGTCAAAAAATTTACCTTTTTTATATTTCAAAAAAAAGAGTCGGCGTCCTTATTATGCATATACTATTGAAAAGATTGCCGAGCTGGTCATTATTTCTTGATTAAGGGAATATAGAATTAAAAAGCCAAAGGAGGGCGGACACAATGGAATTTTCGCTCTGCAGCTTTGACAGCAGGCTGCCTGTGGAAGTAACGGCCGATGAAGATAATGGCCGCTATATGATCAGGAAGGCCGATACAAGCGGTGAAGTTTTCAATAATAGAGCAGACTTGCTTCAATGGGTGAAAAACAATTTCCGCGAAGAGGATTTCTGTGATCCAAGCCAATTCCGCAGCATGCTGGAACAGCTGGAAGAAATCTAAAGAAAAGAACAGCCTTATGGCTGTTCTTTTCTTGTGTAAACCAAAAATTCGTAGTCGTAGGGATTCTTTTCATCGCTCTTCCCATTTTCCCGGCTCTCCAATTGCCATTCCTTCCAATCAACTTCCGGAAAGAAAGTATCAGCTTCAAACTTTTGATGGATCATTGTCAGATAAAGCCTGTCGGCAGATGGAAGGGCCATTTTGAAAATTTCTGCCCCTCCAATGATGAAAATTTCCTGATCGTTTTTTTGGCTGCATTCTGCAAGAAAATCATCAAAAGAATAGAAAACGGTGCAGCCCTCGCAGGTGAACCCACGATCCCGCGTCAGCACGATGTTTTCCCGGCCAGGCAAAGGGCGGCCTATCGAATCCCAGGTTTTCCTTCCCATGGCAATCGAGTGGCCCATCGTAACACGTTTGAAGTATTTCAGGTCCTCCGGCAGGCGCCAGGGCAGATCATTATTTTTCCCGATGGCCGAATTTTCGTCCATGGCCCATAGCAGTGAAATCAAACACTGACAACTCCTTTAATATGAGGATGTGATTCATAGCCTTCCAGGATAAAATCTTCATATTTAAAGCTGAAGATATCCTCAACCTTGCGGGCGAACTTCAGCTGGGGCAGCTTGAACGGCTCTCTTGAAAGCTGCAGATTCACCTGTTCCAGATGATTACGGTAAATATGGACATCCCCGAACGAATGGATGAATTCACCCGGCTCCAGATCACACACATGGGCGACCATATGTGTCAGGAGGGCATAAGATGCTATATTGAACGGCACCCCCAGGAACACATCAGCAGACCGCTGATAAAGCTGGCAGGACAGCTTGCCGTCCGCTACATAGAACTGGAAAAGGCAATGACAGGGAGGCAGCGCCATATTGCCGATTTCAGACACATTCCACGCATTGACAATCAGCCTTCTAGAATCAGGATTACTCTTGATTGAGCTGATCAGCTCACTGATCTGGTCAACCGTTTTACCATCCGCACCGGTCCATGATCTCCATTGATGGCCATATACAGGTCCGAGATTCCCTTCCTCATCGGCCCACTCATTCCAGATCCTGACCCCGTTTTCCTGAAGATATTTCACATTGGTGTCTCCATTCAGAAACCAAAGAAGCTCATGGATGATCGACCTGAGATGCAGCTTCTTTGTGGTGACCAATGGGAAGCCTTCCTTCAGATCGAATCGCATCTGATACCCGAAAGTGCTGATTGTGCCGGTTCCCGTCCTGTCTTCTTTGATTGTACCCTTTTCCAGGACATGCCTGCAAAGCTGTAAATACTGCTCCATTCCATTGACCTCCTCATATGAATCTATTAATTAAGTGTACTGAAAAATTGCCAGGTGAGCGGAGCTTTTTCTTTTAAGCGCAGGCGCTCTTCTCCTCCCATATAATACATGGCGAACGTTTCAGCAAAATATTCTTCAGGGAATGTAAGGAAGTAAGGCTGGCCTGGAAACAGCTTTGCCTTCTCCTCTTTCCATATACCCTGGAACTTTCTATTAAAGCGAATCTCGCTCAAGACAAAGCGGTCAACCGAATGTGCCAGCTCATGAAGCTCCAGGTTGACCGATCCATGCCCCATGCCTTTGCCGCTATAGCCAATCTTTACAAGCACAGTCCGTCCCCCGCCTATTCCGGGTACATCATCCCAGGTCGTTTCTTTATTCTGATAACCCCTGGGTGTCAAGCCTGCCAGATGGCTTGCTGTGGGATTATCTGTGAGCTGCCCTGTAAAAAGCTTAAGCGAGATGCCTTCCTGCCTGATTTTAGACAGCAATGATAAGGGGAGATGATCCAGTCTTTCTATCATCCTTGCAGCTTCCTTCTGATCGAACTCCTCTAAAGGAAGAATAATAATCCTGCCCAGATCTTGTCCCGAATGCAGTGACAGGGACTTGACAAGCTCTGAGTTGCCAGGGAAATCTTTCAGTTTTATACCTCCCATTGCCGCCTGGGAATTGCCCATAAGCGCCAGGGAAGCTACTACAATAAGCAGAAAAAAAAGCCTGATTCTCATGCTATCACCTTCTGTCCATTCTCAGACGCTTCCAGCCCCGTTTGCTGCCTGCTATCTATGTATATATGAAAATATTATAGCATATCATATCGGGTAAAAAGGCCGCGATTCATGGGCAATTTCAGGAAGTTTTAAAGTTGTGCGGCAGGAAGGGTATTTTCAGGGCTTTCAGCTTAGCTGAATGAATGCGCCATTAATTTTTTCTCAACTTCATCTGAGACTTTTTAAAAAAGGGGCCTGGAAGACCCCGTCTTACCTCTTACTTACCTCCTGGTCTGTCTTCATCCCTAAACCTGTCGAGCAGTTCCTGCAGGTGTAATACTCCCAGGTTTCCTGCCCCTTTTTTCCTCAAGGCAGCTCCTCCCTGCTCTATTTCCTTCTCACCGATGATGATCATATAAGGAACCTTCTGAAGCTCGGCTTCCCTGATTTTGAGGCCGAGCTTCTCTGCCCTGCTGTCAATGTCAATCCGGCAGCCAGCCTCCTCAAGTCGGGCTTTGACTTCAAGTGCATAGCCGATATGTGCTTCAGAAACCGGAAGCACCATGGCCTGGACCGGTGAAAGCCAGAAAGGAAAATCCCCTGCATAATGCTCGATTAAAATGGCCAGGAACCTTTCAATCGAACCGTAGATGGCACGGTGGATCATGATTGGCCTGTGAGCCAGATTGTCTTCGCCGATATACTGGCAGCCGAATTGCTCCGGCATTTGAAAATCAAGCTGGACAGTGCCGCATTGCCAGCTTCTTCCCAGTGAATCAGTAATATGGAAGTCAATTTTCGGCCCATAAAATGCTCCGTCCCCGGAATTGATTTCAAAAGGAATGCCCCTTTCCTGCAGGACCGATTCCAAAGAGGCTTCTGCCAGGTTCCAAGTTTCTTCCGAACCCATGAATTCTTCCGGCCTAGTAGACAGCTCGACCTTATATTCAAAGCCGAACAGCGAATAAAATTCGTGTACCAGCTCCAGCACCTTTGCGGCTTCTTCTTTTATTTGATCTTCCCTTACAAACAGGTGTGCATCATCCTGTGTAAAGGAACGCACCCGCAAAAGCCCGTTTAAGGATCCCGAGAGCTCATGGCGGTGAACAAGACCAAGTTCTGCATAGCGGAGCGGCAGTTCACGGTAGCTCCTTCTCTTGCTGCTGTAAATCAATACAGCACCTGGACAGCTCATTGGCTTAATCGCATAATCATATTCATCAACTTTTGAAAAATACATATTCTCATGATAGTGGTCCCAGTGCCCTGACTGCTCCCATAATGCCTGCTTCATCATGATTGGTGTCTTGACCTCATGATAGCCAGCTTTATGGTGCTTTTGTTTCCAAAGGTCTTCCAGTATATTTCTTACCTGCATTC
The DNA here is from genome assembly GCF_040492155.1 of Cytobacillus sp. T106. NCBI lineage: Bacteria > Bacillati > Bacillota > Bacilli > Caryophanales > Bacillaceae > Cytobacillus > Cytobacillus sp. T106. The sequence continues at coordinate 788,577 of NZ_JBEUMK010000001.1, read as the reverse complement.
CCTTTGGAAGATAAAACGGCATCCCTGGTGCTTCTTCCCTGAACATGAATAATTCTAGCTCAGCCCCCAGCTTTCTGTGATTTCTCTTTTCTGCTTCTGCTTTAATTGACATTTTAATTCCTCCCAAAAATTTTTTGAATAAAAAAAGCCGCAATTCTCCCTGTACCAAGGGACAATTGCGGCTGTGGTTCCACCCTAATTCCGCCTCCTGCATAACATTCGGCGCTCAAACAAGATAACGGTTTCCCGATCATGGTTAGCTGACACACAGCTTTTCCCCATGATTGCTCCAAGGCGGTAAATTCATCTCTTTCTCCTAAGGGCTTTCAGCCGGCGGCCCTTTTCTCTGTCAGAAGCAGCGGAAATGATTCATGTCCTTTTCTTCGCAATATTATATTTGTTTATAACACAAAAAGCCGCAATCCTCCCTGTACAAGGGACAATTGCGGCTGTGGTTCCACCCTAATTCCGCCTCATGCATCGCATGCGGCGCTCAAAAAGATAACGGTCTCCCGACCATGGTTAGCTGACATCCAGCCTTTCCCCATGATAGCTCCGAGGCGGTAAATTCATTTCTTTCTCCTAAGGGCTTTCAGCCGGCGGCCCTTTTCTCTGTCAGAAGCAGCGGAAATGATTCATGTCCTTTTCCCAGCTTAATGGATTCATAAAAATGATTAAATGAATTATATTCCAGTACCTTTTATATTGTCAATGCAATTCTTTCATTTCTAGAGAAAAGAGCTTTCTGCTCACTAATGCCGTTACGCCGCCTAAAGCGTCACGCCGGCTGATGATAAGCAGCGCCCTTTTCTTCATAAGAAAATCATAAAGCATGAAACCAGTTTCATAACAAGCGTTATTTCTCAATTTTTCCAAAAGTAAAAGCCCGGCAGTATGCCGGGCTTTCGGGTATATAGAATTAAACGGCAAGGCCGAAATTTTTGCACAGTGCAGCCAGCCCGCCCGAAAATCCGCTTCCGACAGCATTGAATTTCCATTCGCCTCCATGCCTGTACAGCTCACAGATGACAACGGCCGTTTCAACGGAGAAATCCTCTCCCAGATCAAAACGGAGCACTTCCTGGTTTGTGTCTTCATTCACTACACGGGCAAAAGAATTGGATACCTGGCCAAAATTCTGGCTGCGGCTCTCCGCATCATGGATTGTGACAGTGATGGCAATGCGGTGGACATGGGCCGGGACCTTGCTGAAGTCGATTTTGATCTGCTCATCATCGCCCTCGCCTTCCCCTGTCCGGTTGTCCCCTGTATGCTCCACAGAGCCGCTTGGATGGACAAGATTGTTATAAAAAATAAAATCATGGTCCTGGACGACTTTCCCGTTTTCATCTGCCAGGAATGCAGACGCATCAAGGTCAAAGTCGCCGCCCCCGGAATAGCGGTTTGTGTCCCAGCCAAGCCCGATGATTACTTTTGTCAAACCCGGATTGCTTTTAGTCAAATCAATGCGCTGTCCCTTAGAAAGGTTGATGCTCATATTTTCTTCACCTCTGTTAAAAGTTTTCTATTATAACAAACCATCCAGCTTATTAAGTATAAGAACGAACCACATCAGACAGCCCTGGTGCATTGGTGCCTGTTCCGACTGCGGCAAATTTCCAATCAGTTCCATGCCTGTATAATTCTCCGACTACCAGGCTTGTCTTGCCGCTGTAATCGTCAGTAAGGTTATAATGGATGAGCTCTTCCCTGCCCATTGGATTCACAATGCGGATATACGCATTGCGGATCATGCCGAAATGCTGCTTGCGTTTAACCGCATCATAGATATTCACTACAAAAACAAGCTTCTGCACGTGGGAAGGGACACGGCTAAGATCCACATTGATCTGCTCATCATCTCCATCTCCTTCTCCAGTCAGATTATCGCCGGTATGCTGTACGCTGCCATCTGAACTCTTCAGGTTACCGAAATAGATGACATCGCTGTTATTCCTTAATTTATCATTCTCCCCAAGCATGATGACTGAAGCATCACAGTCGACATTGGCGCCTCCGCCGCCGCCGAAAAGAGAGCCGAGAAGTCCGCCTCCCCCTTTGCTTTCAACAGGATCCCACCCGAGGCCGACCATAATTTTCGATAATCCCGGATTTCCTTTTGTCAGATCTACTCTTTGTCCTTTTTGCAAATTAATCGCCATTCATTTCACCTCATAAATTTACTTTTCTGTATTATTTATATTTAACAGCCCTGTGTCAGGCTGAAAAAAGCGCCATCAGCCTTGATTTTTCATATTTTTGAAGTTTTCCTGGAGCTGTTCGAGCCTCTTGGTCCCTTCTTCCCTCAGTCGCCTGTTTTCATCTTCAATCGATTTCGTTTCCTGCATCCCCTTCATGATGATGTTCCACGATTCTTCAATCGTTTCAATCTTGATGCTCGGACCTCCGGCAAGCCTGGCTATTTCTGCACTTTGATTTGAAATATTCTGGGCATTGCGGACGAGCATCTCATTGGTTCTGCGGTCAAGTTCGCTCATGGAATCGGCAACCAGCTTCTGGCGCTTTGCCGCAACCGCCTGGATCAGACCATTTTTAAATATCGGTATGGTTGTAACGAACGCTGAATTGATTTTCCCGATCAGCTTGGTGTTCCCTCTTTGGAGAAGGCGGATCTGGGGAGCTGTCTGCAGGGCCACCATCTTTGCCATTTCCAGGTCATAGACACGCTGCTCTAGCAGATCGATGCTATTGCGGAGCGTATCTGCCTGCATGGAGGCAATCTGGTCCCCGGATGCTGCTTTTGACTCCAGCTGCGGAAGCTGTGTGCTTTTAAGCTCCTCTGCCTTCATCTCGCCTGCAACTGCATATTTTTCAAGTGTGAGATAGTATTGATAGTTTTGATCATACATCTGCTCAAGCATATTGGTGGAGTCCACCATTTCACTCTGATACTTGGAGATCTCGACATACACCTTGTCAATCTCTTTGCCCATTGTCTGATATTTCCCAAAGAGCTTTTCAATCATTTTTTCCCCGCGCTTGAACAGCTTTCCGAACAATCCGCCTGAAGTCTGTTCAAAATCCTTCTTGTCGAACCTGTCCATTATCTTCCCCAGCTGCTTCAGGAGGACACCGGAGTCTTCCACCTTGGTAGCCCTCATATTGCCGAGAATCTGGTCAGAGAAACGGGAGATCTGCTGCGCTGGTTCTTTCCCGAATTCCAGTATTTGAATCTGATCGCGTTCATCGATCGATCTGGCGAGGTTCTGCACTTCCGCTTCCTGCCTCAGCGCCAGTTTTATTTCCGGCACCTTCGTTTCTGTAAGCATATCAGCGGGATCCTGGGTAACCAGTCCTGCACTAGCTTGTTGCGGATCATTCATGGTTCAGTCTCCTTTCAAATTTTTCAGCAGCCCTTGCAGAAACACTTTCTTGATCAGTGAAGGCTCTTTATAGTCCTGGTCAAAGACCACTTCTTCCAGCCAGTGCGAATCAAAGACATCTTCATTGACATAGTTTTCAAGGTCATTGTGTCCCGGAGGATTATACACGATGATATCAACTCCAAATTGGTTCAGGAGGAGCAGGAGGGCTGCATCGCTCCTTGTCATCGTACCATTCATTTCATTGTTATAGAGGATCAGCTTGGGCACATCCTGAGAGTAGTCAAACTTCTGCAGAAGCTTCAGGATGCTGGCCGGCATCTGCATTGCCTGTGTAAATAAATAGATGCTGATTTCTTCCTGACTCTCATTATGGCTCGGCTTTAACTCCGGCTTTGCGCAAAGATTTCTGATTGCATGGGAAATCCCTTTCTGGAGGCCCCCAGGAAGATGGCCGTATTTCCAGTAGTGCGAGCCCATGACAATGTCAGGATCCAGCTTCCCGTCTTTTCCAAGCGCATTTCTGTAATGAAAGCGGAAGTCGCTTGTCAGGGGGTTTGAAAAAGGGAACTGCCTGATCAGAAAGCTGCAGTCATTCTCGGCAAGAGCATGCAAGCGGTCCCAATATTCCTTCCGGCTTTTGCTCACTCCGTTGATTTTCGAAAAGATGGAAGGGATTTTCACTTCTCCGCCGCTGACTTCAAAATTCGGCCTGATCATCGCTTTTTCTTTGGCAAGGATGAACAGTTCATCATAAGTTGTTTTGAGCGTTACAGCAGAAGGTTTGTAGTCCCTCAGCTGCCATGGCTTATAAAGGCCAGAGCCTTCGTGGTTAAGAATGGTTTCGATTTCTCTTGAGGCTTTATAAGCCACCGTTGATTTCCTTCTCCTTTTCTCCACGGGAAAAGGTTCAGCTGCCTTCTGTTCAGGATACTGCTGAACAAATGTTTCTTCTTTCCCCGGATCTGCGAGCGCAAGGACATCCTGGCCGTCCGGGCTGAAAGCCGCGAGATCGCAGCCGAGAAAAAAGATGAATGACAGGAAATATTGCTGGCTCTTGCTTGCTTCTCCATACCAAAGAAATTTCGGCATGCTTTCTTCCGGATTGCTGCTGCTTAGAGGCTGGGAGAGATGGTTAAAAGACCATTTCACAAGATCTACAAGCACCCTTCGGAAATCAGGGCTTTCAAGGCCTTCTTTTTCCCCCCCGGCAAACATCTCAATGACTTTAGTGAATGCCTCCCTTACCTTTCTGTGGACAAGGGGATTATCAGGCTTCAGGAGCAGCTGCTCACCATCAAGGAAGGCGATGAAGCGGTTGATTGAAAGCTTCTGCTCCCTGTTGATGTTCAATACCTTTTGAATGGCCTGAAAATGCTGGTTGTCGATCGTTTTATCAAGAGTATCGCTGCTTAAAAGGATAAGTCCATTATCTGGTGAGTGTATATAATCATAAAGCTGATTATAGTATTCATCTTCATCCGCAGGAATGCCCAGAAACCTTGCAGCAACCTGGCTGATCTGGATAATGCCGTCGCCTGCCTGGTACTGCGGGCGGTCTGAGCTGCGCTTTTTAATGGCAGACAGCCAATTGTCCGCAGACACAGGCAGCAGATTGACCTTTAATCTATTATAAGTTGGATACATGATTATCCCTTCCCTCTAGGAGCGAAAGATTTAGCCCTAATGGCTTATGTAAATTTCTTTCATCATATCATATCAGGTGCATGTTTTAACAACGATAGCCTTCAGCACTGGCTTTTAGCTCTATTAGAATATACGGATCAGGCTGAAAAAAGTTTCAATATTAATATGATTAAAACAAGTTATATTCACTCTTCCCCTGCACAATCACCAACGGGCTTATCCCTGCATATAGTTGAGTACAAATAATTAAAGAAGGTGATCCCTTGCGCTTCCTGATTAAAAGGCCCTCCTATGAAAGCTGCAGGAATGAACTGGAAGCTGTCCGCCAGATCATGACTTCCGGCGCTTACCAATTCATTGACCTCCTGCTCTGGTCAGCCGTGCTCGCCATCATGACATACCCGCTTCATCACTCACCGTCTTATGCGCTTGCGGTTTTTCTTGCTTTTTATGCATTTGGGAGCCTGCTCCTGTTATTGCTTCATTTCTTTATAAAAGGGCAGTCCGGCCGGAGGCAGGATTACCGCTGAAGGCAGCTTCCCGGCCAAGAAGCAGCCTGAATGCCTTCAGGAGGATTTCTTCTCCGGCAAGTATTCCCCTGTTCTCCGAAAAATTGCAGGTGAATCCATGAGGCATCTCCATAGAAAGCTCTCCATGATCCGGGACAAAAGCATGGTGGCATACCTTCAGGAAATCATAATCGAGAAGGGAATCTCCCGCACCGGCAAGAATATCTGCTCCCTCTCTTTTGCTGATGAATTTAACCGCCTCTCCCTTGCAGACAGGAATAGGAATAAAGTAAAGCTTCCTGCCTTGCAGGGATATACGCCACCCGAGACGGCGGACATCCTCTTCGAGTTTTTTCTTTTCCTGAAGGCTGATGCGCTCCTGGAGGATATAGTAAAAGAAAGAATCCCCTGCTTTTTTCAAAGTTCCGGGAAATCTGCATCCTTCAGCAAACTCAGCCATTTCCTCCTGAAGCGCGCACTCTTCCTTAAGGCGCTTATATACCAGCTCAGTCCACTCAGCCAGAAGTTTCCCCTTATAATGGATTTGGGCTCCATTTGAAGTGACCTCATAAGAGACAGGGATATCTTTTCCAAATATCCCTACTCTTTTATACTGTTCATATGTCCTGGTTGTAACAGGCACAACAAGTGCTTCTTCTGCAAGTTCCCTTAACAGGTTAAGCGACCTTGAAGTCATGAATGCAGCAGGCTGCCCTTCCTTCATCTCGGCAGCTGACAGTTGGAGATCCTCCTCTAAGCCAAGCTCTTCAAGCGCTCTGTTTGAATAAATCATTGTTCTGTCAAGATCTGTTGCAAACATATTCATGACTGGCCGCCAACCTTTTTGATCAGTCCGCAGCATGTATAGCTCATGTCAGGGTACCGGACGATCTCCACCCCGCGTTCTTCTGCCAAGAGTTTAATATGCCTGACATAAGGGCTTTCCGGGTCCCTCATCAGAATTTTCCAGGGGACTCTCCTTAACAGTACACGTGTTGTTTCACCAACGCCGGGCTTAACAAAATTCGTGCTTTCAATAGCATATTCTTCTTTGATTGCCATTACTTCCTCCATCCCCCTGAAATCAGGTTCGGATTCAGCTTCAGCAGAATAGCCATCACAGATTTTTTTCGCCTCTTCCATAACGGAATCAAATTGTTCCTCTATTATGCTGATATATTCATTGGAAACATCCGCCTCTGCAAGGCTGCTGTAATATTTGGCACCGTGGAAATCTTCAGGCCCGATTAAGTCATTGAGCACTGTCCTGCTGACAAGTCCGGAAACAGTTGAATTCAGGCAGGCGCTTGGAATCAGGAAGTCCTCCCTTGTCCCATACAGGCTGGTGCAATAGCCTGGATCTGCGAGGACGGCAAGGGTGTCATCAAGATTCCAGCCATATTTTTCATTCATGCTGCTGCATGCTTTCGTCAATTCAATTGAGATAGCTCCTTTGCCTGTCCACCCATCGACAAACTGGATCTTGCAGCCAGGATGCTTTTCTATTATGTATTTCAGGGCATTCTCATCAATGCCCCTGTCACGGATGATGGAAATGCTGTAATGGGGAAGGGTTGTCCCGTATATCTGCTTTATATACCGCTTCATCAGGATCCCGACCGGGGTGCCGGCCCTTGCAAGTGAAACAAGGACAATCTTGTCCCCTCTTCTGCTGAGCAGCTTTTCCGATGTCACCGCAGTGCAAAGCGCCACCTTCTCCTTATAGTCTTCAAGTGTTTTCCAGAACAGCTCTAAATAGTGGGCTGGAGGGATGTATTCAATCGGAAGCGTTTCACTGTAATGCTGGCCTGACTGAATCTTTTTTTCCCTGTTTTCAGTTGCCCCTTCCAGTTCATATGCACTGAGGTCCTTCAGCAGAAAGATGACATCTTCCGTGCTGTAGGAGCCAAAAGTTTCTGCTGCTGTTTCAGCCATTGTTGTTCCCTCCATTAAAATAAACGATTTTTATATCCTTGATCCCTGTTTTCTTCAATTCTTCCAGCAATGGGACAAGCGCTTCCCGATTCGGTTCCCGTTCAAAGAGGATAAAGAGGTCATCATAAACTCCGGGAGTGATATTATAGACAAATTGCCTGATATCAGCATCCTCAGGATTGGGAAATGACAATCCTTCCCTTGCCCCGTACCCTTCCCGGTCCAGAACATGGACAGGGCTTCGTGTGGTGGACTGAAAAAAGACCCCTTCCCCCATTTGCGATGCCACTTTCATAGGGATATACATGAACTCTCCTGTTCCCAGGACAAGTGTATGATCTCCTTTTCTGCTCTTAGCCAGGAGTGCGGCTGCAGCCTCCAGGTCCCTTTCAGGCTCTTCTGCTCCCTTTTGGAGCCCGAATCTGCCTGTTCCTTTGAGATAGGGGATATTGCAGATCCCGCCTCCAAGCGTGATTGAAGGACTCCCGGCTTTTTCAAAAGAAAGCCCCGATTCACTAAGATTGATGAAGCTTATGCTGGAGCCGCCTGCATCCCGTTTTCTGTCTTCTATATTCGTTTGGATGACAGGTTCTCCTGCAGCCTGCATTTCCCCTTTTAAGAGGCTTACACTGTTGATCGTGATTCCGAGTTCTTTTTCAAGCATCTGGAATGCTGCCTGATTTTCCTGTGAACGCCAATCCAATATGGAAGCGACAGTATATTCACTGCGGGGGAATTCTGCCTGGATGGATCTGATGATATTGACTGCCGTTTTGCCTGTGGTCATTTCATCATCAACCAGGATGACTTCACGCTGATTGTCAAGAAGCTCCCTGTCCGCGTAGCAGCGATGGGAGGTTGCATGAGAATGCTCTTCCTCGAAGTCTATTATGGAAACCGCTTCAGGAAGTGTTTCTCTTGTAGTATGAAAATACCCTGCTGCCTTGAAAGCATTATAAAAGCTGTGGCCAAGCGCGGTTGCAGTCTCTGCAAAGCCGATGATCACCGGATTGTACTTTTTATCAACAAAGGGAATGGACGGCCTGCTTACTCCCGGATCCAGCAAAAAGGCCTGCAGAAGCTCTTCGGTTTCCGGCAGCGGCAAGCCTTCCTTTAATTCTGCATAACGTGCGGCCAGCAGCTCTCCCGTGATCAGCCCTTTTTCCGGATGGATGGGGAGATGCTTCCCCAGCAATTTGCTCACAAAAAGGAATGACCTTTTCTTGTTGATGCGGGCTGCCATTGTAAAAAAATGATTAACAGGTATGTTATATGGATTTTCAGTTATGTCAAGTTCAACGTTCAGCCCCTCAATAACTGGAAGCAAATACTTCTTTTTCGAGCAGGTCAATGTATGAGTATTCTTCATGAAGCACCCCGTATATTTCAGATTTTAAAAGAATTTTCTGCGCCCAATATAAATGCGGCTTGATTTCATTCATTTTGTTAGAGTAGGCGCTTTTCATGACGCCAATGCTGCCTTCTGCACTGGCAGCAATATTCCTGGCATCCTCGTACTCTTCAAGGGTAACGGCATTCAAAGCCTGCACCGGCCTTATATGGGTAGGGTGGATGATCGTCTTTCCTGTCAGGCCATTGGCAATATCCATCATAATTTCACGGATCAGGCCATCCATATGCTTATCGATCAGTCCGGTCCTCATCCTGATGCCTGCTTCCCCGTACTTCTCCAGGAAGGGCGTCTGCCTCAGCTGGGGCTTTAGCATTCTATCTTTTGAGGAGAAATATTCCCAGACCGGCCCTGATACTGTGAACTGGCTGCCGGCACGCACAAAAACATTTATAATATCAGCAATGCAGTCCCGTATGACCGCAATATCATATACCGTGTTATCCGAATTTCTCCTGATGCCGTATAGACCGGAAAAATCGGTCGCCCCTATCCTGACATTAAGAATAATATCCCTATATTGTTCAAGAAGCGCTTTTATGTCCAGAAGCTCTCCGACTCTTGTTTCTTTCTGGATGATTTTCTTTGTTTCCAGAATCGGCATTGCATATAGAACGTGGCCTTCTCTATTCCTGCGGCTGATTTCTGCCAGTGATTCTGCTCCTTCGACAGGGTCAAATTTAGGAATGACGACTCCTGTCAGCATGCTTATTTCCTGTCCCATCCTGGAAAACAGCCGCTCCAGCTGTCCATGGCTGCGGATCCTTATAAAAATAAGCGGCAGATCATCCTCCTGGAAATATCCCTTCCCCAGCTCTTGATGAAGGAGCTTAAGTTCAGCCAGCAGGCTTTCTTCAGCCTGCTCCACTTCTGAATCGCCAATGGCATCCTCCAGGCAGATCACCATGGAAGTAAGGCCAGAATGCTTCTTTGAGAGCAGATCCTGATGAATATTAGGCCTTGTTGCAGGCATATAGAGCGTTGCGCCTAAGCAATAGGACAACAGCTCTTTCGGGGAACGTTTAGAGAAGGACCCCGGCTTTTTATAAAAGAGCCTGTCAATTTCCCTGTCTTCCAAATCAGCAAATAATTTCATTTTAATTCTCCTATTCATGCATAGTAAAAGAGGGGAATGCTTGTCTTAAAGGATTATTCAAGCATCCCCCTAAGCATATTTGTCCAATCTAAGAAGCTTTCAAACTGCCAAAAAAGGATAAAAAGAAAAGGAGCGGACAATTGTCAGTTCCCTTTCCTTGTTTCTATACGTCTGTCAGTTGCTTTTCTGGCCCTGCTCAGCCTTCTTTTTATTCATAAAGTGGACGATGAAAGTCGCTCCGAAGACTACTATCAGCAGAAGGAAGAAATAGATATGATCAATGTGGATATGGAATACTCCAAGGAGCATCTTCACAGCAATGAGCAAAATCAGCACATATGCGCTTGTTTCCAGCTCAGGCACTTTATCGATCAGCTTAAGGAATACTCCTGCTACACCACGCATCATCAGGACCCCTAGCATTCCGCCGAGAAGAAGTACCCAGATTTGATCACTGACTCCAAATGCCGCCAGGACGCTGTCAACTGAGAAAGCTATATCCATAAGTTCTACCGCTGCTACTGTTCCCCAGAAAGTACCAAACAGGCGGATCAGCAAACCGCTTTGATTGAGGCCTTCAAGCTCCTCATCATCGCCGACGCCTTTCTTCTTATCAATGAAATATTTAATAGCAAGCCATGCCAGGTAGCCGGCTCCCAAAATCTTTACCCACCACAGCTTAATCAGGAATACCCCAATTCCAATTGCAATGAAACGGAAGAGGTATGCCCCAAGCAATCCGTAGAATAGAGCCTTTTTCCGCTGCTCCGGCGGAAGGTGTTTTACCATAACAGCCAGTACAAGTGCATTGTCGGCTGAAAGCAGTCCTTCCAGGATTACGAGTGTTCCGATAAGTCCCCAGCTAACAGGGTCGCTTAGAACTTCCGCCCACATCTGCCAGTCAAAGAATGCGGCATATGTATCTATAAAACCTTGAAAAATTGTCATCTCTTGAAGTTCCTCCATTACCTTATATAAGTGCTAACGAAAGACCCGGCAGAGCCGAGTCTCAAAGATCAATAATAAAAAAGGGATTATCCAATCTGCAGGCCAAAGTCAGTTGCAAGTGCACCAAGGCCGCCCTGATAGCCGGACCCGATCGCGCTGAATTTCCACTCTCCGCCGTGCCTGTACAGTTCGCCTACAACAAGTGCTGTCTCGATGGAGAAGTCTTCTCCAAGGTCATAGCGGATCAGCTCTTCATTTGTTTCGCCGTTAAGGATGCGGACATAAGAATTGGAAACCTGCCCGAAGTTCTGGCTGCGCGCCTCGCCATCATGGATTGTGATAGTGAATGTAATGCGCTGGACATTTGCCGGTACAGCACCGAGCTCAACCTTTACCTGCTCATCATCGCCTTCTCCTTCGCCTGTCCGGTTATCTCCGGTATGTACGACAGAGCCGTTTCCGCCTGTTGTGTTATTATAGAAAACGAAATCCGCCTCAGAAGTAACCTTGCCGTTTTCCCCAAGAAGGAAAACCGAGGAATCAAGGTCAAAGTCTGCTCCTCCGTCATACTTATTTACATCCCAGCCTACCCCTACGATTACATTTGTGAGGCCCGGATTGGATTTTGTCAAATCTACCTTCTGTCCTTTTGATAAACTAACTGCCATTTTTTCTACCTCCAATTATTGTGATAGTATGCTTACGTTTCAATCTTTAAAAAGTTTCAAAACTACAAGCATATTTTTTCATATTTTTGCTTACATTTCAAATCTCAGCTCAGCCATTTTGGCGGAGTATTTTTATTCCAGTAGATGGAGCCCAGCTCATGATGCTTTTGGAAGGCATCCTCAGAGGTATGGTAGTGGAAGTTGAACCAGTATCCCTCCTGGGGCGGATGGTCCCTCCTGACATGAAAACGAAGGACATCTTCATTGGATTGCCGGTTGACAATATGGAAGATTTTTTCCGAGTTGCCCCCGCCTGGCCATTCGGTAATTTCCAGATTGCCCAGGTCGCTCCCTGGTATCCTTGCAGCTGTTTCCTCCACTGCTTTTTCAATATTCGGCAGGATGACTTCACGGAACTCATCTTCTATGACGGGTTTGATCTTTCCCCCGAACTTAATATAAGACTGGTTCTCCGCCTCCTGGACAGCAGTCTGGATGAACCTTTGCCTGATCGATTCCTCATCCTCCTCAGGTGCAGCAAGGTCCAGTCCTTCTGCCTGTGCCTCCAGGACATCGCGCTTAGGGGACCTGTCCTGGTTTGCATTATCATACAAAAATGCCTGTGATGGCGTAACCAGCCCAAAGGTAAGGATGGTTACCATCACCACAAACGATTTGCGCAGCCACTTAGGCATTTTTATCCCTCCTCATAAAAGGCTATTTTCATGCGGTAGATTTCTTTTTTAATATGCCGGAAGAGCTTATTTTCCGAGCGGCCTGCCGGAGCCTGCCTTCAGGCTGAACGAGTGCAATCCGTACGAATCCCTCGCCGGCCGCACCGAACGCGCTTCCCGGTGTAACAGCCACTCCAGCTTCCTCCAGCATGCGGATACTGAACTCCCTGGAGCTGGTGCCGTTTGGAATTTCTGCCCAGAGGAACATCGAACCTTTCGGGCTGTCGATATCCCATCCTGCCTCCCGAAGGCTTTCTACTAGGGCATCCCTGCGTTTCCTGTAGACCTCTCTTGATTCGGCCAGGAAACCCGACTGATCCTCAAGAGCCCTGGCAGCCGCGGTCTGGATGGGATGGAATACACCGTAATCCAGATGGGATTTCAGGTCTGAGATCATGCGGATGATGTCTTCATTCCCAGCTGCATAGGCAATCCGGCAGCCTGCCATGTTGAAGCTCTTAGAAAGGGAATTCATTTCTATCCCTGTTTCAAATGCGCCTTCGACAGCTAAAAAGCTTACCGGTTTTTCTTCGAAATAGAGCTCAGAGTATGCAAAATCATGCAATATCACAATCTCGTATTTTTTGGCAAACTCTATTGCCTCCCTGAAAAATGCTTCAGTCGCAAGGCCTGGCACAGGATTGCCGGGAAAGTTCAAGATCATCATCCTCGCCTTTTTCCTTATTTCTTCCGGTATTTCTGAGAAATCCGGGAGAAATTGCTTTTCTTTCATGAGAGGCATTGAATATATCTTTGCCCCTGCCAGGGCGGCACCCGCTGCATATGCGGTATATCCTGGATCGGGCATCAGTATATAATCGCCCGGGCTGCACAAAGCAAGCGGCAGATGGACGAGACCATCCTGGGAGCCCATAAGGAGGGAGCATTGTTCCTTGGGATCTATGTATACACCGTGATTATTCTGGTAATAAGAGCTGACTGCATTGCAAAAAGCTTTCTGTCCCTGCAAGGGAGTAGCCGTACTGGGTGCTGTCCAGCGCTCCCTCAGCGATCGCCTCCCTGATAAATAACGGAGGGGGCAGGTCAAGGCTGCCGATGCTCAGATCGATCACATCTTCACCTGCTGAGATCTTCGCTTTCTTCATACGGGACAGTTCTGCAAATACACTTTCCCCAAATGCTTCCATTCTCTCTGCCATGGATATCTTCATACTAGTACCCTCCAGCATTCTTAAAAGCCTGATGCTTACTTAGAAAATATTATACTCTTTTTTTAGGAAAAAAGAAAAATTGGGGAGAAAAATTTTTGAAAAAAAAGAAAGTTTCCTAGAAAAATGAGATTAAAGGGAGAAAATATTGGGGATAATATAAGACTAATGGTAAATGAATATATAGTCCGAGGAGGATAATAATGGAGTGGGAAATTGTTTTTGTTGCTGTAAGCCTGATGGTGCTGGGATATTTTGTATTCCTGTCGATAACGGATTAAAATGTATGCAAAATAAAAACCAAGGCGCAGGGGAATCCCTGTGCCTTGGTTTTTATTTTGCTTGCTTATTTTTTTCTTTCCAGAACTCCAAAGTGAAAGCGGGAAGATTTCCGCCGGTAAACCTCAAAGCCGAAGGTGCTGAATCTTTCGCTCCGGAAATGGTCTTTCAGGACGACCCTCTTCCGCGAAACCCTTTTGGCTTCTTCTATCAGCTCCCCGGACAGCCCATACACAGCAAACTTAGCCAGTTCCTTGATTCCGTCGGAGTCCAACAGTTTTTCCTCGAACATGGGGTCAAAGTATACAATATCTGCGGACTGGTCCTGCCTGCCCTTCAAGTAGTCAAGGGAGAGAGCACTGATGACCTCGACCCTCTCCATCGCCTCATCCATTTGCGGAACTCCGGATTTCCAGGTTTTAAGCCCCTTCTCTGCGAGATAAGCAAGGAAGGGATTACCTTCCACACCGGTCACTTTACCGGAAGGACCGGCTGCATAGCTTGCGATGATGCTGTCTGAAGCAAGGCCGAGCGTGCAGTCCGCCACTGTGTCCCCGGGCTCGATTTTCGCTGCTTCAAAAAAAGGGTCAGACTCGCCTCTCATCAGCCTTTTTATCCTGAATGCTGCGGAATTCGGATGAAAGAAGTACGGTGAGCTTTTTCCATATGAAAATAATTCGAGCCTGTTTTTGCCATATACGATGCAATCATCCTTCCACTGCTCCTGCAGTGAAGAGACAGAATGGCTCTTTCGGGGATGAAAGGCGACGCCAAGTTCAGCTGCCGCTTCTTTTGCCGCCTGGATCATGCCAGGGCTTGTCCTGCCCGCTGTAGTTACAAACATCTTTTCTACCTTCCTGACTGAATAGTAATAATCTCTTTTTGTCACCAAGATATTTCTCTTTTGAGAAAAGGCAAACAATGCGAAAGGATGCCTTTTACGGCATCCTTTCTGTGTTGTTCAGCAGTTTTCCTCAAATGCAGCCAGAAGATTTTCCATGATGGTCTCCATCGGGAAGCCTTCAATATCATGGCGCGGGATAAAGTGTACAACTTCCTTTCCCTTCATTAAAGCCATGCTTGGTGAAGAAGGCTCAATCCCATCGAAATATTCACGCATCTTTGCTGTCGCTTCTTTATCCTGCCCGGCAAATACAGTGACAAGGTGATCAGGCTTCTTTTCAGCATGCATAACAGCCTGGGTCGCAGCAGGACGCGCCAGTCCGGCCGCACATCCGCAGACAGAGTTAACAACCACGAGCGTTGTCCCTTCTGTACTTTCCATAAACTGTTCAACCTCATCTTCTGTTGTTAGCTCATTGAAGCCTGCGCGTGTAAGCTCTGCACGCATCGGCTTTACCATCTGCCTCATATATTCTTCATATGCCATAGACATGTTTGATTGCCTCCTTTAAACGTTTGCAATGATAGCATACTATAACATCAGCTCTGATTGCAATTGGAGGGCACTCTACACTTTAAGCGGCCTGGCAGCAGGCTCTTCCTCAAAATGGTCAGTGACAGCCCCCCTTGAAGCGGAGGAAACGAGCCTTGTATACTTAGCCAGGGCTCCGCGGGTTAAAAGCGGCGGCGGATCCCAGGATTTCTTCCTCTCTTCCAGTTCAGCAGGAGAGACATCCACTTCAAGTGTCTGTTCGGTGCTGTCAATAGTAATCCTGTCACCTGTCTGTATTAGGGCAATCGGTCCGCCGACCTGTGCTTCCGGAGCGATATGTCCTACCACAAGGCCATGGGTACCTCCCGAGAAACGCCCGTCTGTCAGCAGGGCCACACTTTCGCCAAGACCTTTTCCTACGAGGATGCCCGAAATAGAAAGCATTTCCGGCATGCCAGGCCCGCCTTTTGGCCCTTCGTACCTGATGACCAGTACATCACCAGCCTGAATGTCACCCTTCAGGACAGCATCTGTAGCAGACTCCTCATCATCAAACACCTTGGCAGGCCCGGTGTGCCTGGTGACCTTCAGGCCGGATACCTTCGCTACGGCGCCTTCCGGGGCAAGATTGCCTTTCAGGACTACAAGCGGCCCGTTTTCCCGAAGAGGGGCATTAAGCGGGTAGATGACCTTTTGGCCAGCTTTCAGATCTTCTGCTTCTTCCAGATTTTCAGCGAGCGTCTTGCCCGTCACAGTCAGACAATCGCCGTGAAGCAGCCCTTCACTCAGCAGCATTTTCATAACTGCACTGACTCCTCCTGCTTCATGGAGATTCTGCATGACATATTTTCCGCTCGGCTTTAAATCGGCTATATGGGGGACCGTTTTCTGAAGGCGGTTGAAGTCCTCAAGTGACAGATCCACTTCAGCAGAATGGGCGATGGCCATCAAATGGAGGATGGCATTTGTGGAACCGCCCAAAGCCATCACGACAGTAATTGCATTCTCAAACGCTTCCTTCGTAAGAATATCCCTTGGCCTGATATCCTGCTCCAAAAGGCGGTAGACTGCCTTTCCTGCTTCATGGCAATCCTGCCGCTTTTCATCTGTTTCTGCCGGATTGGAGGAACTGCCCGGAAGGCTCATTCCCAGCGCCTCGATAGCGCTTGCCATCGTATTGGCTGTGTACATTCCGCCGCAGGAGCCGGCCCCCGGACAAGCATGGCATTCGATCTCATTGAGTCCAGCTTTATCAATGGCCCCGCCATTGAACTGTCCTACCCCTTCAAATACTGACACAATATCGATATCCTGTCCCTGCAGCTTGCCAGGCTTGATTGTGCCCCCATACACAAAAACAGCAGGCAGGTTCATCCTTGCGATGGCCATCAGGCAGCCGGGCATATTTTTATCGCAGCCTCCAATGGCAACAAAGCCGTCCAGGCTTTCACCCCCAACGACCGTTTCAATGGAATCAGCAATCAGGTCGCGGCTCGGAAGGGAATACCTCATCCCCTCTGTTCCCATGGAGATTCCGTCAGAAACAGTAATCGTATTGAATACAAGCGGAGCTCCCCCGGCTTCCCTGGCACCGTCCTTCGCCTTGAAAGCAAGTTCATTGATATGTATATTGCACGGAGTCACTTCGCTCCATGTGCTTGCAATGCCGATCATCGGCTTTTTGAAATCTTCATCCGTGAACCCTACTGCCCGCAGCATCGCCCGGTTTGGTGCGCGCCTTTCATCCTCGCTGATTACATGGCTTTTTATTCTAAGATCTCTTCCCAATTATGAGCCCTCCTGAAAGATTTTCTTTTCAATATAGAGGACTTTTTCAGCAATTGCAATAATTTTCACAAAATTTAATGATTTTTTATTGCTAAAAAGCAGATTAGCACTAAAGCAACACAGTACAACTCAGGAAATAAGGAAGAAGGATCCTGAACGTTTTGTCCAGGACCCTTTCATCTTATCTATTAAAGTATGTTTAAAGATCAGCTGTTTTGGTTCCTGGCTTCGGTCATTTGCTTCCACACAGAACCCTTGGCCTCTTCACCCTGTTCAATCCGCTCAATGGCCATCTTGATCTGCATGCTGACTTCAAATTCAGGATCTTCTTCAGCATCCTTTAATGCCGGGAGCGACTTTTCAGTACCTTCTTCATACAGGAACATGGCTGCACGCCAGCGGACAAGCTTGCTCGGATCCTGGAGGGCATCCATCATTGCTTCCTCTGCTTCAGGAAAACCAAGATCTGATAAGCAGTCACCCGCCGTTCTCCTTACAGTTACACTTTTATCCTTCAAAGCTTTATATAGATATGGAAGAACACTTTTGTCTTCGATCATCCCGAGATAAACGGCTGCCAGCCTGCGGATTGAAGCCTTTTCGTCTTCAAGCGCCCTTTCGAGGACAGGATAATCCTCCACCCCCGGATCTTCCATCTGTTCCATCAGCTGATAGCGTATCCGCCAATCACTGCTGTCAAGATCCTCAGGCGACAGCTTCCTTTTTGTCCTAGCAGGCCTGCTGTCTGCAGCTGCGCCATGCTTGCCTTGCTCGATAAGGCTCTTCAGCCTGCTTTCAGGGTAGGCTGCCAGCAATTCTTCAAGAATATCCTGCCCGACCTGGTCCATATCCCCGTACCTGACACCAAATTCCTTCCACTTTCTGCTCATAACAACATTATCATCAGGCTGCTGAACTTCACGCACTGCCTGCACGTAAGCTTCCGGCAGTCCAAAGCGCTTCTCTTCAGTTCCATCAGTCAGTTTGATCTGCATCGGGATATCTTTGTACATCTGCACCTGGACTTTTACCTCGCCATAATGCTCATTCAAGGCTGCCTCGCCGCCTGATTCTTCTGCTTCCTCTCCGAATGCCTTACGGACTTGAGGGAGAAGCTCTTTCCAGTCAAATTTTGCATTTCGTTCAACCGCGAGGAAATCTGCTACATGATATACCCCTTTGATTCCTTCTATCTGAAGGATATCCAAAACAACCTTTGGCGCTCCATCTGTCTTGTCCTTTTTATAATTATTGCTTTTGCCCATAGGCAATTCTTCGTCAAGGATGATTTTCATCGTATTCGGGCTTGGTGTAGGCTCAATTGATTTTATTTTCAATGATGGTTCCTCCTCATGATTCGATAGAATTTGTTTCATCTTAACATATGGGACCAGCCCATTGCCGGCCCTCTGCTTGCTCTCAGCCCTCTGCGAGCTCGGCCAGATAGCTCCATCTTTCAATAAGCTCTTCAAGCTGCTCATTTAAACTTGCTTCTTCCTCGAGAAGTTCATTTGCCTTCATAAAATCGCTGCCCGTTTCTGCCATCTCACCGGCAATTTCCTCAAGGCGCTTTTCTGCCGCGGCAATCTTTCCGTCGATGCTGTCCCACTCTCTTTGCTCATTGTAGGACATGCGCTTTTTCTTCGGCTTTGCCTCCTGCTTTGGTTTAGGTTCCTGCTTCACGCTCTTTGGCTTTGCCTGCTGCGGCTGGCTCTCAATATACTCTGTATAGTTTCCATAGTAAGAGCCGACTCTGCCTCCTCCTTCAAGGATGAGCAGCTGCTCTGCCACTTTATCAAGAAAATAGCGGTCATGAGAAACAGTTATGACCACCCCTGCAAAATCGTCGAGATAGTCTTCAAGCACGGTCAGTGTCTGTGTATCCAGATCATTTGTCGGCTCATCCAGCAAAAGGACATTCGGCTCCGACAAAAGGATTTTCAAAAGATAAAGCCTTCTCTTTTCCCCGCCGGAAAGCTTCCTGATCGGTGTTCCATGGGTGCTTGACGGGAAAAGGAACCGCTCTAGCATCTGCGCTGCCGAAATCGTTTTGCCATCAGAGGTATGCACGACCTCGGCTGTCTCCTTCAAATACTCGATCATTCTCTTATTTTCATCCATGTCCTCGCTTTCCTGCGTATAATAGGCAACTTTTACTGTCTGGCCGATGATCCGATCCCCTGAATCCAGGGGGATTTTGCCGGCTAGTATATTTAGGAGCGTGGACTTTCCTGTCCCGTTTCTGCCGATAATCCCGATTCTGTCGCCCGGCTTGACCAGTAAGCTGAAATCATCAAGCACAACCGTGCCGCCAAGCGCTTTGAAAGCATCCTTCAGCTCAAAGACCTGCTTTCCGAGCCTGCTTCCGGATAAAGCCATATCGAGCTTTTCTGATGCTTTGACAGCAGACAGGGTGTCCTCCAGCTGATCAAAGCGCTGAATCCTTGCTTTTTGCTTGGTGGTCCTGGCTTTTGCACCTCTTCTGATCCATTCAAGTTCCCTGCGGAAAAGATTTTTCTGCTTTTCTATCGTAGCAGCCTCGTTTTCCTCCCTGACGGCCTTCGCTTCAAGGAAAGCGGCATAATTGCCCTTATAGCTGTAAAGACTTCCTCCATCCAGTTCAAACATTCTGTTTGTGACCCGGTCGAGAAAATAACGGTCATGCGTGACCAGCAGGAGCGCGCCATTGAATCGGCTAAGATATTCTTCCAGCCACTTGACGGTTTCATAATCAAGATGGTTGGTCGGCTCATCAAGAATTAGAAGATCCGGAGACTGGATCAGCACCTGTGCAAGGGCAACCCTCTTCTTCTGCCCTCCGGAAAGCTCCCCGATTTTCCTGCTGTATTCCTCGATGCCGAGCCTGCTTAAGATTGCCTTCGCGCTGGCATCCGCTTCCCAGCCATCCAGCTCATCCATCCTTTTCTGAAGAGCAAAAAGCTTATCCTGGAGACCGGTATCCTCAGGCGAAGCTCCGAGTCCCGCCATAACCTGTTCATATTCCCTCAAAAGGCGGAATATCGGCGCATCCCCTTCAAATACCTGCTCAAGCACTGTCAGTCGGGGATCCAGCTCAGGCTTCTGTTCTGAGTAAGACACTTTATAATCTTTCGGGCATACAATCTCCCCTGAATCCGGTACATCCACTCCAGCCACGATCTTCAGCAAAGAAGACTTTCCAGTTCCGTTGACGCCGATCAGTCCTACTCTTTCTTTTTCAGCTATCGTGAAAGAAACATCCCGGAAGAGCTGCTTTTCCCCATAAGATTTTGATAAGTTTTCAATTGAAATCATCTTCATGACTGACCATTCCATTCCCTGTAAAATTCATTTAAGTATAATTGCATAAATTCATGGCGCTGTTTTGCCATCTCTTTAGCTGTATCCGTATTCAGAAGATCGCGGAGCTTCAGCAGTTTTTCATAAAAATGATGGATGGAGGAGGTTTGCCCATTCCTATATTCCTCCTGTGTCATTTCTTCCCTGGCTGAAAGTGCCGGGTCATAAAGGGCATGGCCTTTCATCCCGCCATAGGCAAATGCCCGGGCAATCCCGATTGCACCAATGGCATCCAGCCTGTCTGCATCCTGGACAATCCTTGCCTCAGGAGATTCTGCCTTTATGCCGGAGCCCCCTTTGAAGGAAACAGAGGCGATAACCTCTTCCAGCTGCCTTTGCAGTCCAGTTTCAATCCCTGCCTCCCTAAAAAAGCTGCGGAGCCTGTCCCATCCTTTTTCCTCATCGGCATTCAGCTTAGCATCGGGTATATCATGTAAAAGGGCTGCCATTTCAATAATGAAAGCATCTCCCCGTTTCTCCTGCCTCTGTATATATAACGCATTTTTCCTGACTCTATCTATGTGATGCCAGTCATGCCCTGAAGCATCCCGGCCAAGCTCAGCGCGGACATACCGCTCTGCCTGCGAGATTATTTTTTCCATTAAACACGCACCTCTTTCCTGCTGATGCTTATTTTATCATGAAAAGGAGGAGGATGTTTCTTCTCAGCTATATCTGCCTTTTATGTGAGCAAAACATCAAAAGAAAAAACCTTGCTGCTGTGCAAGGCTTTCCGCTTACTGATTTATTTCAGTCCGTTGAACCAGCTGAATCCAATGGTATTTTCCCCGGCATGAACCCCGATGGTGGCTCCAAGAGGGAAGGCGCTGAACTCGATTTCCTGAAAGCTGGCCCTTAGATCTGCCATCCACTCTTTTGCCTCTCTGTCATATAGGCCATAAAGAATGAAAACCTCCCGGAAACCATGCTGTACATACGCTTCCTTGAGCAAGGCCTTCATCCGTTCCCTGGCCTTCCTGATGCTCCTTGCCTTTTCTTTTATGCTGAGTGCCCCGCCGCTAATGGCAATGATCGGCTTAATGCTCAATAGGCTGCCAAAATAGAATTGCAGCCCGGACATCCTTCCGCTGCGATGAAGCTGTTCGAGGCTCCCGACAAGGACTAACGTCTCCGATGTGGATCCGATTTCCTCGATCCTGCGGGCTGCTTCGCTGCTCTCGATCCCTGATTCTGTCAGAAGCATCCCTTCCTTTATCAGCCTCGTCAATGGATAAGATAAGATACCCGAATCGACTGTATAGACAGGTATGTTCACCAGCTGTGCTGCCTGCTGGCTGGATGAAACAGTCCCGCTGAGCTTCGCAGATACAAGGACAGCCACAATGGAATCATAGCTTTCTTCAAGCTCTTCAAAAAGAGCCTGAAAAGAGCCCACAGAAGGCTGTGAGGTCTTTGGAGGCGAAGAAAGTGTCTTCAGCCGCCTGAACAGGTCTTCAGCGCTTATGGTCCTCCCCTCTATATACTCCTGGCCATCCATGATGATTGTCATCGGTACAACATAGACATCCGGGTGCGCCGCTAATTCCTCATCCAGGCATGCTGTGCTGTCGGTAACCCATGCCACTTTTCCCATCAGGTTTCCTCCTTGCGGTAATTATGTATTTCTATATTTTTTTATAAACGGCTATCCCAGGAAAAAGGATAGCCGCACACTGTTATTCTTCCGGCAGAAAAGCCGCGATCCTCGGAAATAGTTTCAAGGCATTGTAGTAAAATACCTTTTCATGATGCTCTTCAGGGATAAGATCCTTGATAAACTCAATATATGGAGCTATAGGGATCAAGGGCCAATCGGTCCCAAAGATCAATTTATCATATGAATCTGCAAACTCAATCGCGTGGCGAAGGTGGTCAAGGAACCGCCCTCCGCTCCTTTTCTTCAGTTCTTCTTCCGTACCCACTATCAGTCCTGAGAGATCAGCGTATACGTTCGGATTCTTATAGATGATTTCAGCCCCCGTCAGGGTCCAGGGGTCGCCGAAATGAGCCATCATGAAATTGACATTCCGGTGCCTGACAGCCACTTCATCGATGGCAAGAGGATGGGAGTACTTCAGCAGCCCTCTTTCTGAATAAGTGTCGCCAGTATGAAAGACAACCGGCACACTGTATTTCTCAGCAAGTTTATAGACTGGTTCATATACTTCGTCATAAGCGTAAAAAGGATAATAGCCCAGGTAGATTTTAAATCCGACAGTCCCGGGGCGCTGAATCACGTCTTCCAGCCTTACAAGCGCCTCAGAATCCATATTGAATGGATTTATGCCGGCGCAGGCTACTATTATATCCGGCTGGGATTCAGCCAGGTCCAGCATCATCGGCGTCCTTGCATCATGGTCCGGAAAACCCATCCCGTTTGTTTCCTCAAGGCCCATGCCGATTCCGAGCAGGACACCTGCATCCCGGTACTCAGCAGAAATCCCTTTATAGGAATAATCAACAAACGAAAGGTCTCTTGCTGTTTCATGAAAAGATTTAATTTGTGAAAAATGCATATGTGCGTCTATTATTTTCATTCTGTCTCCTCATTGATGAAACTGATTTTCTGCAGCCTATCCAGCAGCTTCCCGGATAAATCCCTTCTGTCAAACAGCATGAATACCGGTTTCGTCTGGCTATCCCGCCCTCCGGAGCTGAATGGCTGCCTTGATATAAGCTGGCATGCCTCTTTGTTCATATATGCCTCATTATGGTCAGCCATGCTGTTTGCTACCATATAAAGCTTTTCTTCTGCATGTGTGCTGCAGACGGATGAGCCATTCCCCAAAAAGAGAACATTCTCGCCCTTTCCTGCTGTATAAAAGCCATTCTCATCTGCTCCGTCCGGCCTGATCGAAAGGTCTTCAAGCTTTCCGCCCATCAGGAAAGCATCCGTGACAGCGTACTCACCGGCAAGGAGCTTGCCGCCCGCTTCCTCTATTCTGAGAAATGACCCGATCAATGGTACACCTGGGAGCATGAGATAATATTGTGCAAATGTAAGTCCCTGCCATACAGGATGCTCTCCAAGCCTTGTTGTAACCTTGAGTCCCTGCCACAATTCCCCTGAATTATCCCGGACCGCAGCTGCCCCCGCCTCTGTCTGGCCTTTGAGGATAGAGAAAACATTCAGTTTTGAAGGAATTGTCTTCATTCCACCGCCCCAGGGATTCCACCAGCCTTTTGCCTGCAGTGAAGGGAAAGAGTGGTCCAGCCATTTTCTTCCGTTAACAGAGATGGAGAACAGTCCAGGATAGAAGCCTGGAGCCGATTTGATTTCCACTGGCCCGTTTACTGCTTTTGCCACTTTTAATCCGGCTTTCTCTTCCCATGATATTTGCACTTCTCCTCCAGGCATCAGAACGATGCTATCGATTTTTTCGCAGCTGCTGCCTTCCTCAAGAACTGCAGACACAATGCTGATTCCTGCTTTTTCCCCCAATGCAACGCTGGTTTTATAATCTTTTCCTCCCTCAAGCCTAATCTCTTCAGCTGCCTTGACCCTGCCGTCAGCCGAAATGGAGAGCTTCCCTTCAATTGGCTGTAGCCTGTGATTGATTAAAGTCAGGTCTGCCGCATATTTTTCATCAAGGCCGCATACTGAAGTGATGATCATCTCCTTCTCAGGGGCTGTACTTTTTTTATCAGCTAAAGGGGAGCTGGTTGCAAATGCTGCGAATTCTTCCCAGGACTGGAAGGCCCCAATTGATAGATAAACAGGTTCGAGGACCGCCTTTTCTTTCGCCTGGATCTCACCGGTCTGGAATTCAATTGAAAGCTGCCAATTATCCGGCACCGCCTTGGCGCTTTCCGGCCAGGCAAGCCCTACCGGTTCCCCTCTTTGTCCTGCGAAATACCAATTCCCTGACAGAGAGCTGAAGTTGACATCTCCATACAGAAGCTCCTTCATATCTGAAAACGCAACTGCTTCCCCGTCCAGCGGAAACACCATCTCCCTGCCTTCATGGTACATCGACTGAGAGATATACAGCTGTTCAACAGGCTCTTCCCTGCCATTTTCACATTCCATCCACCTCTTTACAAGTCCTTCAGCATATAGGGATGTAAAGATGCTAAGCTTGATTCCAGGCAAATTCTCCGAAAGAAATGCAAGCTTATGGGTTATAGCTGCCCCATCTTTATACCACTCTGCAGATACAGGCTTCTTTTTGGTGAATTCTGAGGTATATGGCTTCCCCAGTTTCGGCTGGAAGAACGCAAATGGCTGATCCATTTTCTCGCTTCGGCCGGCTTTCACAGTATAGTCACGCTTTCTGATATTCACCTGGCTGTTGCCATTGAAGATATGCCAGTATTCCTCTGTCTCGCCGCCAAATTGGCTGCCAAAACCCTTCAGTGCAATGCCGGCTTTCTTTTCAAACTGGAACTGGCCGCCTTTAGAACCAGTTAGAGCCACCTGCAGCAGGTGCTCAGAAAAACCATGCTTCTTTACCTCAGCTGGAAGGAAGATGCTTTTCCGCTCTTTCGGTTTCAAATCAAGAATAATTTCTTTATATTCAGGAATGAGATTCTCTGTTTCCGGAATCCGGATTTCCACGTTTACATCTTCCGGCAGATTATTTTTAACCTCGAAAGCAACCTCTGCCTGTTTTCCCTGGTAGCTTAAATGTCCAAGAAGCGAGGCAGTAACATCGGCCGGCTTTTTAGGATGGAGGCCCAGCTTCAGTGAACAGCTCCTTCCATTTATAGACAATTCTACTTCTGCAGATGGGTGTGTCTTCCAGGAGTCAGGCGCTTCCCCTTCTCTGATGTCCAGCACTCCTGCGATGACCTCTTCGCCAGAGACCACTAGGGACGCTGTTAAGCTGCATTTCACGCGCCCGCTGTCCTTCCCGGCTGCTTCAACCGCAAGCGGATTTCCGGATTTATTGACAATCCTTAAGGAAATGGACTCTTTCCGCCCCTCAATCAGCTGGTGCCTGTTTAAAACAAGTTCAGCCAGGAATTCATCTGTCTCAATCAGGCGCATGCCCCTTCCTGAACGTTCAAATTGGACTCTTGCATGAGTTCCTTCATCTTCCCACTCATAGTCATAATAAGTGAAGCCATTTTCGTTTTTTCCATCAGGTTTCACTTCAATTTTCCTCGAGCTTGAACTGTACCAGTCCAGCTTTTCAAAAACAGGCTTAAAAAG
The DNA here is from genome assembly GCF_040492155.1 of Cytobacillus sp. T106. Lineage (NCBI taxonomy): Bacteria > Bacillati > Bacillota > Bacilli > Caryophanales > Bacillaceae > Cytobacillus > Cytobacillus sp. T106. The sequence goes on along the minus strand of NZ_JBEUMK010000001.1, from coordinate 763,159 downwards.
CGGCGTATTCAGAACAGCGGGAATAAAGTTCATCAAGTGAGTGGAGTCGTCTCTGTCTTCCCAAAAGAATCCGCATTTTTTATACAATGGCACAGCCTTCGTATTGCCTGGCCAAGTATACAGGTCCAGACGCGGCCACCCGAGCTCCACAGTCTTTCCAAGTGCCTCAAGAACAAGGAGCTTGCCGATTTTTCTGCCATGATAATCAGGCCGCACATTCAGGAGAGGAATATAAAGCGCACCTTCATCTTCCTTATATTCTGAAAGTCCGCAATAGCCTACGACCTCTTCCCCATCCAGGGCGATATACAGTTCGATATTATCCGAGTTTTCCTCTTTCGTCTTCACTTGCTCCCCTGTCATCACCCGGTTGTCGCCGCCCCAGCTATCGCGGCTCATATTCCACATTTTTGCAACTGCATCCGCCAATCCAGGCTGGTAGGGGACCACCTGTATCTTATTCATCACTTTTTCCATGTCTCTTCCTCCTCGATTCTTAACTACGTGCCTTCCATCTTATCGGTGCATTGAATTTGTATTTTTCCTGCTTTGTCCATCTTTATTTCCTCCTTCGATCAGGGCAGTTATTTGCCTTGTTCCCCCTTGGTGGAACATTTTGGCACGCCCATTCTTATCGTATTAGGTTAAAGAATCAAAGTAAAGACAATTCTAAATTTTTAAAACAGAAAAAATGGCAGGCAAAAAGGCCCTGCCAAAGCAGAGCCTTTTGTTACATCCAGTTTAGGACCGGATGCATTATCTTGCCAATTCTTCTTTAATATCGCCGAGGATTTCTTTGGGATTTGTATTGGGAGAATACCGCTTGACGACTTCTCCTTTTTTGTTCACAAGGAATTTGGTGAAATTCCATTTGACAGCCTTCATGCCAAGCATGCCAGGCGCTTCTTCTGTTAAATATTGAAAAATAGGGTCGGCATTTTTCCCGTTCACATCCACCTTCGCGAACATAGGGAAGGACACCCCATAGTTCAGCTGGCAGAACTGCTGGATTTCTTCGTTGCTGCCCGGATCCTGATTCATGAATTGATTGCAGGGGAATCCGAGAATTTCAAGACCTTCCCTGTGGAGCTGTTCATAGATTTCCTGCAGCTCCTTGAACTGTGGTGTAAAGCCGCATTTGCTGGCTGTATTGACAATGAGGAGCACATCCCCCTCAAACTCCCTTAGCGGGACATCCGAGCCATCTGCTTTCATTGCATTAAATTGATATATAGACATCATCGCACCTCCTGCTATTATCGTAATCACGATCAGTCTATAATGCCAGTTTAAACTCTTGGTTAAAAAAGCACATCCTCAAGCTTCCTCAGGCATTCGGCCATATGATCGGACAGAAGGGCAAGATCATCAATCTGGTCTTCATAAATGAGTCTGCCAAAAGTGATTTCCGTTATATTCTGCACAGTGTCCGGCTTGCGTAATGGATCATAGGAAACTGTTTGGGTGATGCTTCTATTTTCTCCCCAAATGGCCTTCATGAGCCTGTCGATCCCGGCTGTCTGTTCCGGCTCATTCTTTTGGCTGAAGGAAAATCGGATGCTGATCATGCAGCCTGAGAGCTTTTCAGACAGGAGGGCGGGATGCAGCTCAGCCGCCAGATTTTCGAGCGCCGCTTGCATGATGAAGGTGCATGAAGCTTTGACAGATTCCCTGTCCTGAAAAGTGATTTCAAATGTCCTCGAAAGCTTGGCGGTATTAATCAGCTCGTTGCGGTCAATTATGCTGATTTGACCGGCAAGGTCCTTATCATACAGAAGGCCTTCCATGACGATCTTCATATTTTCATACGCAGTAGGGTCAAACAAGCTGAACACCCCTTTTAAAATAGACCAACAGCATTTCCGTTCTCATCCACATCCATTTTCAAAGCAGCAGGCGATTTCGGAAGCCCCGGCATTGTCATGACATCTCCTGTAAGGGCTACGATGAAACCTGCCCCGATGGAAGGCTTCAGCTCGCGGACTGTCACAGTGAATCCTTCAGGCCTGCCCAGCTTTGCAGGGTCATCTGACAGCGAATACTGAGTTTTGGCCATGCACACCGGAAGGCTTCCCCAGCCAAAGGTCTCAAAATCAGCAAGCTGCTTTTTAGCTTTGCCCGCAAATTCTACCTCGGCTCCCCCGTATACTTTCTGGACGATAGTCCTGATTTTCTCTTCAAGCGGATCTGACAGGCTGTATAACGGAGCAAAACTGCTTTCCTTTTTATCAATAAGCTTCAGGACAGTTTCTGCCAATGCAAGTCCGCCTTCCCCGCCTTTTTCCCATACTTCTGTAAGGGCAGCAGGGAAGCCTTCTTTCTCGCAGAGTCCAAGCAGTGTGCTCACTTCCAGATCTGTATCAGTTACAAATTTATTTATGGCAACAGTGAACGGAAGGCCAAAGCTCTTAATCGTTTCAGCGTTCTTCTTCAGATTGGCGAATCCTTCTGCCAATGCAGCGGCATTTTCCTCTGCAAGATCTGTTTTCTTTACTCCGCCATGCATCTTAAGCGCCCTGATTGTGGCCACGATCACCACTGCTTCAGGCTGGATGTCAGCATTTCTTGTTTTAATATGAAGGAATTTCTCTGCTCCAAGATCTGCACCGAACCCGGCCTCTGTAACCACATAATCGGCCAGCTTTGAGGCAGCTGTTGTCGCGGCAGCGCTGTTGCAGCCATGGGCGATATTGGCAAATGGCCCTCCATGCACCAAAGCTGGTGTATGTTCAATCGTCTGGACCAGATTCGGCTTAATAGCATCCTTTAAAAGCAGGGCAAGCGCGCCTTCTGCACCTAAATCTCCGGCTGTTACAGGTTCCTTTTGATCATTATAGGCGATGACCATCCTGGAAAGCCTCAGCTTCAAATCTGCCAGATCGGATGCCAGACATAAAACGGCCATGATTTCCGAGGCCACCGTAATATCAAACCCATCTTCCCTTGGCACTCCCTGCATAGGGCCGCCAAGACCGACGATCACCTTTCTCAGGGCCCGGTCATTCAGATCGACTGCCCGCTTCCAGACAATCCTCCGCTGGTCGATACCCAGTTCATTTCCCTGCTGCAGATGGTTATCAATCAAGGCAGAGAGCGCATTATTTGCTGAAGTAATAGCATGCAGGTCCCCCGTGAAATGAAGATTGATATCCTCCATAGGCAGTACCTGTGCATATCCGCCGCCGGTGGCGCCCCCTTTGATTCCCATCGTTGGGCCAAGTGAAGGTTCACGCATCGCTATCACGGTTTTCTTCCCGAGTCTTGTCAGGGCATCACCAAGACCGACAGTCACTGTAGACTTCCCTTCTCCTGCAGGAGTTGGATTGATGGCTGTAACCAGAATGACTTTTCCAGACTCTTTTGTCTGCAGCTTTTTCATGGCCTCATATGAGAGCTTGGCCTTGTGCTTCCCGTAAAGCTCTAAATCATCTTCTTCCAGCCCGATTCCGGCTCCAATTTCTTTGATCGGTTTCAGTTCTGATTCCTGTGCGATTTCGATATCTGACTTTACCTTTGGTTTCACGTTCATTCTTGTCCCCCCGAAATATGCAAAGTTTCCTTCTATATTGTACCACCGCGTCCAATAATAAGTGATAGAATTTTAAATAATGAATCTTTTGCCCGGCATTGCCTGATCATGCCGTTTGCTTTTATAATTAGATAATTGAATATTCAAACAAGGAGGAAGGCCCGTGCCCATTTGTATTCCGCCTCTGCTGCCTGCCCGTGAGATCCTGGAGAAAGAAAATATCTTTGTCATGGATGACAGCCGGGCAAGGCAGCAGGACATCCGTCCGCTTAATATCATCATCCTGAATCTCATGCCTGAAAAAGAAAAAACAGAAGCACAGCTTTTGAGGCTTCTTGGCAACACACCGCTCCAGGTAAATATTTCGTTCCTTAAAACAGCGACACATGAATCAAAAAATACAAGTGAACTGCATCTTGAGCAGTTTTATACCACTTTTCAAGAGATCAGGCATCATAAATTCGATGGGATGATCATAACCGGGGCTCCGATTGAAATGCTGGATTTCGAGGAAGTCGATTATTGGGAAGAACTGACTGGGATCATGGATTGGGCGAAAGAGAATGTGACCTCCAGCATGCATATTTGCTGGGGCGCCCAGGCTGCGCTTTATCATTATTATGGGATCGGCAAGGAGATCCTTTCGCGGAAATGCTCCGGGGTATACGCCCATACCGTTTGCGACCCTTCCATAAAGCTGCTGAGAGGATTTGATGACCATTTCCTTGCTCCTCATTCAAGGAATACAGACGTTTCGATTGCAAAAATAAACGAGCATCCTTCCCTGAAGCTTCTGTCTTTATCAGAAGAGGCCGGCGCATTCATCATCAGTTCAAAGGACGGCAGAAGAATTATGGTCACCGGCCATCTGGAATATGAGGCACTCACACTGGCTGATGAGTATGAAAGGGACAAAGCAAGGGGGCTTGTGCCAGACCTGCCATTGCACTATTTCCCTGAAGACAACCCTATGCTGCCTCCAAAGAACAGATGGAGGTCTCACGCGCATCTGCTTTTTTCAAACTGGCTGAACTATTATGTATACCAGGAAACTCCATATGAATGGTAACGCCCTGTCTTCTGAAAGAATGGCAAAATGGCTGCACTCTTAGAGGCAGCCATTTCATTTCATCCATTCAATCAGCTTTGCTGGCTATAGTAGACTTCCTCAAACGGCTGCACTACAACAAAACCGTTGCCCGAGAATTTCATTTGGATTGATTCCCCGCTTCCTCTTCCAAGGAAGGTCTTAAAGGATATATCAGTCACAAACTCCGGCTGAAGGCTGCCTGACCAGGCTACTGTAGCATTTGGATCTGTGTACACTGGATTATCCGGTGTGACCAGCAGTGTCAGCGGCTCATAATGGGAAGTGATGGCGACCATGCCGCGCCCTTCAAGGCGGACATTGAAGAGCCCGCCTGCCATCATGCCGGCGATCCTTTTCATCAGCTTGATATCCCAGCTGATGCCGGGTTCGAATGCCAGCAAGTCATTTCCGTTCACAAAAATCGCTTCACCGCCAAGGTTAAGGATTGATATCTTTTTCCCCTGGTCTGCCAGATAGAGTTTGCCATTCCCTGTCGCTTTCATCAGTGACGTCCCTTCCCCTGTCAGCGCCTTTTTGAACATTTTCCCGAGACCGTGCTCCAGGATCCCTTCTCTTTCAAACTTTATGTTTCCCCTGTAGGAAACCATGGCACCGGTTTTTGCCCAGATCTGATTTGTCAGGTTGATCTCAAGCATCCTTGGTGTTTCAAGCTCAAACAGGCCTTCTCCTTTATCCTGCTGTTTTGTCTGGCTGACGAATTCTTCGATTGAATATCTGCTCATCCCTACTACCTCCTCTTATTTATCATTTTTGATCATGAATACCCACATAAACGATAATGCCTGCTGCAATTCTTCTGTTAAGGAGCCTTTGGAAATCAGTTCTGCACTCCTTTTATAAACACCGAACCCGGCTGTCCTGCTCCATCCGTTTTCAGCAGCTAGCCTTTCGAACTCCCATGGCATCATTGTATTGCAGACAGCTTTCTTGCCGTAAAGCCTTTCATAGCTGTTTTCCCGCGGCTTCGCAGTGGGGCCTAAAATGCCGACGCATCCAAATCCTCCCGGCCTGACCACCCTCTGCATTTCCCTGAGGACTGCAAGTGGGCTCTCAGTCCACTCAAGGGAATTGATCGCAAGCACTGCATCAAAGGCATGATCAGGAACATCCAAAGATGCAATATCAGATTTAATAAATCTTGCATCATTTCCTTCATTCACCTTAATGGCTTTATGTATCATTTCCTCTGAAACATCTGCCCCTGTTACTTTATAGCCGGCATTTGCGAGTTTCAGTGTGCCAAAGCCATCTCCGCATCCAAGGTCACAGACTGCAGAACCTGCAGGGACATGCTGATTGAAGAAGCCTGCAATTTCCTTCCGGCTGCCTGATTCCCACATTTCCCTGCTCTGCCGGCTCCATGAGCCGGATTTCTCATCCCAAAGCCTTTCTGCTTCAGAGGCCCAATTAAATTCCATCCTGATGATCCCTCACTTTTATTACGGATATATTCTAAAAAAGTTTCATTCTTGTATTTCTATAAGGGCAGCTGGTAATCCTTTGTACTAAGGAAATTAAAGGAGGGGCTTTACATGCAGCCGGAAAAATTAATTGCTGTCCAAAGAAACCACCTGGGAGAGATTATGTCTTTCCAGACCTCGGGAGGGCGGATCATATCGTTCAGAAAAGCAATGATGGAAGCAGAAGAAGGACTCATCGAGCTTGCAGAGGCGGAACACAGCCTGATGGAAAACAATGTTAACACGGTGAATCTGTTAGAGGATTTTCCGAGCTTTGGGTAAGGGTATAAACGAGGCTTAATAACCGTTAAGGTAAAATTAAGAAATATTCGTATTCATCTATGCCTTTGGCAAAAGAAATAAGAAAGTTTCATGAAGTATGCCTTTCAAATGTAGTCTGTTGATTTGCGTTCCAGGCACTTCGCTTTCCGCGGGGCGGCGCTGAGCCTCCTCGTCGTACCTCCTGCGGGGTCTCAGCTCTGCCGCTGCAATCCCGCAGGAGTCTACGTGCCTTCCACTCCAATCAACAGGGCTCAAATAATTAAATGGCAGTTCTTTATTACCACCACCCCTTCGATCCCTTTTAAAAATGTGATAATAAATAGCGGCAAGGCATCCTTTAACGCCTTACCGCTTTTTATTCTGTCTTCATCCTTCAGTCTGCTCATTTTTCCTGGCGATTTCGCGGAGAGAATCCACTCTCCCCTGATCTTCTTCAAAGAACTGGACTAGGTCACCCACCCGGTCAATCGCATCCCAGCTTAAATGATGCTCTATGCCTTCCACATCTTCATAAATATTCTCTTCCTTCACGCCGATGATCCTTAACAGCTGTTCGAGAAGTTCATGGCGGTATACAAGCCTTTTGCCGATCTTTTTGCCTTTTGGAGTCAGGATCAGCCCTCTGTATTTTTCATAAACAAGATATTCGTCTTTATCCAGCTTCTGCACCATCTTAGTAACTGAAGAAGGATGGACTGACAAAGCTTCGGCGATATCGGATACACGTGCATAACCTTTATCTTCTATCAGTATGTATATTTGTTCTATATAATCTTCCATGCTTGGAGTAGGCATCCGATAACCTCCTAAGTATTAAAACCAGCTTCTTGCCGGACAGAAATACACATCCGGTTTCAGCTTTACTGCTGTGTCCTGTTAAATAATCGTCACCGGCCCATTGCTTTCCTGCAAACAGAAAGCTCCACCATGCAGCCCCGTAAAAATTGTCCAATAAAAATTTTACTATAGATGGGGAGGACAAACAAGTCAGGCAAGCGAAACACCAGGAAGAAGCTTGTGCCCCTCCCCTGCATTTATTGCTGCTTTATGCTGTTTTCAAAGACGAAGTTAAGCCTGCCTTCTCCCCATTCTAGCCTGGCCTGAAATTCCTTTTCGCCTTTTTTGAACCCTTTGATAAGATCTGTCTGCCCATCTTTCAAAAGCTTGCGGACATTTGCCTGGCTTATGGTCTTCCCAAGCACTTTTTTGGATATGGTGAAACGGCAGTCAGAGGCTTTATAATTCGCACAGCCATAAAAAGTCCCTTTGTCAACAACATCGCCGCCGCACAGCTTACATTTGCCGACCTTCGTGCCCGCACCGCCCCTTTTGCCTTTTTTCCCCGGCCTTCTATCCTTGAATTCCTCCAGGTCATATCCATCAAAGCTCCACCGGGAACTCTGTTCTGTCGCATCATTGATTAATTTGATTGACAGCTTCTTCGCCTGCTCCATAAATTCTTTTGGCGATGCTGCCCCCTCACCGATTTCATTCAGGCGCTGCTCCCATTTGGCGGTCATTTCAGGGGATCCAAGCACACTTTCGCCGATTGAATCGATCAAAAGCTTTCCCTTGTTCGTCGCATACACCTGGTTCTTGCGGACATCAATATACATCCGGTCCTTAAGAATGCCAATGATCCCGGCACGCGTAGCTTCAGTGCCAAGCCCTTCAGTCTGATTCATCACTTTGACCAGATCAGAATCCTCCAAATGCTTCCCGGCAGTTTTCATCAGGGTGATAAGCTGCCCCTCGGTATACCGCTTAGGCGGCTGCGTCTTGCTCTCTTTAACCTCTGTATCCTGTACAATCCCTCTTTCGCCGGATTCGAGGGACGGGAGATCCTGCTCATCTTCATCTTTAGCAGCACTCTTCTTGTTGCTGAACAGGACCTTCCTCCAGCCTTCCTGAATCATTTCCTTCCCTTTTGACAGGAAAGCAGCTCTCTCATCCGCCAATGTATGGATGGTTGTATAATCGAAGATGGCTTTTTCATAATGGGCGGCAATCAGCCTTTTTACAATCAGCTCATAAATCCTTGCTTCATCGGCACCCATTTTAGCCGGGTCGGCTGCCTGTTCTGTAGGAATGATGGCATAGTGGTCTGTCACTTTCTTTTCATTCACAAATCTTTTATTATCCAGTATGGATGAAACAGGAAGCGGGAAAAAAGCTTTAAAAGCATCCATTTTCGAAAGCTTTTCCAGTGTTTCAGGAAATGCCGCCGCCTCCTCTTTCGTGACAAAGCTTGAGTCAGAGCGAGGGTACGAAATAATTCCTTTCACATAAAGCTTTTGGGCGATTTCCAATGTTTTTTGCGGGGAATATTTGTAAAGTTTGTTTGCTTCAGCCTGCAGGGACGAGAGATTGAATAAATAAGGAGGCAGGAATTCCTTCCTGTCTTTATCGATTGATTCAATCCTGGCGTTCTTTCCTTCTGCAAACTGCTGGATTTTCCTGGCCATCCCTTCATTATCGAGACGGGAATTCCCATCTTTATGCCATTTCCCTTTATATGTCTTTCCTTCCATATTGAAAGTAGCCATGACTTCCCAGAAAGGCTCTGACTTAAAATTCTCGATTTCTTTTTCTCTTTTTACAATCAGTGCAAGGGTCGGGGTCTGGACCCTTCCGGTAGAAAACACATCCTGGATCCCTTTTTGCTGGAGCAGCAGGGTGTATGCCCTCGAAGCATTCATACCGACAAGCCAGTCGGCACATGCCCTGCTGAGCGCCTCATAATAAATATTTCTTGTCTTAGACTCATCAAGGAGATTGGCAAAGCCATTTGTTACAGATTTGGCGGTGAGCGATGAAATCCATAGCCGCTTCATCGGCTTTCTGCTGCCGCACTGAGTCAGAATGACTCGGATAATGGCTTCCCCTTCTCTTTCTGCATCACCGGCAATGATGATTTCATTGACTTCTTTATGGTGGACCAGTTCTTTGATGACTTTGAATTGCTTCCACTTTGACTTGGATACACGGTGCTTAAATTGCTCCGGAAGTATCGGCAGAGTGCTCAGTGACCACTTTTTCCATTTAGAATCATATTCCTCGGGAGGAACCAGTTCACATAAATGGCCAATGGCCCAAGTCATGAAAGCACCATCAGGGAACAGTTGGTTCGGAGCGATTTCCAGATAGCCTTCTTTTTTCTTGAATGAAAATGGGGCGGCAAGCTTCATTCCCTGATCAGGCTTCTCTGCAATAATCAGTTTCATATTCATTCTCCTTGCTCGGGACTGCGCAAGTCCGACTTGATTATTTTACTGCTAACCTCAATGGCAGCAGGGCCCGAAAAAAAGATTATACATGATTCCAGGCTGTTCAGGCACCCTTTAGCTCCTGTCAGATTGGGATCATGCACTTTTTTCAGAATTGAATAAATGGGGGGTTCTATGGGAGATGGATGGCTTGAGGGTAGCTGCTGATGTACATATGGCTTGAGGCAGCAGAAAAAAGCGCCATTCCCGGCGCTTCTTCTATTATACTATTAAACTTTCTCTCTTTAAAGCTCCCTGCAAACCAAAAGACTAGAGAGTATGATCATTCTGCTGTACGGACCCGCATGCTGTTCCGTTTTTTCATTATATACCCTTTAGTAGGCGAAAACAGGAAAACAAGGGCAAATAGTATTCCATTGGCAGCTGCCATGCTTCCGGATATCGAGGCATTCAGCCAGCTTGCAGCGAAATATCCGCCGACAGCGGCAGCCGCTCCGATCAATGCACTATAGATAAGCATGGTCCCAAGCCTGTCTGTCAGCAGGTATGCTGATGCTCCCGGTGCAATCAGCATAGCAACGACAAGGACTGCCCCGACGCTGTCAAAAGAAGCTACAGTTGTAATCGAAACCATTCCCATGAGCAGGTAATGGATGAACAGAACCGGAATCCCTATCGCTGCTGCCATCTGGGGATCAAAAGATGTAATTTTGAATTCCTTGTAGAATAATCCAATCAGCAGCAGATTAAACAGCAGGACACCCCCAAGCATCAGAAAGGCTTTCGGGACTTCTGGAAGCATTCCAATCCGGACGACATCCCAAGGGACAAAAGCAATCTCCCCCATCAATGCATGGTCGACATCCAGGTGGACATTTTCAGCAAAAAGCGAGACCAGGATTACTCCTACAGCAAACAGGAAGGTGAACACTACGCCGATTGAAGCATCCTCCTGAACGCCGCTGCTGTTAAAGGTCTGGACAAGGAAGGCCGTTGCCAGACCTGTTGCTGCTGCTCCAAGGAGCATGTAAAATCCGTTCATGCTCTGGCTGATCAGAAAAGCAAGGACGATTCCAAGGAGCACGGTATGGCTGATGGCATCGGCAAGCATGGAAAGCTTCCGCAATATCAGGAAGCATCCGGTGATGGCACAGGTGATTCCGGCCAGTGATCCTACTGCCAAAATCCATAATTCATAGCTCATAGATTCTCTCTCCTTTCTGGAAGGGGAAAAGGTGAAAGGACCGGCATCATATTATATTGCCAGAGCAGTTTCTCCGCTCTTTTGGCAAGCGGATCTGACGGTTTTACCATCAGCTTTTCAGCCAGCGCTTCCCTCTGGTCCTCATTAAATTCTTCACTGTGCATCAGGCAAAGTTCATTTATGCGTCCTTTCAGCGTCAGGATATAACCTTCGAGAACGCCTTTGTCCGTGAGCATCCATCCTCCTGGATCTTTTGCAATTAAATGCTCCTTGTACAGGTCGCTCATCAGCCTCATGGTATGTGATTTTGAGAAAGCGAGCTCATCGGAGATCCTGCTTTCAGCTATGATCATTTGTTCCTTCCCTGTCTCCCTGTAAGCAGATTCTGTCAGTTTGTACATTGCCCTAAGCACCTGGCTCCTCTTCGTCTTCCTGTTAAAGACGATTCTTTTGGCCAGCTTTGTCAGCAGTCCTCTCTGCGGGGCAGCCAGGACAGAGAACAGAAATAAGCCAGTAGCCGTAACAACAATGAACGGCCCAGTTGCAAGCCCCTGCCCCAGCGTGCTCAGAAGGGTTCCGGCCATTCCTGATAAGGCCCCGAATCCTCCTGAAATGATGACCATTTTCCCAAGTGACTCTGTCCAATACCTCGCAGCAACGCTTGGTGTGATCAGCATTGCAGCCATAAGGATTACGCCTACCGCCTGGATACCGATGACAACAGTGCCAGCCAGAAGGGTAAGAAACATAAAGTTCAGCCAGCCGGCAGGAAGTCCGAGCCCCCTCGCAAAATCAGGATCGAAGGTCAGGACCTTCAGCTCTTTAAAGAACAGCAAAGTCACCACGATGAGAACGGCAGAGGCACCTGCCATCAGCTTTACATCGCTCCCTACCATGGAAGCAGCCTGCCCGAAAATAAAGTCATCCAGCCCGCTCTTGTTGCCTGCAGGCGATTGGGATATCTTTGTCAGCAGGACAATCCCGAATCCGAAAAATACAGACAATACCAGGCAAATCGCGCTATCCTCTTTTAGAATTGAGCTGGAAGTGATGAATTGGATACAATAGGCGGCAAGCAGACCGGTAATTGCTGCTCCGATAAGGAGGGCAGGCAGAGATTTTTCACCTGTGAGCATAAAAGCAATGCATATCCCCGGCAATGCTGCATGTGCAACAGCATCCCCGATCAGGCTTTGCTTTCTCAGAAGGGCTATGCTTCCAAGCACTCCGCTTGCTGCACCCAGCAGCATTGTTCCAAACAGGACCCACTGTGTATTCGCGTTGCCCAGCATTTGCAATAGTTCATTCATATAAGACACCTCACTTTTGCTCGACCATCACTTGGCCCTTTTCCAGGAAGGCCAGCTTGCCGCCATATGTCTTGTGCAGGTTTTCCATTGTAAATGTTTTATCTGCCGGACCGTGGGCTATGGTTCTCATATTGAGCAGGATGACAGAATCAAAATATTCTTTTACAGTCTGCAGGTCGTGATGCACAACCAGCACCGTTTTCCCCTGGGCCTTCAATTCATTCAGCAGGCTGATGATTGCCCTTTCTGTAGCGGCATCCACCCCGACAAATGGTTCATCCATGAAATAGACGCTTGCATCCTGTGCAAGTGCCCTTGCAAGGAAGACCCTCTGCTGCTGTCCTCCTGACAGCTGGCTGATCTGCCTGTGCTGAAAAGCTTCCATGCCTACTTTGCGCAGGCATTCCCTTGCTGCTTCCACATCGGCTCTTTTGGGACGCTTGAACCAGCCGACATGGCCGTATCGCCCCATAAGGACAACATCAAGCGCATTCGTCGGGAAATCCCAGTCTACAGTACCCCTTTGCGGCACATACCCAACGAGCCTGTCTTTGGGCCGGTATTCTCTGCCGTATACTTTTATCTCCCCCGAAGCTCTCGGAATCAGCCCCAGTATGGCTTTAATAAGCGTAGATTTTCCGGCTCCATTCGGCCCGATTATTCCTACCAGGCTTCCTTCCCCGACCGAAAAGCTTACATCGCTCAGGACAGGCTTCTTCTGATATGCGACTGTCAGATTTTTTATTTCTACTGGATTCATGGCCTTTCCTCCTATTTCAGCGCTTTCGCGATGGTATCGACATTATGCCTATACATCCCCAGATAAGTTCCTTCCTCTGTCCCTTCCTCTCCCATTGCGTCAGAGAACAGCTCTCCTCCGATAGAAACGGTATGGCCTTTTTCCTTTGCTCCTTCTATGACCGCGTTGATGGATCTTTCCGAGATGCTCGATTCAACGAAAACTGCCTTTATATTACGCGTGACCAGTGTATCGACAAGGGCCTGAACATCGCCGAGTCCGTATTCGGCATCAGTGCTCAATCCCTGAAGGCCCATCACTTCCATATCGTATGCTCTTCCGAAATAGCCAAAAGCATCATGGGCTGTAACCAGCACACGCTGTTCTTCCGGAATCCCTGCCATTTCCTTTTCCGCAAATCGTTTTAATTCATCCATTTCTGCAAAATAGGCATCTGCATTTTCCCGGTAGTATTGTTCATTATCAGGATCTGCCTTAATCAGTCCTTCTTCTGCCTTTTTGAGAGCGGTTTTCCATAGATCGATATCGAACCATACGTGGGGATCATAGGCTTTGCTGCCGTCTGCAGCCAAAAGCTTCTCTGGTTCTATAGATTCAGCTATGGCGTATGTGGGTTTCTGTTCATTCATTTTCTCAAAGATATCAAGCATCTTTCCCTCCAGGTGCAGACCGCTGTAAAAAATGATATCCGCTTCCTGAAGCTTCTCCATATCACCCTGTGTTGCTTTATAAAGATGGGGGTCTGTGCCCGGCCCCATCAAACTGTGCACTTCCGCCTTATCCCCCGCTATTATTTTCACAGCATCGGCTATCTGCCCGATCGTTGTGGTGATATAAAGCTTCTTTCCATCCCCTTCACTTTCAGCGGTCTTCCCGGAGCATCCCCCCAGCACAATCAGACTAAAAGCAAAAGCTAACATCATCCATTTTTTCAATCCCGACACCTCTTCCTTCTGTTTTTCTTCATCCTCAGTCCTAAATTGTATGCACCTCTTTTAGCGATGTGCACACTTTTTAAACAGGACTATAAATTTTTAACTAAAACATAAAAGTTTCCTTTGGTAAACATTTTAACCTCAGTGTAAGATATGTCAATCTATTTAATAAAAAAAAATAAACCGGCTGCGCCGGTTTAGGGTTGATATGGCTTTATAGACAGATTGCACTGGGTATACCATCTTTCTTTTGGAATCACATGTGATACAGTAAGGATCAGGGACGGAATTTTCTCGAGAGTAAAAATGATCATGCCGATTTGTTCATCTATGATAGAAAAGGAATCGCCGTGAGAACTTTGCACAAAAGTTTTGCCCAGCTGTATGAGCGAACTGAAGATAGCCTGTTTGATTTCAGGATCCAGCTCGATATTCGGGGAAAATCTTAATATCCATTCCTCATTCCCTATCAAGAACCTGAACATCTTCTCACCTTTTTCTTTGTTTTTCAGCAGGCTGCACTTTATTCAGGATGCAGCCGGCTGTTTTATAATTTATGAGAAAAAGGGCTGAAAATGACAAGCAATCTCTCCTATTCATAATATCCGTTCGATTTGCAGCCCCCTGCTGTATCTTAAATCAATGAGGCGGTCTTCTGTCTGCACAAGTGCGGATAAAGGATCATATGGGTGAATCATCAGGATCCTGCCCTCTGACTGGTCTGTCAGCCTGACCCTAGAACCGGCCAGGCTGTTCATCAGGTTTTGGATAAAAATAAGCATAAAACCAGGTTCAAATGAACCGAAAGCGCCATCCTTCATCTTGCGCATGACCTGGTAAAATGGCAGGGCCTCATGGTAAATGCGGGCAGACGACATGGCATGAAAAACGTCTGCAATGGCTGTAATTTTTGCTAAATGCTCTATTTCCCTTCCTTTCAGGCCCAGCGGATATCCCCTTCCGTCTTCTCTTTCATGATGCTGCAGAACAATAAGGGCTGCTTTCGGGCTTACAGCATCCAAATCCCTGACCATTTCATATCCATAAACAGAATGAAGTTTCATTTCTTCATATTCTGATAGAGTAAGTTTTCCGGGTTTTGATAGAATTTCATCCGGAATCTTAATTTTACCGATATCGTGAAGGATGGATCCAAGAAGCAAATCCTCCATCAGTGCTCCGCCAATGCCAAGCCAGCGTCCGATCATCCCGGCTATCATACTGACACATACGGCATGGCTCGAGGTATATCTGTCTTTTCGGTCGAGCTGATGGAAAACATGGGACACTCCGGGAATATCAGCAAGTGTCCGGATGACAGGCAATATATCTTTTTTGATTGCAGTTATTCCAACACCCTTCCCTAGTCTTGCTCCAGCGAATATATCCTCCACCTGCCCCACCGCATGATCGATCAGCCCGGCAGTATCCTTCCCGCCTCCTCCATCGCTTATGCAGCCTGAAGCAAACGCAGGAGGTCCTGGCCTGTCTCTTTTCAGCTGGAAAAGGAGCCGATCGATTTCTGCTGAAGATAAAGGCTTCTCCCTGCCGGGTTCCTTAAAGGTTTTCACCATCTCACCCTGCCTCCAGAATTATTTTATAGCTTTAATTTTAACAAAAACAGGAAACGCCACCTATCATTTTTTGTCCTTTTTTTCATAAATACAAAAGATTCAAAAAATTTAAGAGATTTTTGTAAAAATTCTGCATTATTCCTTGACTGGAAATTTTCCTTCGTGTATATTATAGACATCATTTAACAGGATAATTTTTGAGTTTTCCAGAACTAGATAATTATTCTGCTAGTGATAATATTTATTTCGACACAATCTGTGTCTTGAAAGGCTTAGGAGGAAAAGTTCACATGCAAAACGGCAAAGTTAAATGGTTCAATAACGAAAAAGGTTTTGGTTTTATTGAAGTTGAAGGCGGAGACGATGTGTTCGTTCACTTCACTGCTATCCAAGGCGACGGCTTCAAGTCTTTGGAAGAAGGCCAGGAAGTTTCTTTTGAAATCGTTGAAGGAAACCGCGGACCTCAAGCAGCTAATGTTGTAAAACTTTAATCAGCACTTATAGATATTGGCCCATTGGAGACCAATTAAAAAAGGCTGGCATTTTGCCAGCCTTTTTTACATAGGTAAATGAAAGCGGCAGCAGACTGTTTCTAAGACAGTCTGCTGCCGCATTTTTTTATTTTTTCCCCGATCGTGCATTGAGTAATGCAAAATCGGTGAGCGAACCTCTTCCCTTTTTCTTCTTTGTGATACTTGTGGAGAAAGCAGCCTTTGCAGTACTGTTCCATAAGCTCTTCTGTTTCTTTATAGATATCCTTTCGTTCCAACTCTGTCCTTCCTTTCCTCTTCAGAAAACAATATTCCAGCTCTTATATAATCTGCATTCTGCTGTTGATCAGCTTTCCTTCCAGCGCCTGGCTGGCCAGCTTATCCGCTTCTTTATTCTCGGACCTCGGTATAGGCTCATATTTCGGCTCAAGGCCAAGTTTTTTTATTTTCTCTTCTATCCGGTCAAGCCATCTGTTCAAACTCTCTTCATAACAGGGCCATTCTCCTTCAAGCTGCTTAAGCACGACCTGTGAATCACCCAGGAAGCGGCATGTCATATGATGAGCTCCCATTTCTTCCAGCAGTGTAACAGCATAATGCATGGCAGCATATTCCGCTTCGTTATTGGTTTCCATTTCGCTGATTCTTTCATTTGCCCGGATGCGGAACTTCTTTTTTCCCTGCTTATAATAAATAACTGCTCCCAGTCCTGCCTGATAGGTATCTTTATTGAATCCGCCGTCAAAGTACACGGTTATGTCATGAGGCTCGGCTTCCACTTCGGCCAGCAGCTTCCTCATTTCCTTCAGTGACCAGCCGGTACCCATCTCATCGAAAAACTCAAGATCCAGGGCCTTTCCTCCCTTTTCTAGATCTCCGCCGAGTTCAAGCGCAGTTTCCCCGTCCATCCAGTCTGAGGTGAACCGGATTCCGTCTGTTCCTTTCAGCCTATAAAGCCACTCTAACTTGTATTTCATAGTATCCGCCTTTCGCTTCAGTATCAAGTATTTGTTTAGCCTATTCCAGTTCGTGCACAAGTATCACAAAATTGCTAAAACTTTCACTTCTCCTGAGATGTGTCTTTCCTTCTATATTCACGCTATAATGGTCAAGGACAATTTAATATATGGCGGTTCGCAACTTCCCGCACTATCAAAACTAGGAGGATCTTATGTTTAACGAATGGTTTGGCCTCATTTTTGCTTTAGTTAATTTTGCTTTTGTCCTATTATTTTACCGCATTTTCGGCAAAACCGGACTTTTTGTCTGGATTGGCCTTTCTACTGTACTTGCCAATCTGCAGGTTATAAAAACAATTGAAATATTCGGTATGACCGCCACACTTGGAAATGCCATGTATGGCACCGCCTTCCTTGTTACGGACATCCTGAACGAAAAGTACGGTAAAGAAGAAGCGAAAAAGGCGGTCTGGCTTGGATTTTTGACACTTCTGTCCATGACAGTGATCATGCAGATGGTGCTGCTTTTCAAACCGCATGAAATTGATATGGCACAAGGTGCATTAAGCACGATTTTCTCGTTTCTTCCGCAAATAGCGCTGGGAAGCCTTGCTGCTTATCTTGCAAGCCAATTCCTGGATGTTTATATTTTTCAGTTCCTGAAAAGGAAATTCCCCAAAGACAATCAGTTTTGGATCAGGAATAACGGAAGTACGATCATCAGCCAGTTTATTGATACACTTGTTTTTACCGGGATTGCTTTTGCAGGGGTCTTTCCCTTCAATGAATGGATCCAGATATTCATTACAACTTACCTGCTGAAGTTCTTTGTTGCCATCCTGGATACGCCTTTTGGCTATCTTGCCAAGAAAATGCATAAAACAAATAAGGCGAATACATCCATCGACCAATAGAATGAAGAGAGTGCCTCGGCACTCTTTTTTTGCATTCACGGTGATAAGAAAGAACCGTTTCTGTGATAAACTTACATATAGTGTTACCCGTTCTCATGCGGGATAAGCAAGTTTCATTCTTTTAAATGGAGGATTTGCGATGATCGAAGTATATATTGACGGTGCAAGCGCCGGCAACCCTGGACCAAGCGGCGCCGGAATTTTCATCAAGGCTGGAGGCACTGTTGAACGCCATAGCATACCGCTCGGTGAAATGAGCAATCATGAGGCAGAATATCACGCTTTTATCCACGCACTGGAGATTTGCCTGCAAAGTGGCTACAGGACCGTTTCTTTTCGGACAGATTCCCAGCTTGTGAATGCAGCAGTCGAGAAGGAATTCGTCAAGAACCCTCTTTACAGCAGTCTTCTGGAAAAAGCTCTGGGCCTCTCCAGGCAGTTCGACCTTTTCTTTATGAAATGGATTCCAAGCAGTGAGAATAAAACAGCGGATGAACTGGCCAGGAAAGCGGTCCGCGACAATGGGAAAGAAGGGACCGCTGAATGACACAGTCCCGATCCTTGGCAGATATCTGCCTTCTTCTGGTAGCACTCGTGTGGGGTGCGACCTTTGTGCTGGTCCAGAATGCCATTTCTTTTCTGGAGCCATTCACTTTCAATGCGGTGCGTTTTTTTATCGCCGGAATGCTCCTTGCCATCTGGCTCTTTATTTTTAAACGGGAACAGCTGGCCCGCCTCAATTGGAAGCTGGTATCCTCAGGCATCTTCATAGGCCTTTGGCTGTTTGCAGGATATGCCTTCCAGACAGCCGGCCTTCTTTATACAACTTCTTCAAAAGCAGGCTTTATTACGGGCTTAAGTGTCGTAATGGTCCCTTTATTGGCCTTTGCTCTGCTGAAAATTAAGCCAGGCGCCAACAGCGTCATCGGAGTGGCTGCTGCTGCGGCCGGCCTCTATCTGCTCGCCATGACAGATGCATCTTCCCTGAACAAAGGGGATATGCTGACATTTGTCTGTGCTGCAGGATTTGCCCTTCATATCATTTTCACCGGCAAATTCAGCAAACACCATCCGGCCCTGCTTTTGACGGTTGTTCAAATATTGACTGTGTCAGGTCTTGCAAGTGTTTCTGCTCTTTTATTCGAGGATTGGCAGTCAGCCCTGAATCCTGATATTCTCCTCGAAGGAAATGTTGTTACGGCTTTGCTGGTGACTTCCATATTTGCTACCGCTCTCGCCTTTTTGGCGCAGACTGCTTTCCAGAAATTCACCACTCCCACAAGAGTGGCGCTTATCTTTGCAATGGAGCCTGTCTTTGCAGCGGCAGCCGGCTATCTCTGGGCAGGGGACCGCCTTACGATTTCGGCCCTTGCTGGATGCGGGCTGATTTTTGCGGGAATGGTCTATGCA
Organism: Cytobacillus sp. T106; assembly: GCF_040492155.1. Taxonomy (NCBI): domain Bacteria; kingdom Bacillati; phylum Bacillota; class Bacilli; order Caryophanales; family Bacillaceae; genus Cytobacillus; species Cytobacillus sp. T106. Next base: position 743,993 of record NZ_JBEUMK010000001.1, on the reverse strand, counting down.
GAGCTGCCTTCAAGGAAGGAAAAAAGGGAAGTGGCGCGCGAGCAAAAATCCGCTTAATATAGAAAACAGCAGAAAGCACGGCTGAATGCTGTGTAAAGAGACGATAAGGCCCTGGCACTTGCCAGGGCCTATATTTCTTTTTCAGCTGCACCAATTCAAACTGCAGGATAAAAAAGAGGAGAGGCACGGGCCTCCCCTCTGGCTTATATAGCCAAAAGCTCTTTTTGTTTGATGAAATGGAGCGCTTCTTTGCGGGTAGTGATCCCATTGGCGATCAGCATTTCCAGCAGGGATACATAAAAGCTCCCGTCAAAGGCTTTTTGTGCTTTTAGTGTTATTTCGATAGCGGCATTTGCCAGTTCATCCGATGCATTCGTATATTGCTTGCCAAAGTATACAAATCCTTTTGCGTCTTCACGGAATTGAAAGCCTTTGCTTTCAAGGTGAGTCAAATACTCTTCAACGGTTTTCAATATGCTGCAGCTCCCTGAATCTTGTCATCCTATCTTCTAAATTTTACCTTAAATTTCGACAATTTTCTATCTTTTTTTGAGAGCAGATAGCCTGCCGAACCGGTAAGGATTCCAAGCAGGGCGCCACCAAGCACTTCCTGTGGCTGATGCCCGAGCATTTCTTTAAGCTTTTTCGGTTTTTCTTCACTGAATTCCACTGCTTCATCTTTGTGGACTTTGTCCATCAGCTCTTCCATAGAGTTAACCTTCAAGGTCAGCTCGCCCGTTTGCCTCCTAATTCCCTGCGCATCATACATGACAATAAGGCCGAATACAAGAGACAGAGCAAAATCAATTGTCGGCAGCCCGCGTTTCAGGGCTATAAATGTAGTCAGGGAGGACACGCCTGCTGAATGGGAGCTCGGCATCCCGCCTGTCTGGAAAAACAAACCCGGCTTCCATTCCCTTTTCTTTAAAAAGTGGAGAGGTATTTTCATGCCCTGGGCAATGATGATGCTTAGCAGCGCTACAATGACTCCTTTATTCAATGGCCATCACCTCATTTTATATTGTGAAGATGAGGGGGTTTAAATATTCGTTTGGCAAATACTAAAGCTGCAGGTGCAATAATCAGCAGCTGCATCACTTTTCCGGAGGTGAATGCGCGTGAGTAAAAACGGCCATGCCAACAGGGGGAAAAAAGCCCCTGGCGTCAATCCCCAAGGCTACGGACAGGATGCCGAGTTTGCTGAAGAGCCAAAAAGCAAGCTTGAGAATGCTGCAAAAAAGAAAAATACGAAATAACAGCAAAAGGAGCTGCAGCTGTGGCAGCTCCTCCAATCTTATATCTGCAGAACTCAGGCAAGGCTCTTGCTTTCCTCAAGCTTTTCGAGATGCCTGTACAGCCCCCTTAATTCCAGTTCACTGAACTTTTCCATCGCCTTTTGCTGATTGATTTTATAAACAGCATCATCCAGGACACATTGGACTGGAACATCGCATTTAATCTCTGCCAGCTGCCTGCTTAGATGGAGCATTTCAAGCCCCTCTTCAATTTTAGCTTTTTGCGCTTTTGTGAGCTTGTCCAGATTCTCGATAACGCCATCCACATGTTCGAACTGCTGCAAAAGCTTTAATGCTGTTTTTTCGCCGATTCCTTTTACCCCAGGATAGTTATCGCTTGGATCTCCCATAAAAGCTTTGAGGTCGATCATCTGCCTTGGCGTAATCCCTTTTTCTTCATAAAAGGTATCTGCTGTATGGACAAGATAATTGCCAAACCCTTTTTTAAGCAGGATGACCGAAATATCTTTGTCAAGGAGCTGCAGAATATCCTGGTCGCCCGTCAGGATAGAAACCCTGGCCTCCGGCTGAAGGTTTCTCGCAATCGTGCCGATGCAGTCATCAGCTTCAAACCCGGCCAGCCCGATATTGGGAATATCCATAGCTTCTACAGCTTCTTTGACCAGATCAAACTGAGGAAGCAATTCGATTGGCGCTTCTGAGCGGTTTGCTTTATAGCCGCTGAACATTTCAGTCCTGAAGGTTTTGCTGCCCATATCCCAGCAAACAGCCACATGTGTTGGCTTAAAGGATGATACGGCTGTGAAAAAATGCTTCAGAAATCCCTGAATCGCATTAGTCGGAACCCCTTTTGAATTGATCATAAACTGGCCGGTGACAGCAGTTGCAAAGAACGCCCTGAATAACAGTGCCATGCCATCAACAAGCAGCAGGGAAGGTTTATTTTCATTCATCATGTACAGCCCCTTTTCTCTTCATATTTCACTATTATAACATGGATGAAGACACGGCTTCCCTGTAAAGATTTAGGTTCCTTTAACGGGAAAAAGGCCTTGTAAAGGCCTTTCTGTTTACAGGTCCATCACTCTGCCTGCGGGTCTTTTTTAATGACTTCTATTCCCTTTTCTTTGAGTACATACTGCATGGCAACCCTTGCTTTGACTACATTGTTATTCAGCACCATGGAATATTTCTTTCCATCCTTAAAGGTCACAATGAATTTGTCATCAGTTGCTATTCCTCCTGATAGTTTGGCTGTCTGCTCCGCAGCTGCCACTTCATCCCATGTGTATGTTTTTTCCTTCAGCGAAAAAATAGGATCGATTGTAATGCCCTTCTGGTCTGCATAATGATACCCGTCTGTACTAAGCAGGATGAGCAGCACACCAATAACAGCACTGCCTGCCAATAACCCTTTCAATCCTGCTGTCATTCTCTGCTTGCTGAGCAGTACAGCTGCAGTTATGCATATGGCTGCCAGCAGCAGCAGGCCGGCAATGAAAACGCCATAAGCAGCCCTTAAGGGTTCAAAGAACCATTCGCCTGATGGTGAAAACAGGATCTCCTGCAGTGGTATCAGAATGAAAATCGGCACAAAACATGACGACAAAATCAAGATGATCGCACATGAAACAAAGATTTGGCTCTTTTCCGTTTTTCTCTTTTTTGTAATGGTATAGCCTGTGCTCATGAAAAAAGATCCCCCTATTAAAATTTCAGAACCTTCTCAATTATACAATAGAAGAAAAAGTAAAAAAATCCCTCTTTGAGGGATTTTCTTTTTATTTGCCAGCTGCCTGAGCTACTGGATTCTCCGGATAGGAAATCCAGTCGCTGAAGCTGCCGACATACAGCTTTACATTTTCATAGCCTGCTTCCTTTAAAGCAATGAAATTCGGGGCGGCCGTGACGCCTGAACCGCAATAAACAATGACAGGATCTTCCGGGCTGATGCTGCTGAATCTTTTCCTTTGTTCTTCCGCATTCCTGTATTTTCCGCTAGCGAATCCGTCTGTCCATGGATAATTGACTGCTCCGGGAATATGGCCAGCTTTTTTATCAATAGGCTCCTCTATTCCCAGATAGCGTTTTGCCTCCCGTGAATCTATTAAGGTTTTCTTGCTTTCAGCCTCGGAAACCTTTGTTGCCTCTTCTGTATCAGCCAGTATCTCAGCATTTAGGCTTAAGGCATATTCACTCCTCACAATGTGGGGAATTTCTTTTGTCACAGGCTGTCCTTCCTTCTTCCATTCTTTGAAGCCGCCATTCAGGACATAGACGTTTTCGTGGCCGGCATATTTGAGCAGCCACCATAATCTTGCAGCAAACGCCCCTTCTCCGCCGTCATAAGCAATGACAGTTGAATGATTGGAGACTCCCGCCTGTTCAAGTTTTCCCTTGAAATCATCCATATCCGGGAGGGGGTGCCTTCCGCCATGCTTTGACACTTGTCCGGAAAGGTCCTTTTCCAAATGAAAATAAACAGCGCCCGGGATATGTTCTTCAAGATAGGCCTTTTCCCCTTTTTCCGGCTCCCCCAGACTGAACCGGCAATCACAAAACCTGACGTCTTCGCTGCCGAGCCCTTCTATCACCTCATTCAGTTCTTTCACCCATTTCATTTTCTTTTCCCCCTTCCCTTTTCTCCATCAGTTTCCTGACATTTTCCTTTGGATCCCAGCAATTGAACTGGTAATATGGCAATGTGTCAAAGCCGAGCCGCCTGCACCGGTACACCATTTTTCCCCCGGCCCTTTCTGCCTGGAAATGGATGCAGGTAGCACAAGCATGAAATGATTTCCCCATCATTCCCCCCTAAATATCGAGAAGTTCCCAAAGCCATTGGTTCAGCTTCCCCCTGGTATTTTCCCTTTTGCCAGCCTCCCCCGCCGGAATGTCCAGCTGGTTTGTCTGCCGGTATAAAAGGACTTCCAATTCTGCTCTTTCACTTTCCTTTATCAGTCTGCCACTCGCCTTTGATTCTCCAAGGATATGATAGTATGGCAGTATTTGGGCAAAGTCCTGTCCTTCAGGAGCACAGGCAAAGAGATCGGACCAAGGCACAGCTTTCATTTCTTTTGACAGCATTCCTGCCAGCAGGCCGGATCTTGCAGCGTGGATCAGCTGTTTCTGCCTCCTTGGCGTCAATTCCTTGCCCGAGATTTCTTTTAAGTTCCGAACCATCAGTCCCTGATAATGCTTTGCAAGCTTAAAAGAAGAATATTCTTCACTGATGAAGTTCCGGAGACGGCTGGCAAAATCCTGCCTGTCAATATAGACGATTGGCGAATACGCCCATTCATAAAGGCTCGGATTCGATTTTTCCAGCAGGCTGAAAGCCTTGAACAAATCCCAGCCTGCCGAGTCTGCCGGCGAGGCATGGACAATTGTCTGCTGTTCAGGCTTTAACGCTAAATAGCTGCGTACCTCATTGTATTTGTAAATAAAACGAACATCGTAATCCGATTGTTCGGAAGCCGTTCCCCAGGCGCGGCTTCCTGCTTCACATGCATAATATATGGTGATGTTATGCTTCTTTTCCAGATCCTGAAGCCATTCCTTCACGTGATCACCCTTTACTGCCAGATGTGAACTGGACGAGTGAGCGTTCCAGTTCAATCAATTTATCAAGAGGAATTTCATCACTCAGCGCTGCGGAAATCCCTTCATAGTATTCTGCTGCCTGATCTGCCATTTCGGCAGTCAGCTTTCGGTATTCTTCTTCCAGAATGCGTGCATAATAGTCTTTCAGCCTGCTGCTCTCGGAAGCCAGATAATTGTCAGCCGGTCCATCCAGCACTTTGTGCAGTTCCTCGCCCAGCTGTTTTCTGCCATTCTGTTCAAAGAATGTCTTAGGGCTTTTAAAATAGCTTAAAGCCTTTTTGAACAGTCCGGGCTCCAGGTCCGAAAAAGCAAATGTGAAATCAAGCCCTGGATGGCTGGAGACTTCAAATTCTGTAAAAGTAATGTCTCCGCTGATTTTGCTGATGGAAGATACCAGGGAGGCCTGGGCTTCCTTTGCCAGCTTGCCGGCAAATACCTCAAGTCTCAGCGAGGTCGCCCTCATCTCCTGGGCAAAATCAAATCCGAAAGAGCTGAGGAAGTCTGCCAGGGCATCCTGGAGCGCTTTCTTCATATTCCTTCCATCATCTTTCAGGACAGAAGGATTAAAGGCTTCTTTGATAAAATCGCCAAACCTGAAAAATACCCGCTGCTTAATGTAAAAGATGAGCTCATCCGCTTCCTGCTCAAGTCTTTTCTTCAGCACCAGGGAAGAGCCTTTTTCAAGAATATCCCGGACTCCAGCCTTCTCCCCTGCTATCTTCTCGCGTTTCATCTGCTTTGCCGACTCATCTTCCCGGGAAGAGCGGATAAAACTCCTGAGCTGACCGATGGCTCGTTCCCATTCATTTTCAGCCGAGTTTACGGCAATGGCAGAGAGCTCGCTGGAAATGAACGAATAAAACCGTTCCTCGAACTCTGCCAAATAAGATTTGCCGGCTGCCTCTCCCAGCTTCTCCTGAAGTCCAAGCAGACTTGAGACCGGATTCAGATGCGGCCGGCGAATGCCGTACTGAGTCAGCTGATCTTCCACATAGCGGAGCACAGACTCCATCTCCTCCTCACTTGAGGCGAGATCTACTGCATTGACGGCAAAGAACATTTTGTCGAGTTCAAAAGACTCCTTCACCCTTCCAAGCTGGATGAGGAATTCCCTGTCAGCCCTTGAAAATGCATGATTATAATAGGTGACAAAAAGGATGGCATCTGAATTTTTTATATAATCGAATGCAACACCTGTATGGCGGGCATTGATGGAATCGGCTCCAGGAGTGTCGACAAGGGTGATGCCCTGCCTCGTCAATGGGCAGTCATAAAACACCTCAATCAGCTCCACCAGACAGGATTTCTCTTCATCTGCCACAAAGGCCCCGAATTCTGCCAGACTCACTGTCATCGTATCTCCCAGCTTGGCACGGTAATCCGGATAACCTTTCGAAAAGGCATTCAGGAAAGCCAGATGGGTTTTTTCACTGCTGTTCAGATCCCCTGCTTCACTCAGCTTTCCTATTTTTCGCAGGGCATCTTCAAGATCTGTTGCCTGTTCATTGAAAGCCTTAAGGGAACGATTGACATCTCCGTAAAGGACCTCGGCTGTTTTAAAATGCACCAGGCTTGTGCCATGGGCATGATCATGATCGACAGGCCTGATCTTGTTGATTGCTGCTGTAGTCGGATTTGGCGAAACCGGCAGCAGCCTTTCGCCAATCAGCGCATTTGCGAACGATGACTTGCCGGCACTGAAGGCTCCGAATAATGCAACCGTATAGTCCTTGTCCTTCAGCCGCGCTGCTTTTCTGGCCAATTCGGCAGCCGTCTTGGAAAAGCCGGGAACGCCCTTCAATTTCTCAGCTGTAAATAATAGCTTTTTGATTATGTCATCCGGATCTGCGCTTCGCCCGGCAAATTGAATCTCTTCTTCTTCCATCTCAGCTTTATCGTTCACCTTATCCAAAAAGTCTTCTTCTTCATCCGGCGCAACTTCGGCTGTTTCTGTGTCTGCTGTCAGCTCGATTGCGCTGGCACTGAGCTGATCAGAAGGATAGTCTTCATGGATTACCTGCTCCAGCCTCATTTTTGCAGCCAGCTGTTTTTCTTTCATTTCATTCAGGCTGATCCACGCCTCTGCAAGACCTTTGACTTCCCTGTATTCCGCTTCTGATTTTTCAATTGCTTCGGAAGAATTTTCTGCTGCTTTTTGGATCATGATGTTTTTGATTTGTTCGAAATGATCCTTAGCCGTTTTTTTGACCGCGGAGGCAACATCCTCTGTATAGTTAAGCACATATTCACCTGTCAGCATGGCTCCGCTTTTCACAGTCTGTTCGATCATTTGTGCTGTAAACGGGATGGAGAAACTTTGCACCGCTTCCAGCAGTTCCGGATCCAGCAGCTCTTTTTCTTTTATCGTTCTTGAAAACACTTCCTTTATATGCCAGACCAGCTCCGACCTTACCCGATCATGAAGATCCTGATAAAAGGCATCAAGGCGGCGGGCTGATTCCTCCCCGGTTTTCTGGCGTGAGAAAAACAGGCCGACTTTAAATCCCGGCTGACGGGATTCGAGATACTTTTCTGCAAGCTCCCTTGTCTGGTAAGGCATCAGGTAAGCATTCTTTAAGACCTTTTCCAGCTCCTTTCCAAGGTGTTCCTGGAAAGAATCCCTTTCTGTCTTTCTCTTATTGAGCTTATCCGCCAAAGCAGCAGCGTCCTTTTCTAGAGTCTCTCTCCGCTGTACCGGAAGCCCTTCCAATATTCCGTTCAAACGCTGTTCTTCTGACTCATCGAGCGCCTCCAGGAATCGGATATGCTCATCAGCGAGCCTTTTTATAGCTTCCTCTGCTGCCCGGGGAAGCAATTCCCTGCTTAAAGCCATCTTTTCATGGATGAATTGGCGCAGCTTTCCGAACTCATTATGAGGATGTTCCTCTTGCTTTAGTGAGGTATAGAAAATATGTTCAGGCTGAACCCCCCAGGAAGAAAATGACTCTCTCACACTGGCTTTGAACTCTGCCATGCTTATTTCTTCTTCACGGTGCTTATCAATCTGATTGATGATCAGATAAATCTCTTTTCCTGCAGCAGCAAGCTCTTTTGTAAACAGAAAATTAAGCTCTGACTGGACATGATTATAATCCATCACGTAAAAAATGAGGTCGGAAAGGTGAAGGGCAGATTCTGTTGAAATTCTGTGGGCATCATCTGCCGAATCGATTCCCGGTGTATCCATGACTGCGATATTCTCCGGGAGGATTGTTCCCGGCTTGCTGATTTCGATCGAGTGGATCTGGCCGCCATTCCGGCAATACTGCTTTACACGCTCATAATCATATGGAGCAGGATAGAGGCGGGGATTACCTTCTTTAAAATAGACCTTGGCATAATCCTCCCCCGCTTTAATTTTCACTAAATTGGCGCTGGTAGGGATCGGGCTCGACGGCAAGAGGTCTTCACCGATGATTTTATTGATCATGCTTGATTTTCCGGCTGAGAAATGGCCGCAAAAAGCAATAGTAAACTCATCCCGGCTGATTTTTCTGGCAAGCTGGCCCGCCTTTTCTGCTGTTTGGGCATCTTTCTGTTCTGCTAAATAATCATGAAAGGCAGCGGCTTTGTTGAGCTTCTCTGCTGTCCGCTGTTCAGGCAATGTGAATGACATCCGATACTTCTCCTTGCTTTTATGAATTTACTATCATTTTAAACGATAATTCGCTCTTTTCATATATTTATAACTATGCAGCTGCCAGGCCGTGCGGAAGGAGCTCTTATAAGCTAAAAAAAATAAACAAAAAACCCTTTCCTTAAAGGGAAAGGGCCTGGAATATTTTATTTCACTGTCTGCGGCTTAGCAACATGGCTTAAGACGTGCTTCATGACAAACGAGTATACAGCGATCACACCAATAATAAAAACAGATACCATATGTAACACCGTCCTTGGTTGAATTATTTTTTCAATTGAGAATAATATTCAGCCTCATTTAGAAGTTTATCATCAATGATAATCATTTTCAACTGCTTTCTTCAGAAATTCGTTTTCTTCCAGGAAGAAAACGGTTACGCCGCAATTTTTGCCGGTATTCAGTCAGGCCGCTGAGAGCCTGTTCTTCCGCAGGTATCCTGACTGAGAGGATGGCTAGATTAAGAATTGAAAATACGGCCAATGTCCAATACGCCTGGAACATCAGAGGAAAAGCGAGGAATTCCAAGGTTACAATTACATAGTTCGGATGCCGGATGAACCGGTAAGGCCCTCTCATGACCACATTGGCATGGGGTATAACCAGGATTTTTGTATTCCAGTACTTCCCCAGGGAAAGCAGCGCCCAGAGCCGGCCAGCCTGAGTGATTATGATCACTGTCAAAATTGCTGGCCACAAGGACGAAAGGGTCCTGCTCCCCCACGAAACCTCAAAACTGTAAAAAAGAAAGAAAGAAGCATGAATCATGACCATTATACTGTAGTGCCCCTTGCCAAACTCAAGGGCTCCCCGGCTTTTCATCCATTTTTCATTGCTTCTGGCTACTGCCAGTTCCCCGACCCTTTGGAGCATGATGATCAAAATAAAAACAGTGAACCAATCCATATCATTCCCACCTCAGCAATAGCAGTTCAGAGCTGAAGCCCGGCCCCAGTGCTGCCGCAATCCCAAGCTCGCCTGCCTTCCCTTTTTCCATGAATCTTCTCAGTACATACAAGATTGTAGCTGAAGACATATTGCCGAACTCCTTCAGCACCTGAAGGGATATATCTGTCATATGGGGAGAAAACTGCAGGCTGGTGACATAGGCATCCAGCACCTTTTTCCCGCCGGGATGAGCAACAAAATGATCTATTTCGTCCAGTCTGGTGTCCATCCTTTTCAGAAAGCTTTCTACATTGGGCTTGAGCCAGTTTTCAATAATGGAGGGAATATCCTTGGAAAACACTACATAGAGACCCTCGTTCCTCACATCCCACCCCATTACGTCAAGGGAATCAGGCATGGTTGTCGAAGCTGTGCCAATTATCCTTGGAATGGCGTGAGAACGCTCCATATTAACCAATTCCGCTTGATCACCGGCCATTAAGACACATGCAGCACCGTCTGCAAATAAAGAAGTGCCGATCAGATTGCTTTTGCTCCGATCATTTTTCTGGAAGGTCAGGCTGCAAAGCTCGACTGCCAGGACAATCACTTTCGCCTTTGGATAAGCAAGGCAGTACTCATAAGCCCTTGATAACCCTGACGCTCCTCCGGCACAGCCGAGCCCCCATAAAGGGATCCTTTTTGTATGCTGTGAAAAAGGCAGGACGTTCATGATTCTTGCGTCCAGGCTTGGAGTGGAAATTCCGGTGCTTGTCACCATGAATATGGCATCAATCTCCGAATAATCTATTTTTCGTCCCAGGAACTGTCTGTCATGGAGGCAATTCCGGATGGCTTCTGCCCCAAGCTCTACCGCACACTCAATAAAAGCCTGATTTTTTTCTTCAAAAGAATGTTCTCTCCTGTACCAGTCCATTCCTTTGGCAAAATGCCTCTTATGTATCTGGCCATTATGGAAGGCTTTTAAAAGCCTTTCAACATCCTTGAAGGACTCCGAAAACAAGTCCCTTGCAAACTCCATTACTTGTCCCTGCTCCAGCCTGTGGGCAGGAATGGCTTCGGCAGCCGAGATGATAGCTGGCATTTTTATACGCTCCTCGCTCTATAAACAATTCCTTGTTAATTTTTCCAAACAAAGAAGTATTATACACAGTTTCTCATCTGGCACGGCTTTCGGGATGCAGCAGGAACAGCGGGAGCGCGGACAAAAAAAAGCTTCCCCGCCTGGAGGAAGCTTCACGTTTTGAAGGAGTTGCTGTGCTCTTTTATTATATATTGTTTTACTGGGGCATTCATTATTTAATCTTTTCCAATTAATATCCACCCGAAGCGATACTTTCAGCCCAGAGACTTTTGACCCGCAGCCTTTGGGAAATAATAAGATACGTTTTTGCAAAAAACTTACTACCAGCAGCGGGAAATTATGTTAATATTAATGTTAGCTGGTTGCTGGAGGGATCATTCATGTCATTGACAAAAAATGTTGAAGATATCATTAGCGGGACTATTGAATCAATTAAAAGTGTTTTTCCTTTTGAATCTTCAGTTGAGGAGCCGGCGCAATTTTCACAGCCCTTTACACAGCATAGCATTGGTGTGCTGATTGGAATGACGGGCGATTTGCGGGGCAGAGTCATTATAGATGGAGAAGAGCAGGCTTTCAGCAAAATCGGCGAAGCTATGTTTGGAATGCTGCTGGAAGGTGAAATGCTGGAATCTTTCGCGGGTGAACTCGGAAATATGATTGCCGGCAATCTATCTATTAACTTATCAGGGCAGGGCCTTCAGATTGATATCACTCCCCCTACGGTCCTTGTAGGCGAGACGAAGGTCTATGGGTTTGAGAAGGCCTACAGCCTGCCTGTAAAGCTTTCAGGCGCAGGTGAGCTGATGGTCGTCCTGATGCTTGAATAGCCGCAGCGGACGCCTATCAGCTGGATAAAAGGAATAGACATCCCCCGGCACATCGCCGGGGGATTTGACTATTCTGTCTAAAATCCTTTAATCGTCATGCCGCCGTCAACAAATAGTGTCTGGCCGGTCACATAGCTGCCGGCAGCACTCGCCAGGAATACTGTCGGACCAACCAGCTCCTCCAGCTCGCCGACCCGGTTCAGCGGCGTCACATCCAATATTTCCTGCAGATATTCCGGATCTGCAAGGAGCTTTTCTGTAAGCGGCGTTTTAAAATACCACGGACCTATTGCATTGACGTTGATGTTGTAAGGGCCCCATTCCATGGCAAGTACTTTAGTCATCTGGATTAATGCGGCTTTTGTTGCTGCATACACAACTCCCGTCCTTAAAGCAACATGTCCGGCAACTGAGGCAATCGTAATGATCCTGCCCGGTGTCCCGCTGTCCTTCATAACCCTTCCGGCCTCCTGGGAGACCATGAATGCGGATTTGAGATTAGTATCCATGATTGTCTGCCATTCTTCATCTGTTACATCAAGCGCTTTTGAACGGATATTCATGCCTGCATTATTGACGGCAATATCCAGTCTTCCCCAATGTTCTGCAGCGGTTCTGACTGCATTATGTACATCTTCCCTTTTGGCTGCATCAGCCTGGATGACAATGGCCTCCCTGCCAGTCTTCCTCACTTCTGCGGCGGTTTCCTCCAGATCGGCCTTCGTTCTTGCCATCAGGGCTACATCTGCACCCGCTTCTGCCAGCCCAATTGCAAGGGCCCGTCCTATTCCCCGCCCCGCACCGGTCACTAATGCCTTTTTCCCTTCTACCCTGAAATCAGGCAAATACATATCCATCACCCTTTTTAGAAAATTCATATAAATTTTAACATACAGCATGCCAGGACACCTAACTCTCTGCCTCATGCAGGAAAAAGGGCACGCTGCCGGCGCCCTTCCAGCCTATTCCTTGGATTTATCAGATGAAAGCTCCTGTGCCTGGACGTTTATGATAATTTTCTTGCCTGCAGCAGAACCGCATACTTTACAGCTTCCCTCTTCATTGTAAAGGAGCCTGCAATGCTCGCAATAGAACTTTTCCACTTCTTCACCCTCATTCTGTATTGCTGCAATTATATTTTATTTATTAAAAAACAAAATGTTCCTCTGCTAAGCTTCCATGGTAAAAAAACAGGAAATTTATTCCCTTTTCAGAAAATAATCACCTATAATAAGTTTTAGGCTGTATGGCCGCATCTGCTTTCATAGGAGGAAACCATGAAAATATTCCGCGATTGGACGATATTTGAAATAAGCTGGCTTCTTGTTTTTACACTTATTAATGTGTATTTGTTTATTGCCTGGCAGGATTCCCTTCTTGGCCTTATTTCTTCTTTGGCCGGGATGCTTTGTGTTGTCCTCGTAGCAAAGGGAAAAATCGCAAACTATTATTTCGGCATTATCCAGACAGGGACATATGCTTATATTTCCTATACCTACGGGCTGTATGGGGAAGCCATGCTCAATGGCCTGTTCTATTTTCCCATTCAGTTTATCGGCATTTATCTCTGGAGAAAGAATATGACAAAGGACAGCATAAAAGGGGAAGATGTGAAGGTTAAGACGCTTGATTCCAAGGGATGGTCCCTTCTCGGAATTACTGTGCTGGTGTCCATTTTTCTATATGCCCTCCTCCTTGACTATCTGGGGGGGAGATCTGTTTATATTGACTCTGCCACAAATGTCCTTTCCGTAACAGCACAGATATTGATGCTGAGAAGATTCGCCGAGCAGTGGCTTCTATGGATCCTTGTCAATGTCCTGTCGGTCATCCTCTGGTTTAATGCTCTGATTTCAACAGGGGGCAATGATATATCTATGCTCGTCATGTGGACGGCATTCTTGTTTAACAGCATTTATGGGTATATAAATTGGACGAAACTTTATAAAAAGCAGGGAGCTGCAGCGGTTTGAAGAAAAAAACAATTGGTATGTACGGGGGAAAGTTCCTGCCTTTCCCCCATCTTGGCCATGTATACAGCATGACGGCGGCAGCTGCAACAGCTGACGAGCTTCATGTCATCATCTCACACGACAGCGACTATGAAAGAAAGCTTTTTGAAGGCGGCTGTGCAGAGCATGTCAGCTTTACACTGCGGTTCCGCTGGTGGAAACAGCTGACCAGGGAGCTGCCGCATGTACATGTCCATGAAATTTATGATGAACAGACCGGCTCTTTCTCCGATTGGGAAAATGGCGCAAAAAAGATCCGTGCAAAAATCGGCAGTCCGATCGATTTTGTGTTCAGCTCAGAGCCGGATTACGGACCGATTTTTTCCCGTCTTTACCCGGAAGCTGAGCATATCCTCATAGATCCGGAGAGAAAAAGGTATCCGGTATCAGGTACGATGTTCAGGAAAGATGGCGTGCTGAAGCATTGGGATATGGTGCCTAAATGTGTCCGGCCGCATTTCGTCAAAAAAGTGGTGATTGCCGGGACTGAAAGCTGCGGAAAATCCACGCTGACAGCCAATATGGCCCAGATTTATAATACTTCTTTTGTGAAGGAGTATGGCCGGACCTTTTATGAAGAACTTGGAGGATGCGAGGGAATAACAGTACCGGAAGACTACCCCCATATTGCATATGCCCATAAGCTGGAGGAATGGAAGCAGCTGAAGCTGGCAGACAAAATCCTTTTTGTTGATACTGAGGCAATCACCACCCAGTTTTTCTCTCACGCCTATCTGAATAAAAGACAGCCTGTGCTCGATGAAATGGCCAGACTGCAGGAGTATGATTTATGGCTTTTATTGGAGCCGGATGTAGATTGGGTCGATGACGGAACAAGAAGCTTCGGGCATCAGGATTTGCGCTGGAAGAATCATCTCCTTCTGAAATCTCTTCTTGATGAACATCATGTGTGCTATAAAATAATCAACGGCAGCTACCGGGAGAGGCTGGAAAAGAGCATTAAATTTACGGATGAGCTGCTGGAAGGAAAATGACAAGTTAAAAGGGCATCATGGCGATGCCCTTTTATCAGTTAATTCATCAGCCCTTCAATCCGGTTCAGCAGGGCAGATGCATCATTTATTGTTTTAATCATTTCTGAGTTTTCCAATTGATCAAGGGCCAGATTGCCGCCATCTAAAGCCAGATTGATTTCTTCCAGCAGCACTTCATTTTTGGCAGCCAGCTCCTCATGAACGGCCTCAGCGGGAGCAGGTATATCCTGAAGCTGAATAAAGTTCTCAATATCCTGTTTTAGATTGACCAGCCTTTCCTCAAGCTGGTGCCGGATTTCTGAATCCCCGGCAGCTACTTCAATCATCCCCGGGGCATCCTCGGCAAATGCATTCAGCTTTTCAATATGCTCTGCAGCTTTATTGGCATACTCTGCAGTGCCGGCAGCCTCTTCCAGAAAAGAGCATCCTGCAAGGGAAAGGGCTGTCACTGCAAACATGAACAGCCGGAAGATTATCTTCAATACTCTCATTCCTCCTTTAAGTTTCATGTTATTCAATACGTTTATCACGAGAATATGTTTCACAAAAAAACCATCCCCATTAAAAGCGGGATGGCTGGCTATTATTATGCTGCCTTCTCTTCAAGCTTAGAGGCCGCGGTCTTTGCTTTGGAGGTTTTTACATTGAATACAAGATTGAGTGCAATAGCCGTCAAACTTCCCGCTACAATGCCGTTATCTGTCAGGATCCTGATGCTCTCAGGCATTTCAGCGAACAGGCCTGGAACTGCTGTGACTCCAAGCCCCATTCCGACAGAGCAGGCGATGATCAGCAGATTTTCCTGTGAAGAAAAGTCCACCTGGCTGAGCATTTTGATTCCATAGGCGATGACCATCCCAAACATGGCAATCATTGCGCCGCCCAATACAGCTGATGGAATGACTGTAGTCATGGCGCCGATTTTTGGAACCAGGCCAAGGAGGACAAGGAATACGCCCGCTGTGTAAATGACATTCTTGGTTTTCACACCTGACAGCTGGAGAAGGCCGACATTCTGAGAATACGTTGTATATGGAAATGCATTGAACAGCCCGCCAAGGACAATCGCAAGCCCTTCTGCCCTGTAGCCGTTTGCCAGGTCTTTCTTATCCAGCTTCTTGCCGCAAATATCCCCCAGGGCGAAATAAACGCCTGTTGATTCAACCAGGCTGACCATCGCGATAATGATCATTGTCAGGATTGCTGCCGGTTCAAATGTCGGCATCCCGAAATAGAAAGGCTGGACCATATGGAACCATGAAGCCTCACCCACTGCCGAGAAATCTGATTTCCCCATCAGGAATGCAGCGGCTGTTCCAGCAAATAGTCCTAGCAGGATTGAAACAGAGCGGATAAATCCGGTAAACAAGCGATACAAAATAATGATGAAGAATAAAGTTCCAAATGCAAGGGCCAGATTGGAAAGCGAACCATAATCGGCACTGCCTTCGCCGCCAGCCATATTATTCATGGCAACCGGGATAAGTGTGATACCAATGATGGTAACAACCGAGCCTGTTACAACCGGAGGGAAGAAACGCACAAGATTTCCGAAATATTTTCCTACCAGTATAACAAAAAGGCCCGAAACCAAAATAGATCCATAAATAGCTGTAATGCCATATTGCCCGCCAATCGCAATCATCGGGCTGACTGCGGTAAACGTACAGCCAAGCACAACCGGAAGGCCGATGCCGAAGAATTGATTGCGCCATACCTGGAGGATCGTCGCCACTCCGCACATTAAAATATCAATGGAAACAAGATATGTCAGCTCTTCTCCTGACAACCCCAGGGCCCCCCCCACTATAAGGGGTACAATGACAGCACCTGCATACATGGCTAAAACATGCTGGATTCCCAATGAAGCTATTTTAAATGGTGAGTTTTTCATCGTGTTGATGCCTCCCTGCTATTTTCCAAGAATGTGATGCTTCCATTCCCAAGCGACTGGATCCGTGCAAGGGAAACCACTTTGACAGCTTTCTCTTCCAGCAGGCTGCGTCCTTCCTGGAAGGACTTTTCAATAACGATTCCAACGCCCGCAACTGAAGCCCCGGCCTGTCCGGCAAGTTCGATGAGCCCCAAAGCAGCCTGGCCATTGGCCAGGAAGTCGTCAATGATAAGGACCCTGTCATCAGCGCCAAGATATTTGGAAGATGCTGAAATCTCGTTGGACTCCTGCTTTGTGAAAGAATAGACACTGGCGGAAAGCAGCCCTTCTGAGAGAGTCAATGATTTTCTTTTTCTCGCGAACAGCACGGGCACCCCAAGCTCGATCCCAGCCATGACAGATGGAGCAATCCCTGACGATTCCAGCGTAAGAATCTTCGTAATAGCCTCCCCTGCAAAACGTGCTGCAAACTCTTTGCCTATTTCCTTCATCAGGAAAGGGTCGATCTGATGGTTGAGAAACGAGTCTACCTTAAGGACACTGTCAGACAGCACCCGTCCTTCTCTTTTGATTGTTTCTTCTAGTAGTTTCATCATTATCCTCCCTATGAATAGAAAAATAAAAAAGCCTGAAGGAAATCACTCACTGCAAAAAAATGAGTGAAGCAATCCCTTCAGGCTTTTATAAGGCAGGGGCAACAGCAAAAGATCCCAATGCCTCCCATTGCTCACCCATAGTCAGACTGTTAACGGCAGTCCGGTAGAAACTTGCAGGCCATATTCCCGCGATTATATGAGTGTATCGTTATGAAATTATGTTTCATTATAACACCCCAGCAAGATATTTCAATAGTTTAATAAGAGAAAAAGTCGAATTATTTGTTTTTATTTTACTTGCATTGTTCGCTTTTAGTGATAATATGGTGCTTTTTGGCTATTGAAAAGCACTTATACAGTCCATTTCTGAATAATCCTAAAATAATGAATATAATCCCCCGGGGAGAGTCATTCCATTTCTCAGCCTTAGCATATTTACTTAATGACGCATTGAGTATTTCTCCTTTTCACATAAATTTCACATTTTTATATAAAAATCCCGGTCCTTCCGGCCAGCTGCAGCAATTTTACACTATTGGCATAGTGCCAACAGAATGAATGAACACTTTGTGAAACAGGTGAAGACTGGTAGAATCCGGAGAAATTCCTTGTATGATGAACATGTAATCATTATTTGTTCATCCATATTGAAAGGAGAAAAATGCCATGGCAAACACGGAACTTGGCAGGAAAAATAAAACAAAGATCGAGGATGCTTCATCTTTAAAGGGAACCTTGGCCTCTGTGTTTATTCTGGGTTTATTTTTAATCGGAGTATGGGCAGGCGTCTATTTTTTATTTACAGATCGATTTTAATCATCACATGCTATCCATTATGATTGAAATGCCTGAAGGGAGAAGAAAGCTATGCATATGCATAAATTTGAAAAAGCCTGGCTCGGGTTCGGAATCGGCTCACTGATCGTTTTCTTGACGGTTCTTGGCATCAGCGCATTCTATCTTGGCAACCAGCCCCCGAGCTGCCTTGCAACCATCAATCCGGAGAAGGTGGACCAGACGGCGCCTTTCAATGAGCCCGGCCTAAAAAAAGTGGAGGGAAAGGATTGGGATTATGAGCTGGTATTCGTTGCCTCCGCCTTTTCCTATAATCCTGGCGAAATTGAAATACCTCTTGGGGCAAAGGTGAAGATCATGGCAACGACAAAGGACGTTATCCACGGCTTTGAGGTCGCCGGCTCGAATATCAATATGATGCTGGAGCCCGGATATATCAGTGAGCATACAGCAACTTTTGATAAAGCTGGAGAGTATCTTATCTTGTGCAATGAGTACTGCGGTGCAGGACATCATATGATGACGTCAAAAATAAAGGTGGTTGAAGCATCATGAAGCAAAATCAGAATAAAAAGGTTGACAGACAGGACGGGAAGCTAGCCATGGCTCATTTCTATGTAGCCTTCACAGCGCTCGCAATCGGCGGTCTTGCCGGCTTACTGCAGGTGCTCGTCCGCTCCGGCAAGTTCCAGCTGCCGGCTGGAATCGGCTATTATCAGATTCTCACTGTCCATGGAGTCGTATTGGGACTGGTACTGACAACGTTCTTCATTATGGGCTTCCAGCTTGCAGCAGTCAGCAAAACAGCCGGGACCTTGACGAAAAAGCAGCGGACGATGGGCTGGATCGGTTTTTGGCTCATGACAGCCGGAACCATGATGGCAGCCGTCATGATACTGCTGAATGAAGCAAGCGTTTTGTATACCTTTTATGCCCCGTTGCAGGCACATGCCATTTATTATCTTGGACTGACTTTCGTAGTAGTCGGCAGCTGGTTTGATGGCGCTGCGATTATCATGAAGTATGCAGAGTGGCGCAGGAATAATCCCAGGCAGCCGAGTCCCCTGCTTACATTCATGAGCCTGGTAAATACCATCATGTGGATCGTCGCTGCCATTGGAGTGGCCGCAACGGTGCTGATACAGCTGCTGCCATGGTCGCTTGGCCTGGTCGAGACCGTCAATGTCGGAGTCAGCCGGACACTCTTCTGGTATTTCGGACATCCGCTCGTCTATTTTTGGCTCCTTCCTGCTTATATGGGCTGGTATGTTGTCATTCCGAAAGTAATTGGCGCAAAAATTTTTTCTGATTCACTGGCCCGGATGTCATTCATTCTATTTCTGCTATTTTCCATACCGGTCGGATTCCACCATCAGCTGATGGAGCCGGGTATCGACGCGGCATGGAAATTCCTGCAGGTAATCCTGACATTCCTGGTTGTTATCCCTTCTTTAATGACTGCCTTTTCACTGTTTGCTACATTTGAGGGATTTGGAAGATCCAAAGGGGCAACAGGCTTATTCGGCTGGCTCAAAAAACTGCCATGGGGGGATGCCCGCTTTACAGTTCCATTCATCGGAATGGTTGCCTTCATCCCTGCAGGTGCAGGGGGCATTGTTAACGCATCACACCAGATGAACCAGGTAGTCCACAACACAATCTGGGTAACCGGCCACTTCCATTTGACCGTTGCAACTGCTGTGGTCCTGACATTCTTCGGCATTTCTTACTGGCTGGTGCCGCATTTGACTGGCAGAGTCCTTACGAAAGCGATGAACCGCCTCGCCATTACACAAGGAGTGCTTTGGGCAATCGGCATGACATTCATGTCCGGGGCCATGCATGCTGCAGGATTATTGGGCGCCCCCCGCCGCTCTTCTTTTTCTGAGTACGGCGGAGCCGCACAGGCAGCTGAATGGATTCCCTATCAGGTCGCACAGGCAATTGGAGGATCCATCCTGTTCCTTGCTATCATCCTGATGCTGTATATCTTTGTAAATCTCGCATTCATGGCCCCTAAAGGCTCTGAAGAATTCCCGGTAGGCGAAACAGCGGAAAATGCCGAAAAAACGCCGCTTGTCTTTGAAAACTGGAAGCTCTGGCTCGGCATCACCGCTGCCCTCATCCTGTTTGCCTACACCATCCCGTTCATCGACCTGATCCAAAACGCACCGCCGGGATCTAAAGGGTATAAACTATGGTAATCATCTTGCCAGGAGTAAGGAACGCAGGCAAAAAACGCCGCGTCCTGCGGGCCAGCTTAAGACAAGCCAAAATAATTTTCCAGACTGAAAGAAAACACTCCAGCAGCTGCTGGAGTGTTTCTTTATGCACTATTCCCTGTCTCAAGGGGTGTTCTCCCCTTTCTTTCCGGGAGGTTCACGAGGATGACGCACAGAAGGATTATGATAGAGCCGGACAGCTGCATGTAACCCAGTGATTCTGAATATAAAGCAACACCCATAAAGATGGCTACGACAGGCTCAATTGTAGCAATGACCGCTGCTTTGCTGCTTTCTGTCTTTTCTAAACCCCAGGTGTAAAGAAAATAGGCCAGGACGGTCGGCAGCAGGCCTAGGCCAAGGCCCAGGAACAGAACCTCCGGCTGTAAAAACAGAGAAGCTTTTTCCCATATCCTGGTAACAGGCAGCAGAACAGCAGAGGCAGTCACGAAGGTATACAGCGTGACAGTAAACGGCTCATACTTTTGGAGCGCAAACTTCCCAAATATGCTGTAAAGCGCATAGCCAAGACCTGCTCCCAGTCCAGTTACCACCCCAATCACACTCAAACCGGAACCGCCCCCCACCCCTGCAATCAGGATGCAGCCGGCAACAGTCCCGCAAACGGCAATGATTTTCCGCCCGGTTATTTTCTCTTTCAGGAAAATATAGGACAACACTGCGACAAATGCGGGAGAAGTATACAGCAGTATGACTGCAATCGAAATATCCATCAAATTAATGCTCGTAAAATAGCACCAATTAAAAAATACAATGCTGCAAATTCCGGTGCCGGCAAACAGGCCAATATCAGAAGTCCTTTTTAAAGCCAGCCGGTCCGGGCCCAGAAAAAGCCCTATCAGCAGCAAAGCCGCAGCTGCAGTTACTGCCCGGATCCCGACGATTTCCATTGAGGAAAAGCCGAACCCGGACAAGCCCCTGATAAAATAGGCAATCAGGCCCCATAAAGATGCACCGGCAGAGATTGCAAAATACGGCATCAGCTTCTTCATTGCCTCACCCTGCAGAAAAAGAGCGGCTGCACCCCGCTCTTTTTCCCTTTCTTTATTTTTTCAAATTAACGGGAGGACTCTTTTAATCGGTAAACCTTCCCGTATTTCTCATAAAGATACTCTGACAGGCAGCTGGCATTCAGCCCTTCGCCAGTAACATCTTCAAGAATCTCAAGCGGCTTCTTCAGCTTGCCGTACTGATGGACATTTTTCGTGAACCATTCCTTGACTGGCGCAAGATCCCCCTTTTCCAGAAGCTGGTCGTAATCAGGAAGATCCTTCAGCAGCGCCTGCTTTAGCTGTGCCGCGTACATATATCCGAGTGCATAGGAAGGGAAATACCCAAAGCTGCCCCCGGCCCAATGGACATCCTGAAGAACTCCTTCTGCATCATTGGATGGTCGCACTCCCAGGTATTCTTCGTATTTGCTGTTCCAGATTTCCGGAAGGTCCTTCACTTCAATTTCATCATTGAACAGTCCTTTTTCGATTTCATAGCGGACAATAACATGAAGCGGATAGGTCAGTTCGTCTGCTTCAATCCTGATCAGCGACGGTTTTGACTCATTGATGGCACGATAGAAATCTTCCAGCTCCACCCCATCAAACTGGCCATCAGCGTACTGCTTGAGCAGTCCGTAATTTTTCTTCCAGAATGACTCACTGCGCCCTACAAAATTCTCATAAAAGAGAGACTGTGATTCATGGATTCCCATTGATGTCCCTGTGCACAGCGGAGTGCCTATAAGGTCTTTGGAAATATTCTGTTCATACAGCGCATGGCCGCCTTCATGGATTGTACCGAATACAGCAGTGCGGAAGTCCTTCTCATCATATTTCGTTGTCACCCTGACATCCCCTGGATTCAAGCCGGTCGCAAATGGATGTACCGTTTCATCAAGTCTTCCTGCATCAAAGTTATAGCCCATCTGCTTCAGGATTTCCAAGCTGAAATCACGCTGCTTCTCCTTTGGGAAATTTTCATACAAAAAGCTGGTATCCGGCTTTGAATCTGATTCGGATATGCTCTTGACGAGAGGCACGATTTTGCTTCTGAGCTCGCCAAAGACTTCATCCAGCACATCGACTGTCACACCCGGCTCATACAAATCCAGGAGTGTGTTGTATTTATTGCCTTCATAGCCCCAATACTGGATAAAGCGCTTATTGGCTTCCACAAGCTTTTCCAGATACGGCTGGAAAAGCGTGAAATCCGATTTGTCTTTAGCCTCTTCCCATACACTTTCAGCCTTTGACTGCAGGATAACGTATTCCTTATACTCCTCAGCCGGAATCTTCTTATTCCGGTCATATTCTTTCTTGCTTTCTTCAAGAACCTTCACAGTAATTGCATCAAGTGATGCAGCCGCTTCTTCTCCTGAAAGCTTTGCTATGTATGCAGCCATTTCCTCGGAAGTGGACATCTTGAACACTTCTGAAGAAAGCATGCCAATTACTTCAGTGCGCTGGTCTACCCCCTGCTTGGGAGCGCCCGTACGGAGATCCCAGTATATTAATGACAGAGCCTCATTATAAGCGCCCATCTTTTTAACAAAATCAAGAAAGTCTTTTTCAGTTTTTTTCAATGCTTCGTTCATGCTGGCATCCCCCTAAAAATCATTTGCAACATATATTTTATCACATTTTTCTGAATAAAACGCTAGAATAGAACTGCAAATCACCTAAAAACAGGAGGAAGAATGATGAGGGAACCTGCCGGAACCTGCGTACAATGCGGGAAAACGATTTATTGCCTGGACGGATTTTTCAACGGAATCATAACGGATGACAAGAAAACGATCTGCTTTGAATGCAGTGAAGAAGGCTGAAGGAATAGATCTCTCTTTATGGTTGTGCCGTTAGTTTGCATGCTGATCCCTGCTTGAAAAACGGGAATACAAACCTGCAGCGAATGAGGACCAAAGTAAAATTTATTCTCCCTGTCGGTCCCCTTCAATGGATGCAAAAAGCCCCTCCCTCTGCCAAGAGGGGGGGCATCAAAACCTTATTTAACAGGTGTAACAGGCAGCACAGCTTCAACAGACTCAAGCACAGAAACATCTTCTTCTCTGCTGGTCAGGATGTGTACTGTTCCTCTGTCCTCATGGCTCCTGATAAGCCTGCCGATTCCCTGGCGGAGCCTGAGGAGCATGTATGGCATGTCGATTTCCCGGAACGAATCTTCCGCGCTTTCACGCTTGGCATCAAACACCGGATCATGCGGAGGGAACGGGAGTGAGAAAATGATTACATTTTCGAGTGATCTGCCAGGTATATCTAAGCCCTCCCAAAGATTTGTAGAGCAAAGGACCGCTTCTTCTTCGTTCTGGAATTTTGAGACGAGCGTACTGATTTCAGCCTCTCCTTCAAAATAGACAGGGAATTCCGTCTTGCCCTGTGCATAGTCCCTAAAAAGGTTCAGTTCTCTCTGATCTGTAAAGAGCACAAGGCCTCTGCCTCCAGATTTCTTAAGCTGTTCCAGAGTATATTCCATTTTGCCGGTGATATCCTCTTCACTGTATTCAGGCATATGAATGGCCATTTTCTCTTCATAGCTGAAAGGTGATGCTACAGTGAATGATAAATAGTCGTCGATGCCAAGGCTCGTGGCCATATAATCAAAGGAGCCTTTTTCCGATAATGTGGCGGAAGAAAAGATAAATGGCTTCTTTTGGGAAAACACCTCATCCCTCATGATTTCCTCTACCATTCTAGGCATGATGACAAGGGTCCGTTCACCATTATGTTCTTCAAACCAATTGATTCCTCCCTTATCTTTCATGAAAAGGGAGAGCGAGAATGATATTTGCTCAAGATATTCTTCAACAACCTTGAGGTCATATTCATTTATAACATACATTTCGCTTTCAAAGACAAGCTCCTCTTCCAGCGAGCCGATCATTTCAAGCAGGAGCTTTCCTTCTTTCAGAACAGCCGGCCCTTTGGCAATCTGCTGTTTCTCAGAGTCCGTCCGGCTGCCGGCAGCAGCTGAAAGGGCATGGAAGAAGGTCTCATTCTGGACGATGGTGTCTTCAATCAGATTCAAAGTTTTTTCCCTTACGTCATTTGCCATCAGGCGGGTAAGGAGCGATTCAAGAATCTGCTCGGTCAGCCTGTATGTCAAGGCTTTCTGGCTGGCATACTCAAGCAGATGCCCTTCATCGAATACAACCGTGCAGGATTCAGGCAGCAGGGGCAGCTGGCCTTCCCTTTTGCGGGATTCTTTTGTCCAGATATGCTCCATATAGAAGTCATGCGAGCAGATGATCAGGTCCTGGCTGTTCCGGTAATAATCCCTGTGAAGTGTCTGGCCGCACCGGTGCCTTTTCTCACATGTAAAGCAATCCTGAAGGGAATCCCATGATACACCGGTCCATTCGCTGTCTGTCAGCTCAGGATAATCTTTCCTGTCTCCGTATCTTTCGAAATTCTGCAGAGATCCTCCGCTGTGGGTAAAGGACGGAAGCTGGTCATAAATGTTTCCATATGCCTCATAGTCCTGTTCCGCTACAGCCTTGTCCAGCTTGTTCAAGCAAAGATATTGATCCCTTGACTTAGCCAGGCGTACATCAATATTCAATCCAAGCGCCTTTTCCAGCTTCGCAATATCACCTTCTTTTTTAACAAGCTGCTCGATGAGAGTTTCATCGGCACAGGCGATGATGGCCGGCTTATTCGTATATCTCGCGTAGCAGATGGAATACAGGAGATAGACAAGCGTTTTTCCTGTTCCGACACCAGCTTCAGCAAAGATTGTCTTTTTCTCCTTGAAGGCATTTTCCAGCTGGAAAGCCATATAGATTTGTTCGTCTCTTAATTCAAAACCGGCTTCAGGGAGCAGGTCATAGAAAACATCCCCGATCCAGTCGCCAAGCTTTTCAAAAAATGATTCTGTTTTTGCTACTGCAAAGGGCAATTGGTTTTGCATGTAATCCTCCTATATCCAGAAGCGTCCCGGGGGCTTCCTGTATCTTTGGAAAATGGCGGGGGACCGGACATCGGCCTGTGTGCCTCGTCCGCCTATAAAGGAAAAACTCCTGTACATGCAGGAGTTCCTGCGATTTCTCAGCATAAAAAAGTATAACCGCCTGTCAGAGGCGGTGATTTTCAATATTATTTATGGCCATGGAAGCACGGCCCTTCACTTTTTATATACAAGCTGCCATATGCAGCATCTTCGAACTCCAAACCAGGAGGCCAAGAATCATTTTATACTATTTTTTCAACTAGTCAAGCTCAAGGGGCCGGGAGCACTATGGGATGAATCAGGAATTCGTCAGTACAGGCTGTACATTTATCATCTTGAACGGCAAAAAACCGGCGCTCCCTTCGAGGAGGCCAGCCTTGTGCCTGGTTATTGCCGGACACCGGGCAGGATTTACTGCTGCCTGCCGGAAAGGGAAAAGGACAGGGCCTGCCGGAGCTCATGCTGGGCACTTTTCAGTTCATCCAGCACCTGATCGGCAGGCGTTTCTTTTACCAGCATTTCCATCGAGTAGTCAAGCGCCTGAGAAATTCTATTGAAATCAAGAGTCCTGTAATCCATTGGCTCTCCTCCTGTAAATAAAACTAGCCCATCTAATCCAAAACCGATAGAGTATTGCTAGTTTATTCAATAAGAGAACCCTTTATTCCTCTTTCTGCCTGTTTTCTCTTGGCGGACGCTTGCCCCAGTATTGGTAGAGGTCTGTTCGGATGAAACCGTTGAACAGCTTCCTTTTCTTGGTTGCCTGGCGCCCGAAATGCTGTTCAAAGTCCTCATCGGAAGTAAGCATATAAATCGACCATGTATCCAGCCCTGAGAGCGCTTCTCCCATTTCACGGTACATTTTCTGTACAGCCCCTTTTTCCCCAAGCCTCTCGCCATATGGAGGGTTGCCGACAATCACACCATATTCTTTATTGGAGGTAAAGTCCCTCACCTGCATCTGCTTGAATTGGATCATGTCCCCCAGGCCTGCTTCAAATGCATTTTCCTGGGCAATTTTCACCATCCTGTGATCAATATCAGATCCAGTGATATCTAATGGCTGATCATAGTCTGCCAAATCCTCAGCTTCATTTCTGGCTTCATCCCATACCTTTTCCGGCATCCAGCCCCACTTCTCAGAGGTAAATTCCCGGTTAAAGCCCGGGGCAATATTCTGCCCGATCAAGGCCGCCTCGATCGGGATGGTCCCTGATCCGCAGAAAGGATCTGCAAATGGCTTGTCCGGTGTCCAGTTCGTCAGCTGGACGAGCGCAGCAGCCAGGGTTTCCTTCAGCGGAGCTTCTCCCTGTCCTGCCCGGTATCCCCGTTTATGAAGGCCGCTTCCGCTGGCATCCAGAGTCAGGGTTGCTGTATCTTTCAGCATAGAGATTTCAATGCGGCATAATGGACCCGTTTCATCAAACCAGCCTGTTTTTTTATACTTTGTCCTCAGCTTCTCGACAATCGCCTTTTTGACGATTGCCTGGCAGTCGGAAACACTGAACAGCTTTGATTTGACAGACTTGCCGATTACCGGGAACTCAGCATCTTCTGCAATATACTGTTCCCATGGAAGGCTTTTTGTTTTTTCAAACAGCTCATCGAAAGTATAAGCTTTAAATTCGCCGATTTTGATTTTGATCCGGTCTGCCGTTCTCAGCCATAAATTGCTTCTCGCTATAGCTGTCTCATCCCCTGTGTATTCAACTCTTCCGTTTTCCACCTGGCATTCATAGCCAAGTGCCCGCACTTCCTTTGCAACGAGCGCTTCAAGCCCCATTGCCGCTGTTGCGATGATTTGGTATTTTCCCATGTAAGACATCCTTTCCAGTAGATCTTCCCTTCATTATTGCCGGCCAGCGGTCCGCTTCATCCATGATAGCCTGAAGAAGTTTCCGCGTGCAAGTGTTCCCCATGAGGGTTTTGGTATGTATTAAAAAAGCCCTCCTGCAAAAGGAGAGCTTTACCATTTCAAAAATCATCTCACTAATAACGTTCTGTAAGCCATGTTTTGTTCCTTTGTACTGCAATCGACCTGAGTCTCGTACTAAGGCGGCAATCATCTATCTACAGATATAAAATCTGTCCTTCTCCTTGTTCATTTCCTCAGAGAAAGTGCCCCTACCATTATTTGGGTTTCTCGCTCGCGGGGTTTACCTCGTTCCACCCTTCCCATTTCTGGAAAGGCTCCGTCACTGTGGCACTTTCAAGGTATTCATGCCATATCCCGAAGGACTTAGGCATTTTCCCTGCCGTCAGCCGCGCAATCGCCCGGCTGCCCTGGCTTATGACTTCGCCAGGCACGAACACTACGGACATCTCAGTCCGTGCGAGCATGGACTTTCCTCTGCAGCAGCAAGCTGCCGCAGCGATTACCCGAACGTTATTAATGACTACAAATGATATTATATGCAATCTGGCTTCCAATAGCAATGGTTTTAAAAAGGAAAATCAGTTAAAAGCTGTTATTCATAAAGTTTGCTGCCAAACACATGCTTTTCCAGGTTGGAAAGGCGCTTTAAGATATCAAAGTTCGTTGTTCCGGCAGTCTGGGTGCTTGCAGGCCTTCTAGAGGCTTCATCAAGCTGTTTCTTCAGGCGCAGGTTTTCCTGCTGCAGATCTTCAATTTCCTGGTGGAAGGTTTCATAATCCTTGATGATCAGATCCAGGAACTTATCAACATCTTCAGGCTTGTACCCCCGCATCCCTGCCTTGAATTCTTTTTCCAAAATGTCTTTTGCTGTTAACTTAACTTTATCGGATAGCATCACATTCACCTCAGTCTATCGCTGAATAATCTTAATATATTTTTTCAAAAATATGTACTTTTGTCAATTTATCTTTGGAACTAAATTAAAATTCCTGGTTCTTCAGCTGCTCTTCTTCAACAATCAGCTGAAGATCATAAAAGGAAATCATCCTGATTTCATAAGGATTCTTTTCCTGATAGCTTTTAGCTGTTTCATAAATGAATTTTGGCGTTCCTTCCTTTTCCGTATCGTAGACAAGAAGAAGCACATCGCTTTTTTCGATAAGGAATTGATTCTTCAGCC
This sequence comes from Cytobacillus sp. T106, assembly GCF_040492155.1. Taxonomy (NCBI): domain Bacteria; kingdom Bacillati; phylum Bacillota; class Bacilli; order Caryophanales; family Bacillaceae; genus Cytobacillus; species Cytobacillus sp. T106. The sequence continues at coordinate 716,124 of NZ_JBEUMK010000001.1, read as the reverse complement.
TGAACTGCCAGGGCTTTTCGTAAGGCTTCCTTGTTACTGAATCTACAAAATCGGCCTGGGAAATCACAGATTCATACCACTCTTTATTGGAATCGCTCCAGTTCTGCTCCTGGTCAAGGAAAGGTGTGATGACGGCCAGCTTAAGATCAGGATATTCATCGAGCTGCAGCTGAAAGACCTCCTCAGCAGCCCATAACTCTGCGCCCGGCTGCCCGCTGATGATCACCCATTCAAGCCCTTCGTCAAGCATACCGAGCAGGCTCTTCCTGATAGCAGCCCTTATGAAAGCTGCTGCAGGGTCATTTCGTTTGAAAATTCCCAACTCGTGGGGTTTATAGCCTGAGACAACCGCTGTTTTCATTTGGGCTGCTCCTTTCTATGTAAAAATAATATGCGATTTATGGAAAAAATTGAGCAGGGGCCTGTATACAGGCCCCTGCCTTGGTAATGCACCTTAATATGGCAGGTTATTATCTTCCGAAGCCAGGGCCGCCAAAGCCTGGGCCTCCGAACCCAGGTCCGCCGAAGCCGCCTGCTCCAGGGCCGCCGAAGCCAGGTCCTCCAAATCCAGGGGCCGGTCCAGGGCCTGCGACAAACTGCTGGTTTGTCACTTCATTTACAACTGATTGTGTTTGTGGGAAGTAATGCTGATGCTGAAAATTAATGTGGTTGACTGTCGTAGTGTGTGTAGGATGGATATGAGGCACCACATTATTCTGGAAAGTATGATTTACACAGCATTTTGTCGGATGGACAACTGCCGGGCAAATATTCGGTCTTGGTCCGCAATGCATAATTAAGATCTCCTTTCATTCTGTTATATTTACACTAACAAGTTATGATGAAAGGGGGAATCTTGTACTAAGGAAAACACCTAATTTTATGCATTTGCCGGGTTTTTTTCGCTACAGCATAACATAAAAACTGTCCTTCATGCTGGAAAAAATAATGACTGTCAGACAGATGACAACAAAAAACAGGAACAATATCGCTTTATACATCCAAACCAGCCTCACTCTTTTTATTCACTGTATGTAGCATACAACATTCAATTTTACAGCTTCAATGAGGTACAGACAACTAATAAATAATGGTTTTTACACATAGAAATATTAAAGTTTTGTTACAGCGGGCAAAGCGGATTTTCTGGGTACAAAAAAACGCAGCCAGGGTGTTATTTTCCTGATGCTGCGCTTTTTATACCGGCAGAAGCGGTATCATTCCGGGACTGTTCTTTTTCCAGCTTAGCATAGAGTCTCCGGATCCTCTTATCTGTTTCCGGTTTGAGCTTATCTGAGGTACCTGGTGCAGGAACGGCTTCCAGCGCCTTTCTCGCTTTTTCAGCATAATGGACTGCGCGCGCAAGGTCTTTGCTGCGATGCTCAAAATATTTTGCCAGTTCAATGGAGGATTCAGCCGTAATTTTCGGATCTGCCTCCGAATCGGCGCATTCCTGCCACAGGGCTGCCGCTTGTTCCCAGTCCTTCAGTTTCTTGTGTTCAAAGGCGAGTGCATTCCTGGCCTTCACTGACTCTTCATTCTCTGTCTGTGCTGCCTGCACAAAGGCTGCTTTTGCAGAAGAAGTGTTGCCGAGAGAAGAAAACCACCGCCCTACTTCATAGGTTTCCGCAGCGGTCCGGCTGCCGTCCAGCCCAAGGAGCTGATAGGAAAGATGTGTGTACAGCGTTATGAGCGACAGGATATCGATTTCATTATGCTTCAGGATTCCGAGCATGCCTTCGGGGTTCTTTGTCTGCACGTAATCAAAATAGATCATCGGTGCAAGGAAGCCTGGTATATCATCTTTCCGCTCAACGCCAAGCACTTCCTTCTCGACGATGGAAAGCTTCAGCCTCTCAAGCCTGTGCTTCCAGATCCTTCGGGATGCGTGGTAAAGATCGAAATGCCCGAAAGGCGGAAGCTTGGGCACCTGTTCCCTGATAAGGGTATGCCTTGTCTTCACCTGCGGCCAGTCAAAAGCTTTGCCATTATAGGTGACCATGGTTGTATAATCCACGCTGTCCAGGAAGCTCTTATAAAGCGGCACCTCTGCACCGGGATGGGGAAGGATATGCTGTTTGAGCTTCACACCATCACGCGTCACACTGGCATGCCCCAGCAGGAAAATCGTGTTTCCGGTGCCGCCGCCAAGACCCGTTGTTTCTGTATCAAAGAAGAACAGCTCATCAGGCTGATGCCCGGCAGAGGAAAGCGGATGGGATACATCCCCGCTGTTCCAGGCATTCACTGCAGCCGCAAAATCAGAGAACCGGTAATTACCATGCTTCCAGTCTAGCGGATATTCCTTTTCCCTGACGAGGCAGAAGCTGTCCTCAAAATGGAATGGAAAAACCCCGTTTTCCTTCCATAGGTCATGAAGCATAAATTCCTGAGTAGCTTCTTCTGCCCTGACAGGCTTAGCCGGTTCACTCCCCTGTTCTTTTGAGAGATGAGGCTTTAATCGGTTCAGCTTATTTTTGAGGCTCATACCGCTCCCCCTCCATAGCCGTTTTTCTGAATAATGCCAAAAGCTTCAAGACATCGCTTTTGGCCGTATTCATAGCTGAATCAGTGCCAATGCACGATGGACAGCCGTTCTCGCAGGAGCAGCCTGCTACCATGCCTTCAGCCTTCTGTATGACCGTTTCAATCCCATCATAGAGCTTTTCGCTCAGACCTATGCCTCCCGGGTAGCGGTCATAAAAGAAGATGGTCGGCTTCTCATTATGCGCAGCCTTTACCTGCGGTACAACGAAAATATCCTGCGGATCGCACATGACAAACAGCGGGGCAATATGCTTGAGTGCATGTGCGGTTCCGATCAATCCTTCTTCAATCCGGTCTTCATCAAATTGGATCTGCTCCTTGCCGATGGATATCCACGCCGAGTTTGTATGCAGCTCTTCCTGCGGCAGGTGGATCGGCCCGGAACCGATGTTTTCATGTGTTTCAAACTTGATCTTCTTGAATATCGTTGCCATGGCCAGCACGCTCACATCGCCATATCCGATTTCCATTTCACCGCGTGACCTGTTTTTATCTTCTTCAAGCACTTTCAGCTCAACGGCAAGATTGGCATCTGTGAAATAATCCACATCAACCTCCCTCACATACGCTTTCTTTTCATCCCAATCCAAATACTCAACCTGGAACTGGGTGCCCTGATGGAGGTAAATGGCTTCATCATGCAGGAGCGTCATCGCAGAGAAACGGTCCATTTCACCTATCACCTTCACGTTTGCAATGTCGGACTGGTCAATGATGATGACATTTTCCTGTGATGCAGACCGGAGGCTGATATTGTGGGCAGGAAAAGAATCGTTCATCCAATGCCATTTATCGCCGTTTTGGTAAAGCACCCTTTCTTCTGTCAGATATTCAAGAAGTTCCTCCGTATCGGCAGTACCGAATTTCTCCCCATACTTAAATGGCAGCTCATAGGCGGCACACTTCATATGGTCGATTAAAATGATGAGGTTGTCAGGATTGATCCTGGCCGTTTCCGGGCTTTTATTGAAAAAATAGTCCGGGTTCTGAATGACGTACTGGTCCAGGGGGCTGGAGCTGGCAACAAGGATGACGAGAGACTCGCCATGCCTCCGCCCTGCCCGTCCCGCCTGCTGCCACGAGCTTGCGATTGATCCCGGATAACCCGTCATGATGCATACCTGAAGCTGGCCGATATCCACGCCAAGCTCCAATGCATTTGTACTGACGACCCCGTAGATTTCACCCGCACGCAAACCCTTTTCAATCGCCCTTCTCTCTGTCGGCAGATAGCCTCCCCGGTAGCCTCTGATGGCTTTCGGCCCCAGCTGATGCTTGACCAGCTCCTGGAGGTAGGTGAGCAGGATTTCGACTCTGACACGGCTCCTGGCAAATACAATAGTCTGGATGCGGTTTTTCAAAAGCCTCCCGGCCAGCTTCCTTGCTTCAAGCGTGGCACTTCGCCGAATATTCATCGGTATATTGACAATCGGCGGGTTATAGAACAAGAAGTGCTTCCTTCCGCTTGGCGCCCCGTTATTGTCTATCAGCTCCATTTTCTTTTCCGTCAGGTTTTCAGCAAGCTCAAGCGGATTGGCAATGGTTGCCGATGTGCAGATGAAGAGCGGGTCGCTCCCGTAGAAACGGCAGATGCGCCTGAGGCGGCGGATCACGTTTGCCACATGGCTGCCGAAGACGCCTCTGTAAATATGAACCTCGTCAATGACAACATATTTGAGATTTTCAAAAAGAGAAACCCATTTGGTATGATGGGGAAGGATCGCCGAATGCAGCATATCAGGGTTCGTTATGACAACATGGCCTGCCTTCCTAACTTTTTCCCTTATATTAGCCGGAGTGTCGCCATCATACGTGTAGCTGTTGACAGGGAGCTCCGCTTCCTGGATCAATTCATTTATTTCACTCTTCTGGTCCTGGGCCAGTGCTTTGGTAGGGAATATATACAACGCCCTCGCCTTCGGATCGCTGATGGCCGTCTGGAGGACGGGAAGATTGTAGCATAGTGTTTTTCCAGATGCAGTTGGAGTAACAGCCACAAGGCTTTTTCCTTCAGAAGCAGCCGCATAGGCAGACCTCTGGTGTGTATAAAGACGGCTGATGCCCCGCTTTTCCAAAGCATTTCTCAAGGATGGATGTATATCCTCCGGCAGATCCTCTGTTTTTGCTTCTTTTTCTTCAATTGTATGCCAATGGACAATATTATCCTTGAACTCTTCGGTCATCTTTAAATCTTTTAATATCTCCTGGAGATTTTTCCTGAGCTTCATTTTCCGTTCACCTCATACACCCATTCTACCGAATAAACGTTCGTTCAAAAAGGATTTTCTTTTGTTTTCCTGTTGGATTTATCTGGAATGGAACCAAACAGCCCGAATTTAAGATTATCAGATTTTTCCAAAAGTAAATTGACTGAAGGTATAAAATTTGCGACAATTCAGATATATTTTTTTTGAAAGCGGCTCTTTGGCCGCGGTTAACCTATTTTAACAGATATATAGAAGAATGGGGGTCAATCGTTTTATGCTGTTACTTAAAAAACTGTTCATTTTTCTCCTTGTGCTGGCGAGCTTTCTATTGATTCTGCTGCTGCCAAGAGAACCGGTCATCCATCAGCCTTCCGCATTTCACATTGAAATGGATTATCCTTTCAGTGCAGAAGCCTACAAAAATAAGATTCAATCCTTCTTTCAATTTATCCAGAAGGAAAACGGATTTGGCGAGAGCCGGACTGGAAGGAAGGTGTCCGAAGAAACCATCCTTTATATGAAAAGAAGCCTCGGAATCATTCTTCCTGCTTTCTTTATCAGCATGGCAGCTGGAATACTGGCAGGAATTGCAAAGTTTTCGATGCGCCTCCGTATGCGGGGTAAAATTCAGGAAGCCTTGTCCTGGCTGTTTTCATCGGTTCCGGATTTTTTTCTGTATATGAGCCTGCAGTATATATTGATCAAGCTGATTCAATGGGGATTTCCGCAGATTACACTATACGGCCATGAGCATTGGTACAGTTTTCTTCTCCCAATGATCTCACTGACACTTTTCCCTTTCATTCATATGGTCAATTTTACCGCTGCTGCGATGGACAAGGAAAGCGGGGAAGATTACATCCGGACAGCCTACTCAAAAGGGCTGGGAAAGAAAAAGATTTATCTGCATATCCTTTTTAACTGTGCCGGGACACTTCTCAATCAGGCGCAGTTCATTATGCTGTATATCTTATCGAGCCTGCCGATCGTGGAGAAGTTATCCGGCTACGAGGGAGCAGGAAACAATCTGCTTAAAAGCATCCTGAATTATAATGATGTTTCTTCTTTTGCGCTGATGCTTCCATTCCTGGTGCTGATGTTTTTAACCATACTGGCCTCTCAATCAGCTAAATATCTCTTTATGCCAAAAAGGGCAGGGGGAAGTGAACTGATATGAACAGAAAATTTCAGTGGAAAAAATATAGTGTATTTATTATAAGCCTGGTTTGTCTCGGGATCCTGGCATTTATTGCTTTCATCGGCCCTTTCCTCCCTTTTATAGACCGGGAGCTGTCCACAATCACTTATATTATGGATGAGAACCGCAAGCCTGTCATCCCGCCATACGGGCCAAATGAAGACTTCCCGCTCGGAACGGACAAATCGGGCAGGGATCTGCTGAGCATCATTGTGCTTGGCGCCAAGGAAACGCTTCTCCTTGTGATTGTCATTACAGCCCTCAGATATGCATTGGCGATTCCCTTTGCTTTCCTGGCGCATAAAAAGGTGCTGGCGGCCGATTCTGTCCTGAAATGGCTGAATGGCTTCCTATCTTATATCCCGACCATCATCATTGTCATACTGGTCGTTAATCTGCCGCCTTTATTGTTTGCAAAAGACCGGCCTTTCTGGCTGATCCTTGTGGTTGCCCTTTCTGAAGCAGCCAGGGCTGCCGACATGATCAAATTGGAATTCGATGAAGTATCATCAAAAGAGTTCATTACAGGGGGAATAGCAGCGGGAACCACTCCCTTTGCCATGTTCAAACGATATTATATGCCTTTTCTGTATGGGAAAATCCTGGTCTATATGATCTCAGATCTGGGAAAAGTAATGTTCCTCCTGGGACAGCTAGGCTTTGTCGGCATCTTCATTTCCCAGCAGTTTGTCCAGACGCCAACAGGGCTATGGGAATTTGTCAACACATCCATCTCCTGGCCGATGCTTCTAAAAGATGCGTTTATCGACATCCGGGGCCCGATCTGGATTCCATTCTTTGCAGCCTTGTTCATGACTTTTTCTATATTCACCTTCAATCTCCTTTCCCAGGGGATCAAAAATATTTTTGCGCGGAAAATCAGGTATCTATAAGTAAGAGGGTGAGTCTTTCTCAAAGGGACCAATCGGGCGCTGATTGCATAATATATCCCAAGATTCTGTTTTGGGAGGAGATGCATGGATGTCTTCACAGCTGCCTGATGGCCCAAAAAAGAAAGAGAAAAATGAGCCATTCAGCGATATCATGAAATCGATGAACACATTCTTTCAGGAAAAACCCGTCAAAGGGTTCTTGCAGAGCATTGATGATTTCTTTAAAACTCCGTTTCCGCAGAGTGCCTTTTCTGTCCGGGTATCTGAAACCGATAAAGAGCATCATATTACAGCAGAGCTGCCGGGGATAAAAAGGGAGCAGATCCATATTGATGTACTGGATAATTATATTACCATTTCAGTCAGCCACGCGGAAACCTTACTCCAGGAAGATGATAAACACAGGACCTTCAGCCGGAAGCAGACGATGCAGCAATCATCCAGGACCATCCCGCTTCCGCAGACTATCAATGAAAAAAAGGTCAGGGCTTCTTACCAGGACGGCCTGCTGATCATCCGGATACCTAAGCAGTCAGGCAAGAAAATCATCATTGATGAAAATAATTAATGCCTATTGAGCTCACCTGCCAAAGGCAGCCAAAGTTCCTCTTTACAGGCCGAAAAGCTCCCTTGCAATTGCAGCAAGGGAGCTTTTTACATGCGGCATTCCAGACGGCAGAATATTATTCAAGCGTCAGCCAGTCGGTAAAATAGCCTTTCGGGACAAGAAAGTAGTCTGCGGCAAAATCCGCAAACATTTTCGAATCCACTTCTTTGAATTTAAACTTTTCGTAGTACGCTGAGAGGAACTCCATCCCCACAATACGCGGGTCATTGCCTTTGACCATGAAACGGTTATTGACTAATTCGAGCAGCTTCACTGCCGGCTGGCCATACACATATCCGTTATGCGACACTTCATCCAGCGGCACATTTGAATGCTGTCGTTTAACTGATTCTTCTTCTATGCTCTTCATCCGGTTAAGAGGAAGAGAAAAAGCCTTAATTTCCCCCTCGCCTTTTCCCGCATAGAAATACATGCTGGTTGCAAACTCGGTAATCCCCTCATCCACCCATGCTTCATAATAAGGATCATTAGAAACGGTTCCGTAGAAGTACTGATGGGCGATCTCATGAACGATGGAAACCTGGTAGAAATACGAATCCTCAATATACGGATTGATCGTAACGATGCCGGGATATTCCATAAACTGACCTTCATCCAGGACGACATCAAGCGTTTCATGAGGATATTCCCCTATTTTATCCTGGTAGAAGGAAAGAGCCTTTTTGGCAAGATCAAGCGACTGTTCAGGATCTTTGTTATGATCATCCTCCGTAAAGAGCCTTACCTTAACCCCCTCTTTTGCTTCTGCTTCATATACCTTTGTATCTTTAAGGATACTGATGAAAAAGTCCCTGACCTTTTCAGCCTTCAAAGTTCCCCTGGTTTCAGAGGCTGGCGGGTCTTCATCTGCTGTTGAGGCAATCGTGTAGCCTTTTGGTATATCATAGGAAACCTTGTAATCTGAAAAATCGGTATGGTAGGTTTCCAGCCCTTCGGAATACTTCTCCTTATTCCATTTATGCTCACGGAAGGTTGCCAGCATCGGGTACCATTGGGCAAGGTAATAATTTTTATCCACTTTTGAGAAACGATTTCCTTTTTCAGGAAGGGTGAACTCATAGTTTATCTCAACTTTGCCTTTATCGCCTTTATCCATTTTTTCTGAAAGGAAGACGCTTAAGGTATCATCCTTCAGTTCATAATCCGCTTCCTTCCCGTCCACCTTGATGTGATTCAGAGTGACGGAGGCGTAGCCTTCCACGCTTTGAAACGAATGGCCTTCCTTGAATACATTCGGTATAAAATAGAACACCAGCTTATCCCATTCATCCTCTGACTCATTCTTCACTTCAATATTGGCTGTCGATGAGAATTCTCCTTGCTTGTTCATCTTAAGGCTCAGGTCATATTCAGCCTGGCTGAAGTTTTTCACCCCTATATCCTGATCCTTTGTGGCATACACATAAGTGCCGGCACTGATAAAGAGGATCAAAAGGATTATAAGCGCCATCGGTTCAGGCGACAGCAGCTTCCTTCCTTTTTGGGCTATATAATTTTTCCTTACTGGCTTCAGCTTTGGCTCCTGTCCGGTTTTGATCCAAGGTGTTCTCTGGTAATTGGACTGGAATCGGTTTTTCATGCCATTGGCCAGAAGGCTGAATGAAATGGTCGTGATCAATAAGACTGCAAGGGGCACCATTAAAATATGAAGGTTCCCATAAATATTTCCCCTTGCCTGGCCGACCAGCCCTGCCAGCTCTTTCGTTATGGAGTGAAACAGGAGCGGATCATAGGTGACCCTTGTACCGCCGACAAAGATCTCCAGCAGGCCAAGCTGCCCCATGATCGTGATCACATAGACAATCTCAAGAATGAACATGACAAGAAATGTTTCTTTGAGCTGAGGGAAAATATGTTTCCAGATCAGCCTGTGCCTCCCTGCCCCCAATGCCCTGGCAGCTTCAATGTATACAGATTTGTTCAGCTCTGCCGTTTTCTGCCGGACAGATGAGACAATGCTTGGAATGCTGACAAGGGAAGTGATCAGGATGAACAGCATGATAAGCTTCCATGTCGGAATGAATGACAGCGTGTTGATTCCTCTGAAGAAAAAGTAAACGATCAGAAACAGCGGGACAAAGCTCCACGCATTTTCAAACGCCAGCAGCCATCCCGGTGTCCGCTTCCAGGTCCCCACATACAAACCGATAATGGTACCCAGCACCATCTTGATAAAAGTTACGGCAATCGCGATGAAAACTGTGTATTTCAGGCCATTTAGAATCATGGATGCAATATCATAGCCCCATCTGTCAGTCCCCAATGGATATTCGCCAGATTCAAACGGCTGGATCGGCGGTGCGAGCACCTTTCCATCCCGATACTGTGTCTCCAGCGCTTCAGATAATTGATGGGGCGCCAAATACGGCCCGAAAACAGCAAAGAAAAGCAGAACACTGACTAGAAATACGCCAATATATAATGAGTAATTCACTCTGAGCAGCTTATTCATGGATCAGCACCCGCTTAAATAAGTAAAATAATAATCTGATAGAAAGATAAACGATCAGCGACATCAAAAGCATTGCGAACAAGCCGATCGCAATGGGCTGGAATCCATTAGCCTGGAAAATGAATTTCGTGATTCCTGAAACGTTCATTATGTATTCAACGATAAATAAATTTCCTATCCCAAGCGAAATCACCTTTGTCATTTCCGCCAGGATAAAAGGCTCGATGTTTTTAAAAACATGCTGAAGATTGATATAATCCAGCCGCATCCCTTTAGCCACCGCGGTCCTGATATAATCTTCGCCGCTCAGCTGATAGTATTTCACTGCCACCAGCTTAAACAGATACAATGTGGGGGCTATCGCCACAAGCACTGTCGGAAACCACGTGTTCAGCGCACCGGAATCCGGCCTCAGGGAAATGATCCTGATCCCCGTCATTTTATAAAATTTCACGGCAAGGATCATGCTGGCAACAATAATGATGAAATCCGGAATGGATGCCAGAATGTTAAGGATATAATTGAATCCCCTGGCTGCCCGGAACCTGCTGATAAAGACACCGAAAACCAGGCTGAGCACGACCGCTGCCAGGATCCCCGCTTCCATGATTTTCAGGCTTGTGATAAAGAACCGCCCGATATCCTCCCCGATGGACCGTGTCCTCGTCCCCTGCTGATATGTACCTAAATCCCCGTCTGCTATTTGTGTGAAAAATTCGCCGTATACCTGCGGCAGCGCACCCGGATCAAAGCTCAGCGATTGTGTTTCCGGATCTGCGGTTACCATTAACGGCAGTGAGGCAATGAGCAGGATAAGCAATACCACGATGATAAGCTGCTGTATTTGCCTAAGCATATTGACCACCCCTTTTTATATGACCTACAGTCAATGTTTCCATTTTCCAATCCCTTCACAATTTTGTCAATAATATTCCATGAATTCCGAAATTTTCGGTTTTATATTGGTGAAAGCCACATAGAAAAGAACAGCCTCCCTCAGCTGTTCTTTATACTTTGAATATGCCTCCCAGCCCTTTGACCATAGATGAGACCTGATTAACTGCGCTCATCATTTGGCCGGCTGTATTCATCATTTTGTTGAAATCAAGGGATCCATCCTGGCCTTTAAAGGAATTCATGATCGACTGGACTCCCGAAGGCTGCTTTGCCATGAAAGACTGCTTGGGGTATGGATTCATATAAGGGTAAGGATTATGGGGCTGCTGGCTTTGCGGCTGCTGATATGCTTCCTCCTGCTGCAGCGGATTTTGAAAAAGCCCCTGGCTTACAGGCTGCTGGGCCTGCGGCTGGACTTGAGGCTGAATGGGCGGCTGCATTTGATGCTGATAGCCCTGGAAATAGGGCGGCGGATTATGTGCCTGCTGGAAAGGAATGAAGTATGCTGATTGACTGCCGGCAAAAGCCTGGGGCTGATATTGGGCCTGGGGGCTTCCTTGCATTGGAAATGCGGAATAGTATCTGTGCCGGCCGTATATGCCGCTGCCCCCTGGCTGCTGCACTCGTGCCGGAAATCTTCTGTTTTTTTGAAACATGGGCAGACATCCTCCTAATACTGATCGCTACTTTAAATTATGATGCATCTGCCCAATTTGTGCATTGCAGGTAAGATTATCCGGTTTTGTCTGCTTATGATGAATTTTGTCGGAAGTTTCAATTTTTTAAAAACGGAGAAACTTTTTTGTTTCATGATACGATATGGGAAAAGGCGGAGGAGGAACATTAATGAACATTCACGAACTGAGACTGAAATTTTTGCAGCTGAAAGATTATAGCCCCGAGAGCGTCAATGAATTATTGGATTTCGCCAAGAAAGCCTATATCCACAATGAGATCACCATTAATGAATACCGCAACCTTATTCGTGAGCTTGAAGCACAGGGAGCCGTAGCTGACTGTTCCTTCACCGCAGCAGCAAATCTGCAGAATTGATCCCCGGAGGGTATAGCGGGACACGGGCCGCATAACTTTAATCAAAAAAAAAGCTTAGCCTGCGGACAATTGTCCTGCAGGCTTTATTTTTTTTCGTCTAAATGGCCAAGGAGGACATTGAGGACATATTTGGTGGAGTTATAGTAATTAATGAAACGGGTCCGGCTTGTTTCCGGGAAGAAGCATTGGACAGTAATCAGTTCTATATGCTCCGCTGCCGAACTGATCTGATTTTCATGCAGGTTCTTGGGCCTGTTTTCCGCGATCCAGCCGGCAGCCTGATAGGCCCACTCGTCCAGCAGCTGTTTGCTATGATCGGCAAAAGGCTTTACTTCCGCATAGAAATCAGGCTTGGTTCCCCTTTCCCGCGCCTGGCGGTAATGGCCTGCCGCTTCCTCCGTGCATTCCAGCAGCTCTCTAGTCAGCCTGTCTAAATGTTTTACCTCGTCCATATATTTCATCTCCAGTTGGATATTTGTCCAAAAAAATAAAAGTAGCGTGGGTATCCAGCTACTAAAGATCATTCTTTATTTTAGACAACCTAATAGCCCAATTCAAGCTTAATGCTGTCATTACCGCCTGTCATCTTTCGGTCCCTGCCGTCCTTTTTCCCGATTTCCTGAAGCCGATTTTCAGCATTGGCCAGCCTTGATTCGCAATATATCATCTTTTGCTGATGTTCCTCCGCCATTTCTCCCCTGAATTTTGAAAGGCTTGTCTCAAGTGCTGCATCCAATTCTTCCAGCTGGTCATATATCTCATTCAGCATATGGAGCAATTCTTCTTTCTGTGAAGTGTGTTTCATCATATAACCTCCCTTTTTCATATATCTCCGACTGTACGGCTTTTTGCTATTCACTGTATTCGCCTTCTCTTTTCACTTCCCTTCACCCCTGACAAAACTAGAAGCGATTCGCCAAAGATAGTTATATTTTTCAATGGAACAAAGAGCGTTTCGACACATCTTGAATGGATGAAATATTGGTGATTGAACACACTAAAGGATGGAGGTGTTGAAAGATGGCAAACAAGGAAAAACAAAATAAGGTTCAGCCAAAAAAGCAGGAAGAAACGAAAACTGGATTCGGCAGCAAAAAGCTGGAAGGCCCGGACAGACCTTCCACCTGATGAAAGCAAGGGGGATCCCTTGCTTTTTTTTGTATTGATGGCTGAGCAGATTATGAATTGGTTTTAGTAAAACCAAGGTTCCTTAATCCAGGAACTTCATTCAATAGGATAGAGGAAGATTGGAGTCTGTAATTTGGACCTGGGTTATTATATTTTGAACTTGTCAGCATTGCGGTTCCGGCTGGTGTTCTAGAACCGTTATTTTTCGGTTTTGCCGGAATAGTGGTTCCAGTGTGGGGTTCTAGAACCACTATTTTTCGTTTATAGCGGAATAGTGGTTCCAGCCTCATGTTCTAGAACCGCTGTTTTTCGGTTTTTCTTTAAAAAGCAGCGCCAGCTGGTGAACTATATCCCGCTCCAGCTGATCCGCAATGCCGGACTGCGTTTACCTTTTAAAACAAATAAACTTCTTTAATCCCGCTGCCCGTTCCAGCTGCCTCTGCTTATGCAGGAACCATTCTGTCATCAGGACAGGCTCTTCTGTCTCCCCTTCTTCTGCAAACCACTCAGGGCTGACTCCTCTCTCCTTTGACCAATCATGCTTTTCATGTATGTGATGGCTGATAACGGGGTAAGTATCTTTTAAGGTTTGCAAAGCCCGCTTTGTCCCGCCATTGAGGAATTGTTCGTAATCCAACCTTGATCCCGTGTGAGGCACTTTTCCTGCAAAATTCAGGAACTCCGGAAAATGAGCGGGTGAGAACAGAATCCCTGCAAGCCTTTTTCCAAGCATGATTCTTTCGTCCGTTTTCCTGAACTTCTTTACACTTGCTCCATAAAGCTGGCCGCTGCAGGTTGGAAACAGGACCGAGCTGAAATGCATCCAGTCCTGGATGGAAAAAAACAGTGAATGGAACACCCTCCTTTTATACACCGGATGTTCAATCACAGGGCGCTGGATCAGGTTTTGTTCATTTATTATCAGGGCAATCATTAATCTTTCCCGGTCCCCCTCCTGCCAATAGCGGTTCCATTCTTTTTCCATAAATGAAGACACATGAAAGAATGGCAGGAGATGAAACATTGGCGAGTTTTTTTTCGTCGAATATTCATAGAGAAGCAGCTGTGGAAAGGCATCTGAGAAAATGAGCCAATTGGCACGCTCATATGTAAGGAAAAGCCGCTCCCTGATTTCCGGTCCAAGGAGGCAGGACAATGACGCCTCTTCCAAATCGCACATATTCCAGCCTGCATTTCTGGAAACCATACTCGCCAGGAAAGCCCAGTGGATGTCCGGGTGGGATTGATAATAGTCGAAATATGCATGGGTTCTGCTGATATTATCTTTGTTATAATGATCCGCAATCGAACGGATTTCCTCTGCGAGCATCCGTTCGGAGCTGTCAAATGTGAAATTGGCTGTTTTTCTCAAAGCAAACCTCCTTGCTCACTGTTGTTATCGTTCACTTTTTGGTGCTTTTTATTCAACATTCCAGCCGGCACTTTTGGTATGATGAGTAGTGAGCGATTGCCGGCATAGCGGCACAATGAAAACAGGCAGGTGAATGCAATTGAATTTCCACTACCCAAACGGACGAAAGTATTTGCCGCAAAAGGCGGCTGCTGCGCCTGTGAAAAAGGAGAAAAAATGGACATATTCCAACAGGGGGATGACACTAGAGGATGATATAAATGAAACAAATGCTTTTTACCTGGAAAGGGGGCTGGCTGTAATCCATAAAAAGCCCACGCCAGTCCAGATTGTGAATGTTGACTATCCTAAAAGAAGTGCTGCGGTTATTAAGGAGGCCTATTTCAAGCAAGCCTCAACCACAGATTATAATGGCCTTTATAAAGGAAGATATATTGATTTTGAAGCAAAGGAAACGAAGAATAGCACTTCTTTTCCTCTTAAGAACTTCCATGCCCACCAGATATCCCATATGCGCAGGATAGTTGCCCAGGGGGGGATCTGCTTTGTGCTGCTCCGTTTCTCAGAGAGCGAAGAAATCTTCCTTTTAGAAGCCTGCTCCCTTTTCCCTTTTTGGGAGAGGATGGAGAATGGCGGGCGCAAATCCATTGCGAAAACGGAAATAGAAGAAAATGGCCATAGGATCCAGCTTGGCTTCCAGCCCAGGATTGACTATATTAAAGTAATAGATTATCTTTATAATCTTACATGATTTTATGCAGATGTAAGAAAGGATGAATATATATATGGCAGAAAACTACAACTCAAGGGAGGAACGCCGGAAGCAGCAGTCTGCCGGCACCAAGAAAAAAACTCCCAAAAAGAAAAAAGGCGGTATCTTCAAAAAGATATTTCTGGTGCTGATCGCACTCGGGCTTGCCGGCATCATCATCGGAGCCGGTGCATTTGCATACATGGTCAAAGATACGCCAAAGCTTGATGAAGAGAAGCTGAAATCCGCTATCGCATCTGAAATTTATGATATGAACGGGGAGCAGATTGCAACCATCGGTTCCGAAAACAGGGATTATGTCGAGTATGAGGACATACCAAAGATCGTTGAGGAAGCAGTCATTGCAACAGAAGACTCCCGCTTTTATAAACATCATGGCATTGATCCGATCCGCCTCGGCGGTGCAGTCCTTGCCAACATCACAGAAGGCTTTGGTGCAGAAGGAGCGAGCACCATCACCCAGCAGGTAGCCAAAAACTATTTCCTCGAGTTTGATAAAAAGCTTTCCCGTAAAGCTCAGGAAGCATGGCTGGCCATCCAGCTGGAACGTAAATATACAAAGCATGAAATATTAGAGCTTTATATGAACAAAGTGAATATGTCGCAATACTCTTACGGGTTCGCGACTGCTTCAGAAACATACTTCGGCAAGCCGCTGAAGGATCTGGAGCTTCACGAAGCAGCACTGCTTGCAGGACTGCCGCAAAGCCCGAACAATTACAATCCCTTCAACCACCCTGACAAGGCGGAAAAAAGGCGGAATATTGTACTGACGCTGATGAATAAGCATGGATACATCACAAAAGAACAAATGGAAGCGGCCAAGAAGATTCCGGTCACATCCTCCCTGGTCGCCGAAGAGAATCGAAAAATCAATGGAGACATACCTTATGATTCCTTCATCGGGCAGGCCATTGCTGAAATCAACGAAAAATATGGAACGATTAATGTCTTTACAGACGGACTCAAAATATACACAACACTGGACAAAGATGCACAGGAATATGTGGAAACAATGCTTAACGGCAATGAAATTGTAGAATTTCCAAATGAAGAATTCCAGGCAGGCATAACACTCCTGGATACAAAGACAGGGGAAATCCGGGCCCTTGGCGGAAACCGAAATCCTGAAGTAGAGTTTGGCTTCAACTATGCCACTGACCAAAAGCGCCAGCCAGGTTCTACCATTAAACCTGTGCTCGACTATGGTCCCGCTATTGAACATTTAAAATGGGGCACTTACTATACTCTGGATGATAAACCTTATACGTATTCCGACGGCACCAAATTCAACAACTGGGACGGCAGGCATATGGGGCCGATGAGCATGAGAGAAGCACTCGCCCGTTCACGGAATGTCCCTGCGGTCATGGCTCTTCAGGAAGTAGGACTTGATCGGGCTAAGGATTTTGCAGTCGATCTCGGCATACCTCTGGACGAAATTTTCGAATCTTATGCCATAGGAGGGCTTGGAAAAGGGGTTTCTTCCATGCAGATGGCCGGAGCCTACAGTGCCTTTGGAAACAACGGCATATACAATACTCCTCATACAGTCAAAAGCGTAGAGCTTAGAGACGGCACAAAGCTCGATTTGGCTCCGGAATCCAAGGTTGTCATGAAGGACTATACAGCCTTTATGATCACAGATATGCTCAAGAGCGTTGTAAAGGATTCTTATGGCACCGGCCAGCAGGCTAATGTGCAAGGCCTGCCGATCGCCGGGAAGACAGGAACAACCAATTATAGCAATGAAGAATTATCCAAGTACAATGTTCCTGACGGGGCGGTTCCAGATGCCTGGTTTGCCGGATATACAACGAATTATACAGCGGCCGTATGGACTGGCTATAAAGACAGGAAGAATTATCTTCCTTCAAACGGTAGAGACCAGAAAATAGCTCAAAATCTATTTAAAAACCTGATTGCCCATGTGTCTGAAGGCAAAGAAACACCTGACTTCAAAATGCCGAAAAGCGTAGAAGTCGTAAAGATTGAAAAAGGCACTTCAAAGCTCGCAAGCGCCTATACGCCAAGCGACCAGATCCTTACTGAATATGCAGTTAAAGGAGAAGCTCCTACACAGGTTTCAAAGAAATACGACAAACTTGATGCGCCGCAAGGCTTATCTGCAGTATTTGATCCAGAAGCCAATGAAGTCGTGGTTGGCTGGGAATATGGTTCAGAAGAAGGCGTGCAATTCGAGGTGAATGCTTCGGTTGACGGCAGCGGCCAGCAGCCTACGGTAACGGCTGAAAAAGGCTTAAGGTTCACTGCTCCTTCCCCTGGAAGCACATACACTTTCAGCGTTACAGCATTTAGAGATGATATGCGCAGCGATCCTGCTTCTGTTTCTGTCACCATCCCGGGAGCTCCTGAGGATGATGGACAGGAAGAAACTGAAGATGGGGAAGACGGCAGTCAGGATGACGATGCTAACCAGAATGATGAGGAAAATGAGGAAGACAATCAGAATCCTGGCAACGGCAACGGCAACGGCAATGGCAATGGCAATGGCAACGGCAACGGCAACGGAAATGGCAACGGAGGAAATGAAGAAGATGACGGAGAAGGTGACGACAGCGGTTCTGAGGGTGAATCCGGCTCCGGCGGTGAGTCCGGGCAAACCGGCCAGAATGGAGGACAGTCCGGATCAGGCAGCGGAACCGGCTCCGGTTCTGGAGGGTCCGGCACAGGATCTGGAGGTTCTGGCTCCGGGAGCGGATCCGGATCAGGCAGCGGAACCGGGTCTGACGGAAGCAATTAATCCGGCGCATCTTTCAAAAGTCTAAATGTAAAAAGCGTTTAAGCTTTATGCTTAAACGCTTTTTCTATGCTTGCTTTCTTTTGGCGCTGCTTTTCTAGTTCAGCCTGCAGCTCACATAATTGAATGAACGAATGATAAAGAAGCGGACTGGACAAAACAAAATCCAGCCGTTCATTTAAGTTAGCTGGCTTAACATTCAATAGCATAAACTCTTTAGGAGTATCCAGCCTGGCCGGCTGTCCGTTGGTCCAGAACAGCATTTGAACGAAGATGCCTATAGCAGACCTCATCAATTCCGCCAATCCCAACCTCTCCCGTTTCCCATGCAAAGCAGCAATGGAGGATTTTACCTCCTCCCACTGTTCAATCCTTGCGGGAAAGAACTCTTCCGCCTTCTCCCATGGCCTGAGCGCTTCAATCCCATTATAAAAAGCAATCTCATAGATGAAGATCGCATCTGCCTGAAACTCATCTGCCCAAGCTGGCTCCCAGGCTTCCTCCTCTCCCACCAGAAATGGATCGTAGACTTCAGGAGACACCTGCAGCATGATTTTTTCGCTATCCGCCATTATTTCCTCTTCATCCTTTTCCGGCCTTCCCTGCAAAGGTCAAGGAGCGGGCAGATTTCGCACTGGGGGTTTTGCGCCTTGCAGTGATATCGGCCAAAAAAGATCATCCGATGGTGCGTAACTGACCATTCTTCTTCAGGCACCTTTTTCATCAGTGTTTTCTCTACTTCAAGAACAGAATCCTTCCACCTGCAGAACCCGAGGCGTTTGCTGACCCTTTCCACATGGGTATCTACAGCGATTGCAGGCACATCGTAAGCCACAGAAACGACGACATTTGCCGTTTTCCTTCCTACCCCGGGCAGCTTTGTCAATTCGTCCCTGTCATGCGGGACAATCCCATTATACTCGTCGATAAGGAGCCTGCAGAGCTTGTGGATGTTCTTTGCTTTGTTCCTGAACAGGCCGATCGACCTGATGTCGTTTTGCAGCTCATCAAGGGAAACAGCTAAATAATCCTCTGGCGTTTTATATTTTTGAAACAGGTTTTTGGTAACCTTGTTGACCAGCGCATCTGTACATTGAGCAGAAAGGGCCACTGCAATAACAAGTTCAAAAGGGTTTTCATGATGAAGCTCGCAATGGGCATCAGGGAACATTTCGCCCATAACATCCAGGCAATGCCTGATTTGTGTTTTATTCAGCATTTGTATCACCACTCTGTATTTAAATATGTTTTCATTATCTTAACCTTTTCTCTATATCCTGTCCTTCCAAACGCTCTTCAAGCACCTGGAGGGAGCATTCAGGAAATCATACAAAAAGGGCGGGAGAAGTCCCCCGCCATTAACATTATTGCTCAAGCCAGTTGTAAAAAGGAATTGATTTTTGCTGAACAGGACGTTCATCCGTTTTTTGCCTTGAAGACTGCGGCTGGTTTTGACGGAATTTGCGTCCAAAGCTCTTCGCCTGTTCAATTGTCTTAATCCCATTTTTCTTCCATTCGAATAAAATACGGTCGATATAACGGAAATTAAGCTTACCGGATATAACTGCCTCCCGCAATGCCGCTTTAATGATGGCAGGGTCATGGTGGTCATCATCCATCCACATTGCCAGCGTTTCACATTCAAAAGGCGAAAGCGGCCTTCCGAATTCTTTTTCAAAGCATGTATACAGATCCATCTCTTCCTGCTGATGGGATTTAAGATCCTTTTGTTTGTCTTCGAGGAGGAATTGGTCAACCACCCTTTCCCAAAGGGGTTCAAGCGAATACTTTTCAAAGCGTATTCCCTCATCCGAAAAGCCGTCAAGAATTTCAATAAATCCTTTCTGGATCAGTTTCCGGATCATATCGGTGCATGCTGTATCAGAAATCGTCATTCGGGACGAAATTTCATTCGGGGTAGGAAAGTCTCTGCCTTTTTCAATAAAGGACGATATATGCAAAAGCAGGACGAGTTCCTGTTCAGTTATATTCATTTTATGATAGCGGGCCAAGAGGGCACCTGGTATGGACAGGCTCCCTTCCTGGAGCCACTTGATAATATTGTCTTTCATCCTGGACACCTCCTTTAAAGTATATCATGAACATTCAGGGCCAGTAAGGAGAATAACAGGCAACGCTGCCAGAAATTAGGTCTGAAACAGCACAGGGCATGAGTGCATATGAATAAAAAAATCCGCGTAAGCGGATCTCTTTATTTCCCTTTTATGCTGTAAGCGGAAAAGAGCATTGGCCATTCATGAGGCGCGAAAACGTCTCGCCTGCTGTTATGCCATTTAGATCACTGGGCCTTTTCTGCCACAAACCTGCGTATACGTTCAACAGCCTCTTCCAAAGATTCAAGCGAAGTTGCGTAGGAAAGGCGGATATTGTCCGGAGCACCGAATCCAGAACCGGGAATGACCGCTACCAGGGCTTCCTCAAGAAGCGCTTCGGCGAATGCATCTACATCTTTATAGCCCGTCATTTCGGCTGCCTGCCTGGCATTCGGGAATAAATAAAATGCGCCCTGCGGCTTAATGCAGGTGAATCCCGGTATAGACACAAGCTTTCCGTAAATCTCTTCCAGCCTGCCTTCAAATGCCTGCCTCATTTCCTCGACCGGATCCTGTGTGCCGGCATAAGCGGCAATGGCGCCGTACTGGGAAGCAGTGGCCGGATTTGAAGTGCTGTGGCTAGCCAGATCGGTCATTGCCTTGATGATCCTGCTGCCGCCAGCTGCATAGCCGATTCTCCAGCCTGTCATCGAATGCGATTTAGAAACACCATTCACGATGATGGTCTGCTCTTTTAATTCAGGTGACAGCTGTGCTATGGACACATGGCGGTTATTGCTGTATACAAGTTTCTCGTATATTTCATCCGATACGATCAGGATGCCTTTCTCAAGGCACACTTCCCCAAGCGCCTTCAGCTCTTCCTCCGTATAAAGCATTCCGGTCGGGTTGCTTGGAGAGTTGATGATGACTGCTTTGGTTTTCTCTGTAGCCGCATCCTTCAGCTGCTGCGGAGTGATTTTAAACCCATTTTCCTCAGAGCCTTCTGCATAAACAGGGATCCCGCCAGCCAGCTTTACCTGCTCAGGATAGCTGACCCAGTACGGCGTAGGGATGATGACCTCATCTCCTTCATCAAGAAGCACCTGGAACAGGGTGTACAGCACATGCTTTGCTCCGCTTCCGACAAAGGTTTCATTGATTTTGTAGTCAAGCCCCTGGTCTTTTTTAAGCTTTGCAGCTATTTCGGCTCTCAGCGCAGGAAGACCTGCAGATGGAGTATATTTCGTGTTCCCCTCATTCATTGAAGCCAATGCAGCATCTATGATATGCTGCGGCGTGTTGAAGTCCGGCTCTCCTGCCCCCAGCCCAATTACATCGCGGCCCTGTGCTTTCAGTTCCTTTGCTTTAGCTGTTATCGCCAGCGTGGAAGAAGGCGTCAGCGCCTCCACCCTGCCTGCTAGCTTTATTTTCATAGCTTGCGCCTCCATTTCATCCTCATCATAAATTTTCAATCCGCTTGAGCATTTCCCCAGTTTCGAAATGAATATAATAATAATTGATCAGACCGCCATTAGAGCGGTAATACACTTCCCAGAGAGGAAAGCCCTTTTCCATCCCCAGCTTTGCAGAAATGATCTCTTTTGGCTGCTTTTCCCTTTTAACTATATCAATCGCTTCTTGTTTAGATATGCCGTCTTTTGCATTTTTGACAACCGGCTTCCCTTTTTTCTCAGGAACCCAGACAATGAGTTCTGTTCCTGCTTTATCCTGTCCCTGCAGGACGTAGAAGGTTTCCTGTCCGTGATAAAGGGTAAAACTGTCCATTCTCTCGAGTGCAGTCTCTTCTTTTGCCCTCTCAAACGCTTTTTCTGAAGCTGCTTTGACCGGTTCTGTTGAAGCAATATACACTTTAGCAGCTATCCCGATCAGAATGGCTGCCGCAATGATGCTGATGATGATCCATTTTTTCATATTATCACTCTGCTTTATGTACGATAAATGGTGAATACCGCTTTATTTTGATCTTCCTGGTCAAGTGCCAGGCCGAACATTAAATCTTTCTCCTTTAATGTTCTATTCAATGAATCGACGATTTTATACAAATCGGGGCTGTTGGTGATTTTTACAGTCGACAGCACTTCTATTTTGCTTTCCATTGTTCTGCTCCTCTCTCCGGACCTTTGACAAATATTGCAGCTGATAATACAGCCCGGACAGCTTATACTATCCATATAACAGGTCTTTGCCAATATTATAACAGGTGATGTTATCATCCGTTAACCAAAGATGCATGATTCACCAAAAATTTTCTTCTAGTCCACAACGTCTTTTAGCTGCGCAATCATGCGCAGCTTTTTTGTATATTCCTGTGTGCCTGCGCGTCCTATATGACATACAGGCTATCCTGCCTCACCCGGGGAAATTGTGATCACCTCATAATTCAAATCAGTGAACTTTATTGTGACCGTTCCATGGACCCCGGTATAATAAACATCGATCCATGCTTCATGCAGCATTTTAAAAAGATCTTCATCAGGCTTTACTTTCCTTGACTGGAAGATGACGGCGATCTGAGGATCAAGATGTTTAATCAGCTGCCCTGAGACCGAATTGCCCTCCCCGAAGCCTGGCATTTTCACTATATTTACATCCGAAAGATTTTTTTTGAGAAGGGCCTTTTCTGCATCGAGGCTGCTGGAATTGAGCAGCAGCACCTTATGCTTCATAAGTGTAAGCTCAAGGTCCATACCTTCTTTCGGGTTTTCATTTTCGAACAGGACCTCTGCCTTCAAATTATGGAAAAGCTGCTGCTTTGTGCCCGCGCTCCATATATGGATATTCACCTCATCGAACTCTTCAAGCTCTTCCATCCTTTTCCGGGCCAGCCCCTGGCCTGCAACGAGCTGCTTAACACCGAATTCCCTTATGATGCTTCCGGCGTTCACCATGGAGTTCACATCTTCTTCTGTCATGATAATAGTCGATATTTGTTCCACATTATATAGTCCAAGCAGCCTTGACAGCTCTTCTCCAGAGCCTTCACCGCCTGTATTAATAAGAATATTCTCCCCATCCGGATGCTGAATTAAGGCAGATTCTCCTTCCTGCAGGGAAAAAAACGTGATTGCCAGCTCATTCCGTTTTAGCTTTAAATCAATGCTTTTTACTTCTGCGGGCAGGGATGGAGATTCAACCGGGACATAGTACCAGCTTGTGAACAACATAAGAAAGGCGAATAGCATATTCATCCAGAATTCCTCCAATGCTATCCTTTAGAGTGTGTCATCCGAAAATTTTTATCCTCTTATCCCGGCATATTTTACCTTATTGCAGCCAATCTTCCACAAGGTCAACAATAGCGTCCAGGGGGCTTACCTTAACTGGTATGCTTGGGATGGAATCAAGGAATGCCCTGCCATATGACGCTGTGACGATCCTCCGGTCGAATACAATAATTATTCCGCGGTCATTCTTTGTTCTGATCAGCCTCCCGACTCCCTGTTTGAAGCGAAGGACCGCTTCGGGGAGTGCGTGCTCGGAGAAAGGCCGGCCTCCCCTGCTCTGAATCGCTTCCTTCCTTGCTTCCCCCAAAGGCTCATCCGGAGGAGAGAACGGCAGCCTGACCATCACCAGGCAGGAAAGATCTTCACCGGGAATGTCCACACCTTCCCAAAAGCTGCTTGTCCCAAAAAGAATGCTCTTGTCAAACCGCTGAAAGTTCCTTGTAAGCCTTGTCCTGCTTCCAGACGTGATTCCCTGGGCTATTAGGACATATTCCTCGAGAAAGCCGCTTTCCTTCACGAGCTCATAGGTCCTGCGGAGCATATCATGTGAGGTGAACAGAATCAGCATCCTCCCCTTCGCCGCTTCAGCCAGAGAGATGATATGCTCTGTGATCGCCGAAACATATTCGTCCTGAGGAACGGAATTGATTTCAGGCAAATCCGATGGTACGGCAAGCCTGACTTGTGAAGCATAGTCGAATGGGGACTCTATCAGTTCTGTCTGGCAGCTGAACCGGTCAAGGCCCAGTTCATCCATAATATAATCGAAAGACTGGCCGACAGAAAGAGTTGCAGATGTAATAACAGCACTTTTCTTCTGATTGAAGAAGCCGTCCCTCAGATTTCCTGCGACAGTAATCGGCTGAGAGTAAACAGTCGTGGCGTTCTGCATTGCTCTGCCGTCCAGCTCAACCCAGACAGCACAGGCTGTTTGCCCGGCAAATATGGTTTTCCTGATGCTTTCACGTACATCCCTCAGTTCGCCGATGCAGGCTGAGATCTCCTCCAGCAGCGCCTGATCACCCGGTGCCAGTTCGCCGGTTAAAGGCACAAGCAGCTGAAGCCTGTCCTCCAGCGCTGAGATAAGGTCCAGAACCAAGAAAGAAAAGCGCTCTGCAGAAGCCTCCACCGCTTTGAAATCCCGCGGGGTTATATCTGTTAGCCTGAAGCTTATTTTGCTGGATGCATATTTCCTTGCTTTTAATTTCCTCTTTCCATAAATCCCTACCAGCTTAAAAAACTCATCCATCTCATACTGAAGATCAGCAACCAGCCTGTTAAGCTCAAAAGGATGAGCAGCACCGTCCATAGCGGCCCTGCCTTCAAGCAGCCGCTCGAGCTTATAGAGGAGCTGCTTTTGATCATAGAGCCCGATTTTTCCAAGCAGGAGACGGAGAGATAAATAATCGATTGAGAAGCCAAAATGCTTTCCGGCGGCCTTGCTGAACTGATGCCCTTCATCTATGACTGCATAATCATATGAAGGGAAGATCTGATTTTCGCCTGTAAGACTGTTCAAAAGCATAGCATGATTGGTAATGATCAGATCTGCATTTTCTGCGCTCTTCCTTGCTCTGTTATAGAAATCCCTTGATTTCCAGCCTGATTCGCTGATGAATTTGCTGTCCCCGTTTTGTATCTTATTCCAGAAAACAGCACCGCCGCTGGAAAGGTTCAGTTCGTCCACATCGCCTGTAGCTGTTTCAGTCAGCCAGACCAGTATTTGCATTTTTGTAAGTGTAGTATCGTAATTATCATCCGCTTCATTCAATGACTGCTCAAATCGGGCAAGGCTTAAATAATGCTTTCTGCCTTTTAAGAGCACAGCATTGGCAGGGAAGCCCAGAAGTTTTTCAAGCAGGGGCAGGTCTTTTGAAAGCAGCTGCTCCTGAAGCTGGACAGTATAAGTGCTGATCAGCACCCTGGCTCCTTCCTGCCTGGCAAAAATGATTGCCGGAAGCAGATAGCCAAGGGTTTTCCCTGTGCCGGTGCCTGCTTCGACCAGTGTATGCTCGTTATTTAAAAAGGATTGATAGACAGCATCCATCATGGCAAGCTGGCCGGGGCGCAGTTCATAATCCGGAAATGCCTTCTTAAGCATATCCTCTTTTTCCCGGCTTCCTGCGGGATAAACAGGAGCCGGCAGGCGGCTTGATGCTGCTTCCAGAACCCCGCCTGCCTTAATGGCGATTCCGTTATGTATTTCTATCCCTTCAGGAAGTCTCTCCGCCGTCCCTTGCTTTTTAAGGAGGATATCCTCCAAAATGAGATCAAGGTCGCTTTTCAGCCCTCCTGAAAGCTTCAGAAGCTGTTTGATCGTTGTCAGAGGCAATTCCTCAAGGCGTTCCAGGAAGATGTGCAGCAGTTTTGCAGTGGCATAGGCATCGCTGTCCGCCTGGTGAGGCCTGTCATGCACGATCCCTTCTTTTGCAGACAGGTCTGACAATTTATAGCTGTCAGAACAGGGGAGCACCGTCCGTGCCAGCTCAACCGTATCGATGACCGGCCCATAAAAGCCCGGGAAGCCTGCATCCAGAAGCTCTTCCTGCAGAAAGGAGAGGTCGAACAGAACATTATGCGCCACAAAATAGGCATCCTCCAATAGCTCCATCACTTTAGGTGCTATTTCTGCAAATACAGGAGCATCAGAGACCATGCTGTCATTAAGCCCGGTCAGCTCCTCGATGAAGGCCGGAATCTCCTTCCCGGGATTGAGCAGGCTGGAATATTGATCGATGATCTTTCCGCCTTCCATGACTACCGCAGCGAATTGAATGATTTTATCGCCCTTTTTGGCGCTATTACCTGTAGTTTCCAAGTCAACTACTACATATTTATTACTCATCGGTTACACCTCAAACATTCAGTCATTCAAACGGTATCACAAAAGCGGAAAATAAAAAAGGCAAACAGCCTTCCCCATCATTATTTTTCTTCCCATCAGCACGGGGTTTATTCAGGATTCTATCCCAGGGACAGGAAAATGCCGCCTTCAAAAAGGGCTGCATTGCCGTTTTGCAATGCAGCCCTTTTTCTTTATAGTGAAATGATCATTCTTAAAGTATGGTTGAAGCCGGCTCAGCATGGAGCAGACCGGTTATGCTATTGCCTTCTCCCATAATGACTACCTTAGGTTTATGGGAATCTACTTTTTCCTCAGGGACAAGGGCATAAGATATGATGATGACTGTATCGCCGACTTGGACAAGCCTTGCAGCCGCCCCGTTCAGGCAGACTACGCCGCTTCCCCGTTCTCCCGGGATGATATATGTTTCGAATCTTGCACCGTTATTGTTATTGACAATCTGGACTTTCTCATTATCAGCCATTCCGGCCGCATCCAGCAGGTCTTTATCAATTGTAATGCTGCCCACATAATTAAGATTAGCTTCTGTCACCTTTGCGCGGTGGATCTTTCCATTCATCATGGTGCGGAACATGTCTTTTCCTCCGATCAGTTGTTAGACTGCAATGATTATATTATCTATCAGGCGTGCATGTTTGAATTTAACGGCAAGAGCGATGATGATTGTGCCTTCAGCTCTATCTGTTTCTTTTAATTCCGGCCAGGAAAGAATCTCAGCATAATCAATGCTCCCCGAGCTCTCTGCTTTTATCCTGCCGCGTATGAGCGCTTTAAGCTGCTCTGTGTCCTTTGTTCCTTCCGCAATCAATCGTGCTGCTTCTGAGAGGCTCTCGTATAAAACCGGTGCTTCCTTCCGCTCTTCCGGAAGCAGCCTGACATTCCGGGAGCTTTTTGCAAGGCCGTCCGGCTCCCTTACCGTTTCTCCCCCTATTATCTTGACAGGGAAATTCAGATCATGTGCAAGGCTCTCTATCACTGCCAGCTGCTGTGCATCTTTTTTGCCGAAATAAGCTTTATCCGGGGAAACGATATGAAATAATTTAGAGACAACCGTTGCTACACCAGCAAAATGGCCTGGCCTGGATTTGCCGCATAATACATCGGTCTTTCGGTTTACAATGACTGAAACAGAAGGGACTCCGCCAGGGTACATGTCTTCAGGTGCAGGGCTGAAAAGGTAATCGGCCCCTTCGGCTTCTGCTAGACGGGAATCCCGCTCAAAGTCCCGTGGATAAGAATCCAGATCCTCTGCCGGGCCAAATTGAAGCGGATTCACAAAGATGCTCAGAACCATTACATCATTTTCTTCTCCCGCCCGCTTCAGAAGGGAGAGATGCCCTTCATGCAGATATCCCATAGTAGGCACAAACCCGATTGTACGGCCTGCCTTTTTTTCATCCAGCATGAGCTGCTGCATTTCTCCTGGTGATGTAATGATCTTCATGATTTTCCTCCATAAAGTCCTGCCAGCTCTTCCTCTTTCATCGTATAGCTGTGCTCTCCGGCCGGGAAGATTCCTGCCTTCACTTCAGTGATATAGGCTTTCAGGCCCTTTTCCGCTTCTTCATCCATGTTTGCATACCGTTTGACGAACTTCGCAATTCTTTCTGTCCCGTACGACAGCAGATCATGATAGACAAGGACCTGCCCATCAGTCCCTGCTCCCGCCCCGATTCCGATGACTGGAATCGTCAGGATAGAGGAGATATCTTCAGCAAGCTGTTTTGGCACACATTCTAGCACAAGCGCAAAAGCACCCGCCTCTTCACACCTTTTAGCCTCGCAGATCAGCTTCCTGGCTGCTTCAGCATCTTTCCCCTGGACTTTATACCCTCCAAGAACCCCCACTGACTGGGGAGTAAGGCCAAGGTGGGCGCATACAGGGATGCCTGCTTTCGTTATGCTTCTTATCTTGTCAGCGACCTCTTCCCCGCCTTCAAGCTTCACTGCCATCGCTCCTGTTTCCTGAATCAGCCTGGCTGCATTCAGGAGGGTATCACGTTCAGGGAGATGATAGCTCATAAAGGGCATATCAATGACAATAAAAGTATTGGCCGCCCCTCTTTTTACCGCTTTCCCATGGTGAATCATATCTTCCATCGTCACCGGGATGGTCGATTCATATCCCAATACGGTCATGCCAAGCGAATCTCCGACAAGGATCATATCGATTCCGGCTTTTTCTGCCTGCCTGGCTGCCGGATAATCATAGGCAGTCAGCATCGCGATTTTTTCATTCTTTTCCTTCATCTTTGAAAAATCTGTAGTTTGCTTCATCCTTCTTCCTCCCATTCGCAAGTACAGGCCTGAAAAGACCTGCCTTAAGACTCAGAGGAGACAAAACAAGTGAACAAAAAGCCGGATATAAAAAGGATCCTTCAAAAAATGCAGAAGGATCCCGTCGCGTCTTGGCTTCATTATTCGTTTCATCCCTCTGTCCCGGTCCATATGCTGGATCTAGGCAGAAACTATTCAATATAAAAAGATAGAAAGGTGCAGTTCATTATGATACTGCCCAGTTGAATTATATCAAAAATAAAAAATATTGGCTAATAAAATCATGAGTCCAGTTCAATATCAGCAGAGTAGACATGGTGTATCTCTCCTGCCTCATCTTCTATTCTCAGCACGCCTTCCTCGGTGATGCCCAGTGCTTTCCCGCTGATGCTGCCTGATATCGTCCTGGCAGTGATCTGCTTCCCAATGCTGACAGCATAGCTTTCCCAAAGGAGGCGGATCGGGTAGAAGCCTTTTTCCATATAAAGCTTGTACAAATTCTCCAATTTCTGCAGGACAACCCTGACCAGCTCTGCCCTCGAGAGGTTCCCGCCCTTTTCTATCGCCAGGGAAGTGGCTGTGCCCCTCAGCTCCTCCGGATAATCCTCAAGCTGCTGGTTCACATTGATGCCGATCCCGATAATGATCGAAAAAATGCGGTCGGCTTCCGCCTGCAATTCTGTCAGGATGCCAGTGACCTTCTTGCCTCCAATGAGAATATCATTGGGCCATTTGATCTGCGGGGAAAGGGCCGTGCATTCCTCAATGGACTGGACGACGGCAACTGCTGCAAGTAGAGTCAGCTGCGGAGCTCGCGGGAGCGGGATTTCCGGCCGGAGGATGACACTCATCCATATTCCTGTATATTTCGGGGAATGCCATTTCCTGTCCATCCTTCCCCTGCCGTTAAGCTGTTCTTCCGCCACTACGATCGTGCCCTCGGGTGCGTCATCATAGGCGAGCCTGTGGGCGATTTTCTGTGTCGAATCCACACTTTCTTCATAATGGATTTCGGTACCGAGCAAGCTGGTTTTCAGACCAAGGCGGATTTCATCGGCAGTCACCTTCTCTGTTGTCTTCACAATCCGGTAGCCTTTCCTTCTTACGGCTTCAAGCTCAAATCCATCGCGCCTCAACTCTTCGATATGCTTCCAGACGGCCGTCCTGGAGCAGCCGATCAGGTCTGCCAGATATTGGCCGGACAAATATTCCCCATTGCTCTCCGTAAAGGCGGCAAGCAATTTTTTCCTCAGCTCTGATTGCACTTCAGCCACCCCCTTATTTCCTCTTTTTTATTTGCCAGATGACCGGAGATAATGCTGTTTTCAACCTGGCCCAGCAATTCCTTCACCCAGGGTCCGCCCGGCTTATTGAACCATTGGATCAAGTCATTCCCGGTAACATCCAGCTCCTTTGTACTCCGTATCGGAAGTGAAGCATATAAACGGACAGGAACTTCCTCATCCGCACTGTCATCCCCGGTGGCCGCCAGAACTCTCTCTGCATTCCGGGCAGCCTCTGCCCCCGCCTTATAAACCGATTCAAGTGTCCAGTTCTGTACTGAGCGGTATTGAAGCCAATAAAGGATTTTGCCAATTTGCCTAATCTTTTTGACAGGCATTTTCCAGCTTCTCAAAAAGGATTCCGCGGTCTTAAAGTCATGGCCAAGACCTGCTGACAGCAGAGCCCATCGTTCCTCGGATAAAAGCCCGCTGCCCAGCCTTCCGGCAAATGATATCAACTCCTGCTTTTTCCCTGCCAGGCCTGGGAGATGCTGTGAGAGGCCAGTGTCTGCCATGATTTTCAGCGCCATAAAGCTATTTTCGCCCGCAAGCAGCTTTTCAAATTCTGCCAGCTTTCTTTCAACCGCAATCTTCTCAAGAAGATAAGCTTCAGAAACCAGCGCCTCATAAGTCTCTCCATCTATTTGGAATGAAAGCTGGCTGGCAAAACGCACGGCTCTCATCATCCTTAAAGCATCTTCGTAAAATCGCTCCAGCGGATTTCCAACGGTGGCAATCCTTTTGCTGCGGATATCCTCCTGTCCCCCGAAAGGATCAATGATGCGGCCGTCCTTTGACATCGCCATGCTGTTCATTCTGAAGTCCCTGCGTTTAAGATCCTCATCGAGGGAACGGATAAAGTCCACTTTAGACGGCCTGCGGAAATCTTCATAATCCGACTCAGACCGGAAAGTGGTGACTTCATAGCTATCCCCATCATAAAGAACTATGACCGTACCATGCTCTATACCGACATCCGCTGTTCTGGGAAAAATGCCTTTGATTTCCATCGGAGTGGCCGAAGTGGCTATGTCCACGTCGGAAATATCCTTGCCGAGCAGATAATCCCTGACAGATCCGCCTACAAAGTAAGCCTCATACCCGGCAGTTTCGATCTTTTCCAATACAGGTGCCGCTTTTAAAAAAACCGGATTCATATTATCCCTCATTTAACATATCAAAATAAAGCCTCTCATACTCGCTGACTATTTGTTCGGCGCTGAACTTTTCTCTCGCAGTCTGTACTGCACGATGTGAGAAGCTTGTGTGCTTATCAGCATCAGCCAGCAGGCCTGCCGCTTTTTCCGCCATGCTCCCTATATCCCCAAGCTTGCAGATATATCCTGTCTCGCCGTCAGAAATCACTTCCGGGATCCCGCCGATATTGGTCCCTATGCAGGGAACACCGCACGCCATGGCCTCAAGCGCAACCAGGCCGAAGCTTTCTTTTTCAGAAAGGAGGAGCATCAGGTCGCTGATGGAATAAAGCTCTTCCACTTTATCCTGCTTCCCCAGAAACAGTACCTTCTCCTTCAGCCCGAGCTCTTTGACCAGCTTGCATACATTGGACATTTCCGGGCCGTCGCCGACGAGGAGAAGCTTTGCAGGCATCTCCGACTCTATCCTGGCAAACACCTTTACAACATCCTGCACCCTTTTGACCGCACGGAAATTGGAAACATGGATGACCGTTTTTTCATCCTCGGTGATCCCATATTCTTTTTTCAGATGATCAGAGCCAGTTTTCTGATATACTCTATGGTCTATGAAATTATAGACCGCCTGAATTTCTTTTTCAGGGTGTATCAATTCATTTGTTTGTGATATAAGAGATTTGGAAACAGCTGTCACCCTGTCAGACTTCTCGATTCCAAAGCGGATGCTGTCTTTCAATGACGGCTCATAACCAAGGACGGTGATATCTGTTCCATGAAGGGTAGTGGCAATCTTCACATCGCGCCCGCTCATCTGCTTGGCAAGGATTGCACATACGGCATGGGGAACAGCATAGTGTACATGCATGAGATCAAGCTTTTCTCTGTTAATCACCTCAGCCATTTTGCTGGCGAGGGCAATATCATAAGGCGGATACTGGAAAACAGAATACTGGCTCACTTCCACCTGGTGATAAAATATATTATGATACATCCGATTCAGCCTGAAAGGGAGGCTGGAAGAAATAAAATGTATTTCGTGCCCTCTTTCGGCGAGGAGCTTTCCAAGCTCTGTAGCGACGACCCCTGATCCACCGACTGTCGGATAACAGGTGATCCCGATTTTTAGTTTTCTTGTCATGCTTCTCCACCCAATAAATCTTTATGTATTAGTACCGGCTTTTTAGACATGAAGCCTTCAGCGTATTTGACTCCCGCTTCTCTCCCATAAAGCATTTCCCTTGCTTCTACATTTTCGATATAGCCATTTACAAGCGGAGTGTCTGCTGAATCCTCCGTCCTGACAAACTGGCTCTCATACGCCCTCAGGCCCGCAAGCTTTTTGTCCATATAATCTGACACATCAATGATAAAATCAGGCTGATGGAAGCCGTTGATCATATAGAAATGAAGCCCGTTTACTTTGTGCGGGGCTAATCCGCTTTCAGGGTCCGCCCTGCGGATGCCTGCTGAAAATGCGGCTTCTTCTACAATTTTTGCACAGTTGCCGTGATCCGGATGCCTGTCTTCAAAATATGGCGCAAAGATGACTGATGGCCTGTATGTCCTGATCATCCTCGCGACAGCGGTAATAGCCTGTTCATTCAGTAGCAGCCCCCGGTCAGGCAGTCCAAGGTTTTCCCTGACTGAAACACCCAGGATACCTGCTGCCCTCTCTGCCTCTTTTTTCCTTGTTTCTACAGTTCCGTTGGAGGAAAGCTCCGCACCAGTAAGGTCGCAGATGCCAATCTTTTTTCCTTCAGCTGCATACTTGGCAAGCGTACCTCCCATCCCGATTTCAACATCATCGGAATGGGCGCCAAAGGCCAGGATATCCAATTTTTCTCCTATCATAGAACCTCACCGTCTTCGCTCTTCACTATTTTCCTCCAGTCGAGGTCGCCTCTTTCCAGGCCCTTTACAAGCAGCTCAGCAGTGCCCATATTGGTGGCCAGCGGAATTGAATATACATCGCACAGGCGGACCAAAGCGGATACATCCGGCTCATGCGGCTGCACAGTCAGCGGATCCCTGAAAAAGAAGACGAGGTCCATTTTCTTATTGGCAATCAGTGCCCCGATTTCCTGGTCCCCGCCGAGCGGTCCTGATTGAAAGCGGGTGATTGTAAGGCCTGTTGATTCCATGATCCTTGAGCCGGTCGTCCCTGTCGCAAAAAGGGAGTGTCCCGCCAGAATATCTTTATAGGCTGTTGCAAAGCGGATGATGTCGTCTTTCTTTTTATCGTGGGCTATCAAAGCGATGTTCATCATTTCCCCTCCCTTTATTCCATAATATTTTCAAGTCCGTAGACAAACAGGTCTGCTTTCATTACTGTCTCTACAGCCAGCTTCACACCGGACATGAATGAGGCCCGGTTATAAGAGTCATGCCGGATTGACAGAGTCTGGCCATCTGAGCCGAACATCACCTGCTGATGGGCAATCAGGCCGGGAAGGCGGACTGAATGGATGCGCATCCCTTCGTAGTCAGCACCCCTGGCCCCTGCCAGAGTTTCTTTTTCGTCTGGATGCCCCTGCTCTTTGGCTTCTCTTGCTTCAGCCATCATTTCTGCTGTTTTCACAGCTGTGCCTGACGGAGCATCAAGCTTCTGGTCATGATGCAGCTCGATGATCTCCACATCACTGAAATAGCGGGCTGCCATCTGTGAAAACTTCATCATAAGGACAGCACCAAGGGCGAAGTTTGGGGCGATGATGCATCCCAATTCTTTTTCCCGGCATGTTACTTCCAGCTCTTTCAGGTCCTCTTTGCTAAAGCCGGTTGTCCCGACTACCGGCCTTACTCCATATGAAAGGGCAGTCCGTGCATGATGCATGCCTGCCTCCGGTGTCGTAAGATCGATCAGAACATCAGCTTCTGTCTGCTCCAGACAATTGGCCAGGTCTGTATATATCGGCACATCTGCCCCTGTAAATCCATCAAGGTCGCTGAGCATTTTCCCTTCGAATTTATGGTCTACAACCGCCTGAAGGGCAAAATGGCCGGTATTCAGCACAAGCTGAACCGCTTCCCTGCCCATTCGACCGCGCGGCCCCGCAATAACAATCTTTATCTTATCCATCAGAATCTCTCCTACTCTTCAATTCTTGTCCAGCGGTCTTTATCCCGCGTATTAAATTTATCCATTACCCTGTCATGGGCTTCCTGCAAGTCAATATTCAGTGAGTTGGCAAAGCAGATAAGCACAAAAAGCATATCCCCCAGCTCATTTTCAATGGTATTCTCTTCTTCGGTCGATTTCTTTGGCTTTTCCCCGTAATGGTGATTTACTTCCCTGGACAGTTCACCCAGCTCTTCCGTCATCCGTGCCAGCATGGCAAGAGGGCTGAAATATCCTTCTTTAAATTGGCTTATGTATTGATCAACCTCAGCCTGGAGGTCTTTCATCGTTTTATGATTGGATTCCATCTCGATTAGCCACCTCAACTTCCGCCTTCCTGAGCCTTTTGCATAAAGCAGCAAATTAGGCTTATCTTATAGAGAATAGATGCTTTTTCTATATCATGTTAGCCTAACGGAACAGCTTTTTACAAATATTTTTAACCGCCCGGCAGCTGCTATTCTGTCCGGCTCATTATTGCTCTGTCATCTTTTATTTTATATAATCTTATGGTGATAAAAACAGGAAAAGAGGGAAAAAACGTGCAAAACGGATTAAAATTCAAGAATATATTGTTCATCCTGCTCGGTTCAGCAATCTTTTCTTTTGGAATTGTTCATTTCAATATGCAGAATAACTTGGCCGAAGGCGGTTTCACCGGCATCACCCTGCTCCTTTTTTTCCTATTTAAATGGGATCCCTCCTATACGAACTTATTGTTAAATATACCATTATTCTTTATAGGCTGGAAATTGCTCGGCAGGAATTCCTTTTATTACACCATGATCGGCACCTTCAGTGTTTCCCTGTTCCTGTGGATTTTTCAGCGCTATCAGATTGACATGCCGCTGAAGGAAGACCTTACTCTTGCAGCTCTTTTTGCAGGTGTTTTCATCGGCATTGGCCTCGGCATCATTTTCCGTTTCGGCGGAACAACCGGCGGAGTCGATATCATAGCGAGGCTGGCCCATAAATATATCGGCTGGAGCATGGGAAAAACAATGTTCCTTTTCGATGCCTGTGTCATTACATTATCGCTCATTTTCTATCTGACCTACCAGGAAGCCATGTACACCCTTGTTGCCGTGTTCGTAGGTGCCCGGGTGATCGATTTTATGCAGGAAGGCGCCTACGCCGCAAGAGGTGCGATGATCATTTCCGACCAGAACGAAGCCATCGCCGGCAGGATTCTGAAGGAAATGGACCGCGGGGTGACGGTGCTGAAAGGGCACGGCTCCTTCACCAAACAGGATCGGGAAGTCCTTTACTGCGTAGTCGGCAAAAATGAAATCGTGCGGCTTAAAAGCGTCATCACCTCCGTCGATCCGCATGCCTTTGTCACAGTCAGTGTCGTTCACGATGTGCTCGGCGAAGGATTCACCCTGGATGAAAATAAGAAGCCGATTGAGCACTAGAAATGCAAATGGCGCTTGTTCACTATAAGAAATAAAGAAAACCAGCCCAAATGGCTGGTTTCTTCATTTCTTAATCCTGCCTCTGCATGCCTGTGAAGATCATGATCAGGCGCAATAGCTCCAGAACCGCAACAGCTGCGGCAGCTACATAGGTCAGGGCAGCAGCGTTAAGGACTTTCTTCGTTTCCCTTTCCTCATCATTGCGGATAACACCAAGTGAGACGACCTGATCCATTGCTCTGTTTGAAGCATTGAACTCGACCGGGAGGGTAACCACCTGGAAGAGGACGGCCACGGCCATGAAAATGATTCCCAAAAGGAGAAGGCCGCTCAGCTCAGCAAAAATCCCTACCATGATCAACACCCAGGAAAAATTAGAACCAATGCTCGCGATCGGCACCAGCGAATGTCGGACCCGGAGGAATGCATAATCCTGCTGATCCTGCATGGCATGGCCGACCTCATGGGCAGCTATTGCTGCTGCAGCGACGGAATGGCCATGGAAATTCTGCGAGGACAGCCTTACCGTTTTTGAACGGGGATCATAATGGTCTGTCAGATGCCCCCTCGTTTCCTCAACATTGACATTGTACAATCCGTTGGAATCCAGGATCCTTCTGGCAACCTCGGCACCTCTCATATGTGAAGAGGCTGGTACCCTGGAATATTTGTTATAGGTGCCTTTCACCTTAAATTGCGCCCAGATCGGCACGAGGATGATGATCGCAAAGTATATCAGGAAATCCATGTTATTCCTCCCATTCATCTTTGCTGTAATTTAATCTATTGTATTTTTTCTGGTGAATGGTGTCAATTTTTCAGCTCTCTTTTTCTGCTCTTCTCTTTGTCCTGATCTCCCTTATATTTTCTCCAGCCGACATAAGATAATGTAAGGATGATGATGCTTCCTGTAGAAATAATGACCCACCAAAGCGAAGGATCGGCCTCATCGTCAGTCATTTCATCAAAAAGCGAGGATAAATCTGCCTCGAGGGCATCCAATTCCTGCTGGCTCGAGGTCTGGCTCACCACCTGAGGCCTGTAATGGTCTATGAAATTGACCCTGGTATCCAGCTGCTGAAGCCTGTCTGCCTTGAGGTCCACTTTAAGGGCAGGGTAAATGACGCTGTATAAGGTCAAAAAGGAATTCAGGCTTGAATGGAAAGCCTCACTGTCGCCTGCATGGGCAGCCTCCTTCATCCCCCCGAACACATCCATGATCGGATCCTCCATTTCCGTCCACAAAGGCTGCCTGCTGGAGGTGATTGCATCAATAACCAGCCTGAATCTTGTTACCCTGTTCATCCGCTCTTTATGGTTCATATCGATGCTGGCCGCTGCTTCCACTGCTTCATCATGCGCATTGGAAACGATTCTCAGCTCATCCATATTGAACGGCCTTGCCTGTACATCCCCCGAAAGAAACTGATCCGAAAAATAATCCAGAATCTTTTTTGCCTCTTCATATTTTTGTATTTTGACCATCTGAAGAGCTTCATCAGAGAGCAGATCAAGTTTGTCCATCGAAGAGGAAGGCTGCTCTGCATATGCATATATGGAAAAAGGCATTAAAAGATAGATCAAAAACATGGATACAGCAATTTTTGCTTTCAATATTGTCCCCCCCTGCAATTACTATTAAAAATGTATGAGAGGTTGGACAAGGTTAGACCAAAAGTTCGCTCGGCTGGGATCAATTTTAGAGATAAGCTGTATTAACATCAATGTTGGTTTTGGGCTCATTTCAGCCGGATATTCATCCAAGCCGAAAGGAGTATAAAACTAAGTCCCCCCCTGATCCAAAAATCAGCATGAGATACTGCCAAGAAAAAAAGGCTTCCAATATGGAAGCCTACTCAATCGCCAGCTTTGTGCGGCCGGGCCTGATAGAGAACCAGTACACAAGGAAAAGGGAGAATATACTCAGCCAAAAAGTAAAATAGCCTATCTCCGGTGTATATAAGTTCAGCACAGGATAGCGCGGCAGCATGAAGAATACATAATCGATTACATCATTATGGAGTGTCCATACAGCAGCAATGAGCAAATGAATCCACTTGATCCGGTAAAAGGGTGAATATAAGATCCCCTGGACTGCCATAGCAGCGTGGGATCCGATCAGCATCAACGCAATAGGATCAAGTTCGCCTGTCACTTTATAAACAAGCAGATTCATAACGACTGCCCAGACACCGTATTTAAAAAGCGTCACGGCCGCCAGAGCCTCTAAAAGGGGCCAGTTCCTCCGCATCAGGAAGGCAGCAAGGACAAAACAAAAAAACAGGCTGGCCGTCGGACTATCAGGAACAAACGCCAGAAAGTGCGGGGGCGTATCCTTCAGCTGCCACCCGTACCAGTAATACCCATACACCGTTCCGGCAATATTGACCACAAGCAGCAGCCATAATACCGAGCGGTTCCCCAAAATAGGATAAATCCACTTCATACCATACCCTCTTCTCTCTATCATTATGGCTATATTTTATCATAGAGGAAATTAAAGGGGGAACTTTCCGCTATAATATGCTGGAGCTGGCTTGGAGATTGCCCTTGGTTAATACCCGAGGAAAAGTGTTCAGGAAGATGCATACCCCCTAAACTGCAGGTTAACGGAAAAAGGCTATTATTATCTAAATTACTGGTTATATTGCACAAAAAAAGAAGCCGGCAATTCGCCGGCTTCTCTTCTTTTATTTACTTTCAATGCTTGAAATGAATTCAGAAAGCTTTTGAAGCTCTTCGTCAGTTCCTTTAAAGATTCCGGCAGGCATGGCACCTTGACCTTCTTTAGCGATTTTCGCCACTTCTTCAGGAGAAAGTCCTGTATCGATCAGGGCCGGAGCACCAGCTCCTCCTGCCAATTCACCGCCGTGGCAGCTGATGCAGCCTTGCGCTTCATAAATTTTATAGCCTTCTGCTTCTTTATCAATCTCCGCTTCAGCCACGATTTTACCTTGCTGCTCTGCAGCTTCCCAGTCGTGGTTGGCTACAGATTCCCAAGTTAGATAGAAGATGCCGGCAATCGCAAGCAGCATGAAACCAGTTGCGAGAGGGCGCTTAGATGGGCGCCTTTCAGGGCCGCGGTCGATGAATGGAGCAAGCATCAGCGCTCCGAAAGCCAGTCCGGGAATGATAAACGCCCCGATGACGTTATATGGGCCTGAAGCATATGTGTACTTTAATAGTTGGTATAAGAACAAGAAATACCAGTCTGGAAGCGGAATATATGCTGTATCGCTCGGATCTGCTATTTTTTCAAGCGGAGACGGGTGAGCGATGGTCAAACATAGATATCCGATCAGGAAAACGGCGCCGACCATCCATTCCTTCAATAGGAAGTTGGGCCAGAATGCTTCCGTTTTGCCAGGGTACTCCGAGTAGTCTTTCGGAATATTCGGTTTACGGTTTACAGGGACACGGGAGTCGCCTACAAACTTCATACCTTTTCCACGATGCATTGAGCATTCCCCTCCTTTTCAGTTAGCAGTAGTGAAGTTGAATTTTACAACGGTCCAGAAATACCCTGCTTACGGATCATCAGGAAGTGGGCACCCATCAGTCCAAGGAGAGCTCCAGGCAGGAAGAATACATGGATCGCAAAGAATCGTGTGATCGTCTGGGCTCCGACTATGTCAGTGCTTCCAGCCATCAGCGCTTTCAGCTGCTGACCGATCAACGGTGTTGATTCAACAATTTGAATGGTAACTTTTGTTGCAAATAACGCTTTCATATCCCAAGGAAGAAGATAGCCTGTCAGGCCGAGCGCCAGCATAACGAAGAAAATAAGCACTCCGACAACCCAGTTCAGCTCGCGAGGCTTCTTGTAGGCCCCTTGGAAGAAAACACGTAACGTATGTAGGAACATCATTACGATGACCAGGCTCGCACCCCAGTGGTGCATACCGCGGACAATCTGCCCGAAAGCAACCTGATTTTGCAGATAATAGACAGATTCCCAGGCATTCTTAATATCCGGCACATAGTACATTGTAAGGAACATACCGGATAAAATCTGGATCACTGTGATGAAGAAGGTCAATCCGCCAAAGCAGTAAACGAAAGCCGAAAAGTGATGGGCAGGGTTTACATGCTCAGGTACTTCATGGTCTGCAATATCCCGCCACAAAGGCGTAATATCCAAACGCTCGTCGACCCAGTCATAAATTTTGTTTAACACTTATTACGCCCCCTTTCGCGGTTCTGCTTTTCCTAATAATAGGAAACCATCTTTTTCTTTTGTAGGATACACATCCAGCGGTGCAGCAGGAGGTGTTCCAGGCACGTTTGTTCCATCCTTCGTATAAAGCCCGCCATGGCATGGGCAGTAGAAGTGGTCTGGATTCGCCTTGTCTTTGTTCCAGTCAACAACGCAGCCTAAATGCTTACAGATAGGAGATAAGGCAACGATCTCCCCGTTTTCATCCTTATAAACCCACGCGGTGTTCGATACCTCTGAAGTATACCAGGCATCCTGCTGTTCGAATTTAAAGTCGACCCGAGTAGGTTCAGCAGTGATTTCGCTTACTTTTTGCGGTGTCGGAATGAAGTCTCCTCCCTCGCTGGCTTTCAGTATAGGATCCACGGCAAAACGGACCATCGGCATCAGCATGCCGGCCGCCATGAAACCGCCTACACCAGTAAGTGTATAGTTCAGGAATTGACGTCTTGAAACACGATGTTTGCTCATACATTTCCCCCCTCTATCATGAAATCAAGTCCAACGGACAAAATTCAACACAATATAAAACTAGGACATAACAATGATATATCAATCTTTAGGCAAGGTCAATAAAATCTGTAGGCAAACCGGCTGTTCAAAGCGGTTTTTCAGGAATTATTCACCAGCCTGCCATTTTTGTACAAATAAATTCAGCAGCTGCTTGACCTGGTCCTCCAAAACAGAGTTTCTGTACGTTTCGTCCATATGCTCCAACGGCAGGGATGGCAGCCAGAGCAATGATCCCCCAAGCTCCCCTTCAGCCATTTTCCACCCGCTGTCCGAGGTCAGATAGAACACATGCCTGAAGCCGCTTTCCAGGATAGCGGACTCCCATTTCTTCAGCTCTTCGAGATGCCCATCATGGGCTGTGTCAGATTTAAGGTAGGAAAAGCCCGGCAGCATCAAAAGCCTTCCTTTGAACTGCCTTTCCATCTGATAAGAAAGCAATGTGACAAATTCAGCCATTGAGGCAGCCTGCTTCATATCTCCTGTGAATGTGACGGGCAAAAGGGGGATGACAGCTGTGTCGACATATTCTTTTGATTTTAAATACATTTCAATATCCTGCGGAATCCACTTCATTATCACCACTCCAAATCGTATAGCTTGCCTCATTATTTTACCATAACTTCCTGCTGCTGCCGAAAGCAATGCTGAAGGGGCATCCGCCCGGATGCCCCTTCACCAGTCCAGCTATTCTATTTATGCTTTCACCATAATCATTTTCAGCTTTTCAGTGAGCTGCTTAAATGTTTCTTTATCGCCTTTATCCAGTGATTCATCAATCATCTGCATCAATTTTTCCCTCTGGAATTTAGCCAGGCTTTCGGAAAGGAAGCGTTCTGCGATCAGCCGGTCCTTCTCGCTTACCTGAAGGGTCTTCGGCATGAACGGATTTTCCTCCAGGACGGCTGCATACTGATGGGCCTTATTGGAGGCATGGAAATTAAGCTGGATGAAGATATCTTCTTCCCTGTTCAGCCTTATATCATGGAATGATTTCTCGGCATCAGTTGTCATGACATTCTCTTTGTAAAAACGGAAAGGAACTTCATCAACGCAATGAGTTGACATCACGAGGCCTCTTGGGCAATATTGTGCTTGCTCCACAAAATGCACCCGTTCCATAAGCTGGTCATGGCTCATCAAATAATTTAAAATCCAAACGCATTCGCGCCGTTTCAATTGATAATGGTTTAAGAACCAGCGGATAAAATCTTTTTTCTCGCTGACAGATACAGGGGTCGCCACCATTTGTTCCCTCCTCTGCTTGCAACTGAATTTTTGTTAGTGCCTTTTCTTACATCAGATCGCCGCTAAGCCTCTGGACGATATCGAGATATTCTTCGTTGCTCGGATCCTGCCCAAGCAGTTTCTTAAAAATTTCGGCAGCCTCTGCCCATTTTCCTTCCTCCATCAGAAAATATCCATAGTCTGACAGAAAGTCTGACTGTTCTTTGAAATAAGTATATGCTTGCTGGTATTTGTTTAATGCCAGGGAATATTCTTCTAGCTCCTGAAGGGCAGAAGCCGCATCCCAAAGGAATTGGGGCTCTTCTTCCTCCTGCGCTTCCATCGTATCCACAATGTCAAGGACATCACGGTACCGTTCCTGCTTGATGAAAAGCTTGTTCAGTGTCAAAGCCGCCTCGGTGAACTCAGGGTCCAGCACGAGTGCCATACGCAGCATGTCCTCTGCCTCGTTTTCGCGTGCAAGCTTTAAAGCAAGCCTTCCGCCATAGAAAAACAGATCCTTATTGAACTCATCATGCTTGATTCCTTCCTGGACAGCCTCAAAGCTGTTTTCGAGCTCTTCTTCACGCTCATAGGCGCGTGCGAGATGCAGATACAGGGAATGGTATTCAGGATCAAGCTCCTTCACTTCTTTGAACTTTTCAATAGCAGTCCTGTTGATCCCAGCCTGAAGGGCAGTGAATGCGTAGCTGAAAAGGGTATTGATCTCAAGACGGGCTTCGAGTGCCTTTTCATAGAATGGGATCGCTTCCTCAAATGCCCCGCCGGCACTGAGTGCCTCGGCCATCCTCTGATTCACATTTGTTCCGGCGATTTCCTGGCTCGTTTCAAGAACCTTTTCATAAGACTTGATTGCTTCTATAAATTTCCCTTGCTCCAAATATAATTCACCAAGGGCAAAATCAATGATGACCTCTTCGTCCAGAATGGACTTAGCTTTTAAAAGCTTCTGCTCGCTCACCTCATACAAGCCTTCCATCTGGTACAGATCCGCTAAAAGGAGCAGTGCCTGCGGATAGCTTGGATCCTTCTCTGAAATCCTCTCGAGAACCAGCATCGCTTCCTCTTCATTGGCCAGATCAATATGAAGCTCAGCCAGGAGGACAAGCAGTTCGCCTTCATCCGGGTAAGATTCCAGCAGCCTTTCAATCAAAGCCTTGGATTCCTCAAGCAATCCCAGCTGGAACAATTCCTCCGCCAGCACAAATCTCTCCTCATGTGAACCCTTATCCAGGATCTGTGCATAGTCCCTCAGTGCTTCTTCATGCTGTCCATTTTCTAATAGCGATATGATTTTATTAACTTTGTCCATTGTTATATCCTTTCATGACTAAAGATGGTTGCAGATATCATTTAAAAACGGGCTGGGTTCAAATCGCGGCCGATCCCGCTTGTTATCATAATCCTGCAGCCCGGCTGACAGGCTGACCCAGTCCGTTATACTGTAAAAAAAGCCGGAATCTTTATTATAACACGCTCTCCATAGCCCGGACAGAATCTGAAATATCCGCCTGCCCTGATGATCGTTCCTTTGTGGGCCGTTATGGCAAGTCTATGACTATAATAATGAAAGAGCTCCGATTCTTCAATGTTTCTGTCTCCGCCATCCTTAACATATAAATTATAGCTTGCTTCCCCTCCTTGCCTGATGTCTCCTTTATGGGGCCAGATGCCCATCATGGCCAGGTGCTCTCTGGCGACCGGCTCTCTTTCCTGCAGTTCTTCCCCGATGTGTGCCAGTTTTTCTTTTAGCATCAGCTGCTTCCAAAAATGCTGAAGCGCTTTCTTTTCTTTTTCATCCGCTGTTTTGAAAATAGGCACAAGCGGGCAATTGTATGGAAAAACAGCTTCCCTTATCCATCCCCAGGGAACCGCCGACAGCTCTTCTTTGCTTCCAGCTTCCACAAAGACGGCCGGTATTTTTTCTGTCCGGCATTTCCTGATGAAAGAAGGTGACAAGAGCCTGGCAGGAACTTTGACAGCAATCACATAATCGGCCGGAGAGCTGATCAAACTTGACTTTACGGTTTTTATTCGGGAAAACAGCCGGGATTCCTGCTGCACTTCTGCAAAAGTTAAAAAAGAAGTCATCCCTTTCATAAGCATTTCGTTAATAAAATAGCTTTTCTGCTCTGAAAAGGGTCTGTCCAGCGGAGGTGCAGGATCATACATGACCTGAGCAGGCGCCATAATATAATCTTCTGCATTCATTTTCATGAACGAATAGCGGGGGAAAGAGTCCCGGATGCCAGTTATTTTCCCTTTTTCCACCAGCAGTGAAGCCTTCTGAAATGTCTGCTGCTTGAGAATATTGGCATTCTCAATAATATATGCCATAATAC
The DNA here is from genome assembly GCF_040492155.1 of Cytobacillus sp. T106. Classification (NCBI taxonomy): domain Bacteria; kingdom Bacillati; phylum Bacillota; class Bacilli; order Caryophanales; family Bacillaceae; genus Cytobacillus; species Cytobacillus sp. T106. The sequence continues at coordinate 672,482 of NZ_JBEUMK010000001.1, read as the reverse complement.
CACCCTTTTAAATGGTCTTATGACAAGCTATGAAATAATCTTAGATTTATGTTTGAAAGTTTTTAAGCCAGAGATGGTTTATTGAGAAGAATGTTCTGTTGAGCTGGACTGTGGAAAAACTCAGTCAGCGAAACGGAGCAGAAATGGTTGTGGAATACATCAAAAGCAAGGAGTTATTCACAAAAAAAGGGCCCGGCCATCCCGAACCCCACATGTATGAAACTTCCTCCCCTTAGCCGATCAGTGACTCCAGATGCTCAAAAAATGCCGGATAGGAAACTGAAATGGCTTCAGCGCCAGAGAGAGATACTTCCCCGGTGCAGATGGCAGCCCCGATGGCGAGCATCATGCCGATCCTGTGGTCGCCATGGCTTGAAACATTCCCGCCTTTCAGCGGAGTCCGTCCATTGATGACCATCCCGTCAGCTGTTGCTTCAATATCCGCTCCAAGCTTTTTCAGCTCGTTGACGACTGTATCTATGCGATTGGTTTCCTTGACTTTCAATTCTTCAGCATCTTTAATGACCGTTTCCCCTTCCGCCTGGGTTGCCAGAAGCGCAATAATCGGAATTTCGTCGATCAGTCTTGGAATGATATCTCCTTCAATGACGGTTCCCTTTAATTGCGAGAATCGTATGGTGATATCTCCTGCAGGTTCTGCACTCTCATTATTGTACGGAAGAATGGTCATGTCAGCTCCCATACGCTGAAGAACTTCCAGGATGCCTGTCCTTGTCGGATTCAAGCCGACATTTCGGAGGACTATTTCACTGCCGGGAATGATTGCGCCAGCAGACAGGAAAAAGGCTGCAGAAGAAATATCCCCGGGAACATGAACCTTTGCCGCTTTCAGCTTCTGCCCGCCCTGCAAACGGACTTTTGTCCCCTCTGACACAATCTCTCCGCCGAATTGGCGGATCATCCTCTCAGTATGATCGCGCGTCTTTGCAGGTTCAATAAGGACGGTTTCCCCGCTTGCCTGAAGACCGGCAAACAAGAGGGAAGATTTCACCTGGGCGCTGGCAACCGGCAACTCATACCTGATGCCCTTAACCTCGCCTCCCTGTATGGAAAGAGGGGTAAATTCCCCGCCTTTTCTTCCTCTTATTTGTGCACCCATTTCTGATAAGGGAACAGAAACACGTGTCATCGGCCTCTTGGCAATTGACTCGTCGCCCGCCAAAACGGCATGGAACGGGAGACCTGCAAGAATGCCCAGCAAAAGCCTTATTGTAGTGCCGGAGTTCCCGACATCCAGGACTTCATTAGGCTCATTCAGCCCTTCAAAGCCCCTTCCATCGATGATCATTTTGTCTCCCTCGTTTGTGATCGAAACACCAAGCTTGCGGAAGCAGGATACAGTGCTTAAGCAATCTTCCCCCATCAGGAAGTTGGTTACTTCCGTCCTGCCTTCTGCAATAGCTCCAAACATGATGGAACGGTGGGAAACAGATTTATCACCAGGAATATCAATCTCGCCCCTGAGGCTGCCTGTATTTGTTTTCAAAATAACTGATTCCATTCTTCATCACCTTTCTTCGATAGCATATTATGGCCCGGCTGAGGTTTCATAGGCGGTATAATGATGAATGCATGCTGCCGCCCGGTCCCTGTCCTCTTCCGTCTGAAAACTGATCACAAGCACCCCGTATATTTCTTCCCTTGTCTCAAGGATTCTGATATTGGTTATGCTGATCTCCGCTTTGGCCAGATAGCCGGTGATTTCAGAAATGACCCCGGGATAGTCGGGAACATCAACGAATAAATCATAGAACGCAGGAATGGCACCCTTCTGCTTCTGGGGCAGGTCATCCCTGAATTGCTTGGCGCCCGCAAAATACTGCTGGATATCCTCTGAACTTTGATTTGCCAGCATCACTGCCACCCGCTCCATTTCCGCCTGCCAGCTTCCCAGAAGCTTCAGGAGTACTTCCTTGTTAGCAAGAAGGATATCTCTCCACATTTCGGGGCTGCTTGAGGCGATTCTTGTAATATCACGGAATCCCCCTGCAGCAAGCCGGGGGACCAGCTCATGGGAGCGGCTTTCCTTTTCAGCCTGGTGAACGAGCGAGGCCGCTATGATATGGGGGAAATGGCTGATGATGCCTGTCAGATAATCATGCTCTTCCGGTGACACCTGGATGAATTTTGCTTTTGTCCCTGCAAGCCATTCTTTTAGCGCCATAATGTCCTTTTCCTTAACATGTGGCTCTGGAGTAACCAGATAGAATGCGTTCTCGAATAAAATTTCCTTCGCTGCGATCACACCGCTTTTATGGGAGCCTGCCATAGGATGGCCTCCGATGAATATGATTCCCTTTTCTTTAAGGCCTGCAGCACTTTTGACGACCTCTGCCTTTGTACTTCCTGCATCAGAAATAATGACCCCTTGTTTCAGCTGCATCCTGCCCAGTCTGGCAAGTATATCGGCAGTTACCTTCACAGGCGCGGCCAGCAGGATTAAATCAGCCTTTGCCGCTCCTTCTTCAATGCTATCCTCAGCCTCATCAATCACTCCCAGCATCCTTGCGAGCCTGCATTGCTCCGCATTAATATCAAAACCTGCTATGGATGCTTCTTTATGCTGCCGCTTTATGCCGAGAGCCAGTGAACCGCCTATCAGCCCGAGGCCGATAATGAATACGCGGCCTTCCATAAAAAATCACCGCCTTTGCCATGCTGCTCTTTTGCTTATCCGGACTGACCCACGTGGATGCTGGTCCTTATAGGGCCGCTGCTGTTTCCTCCAAAAATTGGCCGATCAGTTCCATAATTTCTTCATTCTGCTCTTTTGAGCCAATCGTGACCCTTATGGACTGCGGGCAGCCAAGACCTGCGCCAGACCGTACGATATAGCCTTTTTCCAGCAGATATTGAAAAACTTCATTAGCATCGCGCTTAAAATCAATCAGGATGAAATTGCCCTGGGACGGATAATAACTAAGGCCTGCCTGGTCGCAGAATGAGTAGAACTGTTCCAGCCCTTCTCTGTTCCTGTTCCGGCATTCTTCCACATATTTCTGATCCTTAACCGCTTCCGCAGCAGCCATCTGTGCAAAAGTATTCACATTGAACGGCTCCCTCGCAGGCTCCAGCGCCCTGACTACGTCCTCCCCGGCGATGCCATACCCGATCCTGAGGCTGGCAAGACCGTAGATTTTTGAGAAGGTCCTGAGCACAATCAGATTGCTGAACTTCTCCAGCAGGCTCACTGCATGGTAGTAATCATCAGCAACTGCATACTCGCAATAGGCCTCGTCGAGTACCACAAGTATGTCTTCCGGCACCTTTTCCAGGAATGAAACAAGCTTGCTCTCATTTATATAGATCCCAGTCGGATTATTCGGGCTGCAGAGCCATACAACAGATGTATTTTCATCAATGGCTTCAAGCATCCCCTCCAGATCATGGGCACCGTCAAGCAGGGGAATCTCCTTCACTTCAGCACCTTCAATCACTGCATTGTGCTTATACTGGGGGAATGTCGGTGCAGCCATGATTGTATTCCTTCCAGGCCCCAGCAGGGCGCGCGAGATGATCTGGATCACTTCATCCGAACCATTGCCGAATATAAGCTGTCCTGGTTCAGTTCCAAGATGGGAAGCCAATATGCTTCTCAGTTCGCCGGCATATCCATCTGGATATTTTGCAAAAATGCCCGAGCTTTTTTGAAGGGCTTTTGCTGCTTCTTCCGAGCATCCGAAAGGATTCTCATTTGATGCAAGCTTCACAATCTTTTCAAGCCCATATTGTTTTTTTACGTCTTCAATAGATTTGCCTGGCTGGTATGGTGTTAAATCCAGCAATTGTTTTTTCCACTTCATAATATAAACCGCCCCTCCAACTCTTCTTTCCGCTACCTAATTAAAGTAATAAAGAACTGCTTTTATTTTATCATAAGCGCGCCTGTCTGGTGAGAGGCAGAATCATTTCTTTTCCAAATCAGGCCTGAGGACAACCGCTCCCCCAAGATAAACATGGCTGATCTCCTGCTGGCTCTTTTCTGTATTTAAATGGATCATAACCCGGATGCAAAGCGGCAGAGCGTCCTGTACCGACATTTCACGCATGCACATTACAGGTACATGCTTCCAGCCATCAAGCGTCCGCATGGCTTTGGCAGGGAAACCCTGGTCAATATCATCAGTCGCGGAGATGAATACAGAAGCAACCTCTTCCGGGGCTATGCTGTTTTCATCTATCATTTTCTTTAACAGGAGTTCTGCTGCTGCTGCAATCTCTTTTTCTGTGTTCGATTGCACTGTAATTGCTCCCCTGACACCTCTGATCATTTTTCAGCCCCCTTTACGGCAAACATCTCCAGCGCTTCCTTAAGCTCCCCGTCAGGGATTTCTGAGAGAACCGGATGGCCGATACTATCAAGAAGAACAAAGTTCACTGCTTGCCCGATTGCCTTTTTATCCTTCTTCATCCTGGACAGAAGTTCTGCAGGATGAAGGCCCTCCGGCAATGAAATGGAATAGCCCAGGCCCATCAGCCAGTCCCGGAATTGCCCGGTATCGAAATCGAGTCCGCATTTTTCGATGCTTAGTTCCAGGGCATACAGCATCCCGATGACCACCGCTTCGCCGTGTGTCATTTTTCCATATCCGGATTCCGCTTCAATTGCATGTCCGAGTGTGTGGCCAAAATTCAAGAAGGCCCTGACCCCTGCTTCCTTTTCATCCTCGGAAACAAAAGCATTTTTAACCTGTATGCCTTTCGAAAGAATGAACAGCCATTCCTCATCTTTCATGTCCTTAAGCGAGTGGACATTATCCAGCAGCCAGCTGTAAAAAGAATGGTCCTTAATGAGTGCGTGCTTGACTGCTTCACCAAACCCTGACCTTATCTCCCTATCGGGCAGCGACTTTAAAAAATCCAGGTCATAAACAACAGCTTCAGGCTGATGGAATGCACCAATCATATTTTTGCCTTCAGGATGGTTGATGCCTACCTTGCCTCCCACTGCGCTGTCATGCGCAAGTATGGTTGTCGGAACCTGGATGAACGGGATGCCCCTCATGAAGGTGGCGGCAGCAAAGCCGGCGAGATCTCCCACTGCTCCTCCCCCCAGGGCGATGACAGCCGATTTCCTATCAAGTTTCTTTTCAAGAGCAAAAGTCAAAGCTGCATAATAAACGTCAAACGTTTTTGCTTTTTCCCCGCTTGGAACAATATGTATAGAAGGATTAAATTCAGCAAGGGCTTCTTTCACCCTGTCAAGATGCAGGGATGCTACTGTCTCATCCGTTATAATCAGCAGGCTGGTCAGGCCGGGAAGCTTCTCTCTAAGCAAGCCGCCCAGTTCTCTCACAGCACCGGCGCCGATCAGGACCGGATATTCTTTTGAAGGGGTTTTAATGGTGATGGTCTCCATTAAAATTCCCTCGCATATTTCCGCTGTGCATTTACACTATCAATCAGAGCATCCATTCTGTCTGCATAAAACTGGCCGCATATAGCGGAGGCCAGTTCCCAGGCAACGACATTTTCTGCAACAACGGCAGCAGCAGGGACAGCGCAGCTGTCAGACCGCTCAATGCTTGCAGTGAATGGCTCTTTCGTTTCGATGTCTACACTCTGCAGCGGCTTATACAGGGTAGGAATCGGCTTCATAACACCTCTTACTACAATCGGCATCCCTGTAGTCATACCGCCTTCAAATCCTCCAAGGCGATTAGTTTTCCTGGTATAGCCATCTTCACTATTCCAGGCAATCTCGTCATGGACCTCGCTTCCAGGCTTGCGAGCAGCCTCAAACCCCAGTCCGAATTCGACTCCTTTGAATGCATTGATGCTAACAATGGCAGCAGCCAGCTTTGCATCCAGCTTCCTGTCATAATGGACATATGATCCAACGCCTGCAGGCATACCTTCAACAATTACTTCGACAATCCCGCCGATTGAATCGCCATTGGCCTTTGCATCGTCAATGGCCTGCATCATCCTTGGCTCTGCTTCCGGATCAAGGCAGCGGACCGGAGAGTTTTCCGTCCTTTCCTTTACTTCGGCCAGGCTTTCATACGAAGCAGCGGCAGATTGGATCCCGCCGATTTCAACTACATGTGAGGCGACTTCAATTCCCAGCAGACTGAGCAGCTTCTTAGCTGCAGCTCCGGCTGCCACCCTGACTGTCGTTTCCCTGGCAGATGAACGCTCCAATACATTGCGCATGTCGCGGTGCCCGTACTTGATGGCACCGTTCAAATCTGCATGCCCTGGGCGCGGCCGTGAGATTTTCCTCTTTATTTCGCTTTCTTCTTCAGGAGAAACCGGCTCCTGGCCCATAACTTTTGTCCAGTGCTTCCAGTCGTTATTCTCTACTTCAAGTGCGACCGGTGAACCTAAAGTGTAGCCATGGCGGATTCCGCCGGCAATTTGCACGGTATCCTTTTCAATCTGCATCCGCCTTCCGCGGCCATGGCCTTTCTGCCTTCTGGCCAGTTCGGCATTAATATCTTCTTCGAGCAGCGGCATTCCTGCCGGCAGCCCTTCAATAATAACGGTCAGCTGAGGACCGTGTGATTCACCTGCTGTTAAGTATCTCAAAACTCTTTCCCCCTTCAACTCATTAAAGGATTATGTACCAATATATCACACACACTATCATTAGCATAGCAAAAATTAAGAATTTTTCAGACAGCTGGCGAAAAAAACTCATTCAGCCTCTCCCGGCAAGTTCCCCTCCTGTTTGCCGATGATGCCATTTTAGCATGCCTCCAGCGGCACTACAAAAACAAGTGCAATAAGCAATCCTTCTTATAATAGAAAAAAACCATGAAGACCTCTTCACAGTTTTTACTTCCCTCTATTTTTTCCTGTAAAAAAACGTGTCCTCCGTTGCCAGCCCATACAGGCCGGGATTGAAGATCTGCTCTGTACTGCCTACAAAGAACAGCCCTCCGGGCTTCAAGGCTCCGCTGAACTTGTGGTAAAGCCCATCCTTTGCTTCTTCTGTAAAATAAATAAGGACATTCCGACATACGATTAAATCATACGGACCTCCGAAAGGATCAGACAGCAGATTCTGTTTTTTAAAGACAACAGTCTTTTTTATCTCGTCTGATATTTTGTAAAGGCTTCCTTCTTGTGTAAAGTACTTCTTTTTCATCTCAAGAGGCATCTCATTCAGAGATCTCTCCTGGTATATGCCTGCCTGCGCTCTTGCCAGCACTTTTTCGTCAATATCTGTAGCAAGCACCTGGATTTGAGAGAGAGGCAAGAATTTTGCCAGAATCATGGCAATCGTATAAGGCTCCTCTCCTGTGGAGCAGGCTGCGCTCCATACCTTCAGCCTGCCTCCTCTGGCAGACATAGCAGGCAGCAGCTGAGTTTCAAGTATGTCCCACCGTTTCGCATTTCGGTAAAACTCAGATACATTAATGGTCATGCGATCAAGGAACTCATCCAGCAATTCTTTATTCCTGCTTAACCCCTGGTAGAAATCCGAAAAAGAATGGTACCCTTTTTTTTCATAAAGAGAGATAAGGCGCCTTTTCATCTGCGCCTCTTTATAAAGTGAAAGATCGATTCCTGTCTTTGTTTTAATCTGTCTGATGAACTCCTGATATTCCCCCGGCATTTCTGTTCTCCCTTATTGCTTATTTAAAACTAGTATAGCTGAAAAAAGAGAAAGGAGAGTGTTTTTTTTCTATATTTCGCCAAAAAATGTGTATGCGGTTACAAAAAAAGACACTTGCAGGCAAGTGTCTTTAATGGATTAGTTAACCCAGTCATTAATCAGTTTGGAATAGCCGGCAAGCTCGGATTCGTTGAAGAAAAGGCCGATTTCACGTTCTGCACTCTCAGGAGAGTCTGAGCCGTGAATGATATTCTTGCCTACAGTTACGGCAAAATCTCCGCGGATTGTCCCTGGGGCAGCATCCTTAGGATTTGTGGATCCCATCATCTGGCGGGCTGTCGCAATAACATTTTCACCTTCCCAAACCATTGCAAATACCGGTCCGGAAGTAATGAAATCAACAAGTTCACCAAAGAATGGGCGCTCTTTATGCTCTCCGTAATGCTGCTCAGCCAGTTCCTTTGAAATAACCATCAATTTACCGCCGGCAAGCTGAAAGCCTTTTTTCTCAAAACGGCTGACAATTTCACCGACAAGGTTGCGCTGGACGCCGTCAGGCTTGACCATTAAAAATGTTTTCTCCATTGTCTCCACTCCTAAAATCTTATGTATGAACAGCTCTATAATAGAGACATCCATGGAGAATAGTATCATTTTTTCGACAATTCTGCAACCGCTTAAAACTTTCTCTTGCCAATAAATTTAGCAATATCCCGGAGCGATTTTTTGGCCCTGTTTTGCGGAAGGGTATCAAGGACTGCAAGCGCCTTGGACAAATATTGGTTGCTGACAGTAAACGAACGCTCAATTGCGCCGGAATTTTTAATCAGGGAGATCACTTTTTCAATTTCTTTGCTATCCATCGTTTCATTCACTTTAACGATTTCCCGGCGAATGTCTTCGTCCTCCATGGCAAATAGGACAGGCAGCGTAATATTCCCCTGGAGCAGGTCTCCCCCTGCAGGCTTTCCAAGTTCCTTCTCCGTTCCCGTGAAATCAAGGATATCATCGGTAATCTGAAAGGACATCCCAACATAGTAGCCGAATTTGTACAGCTTCTTGTGGATGCTTTCATCTACTCCGGCAGCAACCGCCCCAAGCTGGCAGCTTGCCGCAATCAGCAGTGCCGTCTTTCTTTTGATCCTCAAGAGGTAGTCCCTGAGGTTCTGGTCAAATCGGTATTTGTCCTTGATCTGCTCAATTTCCCCCACACAAACCTCCACAATGGTCTTTGCCAGGATTTCATGGGCTTCCGGCCGCTCTATTTCCGTCATCACTTCGAGGGACTTGGCAAAAATATAATCGCCTGTATACATAGCCGTCCGGTTGTCCCATTTCGCTTTGATGGTGGGTTTGCCCCTGCGCAGCTCTGCATCATCAATTACATCATCATGCACCAGGGAAGCCATATGGATGAGTTCCAGTGCTACAGCCACTTTTTTTATCTCGCTGATATCATAGGAACCGAATTTTGCAGACAGCAAAACAAAAACAGGACGGATTCTTTTTCCTCCTGCCTGCAGCAAATGCATGGATGCATTTCGCAATAAAGGAGACTCTGCCTGCACGGTCTCCTCTAATGACTGTTCAATAATATTAATGTCAGAATCTAAAAATGAATACATCATCTTTAATTTCATCTTGTATCCACCCAGCTTTAATCATGTTTGCAAGCCTGTTAAATCGACGAGCAACAAGTACTTATTTTCTCGGGGCCTGCCAGTCTCGGAAAGCCCCATCTTTCTCCGGCTGCAAACAGATGCAGAACTTACTTCAAGCCTGTATGGACAGCAGCAACTCCACCGCTGTACGGCTTGAAGGATACATTACTGAAGCCAGCGCTCTCAAACATCGCAGCAAGCTCCTTCATGCCTGGAAAATCTCTTGCCGACTCCTGAAGCCAGGAATATTCCTTATAGCTTTTCGCAAACACCCTTCCAAACAGCGGCATGATGTAGCGGAAATAAGCATAATAGAGCTGCTTGTAGCCGAACATGGTCGGTTGGGAGGTTTCCAGGCATACTGCCATCCCGCCCGGCTTAAGGACCCGGTTCATTTCCTTCAGGACCTGCATATAATCCGGGACATTCCTCAGGCCAAAGCCAATGGTGACATAATCAAAAGAATTGTCTTCAAACGGCAGCTCCATCGCATTGCCGTGAATGAGCTCCACCTGGGACAAATTCCTGCTTTTCACCTTTTCCTCGCCGATCTTCAGCATATTTTTACTGAAATCCAGCCCTTTGACTTCACCTTCAGTACCGACAGCTTCTGCAAGCGCAATGGTCCAGTCTGCAGTCCCGCAGCATAGATCCAGTGCTTTCTGCCCTTTTTGGACATTCATCTTTTTCATGGTATCCCTGCGCCATCGCTTATGCTGCTGGAAGCTGATGACAGAATTCATCTGGTCATAGTTTCCGTATATTTTCTCGAATACGCCGTGTACGCGCTCTGCTTTGGATTGTTGTTCCATAAGGGTCACCCTTCTTCTGCAATTGATTTTGTCATGGGTTGATGCTGGTCAAGAATGGAATGGATCCGCTCCTCCAGCAGGCTATTAAGGAAAGGGACAGCTTTCATGCCTTTGTCAATCATATCTTTAGAATGATCGATATAGCGGTTGGCTATCAGAAGAAGATATCTTTTCTGCTCAGCAGACAGGTCGGCAAGCTCTTGTTCCTTTTTAGGGAATACGAGGCGTTTAAGTCGTTCAAACAGAAACGATGTCCCCTGATCCAGATAGCGTCCCCTTTCTTCCATGAGTCTCTTCATCAGCAGAAGGTGGGATGACAGTTCGGTCCATGCCGGTTTGTTAAAGCATTCTGCAATTTTTGAGAACAGTGAGGACTCTATCAGCCTGACGCTTTCCATCAGTCCTTCGACATTTTCCGTTTCATGCTGGTATACAGAGATTTTATGCTCGTTCACTTCTTTGATGCCGTCCGACAGCAGCCGGATCATTCCAATATCCTTTGATTCCGAGAGAATCTTATAATATAAGCTGCTGTAGTAAATGCCGGCGAGGACCGTAAGCTGCCTGTTTTTTTGCATTTCGCCGGCAATTTGTGTATTGCTGACCTGTTCATGGGTATCAAGGGCGACTTGTATAAGCATGGCTGTCACTGAGTAGTCATTCTTCTGCTTCTGAGTCAATTCAGCTTCATTGAGCATGGAGACAAGAAGGAGCAGCTTATCCTGATCGATAACCGGCTCATCAATATATTTAAGCAGGTAGGGGTGGAGAACCTTTCCCTCAATCTGCTTCCGGACATATTCCATATTTATTTTAATATCCTGCAATCTGATCACCCTTGTTCCCCGAAGGTCATTTATGTATTTCCTATGATGCTCGTGCATTCGTTTTATATAAAGCGGTGCTGGTCTGGGCGCTACCCATATAGCATTCGCCATTAGGGGCCATTTTAATATTGTCCACAATGAAACAGAGACAATTATATCATAAAAGGGGTTGCCGTGGCAGATTATATTGAAACTTATGTTCCGCCAGAAGCAAAAATGCCAGGCTTAAAGAGCACTCTGGAAATTTCGGATGCTCTGCCCCTATTTTTTCGCTTCGCTTTCCACTTCTCCATAGCATGTCATGATGGAAGCATTGCCCCTGATTTTTATTGCGGAAGTATGCTCGGTGAATTGAGCGATCATGACTTCCCCTTTATCAAGTTTTTCAGAATGGTGAAAGCGCGTGTCTGAGCCTCTGGTCAGCCCGATTACATTCACGCCGTCTTCTTTTGCTTTAATTACCACATAGTCTCCTGCCGGATTATTTCTTGTTTCCATATCCTTCACTCCTTCAAGCCGCAATCGGCCAAGATAAAAGGCTAAAAGCAGTACTTTCAGCCTCCGGGACAGATTAATCTTTAATTAATGAAAGGACTTCAGCCCTGGCCCTGGCATCCTCTGCCAAAACACCTCTTACAGCAGAAGTGACAGTTTTGGAACCAGGCTTTTTAACGCCTCTCATCGTCATGCACATATGCTCCGCCTCTACGATGACCATTACACCGTGGGGCTCCAATTTTTTCATGATAGCATTCGCTACAGTTGAGGTAATCCGCTCCTGCAGCTGCGGTCTTTTTGCCACGGCCTCGACGGCCCTTGCAAGCTTGCTGAGCCCGGTCACCCTTCCATTCCTGGGGATATAGGCAACATGAGCCTTCCCAAAGAAAGGTACCAGATGATGCTCACACATACTGTAGAATGGGATGTCCTTTACAAGAACAAGCTCCTCATGCTCTTCTCCAAAAATAGTTTCAAAGTATTCTTCAGGATCCTGTCCGATCCCCATAAAAACCTCTTCATACATCTTGGCCACACGCTTTGGTGTATCGAGCAGGCCTTCGCGGTTAGGGTCTTCTCCGATTGCTTCTAATATAGAACGCACCGCTTCTTCGATTTGGGCGCGGTTGACATTTGCCATGATTCATCCTCCTAAACCATATCTCTCTAGTGCCTTTACCCCTACATATTAGCACATCCATTTCCAAACAGGCAAAATACAAGGTGTGAGGCTTGTGACCTCGGTGCAGCTGCTGGATGATGATCAAGAATTGCTCATGGCCTGCAACTTACCATTTATATATTCCCAAGCAAAAATAAAAGGCCGCGAAGAATTTCGCGGCCTTTTGCTCAAGCATAAGCTTAAAGCACGGTATGTACTTATTTAACAGCGTCTTTAAGCGCTTTACCTGGTTTAAAAGCAGGAACTTTGCTTGCAGCGATTTCGATTTCATCACCAGTCTGCGGGTTGCGGCCCTTACGTGCAGCGCGCTCGCGGACTTCAAAGTTTCCGAAACCGATCAATTGTACTTTATCACCATTTTTAAGTGCGTTAAGAATAGTATCAAATACAGCGTCAACTGCTTTAGTAGCGTCCTTTTTAGAAAGCTCGCCAGCTTCAGCAACTGCGTTAATTAGTTCTGTCTTGTTCATGCCTTTCACCTCCTCCCAAAAATCTTGCCCTGATAAGGATCTTATCATCATTTGTAAACAAATTTACGGAATTCTATACGTCGTGATGATTGGCATACCTTATATTAAATGAACGGCATGAAGATTTCAATCTTTTTTGCTAAAAAACCTTAATATATAAGGGTTTTCGCGGCCACGACGGTAATTCTGTTAAAAGATTATCATAATCATCTGGGCATATCAAGAAATATTCATTAATTAATGGTAATCTTTTCTTATTTGAAACAAACTTGTAATAAGACACCCTTTTTTGTTACCCAAATCACTATTTTTCAAAACATATATCCTATTTTATCAATTGGCTTACCTAGGGCTCCTTGTTGATAACGGAAGCTTTCAGTCTGGCATTCAGCACTGCTCTAAGGAATCAAGCTAAGTTTCATACGACTGAGTACAGATTAACAGCAATGTTTAACACAGCCAATTGATAAGGCTCTTTTCTCATAGATTGTTGCTATTTTGCCTTCCTTGTAAGAGGTGATAAATTACACCTTCAGGAGGCAAATGCTGCTAGTGCTTGCCATAGCGACATGCTGAAAAATAAGCGGAGAATTTCCCCCTAAGTTTGAAAAAACTCTAAAAACAGCTCAAATAGACGGAGAAATTCCGTCTATCGACTCAAAAAACAGGAAAATGGGCATTTTCGCTCCACATAACCGGAAATTTTCCGCTTATTTACAATCACCCAGACCATATTCAGCAGCTTAACCGGAAATTCCCCTTATTTTAAGGCTTGCTGGTCACTCAAATAAGAATAAGACTTCCTGTTTTTTAAAACCACTCCTGCCCTGTTAGCCCAAAAAACCTTTCTTCACGCGATACCGAAAAATGTAAATCATTCTTTATAATCATTAAAAGCAACAATCTTTACGGTAAGAGCCCTTGATAAAGTTCCAAAACGGTCCCCAGTATACCACGCTAAAAAAGAAGCGCTAAAAAGGGCAGCTTCCGCTGCCCTTCAGATTTTCATTATAGGATGATGGCAATCAGGCCGCCGGATCCTTCATTGATGATTCTTTCCAGCGTTTCCTTCAGCTTGTATCTGGCGTTTTCAGGCATGAGAGAAAGCTTTGCCTGAATTCCTTCTCTTACGATGGAGCTGAGGGAGCGGCCAAATATATCAGAATTCCAGATGGATAGAGGATCGTCTTCAAAATCCTGCATCAGATAGCGGACAAGCTCCTCGCTTTGCTTCTCAGTGCCTATGATCGGGGCAAACTCGGATTCGACATCCACCTTGATCATATGGATGGAAGGCGCCACCGCTTTGAGGCGTACCCCGAAACGTGCTCCCTGACGGATGATTTCCGGCTCATCAAGGCTCATATCAGCAAGCGACGGTGCTGCTATGCCGTAGCCGGTCTGCTTCACCATTTTCAGCGCATCCGAAATCTGGTCATACTCAGCTTTCGCATGGGCAAAGTCCTGCATCAGTTCAAGAAGATGATCCTTGCCGCGGATTTCAACCCCCACAATTTCTTTCAAAATCTCATCATATAGGTCATCCGGGGCAAAGAGGTCGATCTCTGCAACCCCCTGGCCCATTTCTATTCCGGCGAGGCCTGCCCTGTCTATGAATTCATAGTCGCTGAAAAGGTGGACAACACGGTCTACATCTCTCAGCCGTTTGATATCCTTGACGGTTTCCTTCACAGCTTCCTGGTAGCTCTCGCGGAGCCAGTGATTCTCCCGCAGGACCATCACCCAGCTTGGCAGGTTGACATTTACTTCGAGTACCGGGAATTCGTACAATGCTTCACGCATTACGCTCAATACGTCTGTTTCCCTCATGCTTTCCACGCTCATGGCCAGCACTGGAATGTCATACTTCTCAGACAGCTGGACTCTCAGCGCTTCAGTGTTCGGGTGGTGAGGCTGGACGCTGTTGACGACCATAATGAAAGGCTTGCCGACCTCTTTCAGCTCCTCAATGACTCTTTCCTCAGCCTCGAGATAATTCGTGCGCGGTATTTCCCCGATTGTACCGTCTGTTGTGATGACAACACCAATCGTTGAATGCTCCTGGATGACTTTTCTTGTCCCGATCTCCGCTGCTTCATGGAAGGGGATCGGTTCTTCATACCAAGGTGTAGTAATCATTCTTGGACCATTTTCATCTTCATAGCCTTTGGCTCCAGGCACTGTATAGCCGACACAGTCGACGAGCCTGATGTTGACATCCAGCCCCTCTGCCACCTGGACGGCAGCTGCCTGATTAGGGACGAATTTGGGCTCTGTCGTCATGATGGTTTTTCCTGCCGCACTTTGCGGGAGTTCGTCCTGTGTGCGCGCCCGGTCTGCCTCATTGCTCATATTCGGAAGCACCACCAGCTCCATGAACTTTTTGATAAACGTGGATTTACCAGTGCGGACGGCACCAACTACTCCGAAATAAATATCGCCGCCTGTTCTTTCGGCAATATCTTTAAAAATATCTACCTTTTCCAAGTGATCCCCTCCTGAATCTTGAGTTAGTGGGATAATATTATCCTATCATTCAATTATTTTTGGACATTATATATTTATGACGTTGTCCTATTTCTTTATGACAGTTTTTTTATTTTTATCCCCTTACTCTCCCGCTTTGAAAAAGCACACTCTCTCTATACGCTGGAAAATTGCTTTTAAAAAAGAAAAACCCTTCTCCTACAATATATTTTGCAGAAGAAGGGTTATGACTATTTCGCCAAAAAGATTGGTTCTCCTTTGGCATTGATTGTATAAGGAAGCGAATAGGCAGGGACAAAGAGGGAATCTTTCCCAAGGAGCGAGCGTATATCATCGCCTTCCTTATATCCATGCTCTTTGTTATTTTCCACCGCCTCATAGAGATCCGGCAGATAGTCTACGTAAACGTCTCCATTTCCTGAGACAACAAAGTGGAGATCGCGGCTGGTGTACGGACTCACTGCCAGCGGTTCCTCTTTAAAGCCAAGGGCTGCATAATCGAGTGTATAGACATTATCGGCGATTTTCTCTTTATATGGCGGATATCCCTGCAGCTTGATGCGTACTTTGATATCCCTGATCGCCTCAGCCATCCTGAGGTCGAAGAGCTTGACTTTTGGATCTTCTTCCGCATCCATGATTACGTACTGGAAGATGCCTCCGGATTCAAAGCTGTTCCCTGGCGGCTCGGCCATATATTTTGGCGAGATTTTCTTGAAATCTATCGGATATTTCTGGTAAATAGGTGTATCTTCCTCCCTCGTCTTTATAGGAAGGATGCCTCCATTGTCTTCCTGAAACTGATCAACAGCACTCTGGACAGAATTGACCTGATCCTGATATGGTGTCTGATTCTGCGAAAGCTTGTCCTCCGGATACATGCATCCGGCAAGCAGAAAGGATAAAACCGCTGTCATTGACAGCATGGCTAGCTTCTTTTTCATAGATTCCAATCCTTCAGGTTTTTAAATTTGTTATTCATTGGTAGGTCCGCTCAAAACGACAAACAGAATGATTAACCCGGAAACAATCATTAACAGATACGCAACAAGGGCAGATATGAATTTAAGCGGTTTATTGTTTAATTTATACCGGCTCAGATAAATCATTAATATTGATATGAACATGAACCCCATTGAAGCTAAAGATACCCACATCTTCATTAAAGCAGGCGACATTGTCTCACTCCCTTTTCCGAAATGTATTATATCATACAGGCTGAAAATGAATCAAAAGCATTTCGCTTAAAATGCTGGCGCCAGCATGGATATTTCGATGTACTTTCACAAAAAAAGAGCCAAAGCAAAGATGGGGCAATCTCTGCTTTGGCCTTATGCGACTAAATAACCCATGCACCCTGTTCATATCACCAGTTTGCTTCGTTGCATTGTATGCAGGAAGTTCCTTTCCCGCATCCTCGAATGCCTAAATTTTGATGCTCAGGCTAAAATAAATATCTTCTCTTGCAGCAAAACATATCATTCACTTGTCAATCCTGTCTTCAAGTACATTTGCAAGGTCTTCCATTTCATGCGTTTTCCCTCTTGCCATCAGCTTGTCGACAGATTCCTTCGGGTCGGCTCCATTAAACAGCACTTCATACAGCGCTTCAGTAATAGGCATTTTCACATTGTATTTTTCAGCGAGCTGGTATGCAGCTTTCGTGGTTCTGACGCCTTCAACAACCATTCCCATATTATCCAGGACTTCCTGCAGGCTATGACCTTTCCCAAGAAGGTTTCCTGCCCTCCAGTTGCGGGAGTGGACGCTCGTACAAGTGACGATCAGATCGCCGATTCCGGTTAATCCCGAGAAAGTCAGCGGACTTGCACCCATTTTGGTGCCAAGCCTGGCAATCTCGGCTAGCCCCCTTGTGATAAGGGCCGCTTTGGCATTATCTCCATAGCCGAGGCCATCGGTGATCCCTGCCGCCAAGGCTATGATATTCTTCAGCGCTCCGCCGATTTCCACGCCAATGATATCAGGATTTGTGTATACCCTGAAGTTATGGTTTATAAAAAGATCCTGTACATGCTCTGCCGCCTCAATGTTCTTTGAGGAAACAGTGACTGTAGTCGGATGGCGGAGGCTCACTTCCTCTGCATGGCTTGGACCGGAAAGGACCACAACGCTCCCGAGGGCTTCACTTGTGAATTCTTCCTCGATCATTTCTGATATCCTCAGCAATGTATCCGGTTCGATCCCTTTGCTGACATGTACGATAGTTAGAGGCACACGCTGAAATTCATTAATCTTACCGGCAACTTCCCTGATGGCTTTTGTCGGCACCGCCAAAATCAGCGTATCAACACCATCAAGGGCTTCTTCCAGTGAGCTGAAGCCTTGAATGCCTGAAGGCAATTTGATATCAGGCAAATATTTTTGATTGGTGTGCTGTTCATTGATTTCCTTGATCTGTACAGGGTTATGCCCCCAGAGCCTGACCTGGCGGCCATTGTCAGCCAGCACCATGGCGAGTGCCGTGCCCCAGCTGCCTGCACCGGCAACGGTTATCTTGCTCGATTGATCCAGCATACAATCACACCCTTTTTATTTTCTTTCCCTTGCAAATATCTTAATTGGAGTACCTTCAAATCCAAAAGCATCTCTTATGCGGTTTTCAAGGAAACGCTCATAGGAGAAATGCATAAGTTCAGGATCATTGACGAATACCACAAAGACAGGCGGCTTGACAGCCACTTGAGTCGTATAGTAAATCCGCAGGCGCTTTCCTTTATCGGTAGGTGTTGGATTCATCGCCACCGCATCCATGACAACATCATTCAGGACACTCGTTTCCACACGCATGCTATGGTTCTCGCTTGCCTGGTTGATCTGCGGAATCAATGTATGGATCCGTTTCTTTGTTAAGGCAGACAAGAAGACGATCGGCGCATAGTCAAGGAATTGGAAATGCTCCCTGATATTTGTTTCAAACGCCTTCATCGTTTTTTCATCCTTCTCGACAGCATCCCATTTATTGACGACAATCACGACAGCCCGGCCGGCTTCATGCGCATAGCCCGCAATCTTTTTATCCTGCTCAAGGATGCCTTCATCAGCATCGATGACAACAAGGACGACATCTGAGCGCTCAATGGCTCTTAATGCTCTCAGGACGCTGTATTTTTCAGTGCTTTCGTACACTTTGCCTTTTTTACGCATTCCGGCTGTATCAATGATCACATACTGATCCCCATTGTATGTAAGCAGCGAATCGACAGCATCACGTGTCGTGCCGGCAATATTGGAAACAATGACCCTTTCTTCCCCCAGAATCGCATTGACAAGGGAAGATTTCCCGACATTAGGGCGCCCAATCAGGGAGAACTTGATGACATCATCGCCATAGTCCTTGTCCTTTGTATCAGGAAAATGCTTTGCAGCTTCATCAAGCAGGTCCCCAAGCCCCAGCCCATGGGAACCCGAGATCGGGATTGGCTCACCAAATCCAAGGGCATAGAAATCATAGATCTGGTCGCGCATATCAGGGTTGTCAATTTTATTGACCCCAAGCACGACAGGTTTCTTTGATTTATACAGTATTTTAGCGACTGCTTCGTCAGCTGATGTAACGCCTTCCCGTCCATTAGTCAAGAACAGGATCACATCAGCTTCTTCGATGGCGATTTCAGCCTGCTGCCTGATCTGCTCAAGGAAAGGCTCGTCTCCTATATCAATCCCGCCGGTATCGATAATATTGAAATCAAGATTCAGCCATTCAGCTGAACTGTAGATTCTATCTCTGGTCACACCAGGTATGTCTTCGACAATGGAGATCCTTTCTCCTACTATTCTGTTGAAAATCGTGGATTTTCCGACGTTTGGACGTCCTACAATGGCGATAACCGGTTTAGCCATGAACATCACCCTTTCACTTTTATATACTTTAAACACCGCTCGAAAGAGTCAAATGAATTGCTTTCAACATCATCCTGATTTTCAGGATGGCCCGTGTATAAAATAAACCCTTCCTGTTTGCAGAAGGGCCTAACCTAATCATTTTATCAAAGAGGCAGTTTCCCCGCAACGAAAACATTGGAAGAACCATCAATGCTTGACAATTACATACATTTCATCTGTCAGAGCGTGGGCAATTCCGTCTAAAATGGCTTCAAGGTTGGCAGCCACATGCTCCATCTCTTTTTTGTCGTCACAATGAAATACAGCTGCCCCTGAAGGTGCCTTCTTTGGGTTCGTCGTAATCACTGCCAAAATAAATTTCTCAATGACCATTTCCGCTCTTCCTTTCCCGTTCAGACGGCATCCTTATGGCATTTTCAAGCGTCGGCACACTGCCGATCACTTTAATGGCCCTTTCAATGTCCTTCTCCTGGGGCAGAAGAAAAACCCCGACTCTTCCATCGTCCAAATCCCGCTTGGCGAGAGGGACGAGCGCAGGTGTCCCGGAATCCCTGTAAACCCCCATCGCGATCGAGACATCGTGGAGGATCGCCTGTCTTTGGCCAAGATTGGCGATGGTTGAACGCGCGTCAAAAGATTTCGGCTTTAAAATGAATCCCATTCCATATCTCAGCACTTCCTCCTGCCTTGCAGGCAGCCCGATATTCATGATATAAATATTGTCTACATAAAGGCCAGCCCCATCAAAGCGCGGTTCCATATATTCAATTTCCACAATATCCCTGAGCTTTCCGCCTGCCATGAGCTTCTTTGATATCAGCACAGACAGTATGGCCGCTATGATGCCGACCCAGATGTTAATCACAATATAACAAAGGGTGCTGATCAAGGAAGTGAATATCACAAGATAATTCCGGCTTTCAAAAGCAACGGCAATTCCCTCAATATAGGTTTTGCCCCTGGATACCAATTCATAGGAATCCAGTTCTGCCAATGTATTTCTTTCCATGTTCCTGACCTCCCGGAACTGGCTTGCCGCAAGAGTCAAAAAAGTCACCGCTGTAAAATCCTGTTCCAGAATAGAAGGAACAGCAACCGTCCCGAGAGCCGCAGCAATGAACCCAAGGGCAAGGTGTATGATTTTACCATGCAGATATGTCGGGTACTGCCGGTAATCCGTCCGCAGCATGTACATCCTTGTGGCCGTTCCAATAATCAGGCCAAAAACAATCGGGTATGTATAATCACTCATAATATCTTTTGTTTCTCCTTTTCCAGATTGGCTGCCTGCCGCTCTAAATATGCTGCGAGTTTGACAAATCCGTCCCACAGAAGCAATGCACATGATGATATAGCTGCCATATCAAGAAAAGAAAAAGACCAGGCCTCATAGGCCAGGGACAATTTCTCCAGTACCATTGAAAAGAGGAAATCCCCCTGAATGGCACCTGTCAGCATGGCTGCAATTCTTTTCCTGCAGTCGGTAAAAAGTACGGCAGACATAGCAAACATGATGGCTGCCAGCATCCATTCTTTTTTGAAAACCACCCAAACAGGATCAAAAAGAGCAAAAAGCTGAAAACTTGTATACGCAAGCATGATCATAAAAACAGAAACAAAAAAATAAATTGCTTTAAGCCTTGTTATGCGGGCAGCCTCGGCATAGCAGCAAATCAAAATGAAAGCTCCTGCTGCTGAAATATGGAGACTGCCCAAGGAAATTGTATAAGGCGAAACAATAATGGCAATCAAAAGGCAAGCCGACAAAGCCGTCCTTCCGTTCTGCTGTCTTTTCATAAAAAATGCCGCTGCAATCCAGCAGCACCAGGCGCCCATATAAAAGAAAAAGCCTTCCACACTACCACCACCTATCATTTCCATTATGGGTAATAGTTATGTACTTTAATCTTTATTACATAAACTTTTGTCCTTGTTTCATCTTAAATAGCAGGGGGTGTTAATCATGGGAAAAGACAGACAGGAGAAAAAATTAAAAGCAGGCGGAAGAGTCGAATCTGACCGCGACCAGGCCCTTCACTATCCAGGGGCGACCAAGCTTCAAAGCCCGGAAGAAGCCAGGGGCATGAATGACTCTAAGTATAGCTAGAAAAGCGGAGGGCGCTTGCTCAGCCCCGACAAGCATAAGACGCTCCTGGATAAAAGGCGTTCTTTGCCTTTAATCCAGGAGTGGCTTATGACTCGAGCACCTAGGAGCCGGAGGTGGACAAATAGAAAAGCGGAGGCGACTGTTCCAACGAGGAGCGCAGGCTAAGGGCGCCACGTCCTGCGGCAACGCCTGCATGACCTGCATCCTGTGGGCCTCAAGCACAAGACGCTCCTGGATAAAAGGCGCTCTTTGCCATTAATTCAGGAGTGTCTTTTGACAAGAGGGGCTGGGCTTTGGAGCTGGACAATAGAAAAGCGGAGGGCGCCTTGCTCAGACCCGACAAGCATAAGACGCACCAGAATAAAAGGCGTTCTTTGCCTTTAATTCTTGGGTGGCTTATGACTCGAGGGGCTAGCTCCTGGAGATGGACAACAGAAAAGCGGAGCGACTGTTCCAACGAGGAACGCAGGCTAAGGGTGTCGCGTTCTGTGACAGCTTCTTAAAAGGGCCTTTGTCCTCTACAATCTAGGGAATTTAATAGATCACTCTTTTATGGCTGGAACCATTATTTTCGCTTCTATCAGAATAGTGGTCCCAGCTTTGTTGGCTGGAACCACTATTCTTTCTTTTTTGCCACAATAGTGGTTTTAGCTTCGGTGGCTGGAACCACTATTCTTTCTTTTCATCACAATAGTGGTCCCAGCTTCGGTGGCTGGAACCACTATTCTTTCTTTTTGCCACATTAGTCGTCCCAGCTCCGCTCTTCCACAAAAGTAGTCCTCTACGGTTAACCTATGAGCAATACAAAAAAACTCCCGCTAATTAAGCAGGAGCCAATTCCTATATATTCCTCTGACTAAAAACCTTTGTGTTTATCCCCCGTTCAGACAGCCAATGATGGGTTTTGCCTGATATGATGAATGGGGCTCTTTGGAGGTCCTTTATTGTTTCAGCCCCGAGCGCAGCCATAATAAAAGCGAGCTCCTCATGGAGGGTATGTATTTCCTTAATAAGCTGTACATGACCTTCGCTCATAAGAATCTTCAGGAGGTATCCGGCCATTGCAGCAGCATCTGCGCCGCAGGCAATGGCTTTCGCTGCATCGAAAGCTGTCTGGATGCCGCCGGAACCGATGATACTGACTCCCGTTTCTTCTGCTTTTACCTCAAGGATTGAGGTGGCAGTAGGTATCCCCCAGCCATTGAAAAACGAAAGGAGCCGTTCTCTTCTTTCATTCTCAATCCTGGCAAAGTTTGTGCCGCCAAATCCCCCGACATCGATCGCTGAAACACCGGCAGCTGCAAGCTTTGCAGCACTTTCTCTGCTGGTCCCGAATCCAACCTCTTTTACAATCACAGGCACCTGGACGTTTTTACAAATAGACTCGATCCTTCTCAAGGCATCCCTGAAGTCCCGGTCTCCTTCTGGCATCGTCAGTTCCTGGACCACATTCAGATGTATCTGCAGGGCATTCGCTTCAATCATCTCGATTGCCCTCTTAGCCTGTTCGGCATCTGCTTCACTTCCCAGGTTGCCGATCACAATCCCTTTCGGATTTTCCTGCCGCACAATTTTGTATGACTCCCGTTCGGCAGGATCCTTCAAAGCTGCCATTTGCGAGCCCACTGCCATGGCGAGGCCTGTTTCGGCCGCAGCCATGGCAAGCTCCTGATTGATTTTAAGCGTTTTTTCACCGCCGCCGCCTGTCATCGCGTTTATTAAAATTGGCGAACTTAGGTTAAGTCCGCCAATTTCAGTTTCTATTTTTACTTGATCCACAGCAGAATCAGGCAAGCTTTGATGAATAAAATCAATATCGTCAAATCCGGCAATGCGCTTTTGACCTGTTGAAAGGGCAAATTCTATATGATCCCATTTCCGTTTAGATCTTGACAAATTATATCACCATTATTTTTTCAGATTCTTTAACTGATCACCGATCATTTCACCAAGCTGGAAGCCTTTTGTTTCTTCAGGCATCTCATAACTTGTATCATACTCAGCTTCTTTTTCTTCAAGATCCTTGATGCTTAGAGACAGACGCTGATCGTTTTCATTTACATCCAGTACCTTTACTTGTACCTGCTGGCCTTCTTCAAGCACCTCATGCGGCGTACCAATATGCTTGTGGGAAATCTGGGAGATGTGAACAAGACCCTCTACTCCCGGGAATACCTCAACAAACGCTCCATAAGATACAAGGCGTCTCACAACTCCGTCAAGAGTGCTTCCTTTCGGGGCCTTTTCTGCGATATCAGACCATGGCCCAGGCAATGTTTCCTTGATGGATAGGGAAATGCGCTCATTATCCCTGTCTACGCTCAGCACTTTTACCTGTACCTTCTGGCCTTCTTCCACTACATCGGAAGGCTTTTCAACATGCTCGTATGAAAGCTGGGAAATATGGACAAGTCCGTCAATTCCGCCGATATCGACAAATGCGCCGAAGTCAGTGATGCGCTGGACAGTACCATCCAGAACCTGGTCTGCCTGGAGGTTAGCAAGGATATCCTGCTTCTGCCTGCCCTTTTCTTCCTCCACAACAGCTCTGTGTGAAAGGATCAGGCGGTTTTTCTCCTTATCCAGCTCCACGATTTTGAAAGAAAGGGTCCTGCCTTTGTAATCTGAGAAGTCTTCCACAAAATGTGCTTCAACAAGCGAAGCCGGTACAAAGCCGCGGACGCCAAGGTCCACTACCAGGCCGCCTTTGACCACATCTTTAATTTCAGCGTCAAAAACTTCGCCGCTGTTGAATTTCTCTTCAAGTGTGTCCCATGCCTTTACTGCATCCACTTTGCGCTTTGAAAGGATAAGTGCCTCTTCCTCCACTTTGAGTACTTCCAGGTCAAGCTCATCACCTTCAGCCACAGCATCTTCCGCTTTTTCAATGTGAAGGCTTGAGAGCTCGCTGATCGGGATGATCCCGTCAAGCTTGCTGTCCTGGATATCCACAACAACCTGCTTTTCTTCCACTTTGGTGACTTTCGCAGTTACGCGGTCGCCCACCTCAAAGTTTTTTACTTCAATTGAATTCATTTCTTCTGATTGATTCATCTCTTCTGACATATGTAATCCTCCTTAATCCAATGACTGCTTGCAATCTTTTATAGTAGATGTGATATTTTCACAGCGGAAAACAAGGTCCTAAATTAAAGACATAGAATATTCTAAAAAGATGCCTTTCCTCTAACTTCTTACAAATAGCTTTATTTGTCAAGCAAGAAGACTTATCTGTGCTGCTCAATAAGCTGGCGGATTTCCTGCATGATCATCTCCGTCACTTCGTCAGCGGACGCTCTGTTTTTCCGTGCTTCTTCCATATCCAGAGGCTTCCCGTACACTACCTTCAATCTCTTAAACGGCTTGTATGGGCCAATGATTGCACAGGGTACTACATGGGCCGGTGCCCTCAAAGCAAAGAAGCCTGCCCCTGCAAGGCCTTTTCCCAACTCCCCTGTTTTACTTCTTGTACCCTCAGGAAAGAGCCCTAAAACATTTCCTTCCTTCAAAAGGCCAATCCCTTTCCTTAGAGCTTCCCTGTCGCTCATGCCCCTCTTAACCGGAAAGGCGTTCAAATTCCTGACTATTGTCCCTAGTACCGGCAGGTTAAAAAGTTCTTCCTTGGCCATGAAGTGAACCGGCCTCGGAGCAGTAATCCCTACAACGGGCGGATCCAGATTGTCGATATGGTTGCTGCACAGCAGCACGCCACCCTCAGCAGGAAAGTTCTCTTTCCCGATCACCTCAAAACGGTATATCGGTTTCAGCGCGCCGTAAACGGCTGATCTTACAAAAGAATAGAATGTCAAGTCAATCCGATCCTTTCTTCAGCAAGCAGCATGATCTTCTCTACAACTTCCGGAATAGCAAGCGAGGTAGTGTCAATTACCACTGCATCATCAGCTTTTTTAAGCGGCGCTACTTCCCTTTCAGAATCCAGCTTGTCCCGGTATGCAATATCGGTTTTCAGCTGTTCAAGATCTGACGGGTAGCCTTTCTTTATATTCTCCTGATGTCTCCGCATGGCCCTCTCATCAACTGATGCAAGCAGGAATACTTTTACCTCTGCATGGGGAAGGACATGGGTACCGATATCACGGCCGTCCATAACTACCCCGCCGCCGATCGAGAATGCTTTTTGCCTTCTGACCATCTCTTCCCGGACCTTGCGGTGCTTCGCAGCAATCGATACAGAGTTGGTAACAGCGGCTGTTCTTATCACTTCAGTAACATTTTCACCGTCCACAAGGATAATTTGCCCCTGTTCACCTGGAAGCAAGTCAATCTGGATGCCTGTGAGAATATCCATCAGCTTATCTTCATTTTCCAGGTCAGCGCCTGCCTCAATGGCTTTATATGTGAGTGCCCTGTACATGGCCCCTGTGTCTATATAAATATATGATAGCTTTTCAGCTGCAATTTTTGCCACAGTGCTTTTTCCTGCTGCTGCAGGGCCATCGATGGCAATTGAGATTTTTTTGATCATATTTCCTCCTGTTACGCTTCCAGTTGGGTTTCACTAAAACTTACAAGAACCATTTTAACATATTATCAGCTGGTTTTTTATCAATATTTTGTCCTTTGACCTGCCTCTGAAGGGGTTTAAGCATACAAAAAAAGCAGGCCGCTTATGCCCGCTCATTTTCCGCCGAAAGTCTCCAGCAGCTCCTCAAAGCTATTCTTTGCCACACCTTCGTACTGGGCAAGCTGCTTCAGCTCAGGCATGACATCATATTTATGGAGCAGTACCTGGGCTGCGAGCAAAAAGAGCAGCTGGATAATGACTGCTTTCACAATCAGCCGTTCGAGCATCTTCATTTCCATCCCCGCCTGTTGACAATCTTATTATCATTATTGGCATCCAGGCAGGCAATTATTCGTTAAGCTTCCAGGCCTTTTTTCTTAAGGGCAAGCTGCCTGTCAAAACAGAAGCGGAGAAGAAGCTGCCTGCCGGATGGGCCCAGATCTGCAAATTCAATCGATGCCTTATTTTTCAGTTCATTATGCTCTATGATTCTCACAATTTTTGCATCTGCTTTCAGATAATGATAGTCCCCATTCTGAAGGGCCAGCACCAGCAGTACTTTTATAAATATGCCTGCATCGAGCGGGCTGTCTTTATCCACAAGCAGACTTGCCCCGCCGGCACTGATGTCTTCCGTTACAGCCTTAAACGGGGAAAATTCGCGGCCAATCGGCTGTACAGCAGCATCGATGGCTGCTTCGATCCTCACGTACTGCCGCCTCTGGATTTTGATAAGCTGCTTCGGGCCCGGATAGGATAAGACCATTAACGGGATATTCTGCTTAACCCTTCCTTTTACTTCTGTAGTAAATAAGAAAACGGATCCGTCATCTGAGACGAATGTAGCTTTAAGCTGTGTACCGTCAAGCAGGAAGGCTGTTTTTCCTGATTTTACATTGACCGGGTAATCAATGAAAAGGGCATTGTCATTCTTTTCGGCCAGCTTGCATCTATATATTTCTTCTTTATGTCCATTCACTGTTTCAAGTGTTATTGAATCTCCAATTTTTATCATGCTGACCCACTCTCTCTTGCTCTCTCTTAAATACACGCTTTCCAATCAGACAAAAGGATAATCCTGTCATTTAATTATGACACGGGACCCATGGGTGAATCAAGACCTTATATAGTTCCAAAGACCTGTTTTTGTGATATTAAAAAGCCCGGGAATATCCCCGGGCCCTGCAGTACATTCCTTTTAAACCACATCTTCGTAAATGGGCTCTGCATTCTGCAGCTTATCCACTTTTTCTTCAATGCCTGAATCAGCATTGATATAAATCCGATATGTGTCATCGCCCATTGTACCCAGGAATTCATGGCATAATACTTCCTGGTTAAGGTCATTAATGATTACCGCAAGTCTCGTTTCCTGTATCTTCAGATTAGGATTGATCTTGTCCCTTGCCTCTTCCTGGCTTAAGCCCGCTTCAGGCAGTTCCCTTATGTGGTGTGACTTAAGATAATCTTCTGCTGAAAAGCCAATCATTTGCCCGTTATCAAGGGCCACCTTTACTTTTATCGAATCAGGATAGACTCTGATATCATCTTGTTTGGATACGAAAGTAAATACTCCGACATTATCGTATTGTGTACTTTCAAACAGGTCCAAATCCTTAAATCCATTGTCACTGAGGAATTTAATGGCTTTATTCCCGGCTTCATTCAAACTGACAGCCTGGTCGTTTACATCTCTGCTTAGGATAAACCAGATCGGATATCCGCCTTTTTTTGTTATATCCATATTGGCTTCCCTGCCGGTTTTCGGATCCTGGACAGAGACACTGTAGAAGCCGAAGTCAGAGCCTTTTCCGTTTTCCGTTACTTTTACAGCCGCCTTTTTCCCCATTCCTGCATATTTCTCAGCAATGGAGCGGGCTTTATTTTTTGAAATAGCCTCTCCCTCTAAATATTTATAATTTGAATCATCTTTCTGCAAATTGACCATGGCGGGGCCAAAATCGGTCTCCCCATAACTCTCAACCGTCTTTTCCACGGTTTTGAACCCGTCGATGATTGTATTGTCCATTGGCTGTTTATTGGAGGCAAGCGCCATTTCAACGTCCATCCATCTGAGATTATTCTTCAGGACCATATGCTGGACTTTGCGGAGCTCCTGCTGGATATCGGCTGATTCTTTATAAAGCCCCTGAAGCGCCTTATACTCTTTATCTGACAAAGGTTCTTTGTCCAGATCCCTGACTGCTGTGCGGTAGCTGAAATCCCCGATCTTCGCAAGAAAATCCTCTGTCTTATTGAATGGCATAAGTGTAAGCGGCAGCTGGCCAACATCACTATGGGCCGTGGATGTTATTTTCCAGACATCCGCAAGCGCCGGTGATAGGGATTCCCTGGAATTCATGGCTAATGTAGTCCCAATTTTGTCATGAAGCAGGTCGGTCTGGTATGTCAGGTCATGAAAGGCCCTTTGATAGCTGTTTTCTGCATTAATAAGAATCGCATTCTTTTCCCTGTGCTCCTGGTATCCCCAAAAGCCGGCACCCGCAGCTCCAAGGGCGAGTACGGCAATAAGTATCCCTCTAATCACTGTAAACCACCTCTCTATTCACAGAAAATATGTTTTCCGATCTTTTTGATTTGCGGCCGCGTCCAAATCCATCCGCTGGTCGCCGTATCAGGATTGAAATAATAGAGCGCATCGCCGGTTGGATCCCAGCCGTTCATAGCGTCCATCACTGCTTCTTTTGCAGTTTCATTCGGTGTCAGCCATATCTGGCCGTCTGCCACAGCCGTAAAAGCGCGCGGCTCAAAAATCACGCCTGAAACTGTGTTGGGGAAGGTAGCGCTTTGCACCCGGTTCAAGATGACAGCTGCCACAGCCACCTGGCCTGTATAAGGCTCTCCCCTTGCTTCTCCATAAACTGCGTTTGCCATCAGCTGTATGTCATTCTGCGAAAATCCTGATGGGATATTGGCAGCAGAAGGCTGTTTGGCTTCAGGTTTTGCCGGGGCGCTCTGGCCACCGCCTCCGCCCTGTCCAGCACCGCCTGAAGGCTTTTTCTGCTTGTCCAGGTCAACACCGCCATAATGGGTAAATTTATTGCCTTTGTTGACTTGTTCTTTTACAAACTGTTCGTTGTACTTGGAAGCTTTTGCAAGCTTGGCCTTTGTTTCCTGGCCTGCCAGCCCATCAATCGGCAGACCAAATTCGTATTGGAAATTACGCAGCGCCCAGTAAGTTCCCCATCCAAATACCCCGTCGATTTTACCGTTATAAAACCCGAGGTACTGAAGCCTTGACTGAAGTTCAATAACATCATCGCCCACAGCACCATGCTGGATGACCTGAGCTGAAAAAGCATCTGCTTTTTCAGATGGCCCCAGCAGCGGGAGTGCGGCTGCAAAAAGCGGAATGAGCAGAGCCAGCTTAATCACCAATAATTTGTTTTTCATGGATAGCAACCCCCAGATGATAATCTAATTAACATTAACCCTATTTTTTTCAGAGGCTGGGTTTTTATGCAAATGAGAGTAATTTGACGGTAGTAAATATATGGAAGGCAATACTTATGCCCCCGGAACAAAAGCGCAAGCGCCTTGATCATCCCCCGACAGGCATAAGCCGAACTTCCCGGAAAGGCGTTCTTTGCCTTTTAGGGAGGTTTGGCTTCCTTAACTAAAAAAACCCTTCACCTAGGGGTAAAGGGTTTTCTGATAATCAAAGCTCTCCTCGATCTGTTTCATGCTCATTGCCCTGGCCATCTTGACCTTTCTGAGGCCATACCACCAGAGGAAAATCATGAAGGGAACCATGATAAACTTCCAATGTTCCTGGGATACGAGAATAAAGTCATAGGTTCCATGGAGGATAAAAGGCAAAAAGAGTGAGAGGCTGATCCATTTCTTCCTTGATTCAGCCGTAAACTTGCCTTTTCCGATATAGTAGCCCATTATGACACCGAATAATGCATGGCTAGAAACCGGCAGCAGGGCACGGCCAATCGCATATTCCAGCCCATTGGCAATAAGATACAGGATATTTTCCGCAGTGGCAAAGCCAAGGGATACGCTTGCACCATAAACAATGCCATCATACGGTTCATCAAAGCTTATATGCTGATAAACGGTATAGAATAAAATAAACCATTTGAAAAATTCTTCGAGCATACTTGCGGAAAAGAATGCACTGACAATATCAGATTGGACAATCTGCTCGGTCTCAAGGACATACTGGATGAACATGATCGGGAACACCAGCAGGGCACCAAAAAGAAAAGTCCTGAACACCATTGAAACTGGCTCGGAATCGTATTCGTCCTTTAAATAAAAGTAGCTAAGCAAAGCCAGACCAGGAGCTATTCCGGCAGATAATATTCCCAGCATGAGCTGTCCTCTTTTCAATCTGTTTTCTTAATCGTATCATGATATTATGATAATGAAAATGGATTAATCATAGATCAAGCTTATTTTATGGGGAAAAGGCAGCGGTACAGGATTCCCATGAATTCCTCCCTTCCGCAGCATTTTCTGCAAATCATCCTGGAGGCTATAGAAATGACAAAGAAAAAAATACTCATCATCCATACAGGCGGCACGATTTCAATGAGTGAAGATGCTTCAACCGGTGCCGTCGTACCTACAGAAAAGAATCCTATGACAGATAAAACGAATGAGCTGTTTGAACTGGCCGATATCATAGTTGAAGAGCCTTTTCATCTGCCTTCACCGCATATTACACCAGTAGAAATGCTTGTACTAAGGGATTTAATAGACAAGCACTACCAGACTGGGAAAATAGACGGAGCAGTCATCACCCATGGAACGGATACACTCGAGGAGACAGCTTATTTTCTTGATCTTACCCTCCAGGCGCCAATCCCTGTGATTGTTACCGGTGCCATGCGGTCAAGCAATGAAATAGGATCGGACGGCCTGTATAATCTGATAGCCTCACTGAGGGTGGCTGTAAGCAGCGAGGCTATGAATAAAGGGGTACTGGTTGTTCTGAATGATGAGATCCACACAGCGGAGAATTGCACTAAAACCCATACCAGCAATGTCTCAACTTTCCAAAGTCCCCAATATGGACCGATCGGGATTGTCACTAAGAGGGGGGTGCTCTTTCACCACTCGCCACTCACCAAAGAAAGCTACCAGATATCCGATGTTTCCAAAAAGGTCGTGCTCGTAAAAGCGCATGCCGGAATGGATTCCTCATTGCTGATGGCAATCAAAGACCTGCAGATGGATGGCGTGGTCATTGAAGCGCTTGGACAGGGCAATCTTCCGCCTGCAGCAGCTGTTGGGGTTCAAAGCCTGATAGAAGCCAATATACCCGTTGTCCTTGTGTCCAGATGCTTCAATGGGATTGCCCAGGATGTATATGGCTATGAGGGCGGCGGCAAGCAGCTGAAAGAGCTTGGAGTCATTTTTTCAAACGGCCTGAACGGTCAGAAAGCACGCCTGAAACTGCTGATCGCGCTGACCCTCACTGATGAAATGGAGCATATTGAAAGGCTTTTCCAAGTATAATGAAAGGGGCACCGGTTGCGGTGCCCCTTTCATATTCAGCTGTCCGATTCACGCTTCTTTATAGCTTCCGCAATGATCCCGCCATGGAAGCGGCCATTTTCAATGAATATTTCATTTGCATTATTGCCCGCTGCAATCACGCCCGCTATAAAGATTCCTTCAATATTTGTTTCCATCGTTTCTTCACTGTAATGCGGCCGTCCTGATGCGGGGTCAATGACAATCCCCATCTTTTTAAGGAAGGTGTGATCAGGATGGTAGCCTGTCATAGCAAAAACAAAATCATTTTTTACCGCTTCCTGCCTGCCCTCTTTTTCATAAATGACTTGGGTCTCGGTGATTTCTCTCACTTCTGCATCAAATTCCATTTTCACTTGGCCTGACCGTGCAAGTGATTCAAATTCCGGCAAAATCCACGGTTTGATGCTTTGGGAGTATTGGCTTCCCCTGTACAAAACTGTTACTCTCGCACCCGCTTTGTTAAGCTCGATGGCTGCATCCACACTTGAGTTCTTTCCGCCAATCACCACTACATCTTTATTGAAATAAGGGTGGGCTTCCTTGAAATAGTGAAAAACCTTGGGAAGGTCTTCCCCTGGTATATCAAGATAATTCGGGTTGTCATAATAGCCTGTCGCAATAATTACATACGGAGCAGTATATTGTCCTTTATCCGTCTGGACGACAAAGCCTTCCTGGTCCTTCGTGACTCCAAGGACCTTTTCATACGCACGGATATTAAGCTGCTTCCTCTTTGCCACTTCCCTGTAGTACACAAGGGCCTGGTTCCTCTGCGGCTTATAATTTTCTGTAACAAAAGCCACCCCTCCGATTTCAAGTTTTTCAGCCGTACTGAAAAAAGTCTGATGGGTCGGATAATGATAGATGGCATTAACAATGTTTCCTTTTTCAATCACAAGGGGTTCCTTTCCCGCTTCCTTTAACGCAATGGCTGCTGCAAGTCCGCAGGGGCCTCCTCCTATAATAATCGCATCTTCCGATTTCATATGTCAGCGCTCCTTACTTAAGCATTCTCTTTTTTTCCCCGTCTGACAGGCAGGGACTCCTTTATATTTATCCTTCACATCGGAAAAAAAATCTCCCATCAATTTATGATAGGAGATTTTATTGAAACATTCAATGATATGAGCTTCTTCTTACACCCAGCCGCGGAATCTGGAGGCTTCAGCTGTTTTGCGGACGCCAACCATATATGCAGCAAGCCTCATGTCCACTCTTCTTGTCTGTGCCGTATCGTAAATATTATTGAATGATTTGCACATGATCTTCTCAAGTTTTTCTTCCACTTCTTCTTCAGACCAGTAATAGCCCTGGTTATTCTGAACCCATTCAAAGTAAGATACGGTCACTCCCCCTGCAGAGGCCAGAACATCCGGCACGAGCAGGATGCCCCTTTCTGTCAGTATCTGGGTTGCTTCGAGGGTAGTAGGCCCGTTAGCAGCCTCGACTACGATGCTTGCCCTGATATTATGGGCATTTTCTTCGGTAATTTGATTTTCGATGGCAGCAGGAACAAGGATATCGCAATCCAGTTCCAATAGCTCTTTGTTGGTAATTGTATTATTGAAAAGCTTGGTTACCGTCCCAAAACTGTCACGGCGGTCAAGCAGATAGTCAATGTCAAGCCCCTCGGGATCATGCAGGCCGCCGTAGGCATCAGATATGCCCACAACCTTCGCACCGGCATCATGCATGAATTTGGAAAGAAAGCTTCCGGCATTTCCGAAGCCCTGTACAACGACGCGCGCTCCCTGCAGGTTGATGCCTTTCTTCCTGGCAGCTTCCCTGATGCAGATGGTGACGCCTTTCGCAGTTGCTGATTCCCTTCCATGAGAGCCCCCTAGTACAAGCGGTTTTCCTGTAATAAAGCCAGGAGAGTTAAATTCATCTATTCTGCTGTATTCGTCCATCATCCAAGCCATGATTTGAGAGTTGGTAAATACATCTGGAGCCGGAATATCTTTGGTAGGACCCACAATCTGGCTTATTGCACGGACATAGCCTCGGCTGAGCCTTTCCAGCTCACGGAAGGACATATCTCTGGGATCACATACAATCCCGCCTTTTCCGCCGCCATAAGGCAAATCGACGATGCCGCACTTAAGACTCATCCAAATGGAAAGGGCTTTCACCTCTTTTTCCGTTACTCCCGGATGGAAGCGGATGCCGCCCTTAGTCGGCCCAACAGCATCATTATGCTGTGCCCGGTAGCCAGTAAAGACTTTAACAGACCCATCATCCATTCTGACAGGTATTTTAACTGTCATCATGCGGATCGGCTCTTTCAGCAGTTCATATACCTCTTCAGGATATCCAAGCTTTTCGAGAGCCTTATGAATAACAGTTTGAGTTGACTTTAAAACGTCATGTTTGTCTTCTTTATTTGTGTTTCCAGTACCGTTCTCGGCTACCATTTGTAAACCTCCTAAAAAAATCACTTTGCATTTTGTCCGTATTCATGACATAGTATACACCTTTGTTTGATTTATGCAAGAAGAAAAATGCACTTTTCGGCATTTTTTGATTACTTGTTGAAAACGCTGTCAACACTGATATAATGGGAATTTTCAGTTATTTCAACATTAACACTTTTCCCTTATTCGCGTAAAAAAAACGCCATATTTACGATATCTGAAAAATGGGCTCAAAGCTATAGCAAAAAAGTTTATGGACGCACAAAAAGACAGGCTGTCATCATAAAATCCCAACCTGTCTTCTTCTATTGTATTCTCCCGGGAAAATGGTTCCATTCAAACAAAGAGCATCTTCCAGCCTTTGTATTCTCAGAAATAGCGGCTCAGAGTTTCAATTGCGCTGTCCGCAATGACTTCCTTGCCATACTCCAGAAGCCTCCAGCGGGTGATAAGGGATGTGCTTCCATATTCAGCAAGCATACTGGCGAGCTTTTCAGCATCTTCTGCCAGGATATCATCGAACAATAAGTAATAGCGATCCTCCATATGATAGAGATTTCCGCCACTCAATCCCATACCGGCCAGCCTTGTGGAAAGCTGGATGACATCCTCCACATCATTAAAAACAAAAAGGAGATCTTCGTTGTCATCAATTACAACCTGCATGTCAATAAAGCCTTCAGAAAGAAGAAAGTCTTCTTCTTCTTCATCCTCCTGCTCCTGCATGGTCACAATCATTACCATGCCCTGGGCCTGCATGGAGAATATCTCCACCGCGACAGAACCCTGAATGTCTACACCAAATTCATCACTGGCTTCTTCGAGCATCTCATGAAAAAGCTGATGCCATTTAAGGGAGTCCTTCCAAATATCTTCCTTTGTCAGGCCCCGTTCTGTTAAGTCATCTAAAGTCAGGAAAATCTTGATTTTATTGTAGTTTAACCTTTCCAAGCGCATGACAATGCCCCCTGCCGTGACCAACTCTTAGTTTAGTGTATGAAGGTTATAAAAGATGGTGAGTCGTCTTACTATTTATTCAGCCGGTTTCAGCCGAAGATGCATGACCTGACTGATCAGGCCGATTCGTATTTTGTTCAGGACATTTGTTCCTTTACCCAGCGTTCCCATTCATCTTTACTATTCCCTAAAATATAGGAGGCATATTTGTCTTTCTTTTCCCGCGGCATCCGCTCCACTGCAAAACCTCCGAGCCCGATGCTCAGTCCTGAATGCTCCGAATACAGTTTCTCAGCTAATTCAAGCGTTCCTTGAAGGTTCTCCTTCATAGTGCAAGAAAAGAACAGAAATTTGGGGTTCACTGTTTCAATGACCACATCAATGTCTTTTTCGGCAATGCTGGCACCAAGATACACAACTTCAAATCCCTTCCTCCTCAGGAACAGCGTGAAAATGAGCAAGCCCAATTCATGCCACTCGTTTGGCCCGCACACAGCCACTGCCTTTGGCAGGATTGAATTATGGGGAAAAGAGTGGAGGATGATGCCGATCCTTGACCGCAGGATAGAAGAAGCAAAATGCTCATGGGCAGTGGTAATCTCGCCTCTTTCCCATAAGTCTCCTATCTTGACCAATAAAGAGCCCAGTATATCAACCAGAACCTTATCAATCGTATATAAACTGAATGCCTGATTAATCAAATCATGTGCTTTGGATTCATCGAATTGAAGCAATGCATCAAGGAGCCTGTCCCCCAGGATTTCAGCATGATTCCCTCCATCCGCTGGAGCTTCAGGGTCTGATTCAAGTACATTATTTTCCAGCAGGGATACTGCCTGGCTGATTGTAAATCCCTGATCGATTTTACTGAGCAGCCATCTCAGCGTCTTGACATGTTCTTCTGTATAAAGGCGATGGCCGGATTCGTTCCGCTTAGGTGCGACCATCTGATAGCGCCTTTCCCAGGCTCTTAAGGTGCCCGGCTGGATGCCGAGCATCTTAGAGACAGCTTTGATGTTATATTTTCCTTCTTGATTGGCCATTTATTATCCTCCGTTTACAGCGTACAGTTCCATACATCCATTATAGGTACCCTTAGGATGTGTGTAAACTTTGTATAGGCTATGGATACCCTTTGTTAAATCAGCCTTTACGGCCAAGACGGACTAAGTGGGTTTCCGCCCTGGCACCGAGCCTCAAAGGAAGCGCAGTAGTTCCATATCCATTGCTGATGAGCAGAGTTGCCCTATCCATTGTTTTTACTTTCCCTTTTTCATAAGGGCTGTAACCTAGAATGTGTATTTGTCCTCCATGGGTGTGACCGCTTAATACCAGCCGGATTTCATGTCTTTTCTCAATCTTCCCTATGATGGAAGGATTATGGCAGGCGAGGATCCTGAAGCCTGATGGCCCGGCATCCTGAAGAGCCAGATCCAGCCGGTCCCTCCCTTTCCCGACATCGTCCACACCCATGAGGATCATGGTATCCCCATTTTCTGCTTCGAAAGAAACAGCTGTGTTATCCAGTATTTTAACACCGCTTTCCAGCAGGAGCGCATCCAGCTCCCTATGATCAAGCTCATAGTCGTTATTGCCCCAGACAAAGTAAGCCGGACCGACTGTTTTTAGTTTTTCAATATTCTCCTTCACTAAGGAGAAGGGCACTCCTTTTTCAGCCAGATCTCCGCCTATTATAACCAAGTCTGCTTTCCCTTTGACCTGTTCCAGCAGCTTATCTGAAACTTTGCGGCGGTGGATATCGGAAATGAAGAAAATTGTGACGCTTCCGAACCCTGCCGGGAAATCTTCAAACTCCAGTTCATTATGTATGACCCTGTCCTGAAAGGCTTCTTTTGCCATATAGCCAAGGAGGCAGGTTCCAATTAACACGAGGATTATGATGATTGCAAAAATATAAATGTCCATACCCGCTCCCAAAGTAACAATCTGTTTTTACCGCTTCCGGTAAAAGTCTATAGAAATAATACCATATAAAAAGGAAAAAATGAAAAGCAGGAATGCCTTCCAAAACCCCATAAAAAATAATCCCAGAAAGCAGACCAGCAAAGCTGTGATGCCGGCTGCGGCCACAAACCCTGACGCTGCCCTGCCACCCAGCCGCCTTCCGGTTTCAAGTCCCGCTTTCAGGCATGAGGCAAAACTCATAAAGCTGATGCTGAAGGCAAATGCAGCTGCCAGGAATTCCCCGGGGCTTAAAAGCAGCTGTGCCAGTGCGGCACCAGGCTTAGCCGGAAGTGAAACAGGCAGCCAAATCATAAATAGAAAGCCGCTGAAAAAACCCGACAGCAGCCTGATCATAAAGAAAAGCACAAAAAAATCCCTCCCACACCAATGTATGAAAGAGGGCAGTGTTTGTGCTTTACTTATCTAATCTTCATGAATATCCAACACCCTGAATCCGGATTCCTCCAGTTTCTTGATGAATTTATCAATATTATCTTTCTTTTCTATTTTCATGACGATCCTGCGGACCAGCTTATCTGTTTCGTCGAATGTAACTAGAGAAATGATATGTTCATGGAAATGCCTGGCAATTTCGGAAAGCCTGGCAATCCTTCCCTCTGTTTCGACCGATGTAAAAGCAATCCTTACCCCGGGACGGTTGGTTCCAAATGCCGATTGAAACTGGACCATAACATCGAAGCGGGTCACTACGCCGAGGAATTTGCCTGATGCATCCACAACCGCAAGCAGCGGGAAGTCTTTAAGGTCAAGGAGAAGCCTTTCAAAAATCTCATTGCCGCGGAGGACCACTTCCCTATGATCCGCAATGTCCCTGACCTTTGTCCCTTCTAAATATGTCTCTTTTTCCTGATTGGAATTAAAATAGCTTTCATAAATTCCGTACCTCGTGATGATGCCGGCATATTTCTCTCCATCCAGCACCGGCAGGCCGTCGATCTGATGCTTTTCAAGCTGCTCAAGAGCACTTTGCAGCGTCTCATCGGAGCCTATCGTATAGCACGAGTGTTTAGGAATCATAACGCTTTTGACAAACATGGCCATCCCCCCAAAAAACTGACATCCATATATATTCCCTGTTTTCTGCCAGATTCCTTTATTTTAGGGTGTCTTATTTTTAATTAAAGGCAATTCTGTGATGCTGATCTTTTCCCAGCTATTTATTTTCATGGTAAAGATTTATATCATAGTTTTTTTTCATCATTTCGAATACGATATGACGGTTTTTCCATTCCTCTTCCTTTTTCCAGAGATCCTTGCTTCTGTCCACGATTTCGCATCGCAGTGCATGATATTCCTTTTCAGCCTTGTCCTTTTTCTCCTTAAAAAGATTCATTGTCCCGTAAAGCCCTCCTGCTAAAAAGAGCAAATAAAGATTGGCGCTGTTCGATGCGAAGGCGGAAAACATGCTAGCAAACGAATACGAATAGGGTTCCATAACCGTATAATATAAATAAATCAGATAAAAAAAGGACACAAAAACCCCTGCCCACATGACTGCAAGATGTCTGGCTTTGTATTTGTCAAACTTGCGTTTCCGCTCTACTACCTTCTGCAGCATCTGCCTTGCAGCCTGATCTGTCCGCTCATCCAGCATTTGAATTGTTGTTTCCATACAATCCCCCTCCC
This sequence comes from Cytobacillus sp. T106, assembly GCF_040492155.1. Taxonomy (NCBI): domain Bacteria; kingdom Bacillati; phylum Bacillota; class Bacilli; order Caryophanales; family Bacillaceae; genus Cytobacillus; species Cytobacillus sp. T106. Next base: position 634,467 of record NZ_JBEUMK010000001.1, on the reverse strand, counting down.
CTGCCATTATATGAGTTTGTCCGGGGGGATATTCTATCGAAAGGCGGATGGCGCTTGGTCAGCCCCGGCAAGCATAAGACGCATTGTAAATAACTGAGGGTGCCAGTCTCCTTCACTAAGACCCTCTGTTCCCCTTTTTCCCGCATAGAGGGTGCTAGTCCGCATCACTAAGACCTTCTGTTTCCCTTTTTTCCACATAGAGGGTGCTAGTCCCTTTCACTAAGACCTTCTGGTTCCCTTTTTTCCGCATAGAGGGTGCTAGTCCGCTTCACTAAGACCTTCTGTTTCCCTTTTTTCTGCATAGAGGGTGCTAGTCCCTTTCACTAAGACCTTCTGGTTCCCTTTTTTCCGCATAGAGGGTGCTAGTCCCTTTCACTAAGACCTTCTGTTTCTCTTTTTTCCTTACAGAGGGTACTAGTCCGCTTCACTAAGACCCTCTGTTTCTCTTTTTCCCGTTCAGAGGGTACTAGTCCCTTTCACTAAGACCCTCTGTTTCTCTTTTTCCCGCACAGAGGGTGTTAGTCCGCTTCACTAAAACCCTCTGACTCCTTTTGTCCGCACAGAAGGTTCCAATTCGCTGCAAACAACAAAAAAACCGGCCCTTCAAGGTACCGGCATTACTGGTTTTGCGGTATTTTCAATACTTGTCCCACGTGGATTTCATTGCCGGACAGACCGTTTGCCTGCCTGATGATTTCTATCCCGTCCTGTGACTTGAAGTATTTCATTGAAATTCTGAACATCGTTTCGCCCGGCTGTACTGTGTGTGTAACGAACTCTCCAGAGGTTTCCTTCTGTTCAGGTGCGGGCTTGGCCTGGACCTCACCGGCAGCTTTTTCTTTATCTGCTGTATTTTCCGGTTCTTTCGCACCAGTTTCAACAGCCGCTGCATCAGATGATTTCTTCTCCAGCTCTGAAGTGCTTGAATCCTGTTTTTCTTCTTGGGCGGTATCTTTATTTAAATCTTTTGCCTGCTCTTCGCCAGCTGCAGCTTGTTTCTCCTCTTCCGCCGTTTGCTCCCCTGCTGCCGCCGGCTCATCGGCTGTCTCGCCAAAGTCCACCGTCTCGTAGCTCGTCTTGCTTGCTTCTGCAGCCTCTCCGCCAGGCTCATTGTCCATGGAGGTATATATGCTGAATATTGCAATGGGCAGCAGAATAAAGAAGATGGCCAGCAGGCTCATGACCGGATATTTCAGCTTCCATTTAGTCTTTTTCTTCTTTTGATGGTGAAGGCTGCTCCTCGGGGGGAGCGCTTCTTTCTTTCTGTCCTTTTGTTCTGTACCGCCGTCTATTTTCTTTCGCAGGCGTTCGGCCTGGTCTCTATAAGGATCCTCTCTGTTCATCCAAATCCCTTCCTGTTTCCTCTATATTGTCCTGCTTCCGATATCTGATGGAGATGCCCAGTAAAAAATCAATCAGAAAATGCATTACGATCGTGACAGCTAGATTGCCTGTCTTTAAATAAATGATCCCGATTAAAAAGCTCAATACGATAATATTGACAAACAGGAACCAATTAAATAAATAGCGATAATGGACAGCTGCAAAGATAATGCTTGAAACCAGCAGCCCGAAGTGAGTCTGAATGACCCCCCTGAACAGCAGCTCTTCACAAAAAGCGACAATAGCTGCAATGACAGCAATATGCAAAGGGTTCCGGTTCCGGAATATCCGTTCATTAAGGCCGCCATCATCATAGTAAGAAGCAGGAACGATTTTCATCAACAGCAGGTCTGCCAGAACAACCGCAATTCCGGCACCTGCCCCTATATATAAAATATTTAAATCTTCCCAAAAAAACAAGTCGAAAAAGGAAGAAAAATCATTAAATAATATAAAGCCAAGAATCGCGGATATCGCAAGAAGCAGCAGCTGTGTTGCATACAAGTGGAACAAGAGGTCTTTATCGGATAATTCCTTGATTATTTCCATATGCTTTTTTTTCATTATGATCGCTCACTTATTGATTAGCATTCCGGCAAGGAGTTCTTTCCAGCCAGCCCTGGCCAGTCCGGAAGATTCCTCTGCCTGTCCAAAATATTTTTCCAGATCCAGACCGCAAATATCGCAGCAGGAAAGATTTTCAGGCTTTTTGCCTTCCTGAAAATATTCTGCGATTTTTTCCCTCCGGCATGATTTCGAATGGATCCAGCGGCCCACTTCCGCAATTTGCCCGTTTTTTATAAGGACCCTTCTGCGGAGAAACTCATTGATCCTGCCAGGAAGATTGTCCGCTCCCTCATCCCGCAGCCTGTCAGAAAGCTCGGTCAGCACCCGCCACTGGATGTCGGTCAGCCCTGCAGGCAGGCGGAATTCTTTTTCATTCTCTGACAGCTCTGAAGCGCCAAGCCCCTGCGTTTTAAGCAAGGAGAAAACGTAATCAACCTGGTGTTCAGAAGGAAGCTCAGCTTCAGCAAGCTGCAGGGGCAGCTGCTCATCACCCGGCGCCCAAAGAAGGACGGCGGCGCTTGCTTTGCCATCCCTTCCGGCCCGCCCGATCTCCTGCAGGTAGGACTCCAGCTGGAGAGGCATATGGAAGTGGACAACAAAACGGATATCGCTTTTGTTGATCCCCATGCCGAAAGCACTTGTGGCACAAACAATGTCAATCTGGCCGTTTACAAATTGCTGCTGGATCAGGATACGGCTTTCCTGATCCATCCCGCCATGGTAGGCCATCACCTTTTTTGAGCATTTCTCTTTTAGAGACAGAGCTGCCTGTTCGGCCATTTTCTTGCTGGAAAAATATATAATCCCCGGTCCGCTGAACAGCTGAACAAGTTCCTGCAGCCTTGATGCCTTTGCCTGGTAGCCGCTGTGCTTCTCGACAGTCAGGCTGATATTGGGCCTGTCCACAGAAGAAATGACCTGCTCACAGCTTTCCACCTCAAGCCTTGAAATGATATCATTTACTGTCTCGGGTGTCGCGGTAGCTGTCAGTGCCAGTGTCAGCGGACTGCCAAGCTGTTTTCTAGTTTCGCCAAGGCGAAGATAATCCGGCCTGAAATCATAGCCCCACTGTGAAATGCAATGGGCTTCATCTACTACAAATAATGCAATCCTCAGCTTCTTGATCATATTGAGCACAGAAGCTGTATTAAGCATTTCAGGAGAAATAAAGATGAATTTAAAGCTCTGAAGGCTGTCAAAAGCCCAGCGCTTTTCCTCAAAGCTTAAAAATGAGTTGAGTGCAACGACCCTTTTTTCACCGTTCATCTTCATCTGTTCTACCTGGTCCTGCATCAAGGAAAGGAGCGGCGAAACGATGAGAACAGTGCCCTCAAGCAAGTAGCCCGGCAGCTGGTAGCAGATGGATTTCCCTGTGCCGGTCGGAAGCATTGCCAGTGTATGCCGTCCATCCAGGATGGAGGAAATGGCCTCCCTTTGCCCTTTTCTAAAAGATGAGAAGCCGAAATATCTATGGAGCTCTTTTTCAAGCATCATTTCCGTCGCCATACTTGGCCATCACCAGCCTTATTTCAAAATACTCCGCACCGCCTGCCAGCCGCCTGATATGCTTAAGCTGCCGTGACTCGGCATTCATGGCTGCACTCCTGATAAGTTCCTGCTTTTCGGCCTGTACATAGGGATCGATGCTGAACCCCTCTACATTCAGAGCCAGCTCTACAATATGGTCTTCTATTGTGCTTCTTTTAAGTCCCCTTGCCTGAATGATCTTGTCCAGGCAAACACCCTGCTTCAGCATCATATACGTCTTCTGCGCGGACTGTGTCAGCGGAATGGATGACTCTTCGCCGGTAAATAATAACCGGAGGACAGGAAAGCTGCTGCGGTCTTCCATGATGCGAACAATCAGATAGTGCAGGATGGACAGGAAGCAGAACCGGTAATAATCGCTGTCAAAATTCATAGCCTCAGCTGCCTGTTCAGATGTCAGGCCAATATGGCCGGCACCAGTAAGCCTTAGGACAATGATAGAAGGATCGGTCTCTCTGTATGATTCCAGCAAAGCCTCCAGCTCACCATAAAGTCCGGCAGCGAGGGCCTTTTTATCCATCTTCGCTTCGCGCAGGGCTTTTTTCAGCCAAATATGGGCGGCCCTTCTTCTTTGGATCGGAATATAATGTGAATTATTATGGCTAAGCTGGGAAACCACCTGAACGAGCAGCGACAGCCTCTCCCAAAAAAGGGCAGACTTGTCATGAAGCTTCCACCCATTCAATGATGATGGAATTGGCGTTTTCTGCAGCTGGGCAGCAAGGGCTGAAGCTCCCTCGTCTGTGACCATGTAATGAAGCTCTTCCTTCTCTTGGATCAAGCCTTGTTTTTCCAGATGCTTTATCTTCTCATCAAGATCAGCCCTCTCCAGTGAAGGGCAAGTCTGGAATAAAGCGCCAAGCTGGAATAGATGGGCATCCTGAATTGTCTGCGATGACTTTTTTCCATTCAGCAGATGATAGATCGAATAGATGGTCCTCTCGCCGTTCAGCTTGTCCAGACAGTATAAAATAATCATTTGCAGATAGTTAATAGGCATAAAATTCACCTTGCTTGTATATTTTTAGCCTTTTTGCTAATATAACACTTTAAAGCGGCAATATATATTACATTTTTAAGCAGCCTGTTCCTTTATATTATTTTAACATGTTTAGAAATAACCAGGCTGTTTTAAAACATGCACACAGGGTATTAAATGTTGCAAACCCTGATGTGATAAGCATTCTCAATACATTTTCTATTGAAAAGTAAAGAAAGCACACTTACAATAGGTGTATGAGGAAAGAGTTTCCGTACGGCAGAAAGCGGAAACGGCGACTATTTCGGTTAATTGATTGGGAGGTTTTTTACATGGCAAAGTATACAATTGTTGACAAAGAAACATGTATTGCATGCGGCGCATGCGGAGCTGCTGCTCCAGATATTTATGATTATGATGATGAAGGCATTGCATTTGTTACACTTGATGAAAATGAAGGCATCGTTGAAATTCCTGATGTATTAATAGACGATATGATGGATGCATTTGAAGGCTGCCCGACTGATTCCATCAAAGTTGCGGATGAGCCGTTTGAGGGCGATGCCCTTAAATTTGAATAGCAGACACTGAAAAACAGCCTCCTTTTCGAGGCTGTTTTTTTATGTTTTGTCTCCCGCCGGACACTAGGCATGCTTTAGGAAATCGGTCTTGCAAAAGCTGCCGCAGGACAAGGTGTTCACTGTCTGCATCCTAAGGATTCAGGCTCTTCTCGCTCTTTCTCTTGCCTGACTTTAAATTTGCACATAAAAAAAACTGCAGTGCAGGCTGCAGTTTTTCCTTTATTTATGCAGCACTGCGGTATGCAGACTGCTTATTGATCCATGGGTTCATTTTGGCAAACAGAAGCATGAAGATCCCGGTGATGATCAGGCCTTTTACGATGTTGAACGGCAGGATGGCTGTTACAACCATTGTGCGCGTTTCAGGCGCTGACATGGCAGGCATGTTCAGGAACAGCGTATAGGCAGGCAAAATGATGAAATAATTCAGGATGCTCATCAGCACTGCCATGATGAAGGTTGAAATGACCAGGGCAGCTGTCATGCCTTTATTCGTCCTCAGTTTATTGTAGATATAATAGGTTGGAAGCACGAAAAGGATTCCGGCAGCAAAGTTTGCCAAATGTCCTACCGGTACACCGGTGGCGCTTCCTGTCATAAAATAATCCAGTACATTTTTAAATAATTCCACAAGTATCCCTGCAGCCGGACCAAAGATCAACGCAGCAATCAATGCAGGTATGTCGCTGAAGTCAATCATTAAGAATTTCGGAAACGGCGGTATCGGGAAATTCAGCAGCATCAGTACGTATGATATGCTGCTCAGCATTGCAATTGAAACCAAAGCTTTAATAGAAAATTTCTTCATGTTATTCCTCTCTCCTTTTTAGGATCCATCTCACCTAAAGAAGAAAGGTTCGGCAAAAAAAGCCAGTGCCATTGAAATAGAAATCCCCCAAGCAAACTGCTTGAGGGAGAATTTACAAAGGCAAGCTTAATAAACGTTCAATTCCTGCATCTTTTGAACGTTTGCAGAACCTCCATCTTCTCCCATCCAGACTGTACTGTCGGCTTTGGAATCTCACCAAATCCTGCCCAATAAAACAGGCTCGCGGGCTTAGAGCAACTTGCCTCATCACCGCCGGTCGGGAATTTCACCCTGCCCCGAAGATAGACCATATTAAATTATATTTGAACCCCTAATTGGAATTCTGAATTTATTATACTGAAAAAAAACCCTCTTGTGAAGAAAATTGCTCTAACTTTTTGCCGGATCCCTTAGTCCCCACTCAGATCGTCACTATGGACCTTGATGCCCGCTTTGCACTAACTACTTCTTCTCAAGCGCCCGGATAAATTCCCGCATATAATCCGGAAGATCAGGCGGCCTCCTGCTTGATACAATATGGCCGTCCGTTACAGCAGGCTCATCAACCCAGATTGCTCCTGCATTCTCCATATCATCCTTGATTCCCGGGGTACTCGTGACTGTGCGGCCTTCAAGGATCTTTGCAGATATAAGCACCCATCCTGCATGGCATATCTGTCCGATCGGTTTCTTCGCTTCATCCATTTCCCTGATGAGTGAAATAACTTCCGGGAACCTCCTGATTTTATCAGGCGCCCATCCGCCCGGCACCAGGATGGCGTCATAATCATCAGCGGAGATCTCTGAATAGGCATAATCGGACTTCGCCTGGACCCCGTACTTCCCCAGATATGTTTCATTCGCTGTTTCACCTGCCAGCTCTACAATGGCCCCTTCTTCCCGAAGCCGCAGAATGGGATACCAAAGCTCCAGGTCTTCAAACTCGTGATGTACCAAGCTGATAATTTTTTTGCCTTCCAGTCTCATAAATAAGCACTCCTTTTTTCATGGTTACAGTCATTCTACCCCTAATCTGCCTGCATGTCTCCCCTCCGGCCCTGGCCCCCCCGGCAGATTTAGGCTTTTCCTGGCTTTTTTTGCCGAATCCCAACTTGTTTTGTCATGAGGGAAGGAATGTCTTCCTGTTTGCAGTATTTGTAAGATAAAGGAGTGATGAAAATGAATACAAATAAAGCTGCCAGCTCTTTGGGAGTATCGCCGAGCACAATCCAGCGCTGGGTTAAACAGTTCGGTCTTGAAGTCGGAAGGAACGAACTTGGCCACTACCATTTTGAGGAAGATCAATTAGAAATCCTGAAAGATATACAATCCCAGATCCAGAACGGTGCCCTTGTCCATGAGGTAAAGCTCTCGGTCCAAAAAACACCGGAAGTGAAGCAGCAGAATGAGGATCACTCTGTTCAAATAAAGGAATTGGCAGATAAGGTCACCCAGCTGGATTCCCGGCTTGATTCCAAGGCTGATGACGTCGTTTCCTACCAGCTGCTGCAGCACCGCCGTGAAATTGAAGATCTGAAGACCCAGCTGCTGCAGATGGCTGAAAAGGTAGCTCAGCTCGAAGCTTCATCACAAATTGCTGCTTCTGATCAGCTCCCTGTTTTTGATCATCCTTCGATCAAAAGAAGCTGGAAGAAAAAGAATATTATCAGCATGCTTTTCGGTTTTTGAGCACGCCACGGGGGCGGTGCTTTTTTTTTCAAAGCGGCAGACTTCGCACGTCAGGCTGCCGCTGCTGAAGCCTTTAGAATAAAAGCCTGCAGTCCAGGAACCGGGTCTGGCCGGAATGTATTGCCAGGGTCAAAGGCTCTTCTTTTTTGTGCTTGAAGTAAGGAATCAGGACTCTGCCGGATCTATGGGTGCTTGACTCTCCAGCAAAATGACGGTCATGTACTCATTCAGGCTCCTGGGATACATAAACACTCCCCAAATCGGGCAGTCATGTACTCATTCGGGCATCTGCGTTCCTTAATAGAACAAGGCTTTCCCGCATTTCTAAAAAAAAACTTTTTATTTCTCCGATCCTGTGATAGTATTGTAAAAAAATATTGGGCATTGAAAAGGTATAGTAATGTATTTCTCCCTGTTTTAGAGAGCCGGTGGCAGGTGAAAACCGGTACAAAGAAATGGCATGAATTTCCCCTTGGAGCATTTTCCGTGAACTCTTGGATAAGAAAGCGGAAAACGGTAGTGTATACCGTTATCAAACAAAGTGGTGAAGATGTTTTCACAAAAATGGGTGGTACCGCGATATAATCGTCCCTGCTGTTAAGCAGGGGCGTTTTTTATTTTCTGTGCCTGGAATTTTCTTCACAATGAGGGTGGTACCGCGAATTTTTTTCGTCCCTGCATGAAATTCATGCAGGGATTTTTATTTGCTTCAATGCCCGCTGAAATAATCTTTAGGAGAGTGATAGTATGGAAAAACAAAAATGGGGGACAAAAATCGGGTTCATCCTATCTGCTGCCGGCTCTGCGATCGGTCTCGGCGCTATCTGGAAATTCCCGTATATGACAGGGATCGGCGGAGGCGGTGCATTCTTCCTTGTTTTTATTCTGTTCACTTTATTCATTGGCCTGCCCATCCTGCTTGCCGAATTTGTCATTGGCAGAAGCACTCAAAAAGAGGCAGTTGCAGCCTATAAAACAATTGCTCCAGGTTCACTATGGCCATGGGTCGGCAGAATGGGTGTTGCCGCCTGCTTCCTGCTCTTATCTTTTTATAGTGTCATTGGCGGGTGGATCCTTATTTATCTCTGGTATGCCCTTTCCGGAAAGCTGTGGACCGAGGGGCTGAACTTTGAGGCTGTCTTTGGCGAAGCCATTTCCGACCCGATGCTTGCTGCAGGTGCCCAACTGGTTTTCATCCTGCTTTCGGTTCTGATTGTCAGCCGGGGGGTGCAGGGCGGCCTTGAAAAGGTCAACAAATATTTTATGCCGGCATTATTCATCATGTTCTTGGCTTTGATTGCACGGTCATTGAGCTTTGATAATGCCATCGAAGGAGTCAAATTCTTTTTGCAGCCAGACTTTGGCAAGATGACGCCTGATGTGTTTCTATACGCCTTGGGGCAGTCCTTTTTCTCGCTGTCTGTAGGCGTGTCCGTAATGGTGACATACAGTTCCTATCTATCCAAGAAGGAAAATATCACAAAAGCTGCTTTCTCAATCACAGGGCTGACGCTCCTGATTGCTCTTCTCGCAGGACTGGCGATTTTCCCTGCCATTTTCTCTTTTGGCATGGAGCCAGAAGAAGGGCCGGGCCTTCTGTTCATTGTACTTCCGGCCATATTCAGCAAAATCGCCTTCGGGGAGTTCTTTTTCATACTCTTCCTGCTGCTGTTCTTTTTTGCTGCTTTGACTTCGGCTATTTCCATGCTGGAAATCAATGTGGCGGCTGCGGGCGAAAAGGCAGGCAGAACAAAGGCAAGCATCCTTTTCGGACTGCTGATATTTGCAGCCGGCATCCCTTCCGCCCTGTCTTTTGGCGAATGGAGTGACATCCTGATCTTCGGAAAAACGTTCTTTGATTCAGCCGACTATCTTGTCTCTAATATCCTCCTGCCTCTAGGTGCCTTATTCATTACTATTTTCGTTCCCTGGCGGATGGACAGGAACACACTGGTCAAAGAACTGCAGGCAGGATCCGGCATGGCCCGGCGGCTGTTCGCCTTCTGGCTGCTCCTGCTGAAATACGCAGTTCCTGCAGCCATTATCATTGTTTTCCTGAATGGAACAGGAATAATAAAATTTTAGGCTGAATGCCAGGGATTTCCCTGGCATTTTCTTATGCTATTCAAAAAGCATCACTCAAACCTGAAAACTTCTTTTATAATAAAGCGTTTACATCCAAACAAGAACGTTTTGCCTCATTGACAGAAAATTGTTCGTCTTGTAAAATTATCAGAAAATTATTATAAAGCAGGTGGATTGGCTATGTTTCAAATTCTTGTTGCAGATTCAATCAGCGGAGCTGGATTGCTTCCTCTCACTGAGATGGAGAATGCCCGGCTGATACAAAAAAAGACAGATGACCCTGAAGCAGATCTGGAAAATATTGATGCCCTTTTGGTCAGGAGCGCCACAACAGTGGACTGTGAACTGCTCGATAAAATGCCAAGACTCCAAATTATTGCAAGAGCTGGTGTCGGGGTCGACAATATTGACGTTGCTGAGGCTACTAAAAGAGGGATCGTGGTGGTCAATGCCCCTGATGGAAATACCATTTCCACTGCAGAGCACACTTTTGCAATGATGGCTTCTTTGATGAGGAATATCCCCCAGGCCCACCGGACCGTCAAAAATCTGGAATGGAACAGAAATAGCTTCATCGGGAATGAGCTATTCGGAAAGACACTGGGCATTGTCGGCATGGGCAGGATTGGTTCTGAGCTGGCCAAGCGCGCTAAGGCCTTTGGCATGTCCATTTCTGTTTATGATCCTTTCTTGACGAAAGAACGGGCTGCCAAGCTTGCCGTTGAAAGCCTTCCTCTTGAGGAAGTGCTGAAAAAAGCGGATATTATCACTGTCCATACTCCACTGACCCCTCAGACAAAGGGCCTGATTGACGCCAAAAAAATAGAATTGACCAAAAAAGGCGTTTATTTCCTTAATTGCGCCCGCGGCGGGATCATCAATGAAAAGGATCTTGCAGAATATATCAGGAACGGACATATTGCAGGTGCTGCCCTTGATGTTTTTGAAGAGGAGCCTCCCTTCGATAATCCGCTCCTCAGGTTTGACAATGTGATTGTAACCCCTCATCTCGGCGCTTCAACAAGGGAGGCACAGCTGAATGTCGCAACACAGGTAGCCGAGGAAGTCCGGCTTTTTCTGGAAAATAAGCCTGTCTCCAACAGCATCAATCTTCCGGCGATGTCGAAGGAGATCTATGATAAAATACAGCCTTTCCACCAGCTTTCCAAGCAAATCGGCCTGATTCTTTCACAGTGCGTGACCGAAGGGGTTCAGGAAATTTCCATCACCTATTCCGGGACTGTCACAGAGCTGGAAACTTCTTATCTGACAAAAGCCTTATTATCAGGTTTTTTCAAGAACCGCATAGATATTCACGTGAACGAAGTGAACGCGCTTTTAACTGCAAAAGAACGCGGCATAACAATCGGTGAAAAGATATCAGTGTCAGGATTCGGCTATGCGAACTGCATCTCCGTTGCAGCGAGAAACGATAAAAGCGAATTTATTGTCAGGGGGACATTCATTGAAAATTACGGTCCGCGCATCGTATTCCTGAATGGATTCAATATTGACTTCCTTCCCGAGGGAGAACTTCTTTATATTCAGCATATGGACCGTCCAGGGGTAATCGGGCGGGTAGGAAAAGTCCTGGGCGACCATTCCATCAATATCGCCGCCATGCAGGTAGGGCGGAAAGAGGCCGGCGGTGAAGCCATCATGGTTTTATCATTTGATAAGCCTCTTGGAGAAAGCTCGTTCAAATTGCTTGAAGGCCAGGAAGATATCGTTTCGATCAGGAATATATCTCTATAGCAGTACAAAAAGAAGAAGATGGCGGAAACCGCCATCTTCTTTTTCCTCTTCAGCCGATCGGATGCTCAACCCTTTCTCCCTTGGAAAAGGTCATGATTTTCTCATAACCCGCTTCTCTTGCCAGCAGGAGCGCCTGATCAAAATCGGCGCCTACATCCTTCGGAAAGTGGGCATCGGATGACAGGACAATCGGAATGTTTTTCTCATAGCATTTCCTTAAGAGCCTCGGATCCGGGTAAAGCTCCCCTACAGGCTTCCTCAGCCCGGCTGTACTGATTTCGACACAGGTTTTTGATTCAGCAAGGGCATTTACAGCCCTTTCATACTGCTCCAGCAGGAATTCTTCATCCTGCGGTACATATTTAAATATTTTCACTAAATCGATATGGCCGATGATATCGAAGAGATTGGACTGGGCAAGGGTGACGACTTGGTCAAAATAGGCTCGGTATACTTCATACAGATCCCTTTTGTCCCATTCATGCCTGTATTCTGAAAGGTCAATCCCAAAATCCCCGATCCAATGGATAGACCCAATTATGTAATCAAAGTCATAGCCCGTGATAAACCGGCGCATTTCATCATGCTTTCCCGGGGTATAGTCCATTTCGATCGACATCTTCACATCAATGCCGCTGTTCCAGGCCTCCCTGAAAAGCGCTGTATAATCATTCATATCATAATAGCGCCTTTCATCTACCCATGGATTCCTCAGTATATCTGCAGTCTGATAGAAATGGTAGGCATGCTCGGAAATGCCGAAGTGGGCAATTCCTTTTTCCTCGGCTTTGTCTGTAAATTGTTTTAAATAATCAAGCGTCAAAGTGCCTTTTTCCAGGTGATTATGGTAATCGGTAAGCAAAGTATCCCCTCCCCAATTTTATTCATTATACTTCGGGAGAGGACAGGCTTCAATCTATTCTGTGAATAATCCGGCAGAAAGAATATCTCCGGGATGAATGATGTCATCTGCCAGACTGTTTGCTTTTTTAAGCTGTGATACTGTGGTCCCCAATTTGGCTGATATAGAATACAAAGTATCTCCGGTTTTCACTTCATATACTGGTGCAGCAGCTTCTTTGCCCTTCTCATGGCTCCTGGAAGCAATCATCAGCTGCCGCAGCCTGAGCCTATGCTCACGCGCCTCGGCAGCGGGCACTGCTGGAGGCTTAAGAATGGAATTTTTCATTGTTTCACTGGCTGCTGTACCTTTCCTCCCGGCACTTTCGTCATTTCTGCGTGCAGCGGCGAAGGGCTGTCCATTATCATCTGCTAGCAGCAGGCTGGCCGTTTCAATAGTATTGGAACCTTCTGCAGGCTGCACTGAACTGACAGCCGAACCGATCTCAGTTTCTCCTAGTGCAAGGAATGGATCGACAGCGTTCTGCTTATCGTATGTCCATTCTGATATATGTACTTCGAAATGAAGATGGACACCAGAGGAATCCCCTGTATTGCCCATAGTGCCGATTGTCTGGCCCTGCAGCACCTTTTCCCCTTCTGCTGCCTTTCTCTCCTGGAGATGGGCATAAACGGTCTCAGTGCCATTCTGATGCTTAATAAATATTACATTCCCATAAGAATCAGAATAATAGGATCTGGTCACAATGCCCTCCTCTGCTGCAAAAACCGGTGTACCGGGGGCTGAAGCGATATCAATTCCTTTGTGTGCGCCATTCCGGGTGCCGAAGCAATCAGACAGGACACCATCTGCCGGCCATTGCCAGCCTGAAGCAAACACTTCATCATGCAGTTCTGAAGCCTGCGGCTGCCTGCCGCCGATGAAAAGCAGGCTAATGAATACCAGCACAAGCCATGCTATTAAAAACCTTCTTATATAATCTCTCATATGATCCTCCTTGCCATTTCAGCTTTACTTTCCCACCGTATGAAAGCATGTCCTATATTAGAACCTCCGTGTCCGGAAATCTTATTATTCCTGCACGATTTCCCGGGAGAAAACACAGCCATTATTATGCAATTACGGCAGGCGGGTTTATACATGAAAGAATATTAAGGTTATTTAGGAAAATTCAAAGGCAGGTGAAGCTATAGACCGTAATCTAAGGAGAAAATATATTTTGTTATTCTTCAAAAATAAAAACAGGGTTCAGCCTATGGGCCGATCCCTGTTCTATGCATATATTTTAAAATTATGGGAGCTGCCGCAAGTTCGGCGCTGCCGGAACATTCAATGCTTCCTGCAGCTGAAAGCTTCCTACTTCTTCAATCTCGGCATTATCCAGCTTTACTGTACTGTAATTGAATCCTTTGGCCATCAGAAGGATCGCTTCGATGGTATACGACGAAACAGCATTATCCTCAAGCTTAGTGCCTTCTTCCAGGGTCAGTGTGAGCTCACTGCCTTCGCCTTCGGACTCTGTCTCGCTTTTTATATTCATATCGCTTGGGATAGACGGCTCCAGCCCAAGCGTGTCTTTGTTCATTTTCATTGCCTCGATTGCTTCCTGTATTGAGCCATAGCTTTCTTCTCCAGGCACAATGAATGGGGGAGATTGAGGATTAGTGTATAAAAAGTAATAAGCATGATTTCCTTTGTCATCTGCAACGGGAAGACTTTCTACCACTCCTGTGTGAGGGTATTCTACTCCTGGTTCTCCCTCTGTTGTCAAAAGGACTGATTTTGCATGAAGCGAATCAATATTATTCGTTAAAATACTGTTGAACAAGACTTCTTTAGCAGAGCCGTTTAAGTCTGCTTCTTTTGTCAGGTCTGCTGTCAAAGTTTCAGTTTCCTGATCATAATACAGCTCAGTTTCCGGGATCGGATAAGCTTCGCCCAGCCCCCATTCTTCCTCCGTCAGCTTTTCCATAGTTTCTTTATATAAATCAAATTCTGTCTTGCCTTCCTCCGGTGCAGCAAGGACGCTTACAGGCACTAGTGTCTGTATATTTGCATCAGGGATGGCATAGGTAAGGATCGTCTGCTCCTGAACATCTTCTTCATATAAAGCGGTCCGGTAGTCGCTTTCTTCTTCCGCAAAAGAAGCCAGCCCCGCTTTCCCGTCATCCTCCTGCACTTCTGTTTCTGACGGCTCTGCCTCAGAATCATTTTGGACCCCTGCCTCCCCTTCGCTGGTGTCTTCACTTTTTTGGGCAGTCTCATAGCTGTTTTCTTTCTGTTCAGAAGGTTCAATTCCTGAAGAAGCCTGGTCGCCTTTGTTTTCTGCCGCCTGATCTGCAGATTCCTGAAACTGCTGACCGGTCATGCCCGGAATCAGGATAAAGAGAAGAAGGACAGCCGCAGCAGCTGCCGCTGCAGGAATGACCCAGAATGTGCGTCTCCGCTTCCGCATCCGGCGGGATACATTCTGGTAGATTTCCTGTGGGGCCCGCTCATCCTGTATCTTTGGAAGCTGCCGGAGCAGCCTCTCAAGCTGTTCATCGTTCCACTCTGATTTTTTCACCATCTCTTCCCTCCTTTATCAATAAAGTCTCCATATGGCCCTTCAATACCTTCAGAGCCCTATGCTGGGTTGTCTTTACCTTGCTTTCGGTCCAATGGAGGGCTTCGGCCGTTTCCGAAATAGACAGCTCCTGGATATATCTCATAATAATCACCATCTTCTGGTCGACTGTGCATAAGTCAAGGCAGCGGTAGATCATCTGGATTTCTTCGCGCTGCATAGCGATATCTTCCGGTACAGGGCTGTCGTCCCTGATCTGCTGCTCCGTCCAGTCGAACTTTTCCAGTATCCTCTGTTTCCAACCTTTCTGCTTCCGGAAAGAATCGATTGCAACATTACGGGCAATAGAGAATAACCAGGTTTTCTCGCTGCTTTTTCCTTCAAACCGGTCATAGGATTTAAGGACACGGATATATACTTCCTGCACCAGATCCTCGGCCAGCTCTTTGCTCTTCACCATATAAAATAGGAATTGAAAAACGTCCTGATGATAATTGATATATAAGTCATCAAAAACGGAGTCCATAGGTCTTCCCTCCCCGTTCATAAATTAGTCGCAGTTTATGTACAAAAAGTTACATCTATAAATATAGTATTTCTCAGAAAAAAAAGGAAGGGACTTTTTGTGTATTCCCTTCCAGCTGCTTCCTCTTTTGATGAATGATGCTTTATATGGTGTATATGTTTCTTGTGAATCAAGAATAAACGGCATTTTCCTGTCTTTTATTCAATATTTCGAGGAATGACAAAGGAAAATGTCGTTCCCTGCTGCAGTTTGCTTTGTACAGAAATCTGCCCTTTGTGGGCGTCAATGATATTTTTTGCGATTGCAAGACCGAGACCTGTCCCTGACCTTCCTCTTGTCCTTGCTTTATCTGCCTTATAGAATCGTTCAAAAACAAACGGAAGATCCTCCTCCGGGATACCGGATCCGGAATCAGAAACCTCGACCATCAGGCCTTTTTCTTCTGACTTTACTGTTATTTTGACAGACCCGTCTTCAGGTGTGTGCCGGATGGCATTGTCAATCAGATTGGTCAGCACCTGTTCAATTCTGTCAGGATCAAAAACAAAATCATCTTCTGTTATGCTGAATTCGCTTTCGAGCTTGATAATCTTCTCTTTGGAAAGCCCTTGAAATTTCCTTGCAATCCTGCTGATATATGGCTTCAGTTCGACTCTGTCCAGGGTAAGCTGTATGTGGCCCGCTTCCATCCTTGCCAGGTCAAGCAGTTCATTGACCAGCCTGCCCATCCTAAGTGACTCGTCATAAATGACGCTTGCCATTTCCTTTTTCTCTTCATCTGTCCCTGCAATGTCATCCACAATCGCTTCACTGTAGCCCTGCATCATGGCGATTGGCGTCCTGAGCTCATGGGAGACATTGGCAATAAAGTCTTTTCTCAGCTTATCCAGCTGCCTTTCCTCTGTCATATCACGCAGAACGGCAACCGCTCCGCGGATAAAAGTATTGTTATACAAAGGGCTGACGATGATGACCCAGATTCTTCCCTGGATCGGCATTTCGCCTATCTGCTCTTTTCCCGTATCGACGGCGCGCTGAAACAGCTTCATTACTTCTGAAGGGACTGCTTCAATATTCGTACTCTCTTCCCCCTGCTCATAATACCAGTTCTGGATGAAGCGCTCAGCAGGAGGGTTGGTGACAAGGATGGTCCCGTCGCGGCTGAAGGTGATCACACCGTCCGCCATTCCGCTCAATATACTTGCAAGCTGCTCTTTTTCCTGGCTCAGAGCATTGATATTGAATTTCAGCTGCCTGCCCATCTGATTAAAAGCGGTTGCCAGCTCTCCGATTTCATCATGGGTGAGAATAGGGACCTTCGTATCAAACTTGCCCTTCGCCACTTCAAAAGCCGCCTCCCTCATTTTTCGGAGCGGTGCTGTGATTCTTGTTGATAGGAAGAATGCAAAGATGGTGGTAAGGATAATGGCGATTCCTGCAGCAAGAATAATGAACTTAGTGGTTGATCTTGTCGTTTTCTGCATTTCTTCAAGAGACTGGTATATAAATACAGCTCCGGTGTCCCCATCGTCAACATACGGCACACCGATGATCAGGATGCGTGAATCCTCCTCAGAATTACCGCTGGCCGGGTATGGATATACCTTCTTGACTGACCGTCCGGAAAAAGCCTCGGCCAGCCCTTTATCTTCCATGAAGAATTCGCGGGGGAGCTCGATCGGCTCTCCTTTGTCAGGTGAATGGTAATACTCTTCATCGCTCTTGATGATAGCAATATTGGTCACGTCATCGACCAGTTCCCAGGAAATCTCCAGCCCCACATCAAGGTCATGCTCCTTGAGAATCACGGAGATCTTGTTGGCCGTTTTGGTCAGCCCTTTTTCAATCTCATTGATCTGGTTGTTCTCGAAAAACTCAAGAAGGAGTACCGTAAGGGTAAAAAGGACAAAGGCCACCAGAAAAATGATTGTGATCCAAAGCTTGCCTACTACACTGCGCCAAAACATCATTCATTAACAACCTCGAATTTGTAGCCGACGCCCCAGACCGTAACGATCATCCGCGCTGCCTGCTCAGATACTTTATTCAGCTTTTCCCTCAGCCTTTTCACATGTGTGTCAACTGTCCTTAAATCTCCGAAAAATTCATACTGCCAGACTTCCTTAAGCAGCTGCTCGCGGTCGAAAACCTTATCTGGAGATTTTGCAAGGAAATACAGGAGCTCATATTCCTTGGGAGTCAGGCTGACCTCTTTACCGTCTGCAATTACCCGGTGGGCATCATTATCGATGGTTAAATGCCGGAATACGATTACATCTTTTGCAGCAGTTTCAGTCTGCAGGTAGCTCGTCGTGCTGGACCGGCGCAGAAGTGCCTTTACCCGGAGGACAACCTCCCGCGGGCTGAACGGCTTGACGATATAATCATCTGTCCCTGCTTCAAAGCCCTGGACCCGGTTCACTTCCTCGCCCTTCGCTGTCAGCATGATGACAGGCGTCGCCTTTCTTTCCCTGAGCTCACGGCATACTTCGATCCCATCCTTGCCCGGCATCATCAAGTCCAGCAGGATAACATCATAATCAGTTTCAAAAGCCTTCTCCAGAGCCTCGCTGCCGTCACCGGCTTCTTCAATCACATAGTTCTCCCTCTCCAGGTACATCTTTAAAAGCCGCCTGATTCTTACCTCATCGTCCACTACCAGGATTTTGGTTTCTCTTTCCATATAAAATCCTCCTTTAATAGATCAGCTGCGAGGGGTCCCCTGGGCAGCCGGAATGCCGCAAATGTCTATATTTTAAAAAAAGCCTCCACATAGAAATCGTGAAGGCTTTATGGAATTATTGTCAGGATCCCGCGTATGAGTGCAGACCTGCAATGACAAGATTGACTGCAACCAGGTTAAACATAATGATGGCAAACCCGATGACTGCGAGCCATGCCGATTTTTCTCCATGCCAGCCCTTGGACAGCCGGAGATGAAGGAAAGCAGCGTAGAACAGGAATGTGACAAGCGCCCATACCTCTTTCGGGTCCCAGCCCCAGAATCTCGTCCAGGCAATTTGTGCCCAGATCATCGCAAAGATAAGCCCTCCCAGCGTAAATACCGGGAATCCTATCAAGACTGAACGGTATCCGATTTCATCCACAAGGTCCAGTTTGATGTTGCGGACCAGCGGCTGGATGCTTGCAGCAATCCTCTTGCGGAGGATTAGCCTGAGCAATCCGTAAAGGATGAGTCCTGCCCCGATCGACCATATGACAGTATTCAGTTTTTTAGCATTGATGATAGCCGGCATTTCCACAAGCGGCTCAAATCTGCCGTCAGTGGTAAGTGTTCCTTCATGAGGGCCCGTTATGGCAGGCATGGAGTATTCAAGTACTGATTCCTGGTCCCCTTTGTCTATCCATGTAAAGCTTGCTTTATAATCAGCCGCTGAGAAAATGGATGAGACCGCAATGAAACCTACAGTACAAATAAGTCCGAACATGACTGCTTCAAGCCAGAAGGTCCGTTTGCTGGATTTTGACTGGTCAACAGCCTTCACCAGATAGATCAGGCCTGCTGCAAAGCTGACTGAAAGAATCGCTTCGCCGATAGAAACAGTCGTTACATGGATATAAAGCCAGTCACTCTGCAAAGCAGGGATGAGCGGCGAGATATCGCGCGGAAACATGCTGGCATAAGCGATGACAAGCAGCGCGACCGGCATGGTAAACACACCAAGCATCGGTGTTCTGTATAAAAAGTAAATGATGATGAATGCTCCAACAAGGGACATCCCGAAGAATGTCATAAATTCAAAAAGATTGCTCACAGGAGCATGGCCGGAGGCGACCCAGCGGGTAATAAAATAACCCAGCTGGGCTGCGAACCCGGCAATGGTCACGATAATGGCAATCTTTGCCCATCTGTTTGGAGACTTTTGGCCGGCGCCATGTTTTTTATCCCTTATGCTTCCGCCAAAAAATAATGTGGCAATTAAGTATAAAATAAAAGCAGTGTATAATAAATTTCCGCTCAGTGCTACCACAATTATTGCCCCTCCTTTTCTGATTTTTCCAGTTTATCAGTTTTATCATTTTCCATCTGGTCTTCAGGCATGCTGATGCCTGTATCTTCAAGGGCGAGCTCAATCTCCCTCTTCAGGCCATGCCAGTTCTTATTTGTATGGCCGGCAACCCACACTTCACCATCGAAGCGGCGCAGCCAGATACGGCGGTGGTTCCAGTAGGCGCCCTGGATGACGCCGATCATGAAGATCGCCCCTCCGAGAGCCAGTATCCAAAGAGTCAGATCCTTGCGCACTGTCAGGCCTGAAACATCCTTTGTCTCGACGCCCTGGAAGGCCAGTTTATATTCATTGTCCCCCATGGGCTCGATTGTCTGCTGAATGGCCACAAAGCTGACTTCACCGTCCGGCTTATCCGGTGTAAACATTTTGAAAACAAATGCCGGATTATTCGGGATGCGTGATTTGGTTGTCGGGTCTCCATTTTCATCGAATTCAAAGTCCGGGAAATAGCTGACAACTTCTACTGAATAGCCTTCATTCAGCTTATATTCAGTCTTGGGATCATACAGATCAACCGTCAAATCGCCGAATGTCTCCCCTGATTCTTTATTTGTCAGGGAAAATGACATTTTGTTCAGTTCGTTCAGCTTATAATCTACCTGATATAGTGCAAACGACTCGAACTTCAGCGGCTCATTAACCTTGATGCTATAATTCTTTACCTTTTCAAGGTCATGGGTTTCACCGGTAACGGTTTCACCCTGTTTCCGGTACAAGGTCACATCAGATTGATAATTCTTAGCGACGGTGCCTGCCCTGTCAATCGCATCATTAAAGACTTCTTTGTCAGTTTCTTTATCATAGACTTCTAGAGTGAATGCCTCATTGGAAAGATAATATTCTCCCTTTGTTTCAGGGATTACCTTCGTTTCGCCCTCCCTGATCCACAGCACTTTATCCACGTACATTCCGGGAACAAAGCGGAGCATGCCTCCAATCAGGAAAATGATCAGGCCGACATGGTTGACATAGGGGCCCCAGCGGGAGAAGCGGCCTTTTTCAGCAAGGACATTGCCGTTTTCTTCACGGATATTGTATTTTCTTGCCTTCAGCTTTTCCTTGATCACTTCATACTGCCCGTCAACATTATCAGTCTTTGAAATCCCAAAAAGCCTCTGGCGCTTTAAATAGCCTTCATGCCTTGTAACACGCTGGGTCTTTAAAGCCCGGTATAAAGGGACTGCCCGGTCAAGGCTGGCAATGACCAAAGAAACGCCGAGGGAAGCAATCAGGATTAAATACCACCATGAGCTGTAGAGATTATGGAAGCCAAGTTCATAATACAGCTTCCCGAACCATCCGTACTGGTCTTCATAATATTCGGCAGCAGGCATGGTCGGAGGGATATACATTTCCTGCGGGAGGATTGTCCCCATTGCCGATGCAATAAGGGTGAGTACGATGATCCACACGCCGACTTTGACAGAGGAAAAGAAATTCCAGATTTTGTCCACAAATGTCTTATTATAGGTTTGTGAGCGCCGCGCTGTCCCTTCATATCTCATATCGATCAGCTTTTTGTCTTTTGCCTGCTCCTCGAGCACCTTTCCGCATGATTCACAAAGAATGGTCCCATGCGGATTGAGATGCCCGCATTCGCATTTAACTTCTTTCATCCTAAAAACTCCCTGTTACTTAGGTTGGATCTGCTCCATGAAGGTGCGGATCGTATCTTCTGTCAATTGGCCGGTATGAATCTTCACCACTTCGCCCTCCGGATTGATCAGGAATGTGGCGGGAAGGGGATCGATGGCGTAAGCATTCTGCACCTGACCATCCTTGTCATTGACAATCGGGAATGCGAGTCCATATCTTTCAGCAAACTTCTTGACGGCAAAATCAGATTCGCCTACATTTACAGCCAGCACCTGGACGCCCTCGTCCGTGAACTGTTTGTACTGGTTATTCATATAAGGCATTTCCTTTTCACAAGGCTTGCACCAGGTTCCCCAGAAGTTCAGGAAAACACCCTGTCCTTCATAATCTGAAAGCCTGTGCTTTTCCCCATCCATGTCCACCAAAGCAAAATCAGGGGCTTTTTCCCCGACTGCAACTTTTCTGATATCATCTTTCGTTATGCTTGCGTATAGAGTGTATGCAACGGCAGCACCCAGAACAAGCAAAATGACTGTTCTCATAACGAGACGCCGTTTTTTCATAAGTACCTCCCTGATGTTCATGCTGCTTCTTAGCCCTTGGATGGAGCTGCAGCACCCTGCAAGAATCCGCATACAATCCTTTGCGTGCAGGTATGAGCGCTCCCCCGGGCAACTGTCTATCATTATACCTTATTCATTATCGCACTGTTGTTAACAAAGCCTTCCAACTGTGAAACTTCTATGAATTTTTCTTTTTGCCGGCACTGCTCGCAAGAGTCCTGAGCTGTTTTACCTCATGGGCTGTAAGCTCCCTCGCATCACCTGCGCTCAATCCCTGCAGAGTAAGAAAGCCGTATCGCTCCCTTTTGAGCTTCATGACCGGGTGCCCGATGGCCTCCAGCATCCTTCTGACCTGGCGGTTCCTTCCTTCATGGATGACCAGTTCAACGATGGCTGTATTCTTTTGTTTGTCAATTGAAAGCACCTTGACTCTTGCCGGAGCTGTTTTGCCATCCTCCAGGCGGACACCCCTTTCAAGGCTTTTCAGTTTTTCCCTGGCTGGTATTCCTTTGATCTTCGCCACATATACCTTTTCCACTTCGTTTTTCGGATGCATGAGCAGATTGGCAAATTCTCCGTCATTGGTCATCAGCAGGAGGCCCGAAGTGTCGAAATCAAGCCTGCCGACAGGGTAGACCCTCTCCTTGATCTGAGGCAGGAGATCAGTTACGACCTTCCTTCCCTTTTCATCCGTCACACTTGAAATAACCCCTCTGGGCTTATACAGAAGGATATACACAGGCTCTTCCCTTTCAACCGGGATTCCGTCCACTTCCACCCTGTCTGAAGAAGAAACTTTCAGTCCAAGTTCTTTTACAACTTTCCCATTTACTTTTACATGTCCCTCTGCAATCAGCTGCTCCGCTTTTCGTCTCGATGCAACCCCTGCATGGGCAATCACTTTTTGAAGCCTTTCCATTTATGTCACCTCAATAAAATACTTATGGCAATCTTTTGTCCATCTAATGAATTATGACACAAACCGGCCTATTTTCAAAGCAGCCGATGTTAAAAGTATGCCGAAAGCGGAACAGGTCCTCCATGGAACCACAAAAAGGACGCCGTTTTTCGGCGCCCTTCCCTTTCTTATCCGAATACAAGCATGACAACTGCTATCGCTGCAATAAAGCCGACAAGATCGGCCAGGAGGCCCACCTTCAGCGCATCCCCCATTTTTTTAATGCCTACAGCCCCAAAGTAGACTGTCAGCACATAAAAGGTCGTATCTGTGCTTCCCTGGAGCGTGGAGGCGAGCCTTCCGATAAAAGAATCCGGCCCATGGGCAGCAATCAGGTCACTTGTCATGCCAAGGGCCGCAGTGCCTGATATCGGCCTGATGATGGCGAGCGGGGCGATTTCGGGAGGGACCCCGACCGCTTCCATTGCCGGCCTGATAAAACCCATCATGAATTCAAGTGCCCCTGAAGCCCTGAAGACAGTAATGGCCACCAGCATCCCGACTAAAAAAGGGATGATGGAAACAGCAATCTTGATTCCTTCCTTGCCGCCATCCACAAAGCTCTCATATGTAGGGACTTTTTTATAAGTACCGTACAGCAGGATAAATCCAATCAGCACCGGGATAAACCATAATGAGATTAAAGAGACAATTTCCATTCGCGCTCATCCTTTACGGGTTCGTCTGTAATAAAAGTACCTGTCGATCAGGATTGCCCCGAGTGTTGAGCAAAAGGTGGCAATCAAGGTCGGCCCGACAATTTCAGTAGGAGAGGCAGAGTGATAGTTCATCCTGATGGCAATCACCGTTGTCGGGATGAGTGTCAGGCTTGAGGTATTGATGGCCAGGAAGGTGATCATCGACCTGCTCGCCTCGGTTTTTCCGCCATTCAGCGCTTTAAGCTGCTCCATTGCCTTTATTCCAAGTGGCGTGGCCGCATTGCCCAGCCCGAACATATTCGCCATCATATTCGATAAGATATACCCCATTGCCGGGTGGTCCTTAGGAACATCAGGAAAAAGCCTTGTCACTACCGGCCTGAAAAGAAAAGCCAATTTTTTCAGCAGTCCTGCGTCTTCGGCAATCCTCATCATCCCCAGCCAGAAGACAAGGATGCTGATGAGCCCGATGCAAAGGGTGACCGCTTCTTTCGCCCCGCTGAAGACCGCTTCATTTACTTCAGCCATTGTGCCATTGAAAATGGCAAAAACAATCCCGATCACGGTCATCGCAACCCAAATAATATTAACCATCTGTTTTAACTCCAGCAATTGTCATAAAGATGCTCTTAAAGAAATCCAAAAAAGATTTTTCTTCTTTCTGGGGCTCTTTTTCATAGTAAATCGGCAGACTTTTCACTTGCTTGTTCTCAAAGTAAACAATGGCCCTTCCGACCACATCGGGAAAATCCTTATCTTCCTTCCAGCTTCCCGAAGGCTTCAGCATCTTATATTCGACACGGAAAAGGTCTTTTTCATTTTCAGAGGCAGGATAGCTGTAGTCTGTCTTCAAAAAGGCTTTTTTTTCATAGGCAGTATCCTCCAGCTCCCTGATCCCGCCTTGTTCAACAACTTTTTTGAGCGAATATTCCTTGAACCCGCTCTCATACATGCCGATATGGTCGTTCCAGTCATCCGGGCCATTCAGCGTAACCGCAATCAGGTCCAGACCATCCTTTGAGGCAGTGGTAACCAGCGTCCTTTTGGCACGTTTTGTATAACCTGTTTTTCCCCCTGTGCAATATTCATACAATTCGGTGAGGAGGCGGTTCTTATTTTTCCAGACTCTGTCCCAGCTTTCATTCGGGTTCGGCGCCCGATGCATTTTCGTCCCTGCTATTTTCCTGTATGTTTCATTGTTCATGGCATATCTGGTCAGGACTGCCATATCATACGCGGTAGAATAGTGTTCCTCATGGTCATCGAGCCCGTGCGGATTGGCAAAATGGGTATTTATCATGCCGATTTCTTCAGCTTTTTTGTTCATTAAGTATACAAACCCTTCAAGGCTTCCCCCGACATGTTCGGCAATTGCCACCGCCGAGTCATTCCCCGACCTGAGCATAAGTCCGTAAACCAGGTCCTCCAATAGAATTTTTTCTCCCGGCTGCAGATAAATAGATGATCCTTCAGCCCGTACAGCCTTTTCACTCACCTTGGCCTTTGTATCCAGCTTCCCGGATTCAATGGCAAGGATGGCTGTCATAATCTTCGTTATGCTTGCAATCCTTTTCTTCGTATAAGCATCCTTCTCATACAGGATCCTCCCGGTGCTTTGCTCCATCAGTATGGCGCTGCCTGAGCTGGCCGAATAGGCAGCTTGTACCTTTGCAGGCAGATTCGCTGCCAGGACAGCTGCTATGCAGGATAATAGCATCCATCTAAACAATCTGTTCATTCTCCAAAACCCCGTCTCCTAATATGTTTGTACAAGTTTATGCGAGTCGGGACAGCTTATGACTAAAAATGAAAAGCGGCGGGTGTCTCCATTCTTATAATCCATATATCGGCATCTCTGCCTTCCCCATAAAAAAAGGAATGGCTGCTGCCATCCCCATACTTCTAAAAAGGCTTCCATTTCAGCTGGCTTGCTTTTTGGAAGCGTTCCTCTGCATCTTTCCAGTTCACAATATTCCACCAGTTATTCACATAATCGGCGCGGTTATTTTTATACTGCAGATAGTAGGCATGCTCCCAGACATCAAGGGCAAGAATCGGGATCGTATCCCACTGGGTAAGCAGCATATGCCTTTCCGATTGAAGGATTTCAAGATGCCTTGAACGCGGTGACCAGACAAGGATTGCCCAGCCGACGCCTTCCACCTGTTTGGCAGCTTCAGAAAAATGCTTCTTGAACTGTTCAAAGCTTCCAAAATACTTTTCTATCTCTCCCAGCAGGGCACCAGATGGCTTCCCTCCCCCAGAGGGGCTCATATTATTCCAAAAAATAGTATGGAGGTAATGGCCGGAGCCATGGAATGCCAGCTCTCTCGACCAATGCTTAACAAGTTTAAAATCGCCATCTTGCCGTGCCTTTTTAAGCATTTCCTCAGCACGGTTCAGTCCATCAACATAAGACTGATGGTGCTTCGTGTGATGAAGCCTCATGATTTCTTCTGCTATATATGGTTCTAGGCTGTCATAGCCATATGGCAGCGGCGGAAGGGAATGGCCGCCTGCCGGAATAAAAGGTTCATTGATGTAAATATGGCCGACCGGCTGCCTTCTGGAAAAATACTGTTCAACATCGTTATGAAGTTCATCTACACGGGACTGGAGCGCATTCAGCTCCTCTATATCAAGCTGGCCGTCAAGCTTTTCAATCACTCCCGAGAATTTATCCAGTTTTACCCATAGTTCTGCGTCTTTCTCCACATCCTCCGATTCCAGGAATCTCTTCATTTCCTCATTCCAATTGAATACATCCTTGATATAATCGTGAAACTTGCTCATCCTTCCCCTCCTATCTGTCTTCCTCCTTTTCCAATGATATGTATGATGTTAAAATATTTGCTTATCCCAGGCGAAATTTGTACATGTCCACTTCCGGCGGCCTTCATAAATAGAACAAAAGCGCAAGCGCCTTGACCACCCCCAATTAGCATAAGACGAACACCCCGAAAGGCATTCTTTCTTGTTGGGTGGTTTGGCATATGACCTCGGCTCAGCTGCTGGACGTGGATCAAGAAATGAAAATCATCCACAAGTCTTCCACTTTATAAATCCCTTAACTATAAAAAAAGCCGCCTTGTCGGCAGCCTTTGTTCTATTTGGATTGAATCATTTTTGTCCGGTAATCTGTTTCATAATATTCAAGCTCTTCCCGGATCCTTTGGAACTCACTCTCCAGGCTGTCAAAGATTCCCTTCATGCTTTCAGGGACCCCTCCCTGAAACTTAATGGAGTTTTTCCCGGTATAAGCGGAACGGCTGTTTTCGAACCATGCATCATTTTTCGGCGAGAAGAATTCGTCAATGCACTGATGATAAATGCGGTAAAGCGTCTTTTCGGCCGCAGGCTTTGGGAAAGGCTCATTTTTCAGGAGTACACTGCAGGCATCAAGGCCTTCCTCACAGAAAACAAGCAACTTTCTCAGATTTCCCAAAACCATTTTATAATAATTCCGGTCTCCGTCCTTTTCCTTTATGAGGCCGGATAGTGTTGTTTCATTTAAATATGCTTCCAATTCTGAAACAGTATTTCCCAGGAATTTTTTCACTTCTTCTGTCTGCGATTTAACGATTGTGTTCGCCATTGTTACACCCCTTCAGATTGCAGGCTGATGCCATGCTTTTTCTTGCTTCGACCGGCTTGCCATCCTTGCCATTTCAGACGGCTTCCTGGCAGCCTCTTAATGTATTGGACTTCCTTATTTTGAATCCTGGCCAGGCTTCAGCAAGCAGCTTTCGTTAAGCTTGCTGATGATTGAAGAAATCAAGAGGCGAAGCGATTTGAAAACCTTTCTCCTCTTCTACGCCATTGAAAACCTCCCTTAATCTGCCGAAATCCAGTTTGTCAAAATAGGACTCAAATTCAGCTTTGTTATTTATGTATACTCTTTTTCTGTCCCGTAATCCCGTTTTTTTCAGCAAACACGCAAGCGCCACTAAATCCTTGAAAGCCACTTCCCTGCCGCCTGCCTTGAACACAGGGTCCGAGCCAAATGGCGTGAAGCTTTCCATGGATTCTTCGAAGTAGCGTATATATAGTACATGGAGGGTCTTCTCCTGCCCTTCCTCCATATACACCACCTCGCTCCTGTTGAAGAAATCCTCGGAAGTGTTCGGCATTTCTTTCTCCAATTCATACCCTTTGCACTGCTTTATAAACAATCCAGACACTCCCCGGCTCATGCACTGCTGTGGCAGCAGGCACAGCTAAATGATATAAAGCACGATGCTAACAGTGAGCTTCGGACAATCTAGCTATATTTTATCATATAGGCCGCAGGAATGTGTCAGAAAAATCAATTATCTAAGGTTTCCTGAAACTTTTCGAAAAATAAATCTGCCTCATCCCCTGCATATTCATCCTCATCATTTTCTGTCAACGGAGGAAGCTCGTCTATACTTTTTAAACCAAAGTAATCAAGAAATTCCTTTGTAGTGGCATATAAATAGGCCCTGCCCGCCCCTTCTGCCCTTCCGGCTTCTTTTATCAAAGCTTTGGCGGCCAATGTATGAAGCGGCCTCTCTGTTTTAACACCTCTGATTTCTTCTATTTCCACCCTTGTGATCGGCTGTTTGTATGCGATGATGGCAAGGGTTTCCAATGCTGCCTGTGACAGGGAGCCTGTCCCGGGGGTCTCCACCAATTTCTTAAGATAATCTGAGTTCTCCTTCTTTGTGACCAGCTGATAGGTGCCGGCAAATTGGGCCACTGTAATGCCTCTCGTGTAGTCATCCTCGCAGGACTGGATAAGCTCCTGCAAAATGGTTTCCGCCTGGCTTTCGTCCATCTCAAGCACCTCAGCGATCTGCTTCAAGGATAATCCTTCATCTCCTGCTGCAAAGAGCAGGCTCTCTGTTATCCCTTTCCAATTTACGATGTCCAAAACTTTTATTGATCCTCCTTTGCAGATACAAAAATCTCTGCAAAATTATGTTCCTGGTTCAGCTCGATTTGTTTCCTCTTCATCAGTTCCAGCACTGCGAGGAAACTGACGACAAGATGTTCCTTTTCATCGGAAGGAAACAAATCGTAAAAGCTTGTCTTCACCCTTGCCCGCTGAAGCTGATCAAGGATTTCATCCATCCGCTTCTCAATAGGTATTTCCTGCCTTGCCACCTTTGCGGTGACCGGCTTTTGGAGCTTCTTTCTCCGCATCAGCTTCTGGAATGCCCCAAGCACGTCATACAGCGACACATTCAAGTCTGCCTTTTCAGGCTGCACGTCTTTTGCATAATCCGATAAATCGCTTGGAGGTTTTGTAAACATCAGCCCGCGCTCCTGCTCTTTCGTTTTGAGCTCAGCTGCAGCTTCTTTATACTTCTTATATTCTACAAGTCTTTCAACAAGCTCATCACGGGGGTCTTCTTCCCCTTCCTCCATATCAAACTCATCCAGCTGCTCTTCCTCATGCTTTGGAAGGAGCATTTTGCTTTTAATGGCAAGCAGGGTCGCCGCCATGACAAGAAATTCACTCGCAACGTCAAGTTCGAGCTCTTTCATTGTATGTATATAAATAAGATACTGTTCAGTAATCTCTGCTACAGGAATATCGTAAATATCTATTTCAAGGCGATTAATTAAATGAAGAAGCAGGTCAAGAGGCCCTTCAAACGCGTCAATCTTCACATTATACTGCATATTTCCACCATAATTTCTAATTTTGAATTTTGCCTGATGCTGCGCCAAACACAGGCAGGTTCCCGGCTGTAAATGGCTATTACTAGTATAGAGGATTCCATTCTGATATCCAATAGAAAAATACAGACAAACTTCCAGAAAGCCGGGGAACGAAATTCCTTCTCTCCGAGCTTTTTTTCCAGGCGCCCATACGTTATGGCCCATTCCCGCATAAGATGAATTTGTAAAGAAAAACGCAGACTATATAGGAGGTATCGGTGATATGTCAGATGCAGGTGCAGGTTACGGTTACGGAGGCGGCTTCGCCCTAATAGTGGTATTGTTCATTCTGCTGATCATTGTGGGAGCATCATGGTGCTTCTAAAACTATAGACTGAAGGCCCGGCATGAGCCGGGCTTTCTTCTTGATTCATTTGTCCCCAGCACCGCTTCAAGCCGGAATATGATAAAATAAGTGCAAAATGTCAGTCACCAGGGCAAAAGGGAGGTCAATATGTATCCTGAAGAATATATACAGTATCTTGTCCATTTCCATGCAGACCGAGATTATTTCGAATGCCATGAAGTGCTTGAAGAATACTGGAAAGAAGCAGACCCGCGGAATAAGGACTCTGTTTGGGTAGGGCTCATTCTGTTCGCAGTTTCCGCCTATCATCATCGCCGCGGCAACTTCAAAGGCGCTGAACGGACGCTGCGGAAATCCCGATCTATTTTGGACAAGGTCCCCCTCCAGCTGAAGGAGCTTGGAATCAGCGCCCGGGAATTCACGCTGCTGATCAGCGGCAGATTGGAGGGAATTGCAAAAGGAGAACCTTACTCGAGTCCCTTCATTCCACTGGCTGATCATGAGCTTGCCAGCCTATGCATAAGAACGGCAGAATCCCTTGGCCTTGTCTGGGGGAGCCCAAGCGATCTTTCTGACAGAATGCTCATTCACCGGCATTCGATGAGAGACCGGACTGATGTCATCCTTGAGCGGAAAGCTGCATGGGACGCCCGCAATGATACCGAATAATAAAAGGCAGAGAACCAGGTTCTCTGCCTTTTCAGCATTCTTCATCCGTGCACTTGTCTACAAACGGTTCTGTATTTTCATTGCTGACGAGCTTCCTGTCAGGGTACAGATCCCTCAAAGCCTTGACCATTGCTTTTCCGATGCCCTGCTGGCGATGTGAAGGACTTACGGAAATATGCTGTATTTCCATTGCAGGGCCGTCCATGAAAGAAACCCCGATCAGCCCTGTTATATCATCCTGCTTCCATAGGAACAGCTGCCAGCCGTCGTCCGACTCATACTGCTTCATGGTCTGCTGCAGCCTTTTCAGATCCTTTTCATTTGGCATAAATGATAATAAGCCCATGGCAATCTTTTCGAATGTCTTTTTATATCGAATTAGCATAATTATCCCTCATTAAATAAAACATTTCCAAACTATCTTTTCCCAATAAGCCATTGTCTAAACTATATGGCGGCTAGTATATGATATGTAAGAAAGCATTTTTGTTGCAGGTTCCATTAATCATTACTATGATACAAAAATTTAAGCAGGACAGCAATCAAATCGAATCAGGATCCAGGCACAATGACCAGCCAATAGATGAATCCCCAAATCAGCCCGATGGCCAGGAAAAAAGAGAAAAGCAGCCAGTTATTTTTTTTCATCGTATACACTTGCCTCCAATCGCCAAACTCCTTTTTTATTCTACACTAAATGCGTTTTTTTATCTATCCCGCCGGGAAAATAGGGACTATTGGCTGCAGGGGGATGAATTTTTTCCGAAACTTTTATATCATTATGTACGTCTATTAATATAGAGTCCAGCCTGCGTATACAAGATTAGGAGGAACATTATGCTTAAACGATGCAAAAATATAATGCTGCTTGCCCTTGCTCTGATGCTGATTCTGCCAGCGGGAGCTTCAGCAGACATGGCCGAAGGAGATATGATCGTCACCCTTGGCGAAAACCTTTCCGAAGAACAGAAAAACGTCCTGCTTGCAGAGATGGAAGCGCCAAAGGACGCCATGACCATCACTGTCTCAAATGAAGAGGAACATCAATATCTGGGCAGCTATATCAGCAAAGCACTCATCGGCACAAGAGCCATTTCTTCTTCAGCGACAACGGTCGCGAAATCCGGATCAGGACTTGAAGTTGAAACGAAGAACATCAACTGGGTAACAGACGAAATGTATATCAATGCTCTGATAACTGCTGGTGTAAAAGATGCTGAAATATATATAACCGCACCATCGCCTGTATCCGGGACAGCCGCCCTGACCGGAATTATAAAAGCATATGAGATCTCAGCAGATGAGACGATACCTGAAGAAGTCAAGCAGGCAGCAAATGAAGAAATGGTAGAAACGGCCAAGCTTGGCGATTCGGTCGGGAATGAGAATGCCGCTGCTCTAATAGCAAAAATCAAAGAAGAAATCAGCAAAAATAAACCTGCCACCGACGAAGAGCTCCAGAACATCATCGAAAACGCGGCAAAGGACCTTGGCATCACCCTGACAGATAAAGAAATGCAAAGCCTGATCGACCTGTTCAACAAACTGAAGGATCTGAACATTGACTGGAATCAGGTCGGAGATCAGCTTGATAAAGCAAAGGACAAAATCACCAAGTATCTTGAAAGTGAAGAAGGCCAGGGCTTCCTGGACAGCCTGAAACGCTTTTTCTCAAGTGCCATCGATGCTGTTAAAGCATTCTTCTCATAGTAAAATAGAGGTGCTTAACAGCACAGCTCAAAAAAGCAGCCGTTCGGCTGCTTTTTTCTAGTTCTTGATTTTCTCCTGAAGAGGCAGGTCAAGCCTGATCAAGTCTTCGAAGCTTTCTCGTTTGACGACAAGGCGCGCCTCTCCATTTTCTACGAATACAACCGGCGGCCGCGGGATTCGGTTATAGTTGTTGGCCATGGAATATCCGTAGGCTCCTGTACAAAATACAGCCAGAAGGTCTTCCCGCTCTGCTTTCGGCAAAGGCAGGTCCCATATCAGCATATCGCCTGACTCGCAGCATTTGCCGGCAATGGAGACCGTTTCTTCCGCTTTCTCCAGCGGCCGGTTGGCAAGCACAGCTTCGTATTTGGCCTGATAAAGGGCCGGACGGATATTATCGCTCATGCCTCCGTCCACCGCCAGGTAATGGCGGACATTCGGGACATCCTTTCTTGAGCCTGTCTTATAGAGTGTTGTCCCGGCATCGCCGACAAGCGAACGGCCTGGTTCAATCCAGATTTCCGGCATTTCCATCTGGTAGCTGCCGGCCAGCTTTTTCACTTCGCTGATGATTTCTTCGACATATTTTGAAGCCGCAATCGGCGCGTCTTCATCTGTATAGCGGATGCCAAAGCCTCCGCCCAGATTCAGCACAGCCGGTTCATAGGCAAGCTCTTTTTTCCAGATTGACAGTTTTTCAAATATTTTCTCGGCCGCAAGAATGAAGCCGGTCGTTTCAAAGATTTGTGATCCGATATGGCAGTGAATGCCGAGTGTTTCCAGCCATGGAGTTGATATGGCCTGCTTGAGCGCAGCTTCGGCCTGTCCATTTTGCAGATCAAAGCCGAATTTGGAATCCTCCTGCCCTGTCAGGATATAATCGTGGGTATGCGCCTCGATTCCCGGTGTCACACGCAGCAGAATCTTGGTTTTCGTGTTTTTGTTTTCGCAAACTGACTTAAGCAGTTCCAGCTCATCGAAATTGTCTACAACGATGCATCCGACTCCATAGTGAAGAGCCATCTCCAGTTCTTCCCTGCTCTTATTATTGCCATGGAAGTGGATTCTTTCCACAGGGAACTCAGCCGCCAGAGCGGTATACAGCTCTCCTCCTGAAACCACATCAAGCGACAGGCCTTCTTCTTCAGCCAGCTGAATCATGGCAATGGATGAAAATGCTTTGCTCGCATAAGCAACCTGGGATTTCACCCCCAGTTCTTCAAATGTCTGCCTGAAGCCTCTTGCCCTTTCGCGAATCAGTGCCACATCATATACATAAACCGGTGTCCCGAATTGCTTTGCCAATTCAACGGTATCCATTCCGCCGATTTCCAAATGAGATTGTCCATTTACTCTTGCTGTCCCATGAAAAAACATGCTTACTCCCTCATTCCCTCTATACTGTTACTCTTATTATAGACTGCCGCGGCCGCTTTTTTACAGCCCCGAATAATTCCATGCTATATAAAATAGACAGTCCCCGTTTCTGAACTGTCTATTTCAGCTTCTTTAGTCCTTTATTTAGTTAAAAACTTACCATAATTGCCGGAAAACTGCAATTGATATTAGCATAATATTCAATTTTTAGCCGGCTGTTTGAAGCGGTTTTTCGCATGGACGATGCTTGGCCTGATCTTAGACCCCGGGACAGACCTTCTGATCAGGATCTGCAGAAATGCTTTCGGGCTGAAAGGCAGCAGCGGCCATAAGTATGGCGTGTTCAGCGACCTGATGCTTGCCAGGAGGAGGATGAACACTGTTATGCTGATAATGAAGCCCGGTGTATGGAAGAGTGCCACGGCAATCAGCATGGCAAGCCTTGCCATCTTATTGGCTATACTGAGTTCATAGCTTGGGGTTGAAAAGGTTCCTATAGAAGCAACAGCCACATAGAGAATGACCTCCGGCACAAACAGCCCGACATCGATGGCAATTTGTCCGATCAGGACGGCTGCTATCAATCCCATTGCCGTTGAAAGAGGTGTGGGCGTATGGATGGCAGCAATCCTCAGGAACTCAATGCCAATATCCGCCAAGAAGATTTGTATGACAATAGGTATATTTGTCTTCTCATTCGGGCCGATGAACTTGATGGCATCCGGCAGCAATTGCGGCTCCAGAGTAAATAAGAACCATAATGGCAGCAGGAATAGTGAGGCGAGCACTCCGATGAAGCGGATCCAGCGGATGAATGTGCCGACTGCCGGCGACTGTCTGTATTCCTCAGCATGCTGCAGATGGTGGAAAAAGGTTGTCGGCGTGATGATCACACTTGGCGACGTATCAACGAAAATCAGGACATGCCCTTCCAGCAGATGGGTTGCACCGACATCGGCCCTTTCTGTATAACGGACGAGCGGATATGGATTATAGCCTTGCTTTAAGAGAAATTCTTCAACCGTTTTATCCGCCATTGTCAGTCCGTCGATATCAATCGATTGAATTTCCTGCCTGACCACTTCAATCAAATCTGTACTGGCGACATCCTTAATATAAGCAATCGCTATATCGGTTTTGGAGCGCTCCCCTATCCGCATGATTTCAAAGCGGAGCCGCTCATCCCTGATCCGCCTTCTGGTCAGGGCGGTATTAACAATAATATTTTCTACATATCCATCCCTTGACCCCCGCACAACTTTCTCTGTATCGGGCTCCTCCGGTGTTCTGCCGGGATAGCTTCTGACATCGACAACAAGTCCCGTCGTCTCCCCTTCAACCAGTATAACAATCAGGCCGGACAGCACCTGGTCAACCAGTTCGTCCATTGTTTCAATCGGCTGCACCGACTGATTGACAATGCGGTTTTTCACGATATTGAAAACGTTTGAGGACAGTTTCTCGTGATCATTGATTTCCACGAGCTCTTCAAGGATTTGGGTGATAAAAGAAGTATCACATAATCCATTTACATAATAAATCTGGATTTCTTTCTTCAGGATCTGCAGCTTCCTGACACCCAGGTCAAAGCTGACGCCAAGCCCGATGCGCTCTTTCATGAAGTCTTCGTTTCTGCCGGGTGATTCTGAAATAGAGGTTTTGTTTTTCTTTTTAGTTTCCGCCATAAAATCCGCTCCTTTCCAGAATGAGTTCCACTGCCTTTTTGGTGATGGGAGAGCCTTTTTCATAATGATCTCTTCGTGACATCTTGCCGATATCGCCGATTCCGACAATCAGCGGGACATCCAATTCGTCGAGGCAGTAGACTGTATCCCCGTTCATTTTTCCAATTTCCATTTCAGGGACACCAAGCTTGTCAACACCATACGGAGTAAGCTCACCGTACCTGTCGACACATACATCCACATGCGTCCATTCCGCCTGCCTTGTTTTTGAAGCAACTGCTATTACACCGAGCACCTCAATGTCTTCATGCCTTGCCACATATTTAAGGGCCGTTTCACCAAGCCCTTCGCCGACATAGCCGGAGTCATCAAACATGACAAGTACAGGGTCATTGGGGGCTTTCTTGATCATCTTCACGATATCAGGTCCTGACAAAACAGATGGATTCCCGTGGGACATAGAGATGCATCTGCCGCCAATATCCTTCGCTACATGCTCTGCAGTCCTTCTTGCATACTCATCGCCATCTGTAATCAGTATGACTTTCCTGCGTTCATCCATTGCTTTGATGTCCTTTCGCTTTACATAGTCAGTCTACAAAATACATCCAGTGAAACAGCGATCCAAATACTTTCCCGAATACGATGGCCATCAGCAGAACAACTATTTTACCGTCAATCCCAAGCCTTTTGGCCAGCAGCGGCAGGACGTTAAGCACTTCTGTAAGTGCTGCCGCCACCATCCCCACAAAAATCCCGCCTGCCAGACCGAAAAGAACAAGGATAAATCCCGGAAAGTAAAGCCGCGGGTCCTGAAGGCTTGCAGATGTTCCTGCAACCGCCCCGATTACAACTGCCCATTCATAGTGATGGATCATTTTCATTGTCTTTGACAGCTGGGTCAGCCTTGGAATGATCCCCAGCACAGTCAGAAACGCAACAAATCCTGCCCCCACAGAGACGCCTCCCGCAAATCCCAGGAAAATGACGATAATGATGCTAATGGTCATCAAGGTTCTTCATGCTTTCTTTATTTTCATGCATGATGACATACCGGTCGAGATCCTGCTGGTAATTGAACATTTCAACCTCCAGCGGGCTGGGCTCCTCATTGAGCCTTTTTTTGAAAACATGATTAAAGAAAATGATCATCCCAAGTCCAAGGCCAAGAGAATAGGGAATTTGGAACAGCAGGGGCTTTTTCTCCACTTTTCCGGTGATGATTGTATAAATCCGCTGATGCACTGTCTGCATGCTGACGTCTTCATGAAAATTCATGATTGTCAGTGCGGCACCAAAAAACAGCAAAAACCAGATTAGCAGGAAAAACGCTGTGGATGCTTTTTTCTTTTTATAGATCACCTCAATGATCGTCTGGGAGGGACCGACAGCCTGTATATCGAGCTGCAGCTTTTCTGCGGCAATGGCCTGGATCACCTGGACAATGTCAATGACAATGATATTCCGGTCATGATCTGAAACGTGATGGATGGAAAGATTCCCTAACCGTTCATAAAGTGTTTCATCTGCAATAATCAAGGCAATGTCCTTTAGCTGGACGGAAGCCTGCGGACGCACTTGAATACGGTTCCTGAGCCGGACATAAACCGTTTTTTCCATTATGATCACTTCCCAAACAGTGTTTTCCTTGTATAAATAGTATTCGTAATAAAATTCCAATCATGTCGACCAAAAATTGGGGATAATGGAAAGCCGCTCTGGACTGCCCGGGAATCAGTACACAAAAAAGACCGGATGGATTCACATATCCATCCGGTCTTTCATCTGCTGCAGGATTTTCTTCTCGAGCCGGGAGACCTGCACCTGTGATATTCCCAGCCTTGCTGCCACTTCAGACTGTGTCTGATCTTTATAATATCTGAGATAAACAATCAGCCTTTCCCGCTCATCCAGCTCGCGGATTGCCTCTTTGAGGGCTATCTGGTCAAACCACTTGCCATCATTGCCATCATCGATCTGATCCAGCAGTGTGATAGGGTCGCCGTCGTTTTCATATACAGTTTCATGAATGGAGGATGGCGTCCTGCCTGCTTCCTGGGCAAGGATGATATCCTCAGGAGGGATTTCCAGATAAGCGGAAAGCTCTGTTACAGTCGGAATCCTTCCAAAAGTCTT
This sequence comes from Cytobacillus sp. T106, assembly GCF_040492155.1. Lineage (NCBI taxonomy): Bacteria > Bacillati > Bacillota > Bacilli > Caryophanales > Bacillaceae > Cytobacillus > Cytobacillus sp. T106. The sequence goes on along the minus strand of NZ_JBEUMK010000001.1, from coordinate 597,736 downwards.
GGTCAGCTCGTCTTTTGCCTTGCGGATTTTATTTCCCATTTCCTTCAGGGAGCGGCTCACCTTCACAGTTCCATCATCCCGGATGAAACGCTGTATCTCCCCGATGATCATAGGAACGGCATAGGTTGAAAACTTTACATCATAGCTCAGATCAAATTTATCAACCGACTTCAAGAGGCCGATGCAGCCGATCTGGAATAAATCATCCGGCTCATATCCTCTGTTGAGAAAACGCTGGACCACTGACCAGACCAGCCTCATGTTTTTCTGGACAATCGTGTCCCGTGCCCCCTGGTCTCCTGCCTGGCTTTTTTGTATGAGCTCTTTTACCTCGTGATCCTTGAGATACGTCTGGGTCTTATCTGTCTTTACCTCCACATCCATAGCATGACTCCCTTAATTGCATAGCATTTTACTGTTTGATAAATGCTTCCTTAAACGGATTTCGGTGCCTTCTCCTGGGTGTGAGCGAACTTCTATCTCATCCATGAAATTTTCCATGATTGTAAAGCCCATGCCGGAACGTTCCAGCTCTGGTTTGGTTGTAAACAGCGGCTGCCTGGCCTCTTCCACATCCCCGATCCCGAGCCCTTCATCTCTGATTGTCATATCAACGAAGCCGTCCTCAATACTGACAAAAATATAGACAATCCCTTTACTGTCATTGTTATAGCCATGGATGATCGAGTTGGTAACTGCCTCTGATACGACCGTCTTGATTTCAGTCAGTTCATCCATTGTCGGATCAAGCTGGGCGATGAAAGCCGCGACGGTCACCCGGGCAAAGGACTCATTCTGGCTCAAAGCGCTGAATTGCAGATTCATTTCATTTTTCATTGTCAGGCAACCCCCAATCGCTGAAGTGCAAATTCTTCAGTCGGCTCAAGACGGATGATTTTAAACAGCCCGGACATATCGAATAGCCTCTGTACCGCCGGTGAAATGGCACAGACGACCATCTCGCCGTGAAGCTGCTTAATTTGCTTATACCTGCCCAGGATCACTCCAAGGCCTGAGCTGTCCATAAAGGATAATTGCTCCAGATTGAGGACAATGTGGCGGATCCCATAAGACTCTATGGCGTTTGTTGCCTTTTCCCTTAATTCATCTGCCGAATGGTGGTCCAATTCTCCGCTTAAGCGAATGCACAGCACATCATTTTTTACTTCCAATCCAATCATCAGACTCATGACTGATAGCCTCCTTCTCTGCTGCCGGAACCATTTACAGATCCGGCCGGCTGTCCATGCCTCATCTCCTGCATGGATCAAGCCTTTCTAGAGAGTCAATTTCGCTGAAGGAGGCCCTTATTCCTTCCTGAAGGCAAAACTAGTGCGGTTTCGCTAAATTTTCCTTGATGCACCTTTTTTTCGACATCAATTTGATTTCGTGAAAATGCCGAGAGCCCGTTTATAGAGCGTCCACCAGCCTGCCTCTTTCACTTCGCTTTTGGCCACCAGCGGGCTTTCCACGATTGTCTTCCCATCTTTTTCAACTTTCAGCGTACCAATTTGATCGCCTTTAGCTATTGGGGCTTTCAGGTCTTTTTTCAGGACGACGGTTTTCTTGACTGCCTTTGTGTCTTCGCCTTTTTTCGTCAGCAGTGAGATCGGCTCGCTTGTCAGAGCTTCGACCTGCTTTATCTCGCCTTTGCTGACTTTGGCAGAACCTAAAGCTTCATTCCGCTTATACATTGGATGTGTCTCATACTGGCTGAAAGCATAATCCAGCATCTTGGTTACCTGAGCATTTCTTTCTTTCGATGTCGGAGCACCAAAGACAACTGCGATTACCCTCATCCCGTTTTTCTCAGCTGTAGCCGTCAGGCAATATTTCGCTTCATTTGTAAAGCCTGTCTTCAATCCGTCGACTCCCGGATAGAAGCGGACCAGCCTGTTTGTATTGACCAGCCAGAATTTCTTGTCGGTATCTTCCCTTAAATAAGCTTCATATGTTCCTGTAAACTTGGTTATGCCTTCATATTTCAGCAGTTCCTTTGCCATAAGTGCCATATCATGGGCTGTGCTGTAGTGCTCGGTTACAGGCAGGCCTGTTGCATTCTTGAAAATCGTGTCCTTCAAGCCAAGGTCTTTGGCTTTTTTATTCATCAGCTTGACGAATTCTTCTTCTGAACCGGCGAGCCTCTCAGCCATGGCAACAGATGCATCATTTCCTGATCCGATGGCAATCCCCTTCAGCATCTGTTCTGTTGTCATTTCTTCGCCCGGTTCCAGGAATATTTGCGAGCCGCCCATGGATGCTGCATATTCACTCGCCCTGATCTTTTCATCCATGGAAAGCTTGCCCTTATCAATCGCTTCCATGATCAAAAGCATGGTCATGATCTTAGTCATGCTTGCTGGAGGCAGCTGTTCATTGCTGTTCTGCTCATATAAAACAGCCCCGGTATCCCGCTCAATCAAGATCGCCGATTTTACGTTGTCAACCAGCTTGACGCCGCTTTCTTCGGCTAAGGCTGCCGGTGCCATCATTGCTGATAGTAAAACAAACACCATTATAGAAACGATTCGCTTCATCACATAACCCTCCATTCTTTATAGCCTCCATTTTTTCCAAAGGAGACAAATTTATACAATAAATTGGCGGAGGTACGGTTTTTATTTTACATGAGCCGTTTCAGATGGGTTTGAGAATTTAAGAGCTTGTATAATGGAGGGATTGCCCGAGAGCTGGAGAGGCTGCTTTCACTTATTTTCGGAGTGCTCTAAGGGGACCGGAAAGCACGCGGGAGTCAAGGCATAAAAAAGCTGCACCCTTAAGGGATGCAGCTTTTCCATACAATGTTATTCAGTAATTTCTTCATGCACCAGTACAGGGGCATCTACTTTGGAAGCCGTGATTTTGATGCTGCTGTACAGGCGTTCTTTGACTTCTTCAACGTTTTCGAAATTGCTGTAGATGGTGGCAAGTGATTCTCCTTTTGAGACAGTGTCGCCGATCTTCTTGCGGAGCATGAGCCCGACGGCAAGATCGATTTCAGATTCTTTAGTTGCCCTTCCTGCACCAAGGACCATGGCAGCCGTTCCTACGGCGTCAGCGACAATTTCTGAAACATAGCCATCTTCTTTTGCTTCAAGTTCATAAACAAATTTGGCCTGCGGCAAACGGGAAGGATCATCGACAACAGAAGCGTCCCCTCCCTGTGAGCTGAGGAAGGTTTTCATTGCTTCAAGGGCGGATCCGTCCTTGATTGCCTGTTCAAGCATTTCTCGTGCTTGTGCCGGGGTTTCTGCCTTTTCAGCCAGCACAACCATATGGCTGCCTAGTACAAGGCACAGCTCAGTCAGATCTTCCGGTCCTTCGCCTTTTAATGTGTCGATTGCTTCTTTCACTTCCAAGGCATTGCCGATGGCAAAGCCAAGCGGCTGGCTCATATCTGAAATGACTGCCATCGTCTTGCGGCCGACATTGTTCCCGATCCTCACCATTGCTTTCGCAAGTTCTCTTGAATCGTCAAGCGTCTTCATGAAGGCGCCAGCCCCCGTTTTCACATCAAGGACAATGGCATCTGCGCCGGCTGCAATCTTCTTGCTCATGATAGAGCTGGCAATGAGCGGGATGCTGTCTACCGTCGCTGTTACATCGCGGAGGGCATATAATTTTTTATCCGCCGGCGTAAGATTACCGCTCTGTCCGATGACGGCAATTTTGTTCTGATTGACCAGCTTGATGAACTCTTCGTTTTCTATCTCTACATGGAAGCCTTCAACCGCCTCCAGCTTATCGATGGTACCGCCTGTATGGCCAAGGCCGCGGCCGGACATTTTAGCGACCGGGACACCGACAGCCGCTACAAGAGGGCCGAGCACCAGCGTAGTTGTATCGCCGACTCCCCCTGTGGAATGCTTGTCGACTTTAATGCCTTCGATTTTTGACAGATCGATTTTATCGCCTGATTCTACCATGCTCATCGTCAGGTCGGCTCTCTCACTTTCTGTCATGCCCTGGAAAAAGATAGCCATCGTTAAAGCACTGATCTGATAGTCAGGAATTGAACCGTCAGTATAGCCTTTTATTATGAATTGGATTTCTTCCGAAGACAGCTCTTTGCCGTCGCGTTTCTTTTCTATTAAGTCAACCATTCTCATATTCGTCACCACTTTTTCTTTATTTAAGCACCAAACTGGCGTACAAGCTCTTTCACATAAGAGAGGAAGTTCGCCTTCACTTTTTCAGTCGTTTCAATTACTTCTTCATGGTTTAAAGGCTGATCCAGTATGCCTGCTGCCATATTGGAAATGCAGGAAATACCCAGTACTTTCAGGCCTGCATGCCTGGCCACGATTACCTCAGGTACCGTCGACATGCCGACTGCGTCACCGCCCATAGTGCGGAGCATCCTCACTTCTGCAGGCGTTTCATATGTAGGGCCGGTATTGCCAACATATACACCTTCCTGGATGCTGATATTCAGCTTGCCTGCAATCTCTCTTGCCTGCTGGCGCAGATCCCTGGAGTATGCTTCCGACATATCAGGAAAACGGACGCCAAGCTTGGAGTCATTAGGTCCAATCAGAGGATTGCTTCCCATATTGTTGATATGGTCCGAGATAAGCATTAAATCTCCTGGTGCAAAGCTTTCATTAACACCGCCGGCAGCGTTTGTCACGATCAGGATTTCCACTCCGAGCTCCTTCATGACTCTTACAGGGAAAGTGACCTTGTCGAAGCTGTAGCCTTCATAATAGTGGAAGCGCCCTTGCATAGCCACAGCCTGTACACCGTTCAGAAGGCCGAATACAAGCTGGCCTGCATGCCCTTCAACTGTTGAAACAGGGAAATCAGGAATTTCATTATAAGGTATTTTCACTGGCTGTTCGATTTCATCTGCCAGAACGCCGAGCCCGGAGCCAAGAATCAAACCGATTTTAGGCGTTTCTCCATACTTTTCTTTTAAAAATTGTGCTGCATTTTGAATTTTTCCGTAGTCCATTTTATAATCCCCTTTTTATCAGACAGTACTGAGCGGATAACCGGTGGCAGCCATTGCCTGCCAATCTCCTTCTATGGCTCAGCTTGTCAGTTGTTTAAAATATGACCCGGGCTTACAATTCACCCAGAAAGCTTTTTCCGAATTTTGGCGCGGCCACAGCAAAGTTTTCCGCTACAGTAGCGCCGATATCGGCGAATGTCTGCCTGATTGGCAGCTCTTTTCCGACCGCCATGCCCTTAGAATACGCCAATAATGGGACATATTCACGTGTATGGTCTGTCCCGGGATGTACCGGGTCATTCCCGTGGTCAGCCGTAATGATGAGCAGATCATCTTCCTTCAGCTTATCAAACACTTCCGGAAGGCGGGCATCATATTCTTCCAGCGCTTTCCCGTAGCCCTCCGGGTCCCGTCTATGTCCGAAAAGGGCATCAAAGTCCACAAGATTCAAGAAGCTCAAGCCTGTGAAATCCATATCCATCGTTTCGAGGAGCTTATCCATCCCGTCCATGTTAGAGACAGTGCGCAGTGACTTTGTCACACCTTCGCCGTCATAGATGTCGGAAATCTTTCCGATGGCCAGTACATCCAGTCCGCCGTCCTTCAGCTCATTCATGACCGTCCTGTCAAATGGCTTCAGGGCATAATCATGCCTGTTCGCTGTCCGCTTGAATGCACCAGGCTGTCCGATGAAAGGACGTGCTATCACTCTTCCAACCATGTATTTCTCATCAAGTGTCAGTTCCCTGGCGATTTTACAGATCGTGTACAGCTCATCAATCGGCACAATCTCTTCATGGGCTGCAATCTGAAGGACCGAGTCAGCCGAGGTATACACAATCAGGGCTCCTGTCTTCATATGCTCTTCCCCAAGCTCATCAAGGATCTCAGTGCCGCTTGCCGGCTTGTTCCCGATGATCTTTCTGCCTGTGCGGGCTTCAAGCTCTGACAAAAGCTCATCCGGGAAGCCGTCCGGGAATACCCTGAACGGTGTCTCGATATTCAGCCCCATGATCTCCCAATGCCCTGTCATGGTGTCTTTTCCGTTTGATGCTTCCTGCATCTTTGTATAAGAAGCGAGCGGCTTCTCTGCTTTTTCAATACCTTTGATTTCTTTGATATTGCTGAGGCCCAGCCGGCCCATGTTCGGCATGTTCAGCCCGTTCATCCTTTCAGCGATATGGCCAAGCGTATCAGATCCCTTGTCGCCGAAGCGCTCAGCATCCGCTGCCTCGCCAATTCCCACCGAATCCATAACAATTAGAAAGATTCTTTTATATGTATGCGAATTCATGTGCTCTCCTCCTAAACATGTACACGTTTTCAATTTATTTTACAAATATATGTTACCCTTTTTCAAAAGTATTAACCTGCGAGAGGTTTAGAATCGTCAGAAGTCTGACATCTATATTCTACAAAACAAATAACCTAAAAAACAAGAAAAAACTGCTTTATATTCAGCAGTTTTATCAGATTTATTTTTTTGCAGATTTATAAACTCCAGTTTTATCAGGCACGGGGATGAAATTTTGAATATACATCCTTCAGCCTTATTTTCGTGACATGGGTATATATCTGGGTTGTTGATATATCCGCATGACCGAGCATCTCCTGTACTGCCCGCAAATCTGCTCCATTTTCCAGCAGATGGGTGGCAAAAGAATGCCTTAGAGTATGAGGGGTAAGCTCTTTTTCAATGCCCGCATCGCCTGCAAGCTTTTTCAGTATTTTCCAGAATCCCTGGCGGGTCAGCTGCCTTCCATGATGGTTCAGGAATAATGTATCATCTCTGCGGCTTTTCGAAACAAAATTCGGCCTTCCATGCAGAAGATATCTTTCAATTGCTTCTGAAGCTGTTTTCCCAATCGGAATGATTCTTTCTTTATTTCCTTTCCCGATGCAGCGGATAAAGCCCATTGTCAGATGGACATCGCCTATCTGCAGTCCGATCAGTTCACTGACCCTGATTCCTGTTGCATACAGGAGCTCAAGCATCGCTTTGTCGCGGAGGCTGTAATGGCTCGAGTCTGAGGGCGATTCCAGGAGGGTTTCCACTTCTGCCATGCTCAGGACCTTTGGAAGGCTTCTTTCCTGCTGCGGCGACTCAATATGTACAGATGGATCATTTTCGCATGCCTTCTCCCTGAGCAGGAACTGATGGAAGGCACGGATGGAAGCAATATGCCTGGCAAGGGTCTTGGCAGATTTCCCCTGTTCCTTCAGCTTTTTCAGGAACTGGACGATATGGACCCTTTGGACTTCATTCAAACTGGCAAGCCCTTCGCTTTTCACAATGAATTTAAGATAATTTTTCAAATCCCGTTCATAAGAGACAATTGTATTGTTGGCAAGTCCCTTTTCAATCAATAAAAAGTGAACAAAATCTTTCAGCCTGTCTTCCATTTATGCATTACTCCCCATTGTGGTAAAACAGAATCAGTCTGTCAAACCAGTCGGTTTCATCAGAAACTGCATCACCAGATACCCTGACGGCGCTGCCTTCCGGCTCATCATAACGGTGATAGCTCTGATATTCTTCATTTAACCATAAAAGCCCATAATAAAAAAGGATTGTACATCCCGTAAACAGGACAAATACCTTCAATGTTTTAAACGTCATAATCATCCAGGATCTCATCATTCTTCCTCCAGCTGCATTCTATAATAAAAGATATGCCAAGCTGGACAAGATTTATACCTTCCCGGCTAAAGCTTTTGGCATTTCCGGCTTTTTTTCGGAGAATAATAAAAACCTTTTCCGGTTTAAAGAAAAGGTTCCAGTCAATCAGCCTCATCGGCGCTTTCTTCTTTATCCTGGCAGCGGTAGCAGATGCCATGAAATGTCAGGCGGTGATCTTTGATCTTAAAGTTCCAGTCACGCTCAACTATCGCTTCGACATCCTCCAGAAGGTCATCCTGGATCTCATCTACTGCCCCGCATTCTATGCATACTAAATGGTGGTGGAAATGGGCGGCGCCTTCCTGCCTCAGGTCATAGCGGGAAACTCCATCACCAAAATTGATTTTATCGACAATTTTCAGTTCCGTTAACAGCTCCAGTGTGCGATAAACGGTCGCCAGTCCTATCTCAGGCGACTTCTCTTTGACAAGGAGGTATACATCTTCCGCGCTCAGATGATCTTCTTCATTCTCCAGCAGCACACGGACTGTTGCTTCACGCTGCGGTGTTAATTTATAGCTTGACGAATGCAGCTGTTTTTTAATTCTATCTATTCTGGTCTCCATCCCGTAAAGTCCCTCCCTCGCACTGTCAGTTCTCATTATAACAGATAGGGAGATGTTTTCAAAATAAAATCATTATAAATAAGAAGATACAATTATTATAATAAAATATATTCATTCTTATATTATAATCACTATAAAATAAGCAATCAAGGCTTTATACTGCTGACAACCGATTTCATCAAAGCCGGGGAAAGATAGGCTTCTATGCCGGCAGCCACTGATAATAATAGAACTGCCGCGCAGAACACAGCCAGGTACCTTCCAAACATCGGCACGACCGGCTGGCCGAGATTTTTCATAAATTGCCTCCTGATCATCTTTAAAGACAGAGCCACTGTCATCGCTGCGGTGATGATAAAGATCGGAATGATGATGATATTCTGCGGCATAACTGATACAAAGGAAAGCAGGAACCCATCCCAGCCCATCCTGTTTACAAGAAAGCCGACTGTAAATCCGACAACCATACCCTTCATAAATAACAGCACGAGGATGACCGGCAGGCCGATGATGGAAATGCCGAGAAGCCACATCAGTCCAATGAACTTGCTGTTATGGAACAGGCTCTGGATAAAAAGATCATGTGACTCAGCTACAGTGCCGGCCGATACCTGTCCAAAAAATTGCGACAGATAGTAATATAAATCTTCCTTTTGATTGAAGCTCAGGCTGTTCACCACTACGGCACCGAAAATGACCCCCATCAGAAACAGGACGATGACGAATAAGTAGATCGAGGAATGCTCGCGAAAATGATTGGCTGCAAAGTTCTGGTACATACGTTTTTTCATTGCTCTTCCTCCTGTATAATCTATTACTACATCCTATGCAGGGAAGAACAGTCTATGACAGGATTCTATCATTTTGCCATTATTTTAAAAATATATTGCCAGTCTTTGTGCCACCCGATATAATCGGAACAATCACAAAGGAGGAGTGGAAAATGAATCCAATTTTAATCGACTTTCCTGAAATCATTGCAGAGACAGAAAGATTGTATATCCGGCCTTGCCTGCCAGGCGATGGCAAAGATGTGTATGATGCTGTCATAGCATCAAAGGATGAGCTGAAAAAATGGCTGCCTTTCGCTGCCAAGGAACAGTCCCTCGAAGAAACAGAAGCAGGCATCCGCCGGTCATATGCCCAATTTTGGCTGAGGGAAGATATCCGCCTCCATATATACCGCAAAGAAGACGGCCAATTCATCGGATCGACCGGGCTGCACCGCATCGACTGGGAGGCCCGCAGGTTTGAAATCGGCTATTGGTGCGATTCGCGCCATCATAAGAAAGGTTATATCTCAGAAGCGGTCGAAGCTCTTATTGAGTTTACATTCAGCAGCCTGTCTGCCAATAGAATTGAGATCCGGTGCGATCCGGAGAACACAGCCAGCAGAAAAATCCCCGAGAGGCTCGGCTTTACGCTGGAAGCTACCTTAAGAAAAAATACCCTCTGCGCCAGCGGTGATGTGCTGCGGGACACTTGTATTTTTGCAAAGTTAAAAGAATAGAAAAAACCGGATCCGCTCTCTGGATCCGGTATTTCGTTAGATATTTACAGTTATAGCCCGGCTCCTGTGTTCGTCCCCTTCAGCTGCTATTCCTGCTCAACTTTTCCGTACTTCCCTCCGCCGCCTGCTTTCAAGCTAAGCCGGCCGCTCCTCGCTTTGACGATCAGCATAGCAAGCTTATCTGGAATGACCTCTTCCAGTGCCTCCTTCGGCACTCTGTGGAGTATGTCCATTTCAGTCCCAAAATGGTCCAGCAGCCTTTCCAGTATCTTTGGGCCGAGGCCGGGAATGAATTCGAGCGGCACTTGATGGACATATGGCGGCCTGTCTGCCGGTGCACTCCCAGCTGTCTTAAGCTCCATAATCCGATCGGCCACTCCCTTCACCTGCTTTATGCTTCCGCACTTCCGGCAGCCATTATGACCGGAAGCGAGGGGGGAATGGCAGTCCAGACAAACTGTCTGATGATATTTCCCCAGCTGCGGGTCCAGTCCGTAATTGGCGGAAATCCTTCTCCCTCCCTCTCTTTTCAAGGCTAAATGAAACTCATTGAATGAAGGCCCGGCCATTTCAATCTGCTGATATTCCCTGGCTATTTTTCCGAGAGAGTGAGCATCTGAATTTGTAAGAAAAGGGTACTGGTGCAGCTCATGAATCATATCAGCCATTTCTGTATCCGAACTCAGGCCCAGCTCGATCCCATCGATAAGATCTTTATCGAAGACCTCTTCAAGCGACCGGTCGACACCTTTTCCATACATGCTCTTGAAAGGCGTAAAGACATGGGCCGGAATGAATAATCCGCCAAGCGCTTTTACCTGTGACTGCAGCTCTTTTCCTGATGCATAGATACGCTGTGAGCTTAAATGGATATTTTTAAGGCGGCCTTTCAGCCACAAAGAGAATTCCTTCATCACATCAAGGTTTGGAAAATAGCAGAGAACGTGGATGGGGCCCTTGCAGCTTTCATCATAGATTTCAAGCTCTGATCCTGGAATGATTGCGAGGCCGCCGTACAGCAGACCTCCTTCAGGCGATTGCACAAGCTCGCCCGTGGCCATCAGTTCTTCCATCTCGTCAATTACCTCTGGTGAATGGCAGTCAATAATCCCGATCATATCCAGGCCTTTACTGTCCCTTGCATGCTCGATGATATTGGAAAACACAAGTGATCTGGCCCCCGTTATTTTAACGGCGCGCCCTGACTTTGTCCGGCCGATATGGATGTGCATATCGGCATAATAAGTTTGAAGCATCATCTGTTCTTCAGCTGTTCGATCTGGAGATACTGGACAGCATAGACTGTTTTGGCATCATGGATTTTTTGCTCTTCTATATAAGCCTGCGCCTCTTCAAGAGTAAGCTCAATAACATCGACGAATTCATCCTCATCCGGAATGGCGGGATTTTCTATTTTTCTCAGTTTTCTGGCAGCATATATATGGAGAATCTCATCAGCGAATCCGGGTGAAGTATAAAAGGAAACGAGCTTTTCGATTTCTCCGCAAACATAGCCTGTCTCTTCTTCCAGCTCTCTTTTTGCACAAAGCTCCGGATCCTCGCCTTTTTCAAGCTTGCCTGCCGGAATTTCCACAATTGCCTTTTCAAGAGGTTTTCTGAACTGCTCTACCATCACGATTTTGTTGTCATCTGTAAGGGGAATGACAGCAACCGCTCCAGGATGCTTGACAATTTCCCGTTTTGAGTTTTTTCCGTTCGGCAGCTCCACATCGTCCACCTGAAGGGAGATGACCTTCCCGTTAAAAATCTGCTCTGTTTTTATCGTTTTTTCTTCTAAAGGATGCTTCACTGTTCTATCACTCCAGTTCTAATCCGATTATCTGCTCATACATTTTATCATACTTTATTTGGGGGAGTATGAATTGAAAATCCGCGTCCACTCTAAAGGCGTCATCCTTGCAGGCAAGGCATGGGAGATTCGTGAAAAATTGAGAGAGTACACAGTGAAACATACGCTGATCAAGGAATGGATCGATTCGGCAGAGGCAGCTGCCACCCCGGAAAAAGTCCGGCTCCGGAGGATAAAATAGTCTCTTATATTTGTGGCCATGCCCTTCTTTTAGATACAATGGACTCATCATAAGTTCGAGGTGAAAATATGAAAAAGAGAGAGCTTGAAAAGACAGGACTATATGTAAGCGAGCTGGGACTTGGCTGCATGTCCCTTGGAACAGATGCCCTTGAAGGAAGGAAGATCATCGAGGCAGCTTTGGAAGAAGGAATCAATTATTTTGATACCGCCGATCTATACGATTTCGGGGAAAATGAAAAGATTGTCGGCGAAGCACTCAAGGAAGTGCGCGAAAACGTCATTATTGCTACAAAAGCAGGCAACCGCTGGAATGAAGCAAAGGACGGCTGGAGCTGGGATCCTTCTAAGGCTTATATTAAAGAAGCGGTCAAGGGAAGCCTGAAGCGGCTGGGAACAGATTATATCGATTTGTATCAGCTTCACGGCGGAACCCTTGATGATCCGATAGATGAAACAATTGAAGCATTTGAAGAACTGAAGGAAGAGGGCTTTATCCGCCACTATGGAATCTCCTCCATCAGGCCGAATGTGATCCGGGAATACGTGAAAAGGTCCAATATCGCTTCTGTCATGATGCAATACAGCATCCTTGACCGCCGCCCGGAGGAGACAGCCCTTCCGCTTCTTAAAGAGAAAGCTATCAGCGCCGTGGTCCGCGGCCCTCTCGCCAAGGGGATGCTGAGCGATAAGATGCTCGGGAAAGCCCCAGGTTCTGTAAAGGAAAACGGTTATCTTGATTACAGCTACAAAGAGCTGGAAGACATTCTCCGCCACCTGAAAGAAGCTTCCGGCAATCGTTCGATGACAGAATTGGCCTTCCAATATGTCCTTTCCAGCCCTGCAGTCGCTTCTGTGGCTGCCGGCGCCAGCTCGGCCGCACAGGTCAGGGAGAATGCTAGGGCCGCGGCAGCTGGCCCTTTATCGGCTGAAGAACTGGCGGCCATCCAGTCTATCAGCCTGGCAAATCAATATGGACAGCACAGATAGGCCCTGGCGATTCCCGAGTAACGAAGAAAAGGAACAGGATCAAGTTAGATCCTGTTCCTTTCCTTCATTCTGCAGGTGCCAATCCAGCGCCTTTTCATCAAGCAGCTTCACCACCGGATCCTTTTCCTTTATATAGGACTCAATATCATAAGGGTATTTCCGGGCGGCTACCAGCTTTGTCCTGCTGTATAAATCGGCTTCCTCCGGATGCTTCCGCAAATAATCCCGGAACAGCAGATGGCGGCCGATTTCAGGGTGCCCCTTTGGATAGCCGTGCAAATGGACCAGCCTTTCACCTGCTTCGGTAAATCTCACAAAATACCTCCGGCCGGGGATGCCGTTTTCTCCTTTTGCTGTATAGCCCCACCCCTGCAGTTTGGGTGCTGCCTCATCAAAGATGCCGGCATTGTCCGCTTCGGCCAGGATATCGATGATCGGCTTGGCGCTCATGCCGGGAATGGAGGTGCTTCCGATATGGTGTATGGGAGCTGATTCTCCAAAGACAGCGGCAAGGAGCTGTTTTTCCTCCTGAAAAGAATCGGCCCAGCTCCCGCTGTACGGCTGGACATCCACCTTCCTTGGCCGGGTTTCCATCATTTATACTCTTTCCAATTTAGATCGCTATCCTGGAGAAGCTCTTCAAAGCTCTTATTCTTCTCTCTTAAACGCCGTTCCTCTATCTTTCTTTTTTCCTCTTCCTCAGCCTTCTTCAATTCCTCATCCTTCAGCTGCTTCTTTGCTGCCTTCAGCTGATCCATCAGGTCCTGATTGAGCATATCCCCCAGTGTAACCGGCTTGTCGTCTTTTTTCTGCTGTGCTGTTTGGCGTTTTTTCTTCATGTTCTATCCCTCTTTTTGCGTATTTACAGGATATTATAGCATACAAGGAGCAGTGCCGAATTCTTCCCTGCTCACGTAAGGATCAGCTGATAAATTCGAGGAACTCGATTCTGTTCCCGAACGGATCTTCTGTAAAGAAGCGGTTTCTTCCATCAATCGGCGGCTCCTCCTTGATCACTGTGCCTGCCTCCTCCAGCCTGCTCCGCAGTCCCGCGAGATCTTCAACCACAAATCCAGGATGGGCCTTCCTGGCCGGAAGGAAATCTTCCTGGATGCCGATGTGCACCTCCTGGCTGCCGCAGAGGAACCAGCAGCCGCCCCTCTTTTGCAGATTTCCAGGCTTGGGGATTTCCTCAAGCCCCAACAGCTTTCCGTAAAATTCCCTGGCCTGCTCTTCTGTCCCTTTTGGAGCTGCCAGCTGAATATGATCGATCCCTTTAAAAGTAATTCCCATTTAAATTCCCCTCTCTATACAGAAGAAAGGTACAGCCGCAGAGGCTGCACCCAACTTTCATTAAAATGCCTCTGTTAAGACCGAGTCGTCCACCTGCAGTTCCGGCCCGGTCGAGCTGACCACCTCTTCAACCGTAAAGCCTTTCGCCACCTCAATCAGCTTCAGCCCCCCGGCTGTTACATCAATAACAGCCCGCTCGGTGATGATGCGGTCCACGACCCCTTTGCCAGTCAGCGGGAGGGAGCAGGACTTGAGGATCTTGCTTTCCCCGTTTTTATTTGTATGCTCCATGATGACGATGATCTTTTGCGCCCCATGGACAAGATCCATCGCACCGCCCATGCCTTTGATCATTTTGCCGGGGATCATCCAATTGGCCAGGTCCCCTTCCTCGGAAACCTCCATTCCCCCCAGAATGGCGACATTGACATGCCCGCCCCGGATCATCGCAAAAGATTCAGCACTGTCAAAATAGGCTGCACCCGGTATGGCCGTCACGGTTTCTTTTCCGGCATTGATCAGGTCGGCATCCACATCTTCCTTATCCGGATAGGGGCCGATCCCAAGAAGTCCGTTCTCGGATTGAAGGACCACTTCCTTGTTGCCGGAAATATAATTAGCCACAAGTGTCGGCATGCCTATGCCGAGGTTTACATAAAATCCGTCTTCAATTTCTTTCTCTGCCCGTCTGGCAATTTTCTCGCGCACGGCACCTTTATCGCTGCTCATATCTTCTGCTCCTTTCTCTCGTTAATTATGATTTGACAGTCAGCCGCTCAATCCGTTTTTCCTGGCTGCCTTTAATAAGGCTTTGCACATAAATGCTCGGCGTGTGGATGTTTTCCGGCTCAAGCCCGCCAGTCTCTACAAGGTTCTCCACTTCCGCTATGGTTGTTTTCCCTGCGGCTGCGATCATTGGATTGAAATTCCTCGCCGTTTTCCGGTATACGAGATTTCCCATACGATCCCCTTTCCAGGCCCGGACAAGGCTGAAGTCTGCGGCAAGCGCCTCTTCAAGCAAATATTCCTTTCCGTTGAAAATCCTGGTCTCTTTTCCTTCGGCAATCGGGGTTCCTACTCCGGCAGGTGTATAAAATGCCGGAATGCCGGCTCCGCCGGCGCGGATTTTCTCAGCAAGCGTTCCCTGCGGCAGCAGTTCGACTTCAATTTCACCTGATAGTACCTGGCGCTCAAATTCCTTATTCTCACCTACATAAGATCCGACCATTTTTTTGATCTGCTTGTTTTTTAACAGAAGGCCAAGACCCCAATCGTCCACTCCGCAGTTGTTGGAGATAACGGTCAGATCCTTCACCCCTTTTTCCACGAGGGCAAGTATTAGATTCTCAGGAATGCCGCAAAGTCCGAAGCCGCCCACCATCAGTACCGCTCCGTCCTGGATGCCGGCAACTGCTTCCTGGAAGGATGTATGTATTTTTTTCATCGTTTCTCTCCTCTCATTTTTTTCTTTTTTTGCTGTTCTTCCCCTCAGTGCAGGCGGGACTAGGCAAGCTCAACCACTGTCGCTACTCCCTGGCCGCCGCCAATGCATAGTGCTGCCAGCCCTTTCTCTGCATTCCGCTTTTTCATTTCATGCAGGAGCGTGACAAGGACCCTTGCACCGCTGGCGCCAATCGGGTGGCCAAGCGCAATTGCCCCGCCGTTTACGTTCAATATTTCATTGTTGAAGCCGAGCTCTTTTCCTACTGCAAGCGATTGAGCGGCAAAGGCCTCATTTGCCTCGATCAAATCCAGTTCTTCCATTGAAACTCCTGCCTTCTCCAACACCTTCTTGACCGCCGGCACCGGTCCGATTCCCATGATGCTCGGATCTACGCCGGCACTTGCGTTCGCTTTGATGACAGCAATCGGCTGGACCCCGAGCTCCTCCGCCTTTGCCCTGCTCATCACAACAAGGGCGGCTGCACCGTCATTAATGCCCGATGCATTGCCGGCAGTAACTGAGCCATCCTTTTTGAAGGCCGGCCTCAAGCCGGCAAGCTTTTCGGCTGTCGTCCCTTTTTTCAAATATTCGTCGCTGTCAAAGATGACCGGATCCCCTTTGCGCTGAGGAATTTCGACAGGCACAATTTCATCCTTGAAACGCCCGGCCTCTTGTGCTTTCTGCGCTTTTTCCTGGCTCCATGCTGCAAATGTGTCCTGCTCTTCCCTGCTGAGGCCATACTGCGAGCAGAGGTTTTCCGCTGTCATGCCCATATGGTAGTCATTGAATGCACACCACAGCCCGTCAGAGACCATGCTGTCCACCAGCTTCTGATCGCCCATCTTAAACCCTTCGCGGGCGCCTTTTAGCAGGTAAGGGGCCTGGCTCATATTTTCCATGCCGCCCGCAACGACGACTTCTGCATCCCCTGCCATAATCGCCTGATAGGCAAGATGCACTGCCTTCAAGCCGGAGCCGCAGACTTTATTGATCGTCATAGAGGAAACGCTTTCAGGAATCCCCGCCAAAATAGCTGCCTGCCTTGCCGGATTCTGGCCCAGCCCCGCCTGCAGCACGTTTCCCATGATAACTTCATCCACCTGTTCTGCCTCAAGCCCTGCCTTTTCCAATGCACCCTTTATGGCAGCGGCCCCAAGCGCCGGAGCTGAAACTCCCTTCAGGCTCCCGTTAAAGCTCCCGATCGCCGTCCTTACAGCACTCGCTATTACGATGTCTGTCTGCTTCAAGCTATTCACCCTTTCTAACTGCAATATGTATTAGTTCGAGCCAAAAATGAGAAATTCCTTTTATTTTGTCAAAATTTCTATTATTCTTGCTTTTTATTTTTCTTTTCTCCTACAATATAAGAAAGCCCTTTCATTAATCTTGCAATCTACAAATAAAAATATGTTGTCAGGAGTGAAATCATGACCCTCTGCCTGCCAAAGAAAGCGACCATCATAGAAGTAGGCCCGCGCGACGGGCTCCAAAATGAAAAAACGTTCATTCCAACCCCTGTTAAAAAGGAATTCATATCCGCGCTGAAAAAAGCCGGCTTTGCCGAGATGGAGCTTACCTCCTTCGTCTCACCTAAATGGGTGCCGCAAATGGCGGATGCAGCTGAAATTGCCGCCAGCTCTATTGGATCAGGTGTGCGCGATTTTGTCCTTGCCCCCAACAGGAAGGGCATTGAACGCGCCTATATGACCGGCTGCCGCGCGATTGCTGTCTTCGTTGGGGTAAGCGACAGCTTCAACAAAAAAAATATCAACAAAACAACAGCGGAAAGCATGGAGGAAATCCTGCCGCTGGTCAGGGAATTGAAGGAAAAAGGCTACTTTGTACGCGCCTGCATCTCGACCAGCTTCTACTGCCCTTATGAAGGCAAAATAGAGGAAGACAGGACTGTGGAGCTTTGCCGCCAATTTACTCTCGCCGGGGCAGATGAGCTGAGTGTTGCCGATACGATCGGCATGGCTGCCCCTCATGAGGCATACTCCCTGTTCAGCAGGCTGAAGCACGAATTTCCGAATGTTTTGCTGACAGCGCATTTCCATGACACAAGGAAAATGGCTTTGACGAATATCTTTGCCGCTCTCCAGGCAGGGATCGACCGCTTCGACAGCTCTGCAGGCGGCCTTGGCGGCTGTCCGTTCGCTCCAGGTGCGGCAGGTAATGCGGCAACCGAGGATGTTGTGAATATGCTTGAACGGATGGGAATCAGCACTGGCATCAATTTGGACCTCCTTATGGATGCCATTGATATTGTACAGCCCCATCTCAGCCGGCCGATTGAAAGCGCGATTTACCAGCTGTATTTGGGAGAGGCATCCAGGGAACGAGCAGGTTCATAATCTGTTTTATCTGCATAACTTCCGCCTTTGTGAGCACTTTAAGAATTAATGCTAAATCAAAGGAGGAATTATCATGAGCCAGAAGCGGGACAAAGGGAACAGCCAGAAAGGCAAGCCTGCAAGCGATACTGTCAATCATACGATTACGGCTGAAGAGCTGGAAAAAGCCATTCACCCGGCAAGGGGCCAGAATTCTCCGCAATAGCCGTTCAGCAGCCGCGATTGCCGCGGCTGTTTTTCGTTCACAGAGCAGAATTTTTCTTTAGGAAGAAAACGATGATTTTCGGTCCGTTTTCATTTCGAAGAGCATCTGCTAATGGTAAAATAAAGAAAAACCTTATTTTGGAGGGATCGTCTTGAGAAAGGCATTCCGTTACCTTTTTTCACTCCTTGTCTTTTTAACCTCGATCGGTGTGTATTTTACCAATCGGATCATGTATATGAAGAAAAAGGATGACAGCTTTATCCTCAACAGGGAAACTGAAGCCGGAAGGGTAGATCCTCTTTCCTTCAGCAGCCTTGCAAAAAAGGAGGTTTTGATCCCATCCCCTTTTGGTTACTCCCTGAAGGCGGTTCTCGCAGAGCCGCACTCTTCGAACAAATATATTATCATCTGCCACGGAGTGACAGAAAATAAAACAAACAGCATTAAGTATATGAATCTGTTCCTCAACCGCGGATTCAACGCCCTCATCTATGACCACCGCCGGCATGGAGAATCCGGCGGCAAGACGACGAGTTATGGGCACTATGAAAAATTCGACCTTCAGGCCGTTGTCCAGTGGCTGAAAAAAGAGAAAGGCGATGACCTGCTCCTGGGGATCCACGGCGAATCGATGGGAGCGGCCACCATGCTGCTGTATGCCGGAATGCTGGAGGATGGAGCCGATTTTTATATAGCCGACTGTCCGTTCTCGGATTTCAGGGAGCAGCTTTCTTACCGGCTGAAAACAGAAATGAAGCTGCCGCCACAGCTGGTTCTTCCGGTGGCAGACATTTTCCTGCGCCTAAGGGAAAAATATTCTCTGAACGAAGTATCCCCCATCGCTGTCATCGACCAGATCAAAAAGCCGGTGCTGTTCATCCACAGCACGAAGGATGATTTTATCCTGCCCACCATGACAGAGGCCCTTTTCCTGCGCAAGCCCGGCCCGAAAAAACTGTTTCTTGCCATGAACGGGGTCCATGCCCAGTCCTTGAATGAAAACCGCAATGACTATGAGAAAGCCATCGACGAATTTCTTGAAGACTATATTTTTAAAAAGGGGCCGATGGCCGCCGGTTCTTAAACAGATAGGGAGGAGGCTTTTTGAAAGCCTCCTCCCTTTATGCTCCCGCAGCATAACAGCCGCCGTCACTATCTGTTTTTCTGCTGGCTGACGGCCTTCCCCTCGGCAGACAGGCCCCTCACGAGTTCGAACTCACCGGCCGCAAAATAAAAGCGCCCCTCTTCCGTCTCTATCAGCTTCGCCGGCTGGAATGAATCCTTCTTTCCCGCTTCCACTGCTGTTATGTCATTGTTCAGGATCCGCCCAAACACAATCGGCACTTTATGCTTCAGATTGCCTTCTGTGTCATACTGATAGAAGGTTTCCGGATAGACCGTCATATGATCGTTCTGCTTATACTCCCAATGGTTATGGCCCGCGTTCTTCCAGCCGGCCTTCTTGCTTTCCTGCAGATAGGCGGCGGCAACTGCCTGCACCTTTTCCGCCCCATTGTCCGCTTCCCGCTCCTGCTCTGTCAGATACAACACAACCGTGCCGCCCTTCACCTTTTCTTTATGTATCACCTTCTGGACATTGAAAGGCACTTCTGTACTCATCGTTTCCTCGAAGGTTTTAGGCTGGCATGCTGCAAGGAAGATGGCCGCCAGCATGATCCATAAGCTTGCCTTTTTCTTCATTCTCCCGCCCCCTTTAGCATCTCTTTTATCATTAAATGAAGGAACAGCCTGTAACATGCGCCAAGGTGTGCTATGGTTCTCTAGCCTTATTCGGCTTTTTTGAAACCTGAATTGATAAAAAATTCCATTTTGAGTTTTGAGCCGGAACAAAAGCGCAAGCGCCTTGATCACCTTAAGGAACGCAGACTAAGAACGCCACGTCCTGTGGCAACATCTGCATGACCAGCTTCCTGGGGGCCCCAAGACGAACCTCCCGGAAAGGCGTTCTTTGCCTTTTTGGGAGGTTCGGCTTATGACTTCGGCGCTGCTGCTGGACGTGGATCAAGAATTGAAAATTATCCACAAGTCTTCCAATTTATAAATTCTTCAACTACAAAAAAACAGACCGCATTGCGGCCTGCCTCAGGAAATCTTATTAATGAAGCTCATTCTCGGATTCAAGTATTGATTCGGGCTTTTCAGCTGAAAACAATTGGCTTGATCGGAATAATCGATTGTCATGCTTTCATCGAAAAAGACTTCTTTTGATTTTTCTATATAGATGCTGCCGGCTTCGGTGCTGATTTCCCTGTCGCCGGAATCCACTCCATCCACCAGCCATAAGGCGCTTACGCCGCTGACAACACAGCCGCAGCCTTCTGTATCATATTTTAATTTTAAATAGCCTTCTTTTCCGGCTGTTTTTTCTTTGAGTTTTTCCTGTGCTGTTCTAGTGACTGCAATTTTCATGGGAAAATCACCTGCTTTCGTTTCATAATCCCATTCTAGCATAAAGCAGGCATTCCACCTTTTCATGTGCTCAGCACTTCCGCCCTGCTGGACAAGCCGGCCCGCCGGTATGGGAATAACCCGGCAGGTGACAGCTCTGCCGGATCAAGGCTGGCTTTTCCCGGCATCTTCCGGACGGGGCTGGTCTTTCCGCTCCATTCCGCTGAGCGAATGGCGGTTAAACCTTCCTTTATCCGACCCTGCTCCCGGAGCAATATTGGACATGGGCAGCTGCTCAAGCTCTTTGCCTCTTGGCATAAGAAACACCTCCTGCCTTTAAGGTGCTCCCCCTGCGCAAATCCATTCTCTTTTCCTGCCGCTATTCCCCGGCGGCCCTGACATCGGCAACCGTGTTCAGCGGGATGCGGTGGACCTCGCCAAAATGGTCTATGACATGAAGCTTTTGGCCGATTTCATCCCAATAGTGGATGTTTCCGATTACGAGTTCATGACGGTGAGTGCGGAAGTGGGTGATGGCAACCGCCTGGCCGAACTCCATCGCTTCAGCAAGTGTCTCATTCATCTGTTCAAGCTGCTGCTCATCCAGTTCTTTCGGCTTTTCATAGGTGTCCTCTTTCGCCCAGTCCCGGAGCAGCTTTACATGCTCTGGGAGCATCATCGACGTCCATTTTATCCTTCCCCTGTCCCGGATCATATCTCTGCCTCCTTACATTTTATGGCCCCCGACCAGTGTAGCACGATGTTTGGCTGTCCCTGCCGCAGTATATGATATCGCCCGCAGCAGCGCACCGGATCCGAAACGGCGGCGGATGCTGTCGACGGTGTATCCGAGCTCCCTGCTTTTCCAGCTGTTCAGGTCAAAAAGGCTGAGCTGGAATTCATGGTCATCCACAATATTGCCAAGGGCCATTGAAATTTTCCTGACCGTCTTCCCAGAGTAATTTTCCTGAAAAAGTTCCAGGCAGACCCGGTAAATATCCATGGTGACATTGGTCGGCTGATCGATGGTGCGCGACCGGTAGAAGCCGCCTCCAAATTCATCCTGGCTGTATCCCACGCCAAAGCTGACTGTCCTTCCCGCCTTGCGGTGGTTTCTGGCCCTCCTTGCCAGCTCTTCGCACATTTCAAGGATCACCTGCTTGATCTCCCCTTCCTCCTTATAATCGCGCAGCAGGATCTGGCTTTTCCCAAAACTGATCTGCCCCTCCATGATCGGCGCGCCGATGTCGGAAAGATCAACGCCCCAGGCATGGTGGTAAAGCTGGTTCCCCATGATGCCGAATTTCTTTTCCAATGCTTCCAGATCATAGCGGGCCAGCTGCCCTACAGTGAAAATGCCCATCCCGTTCAGGGTCTTCTCCACCCTTCTTCCGATGCCCCACATGTCCCTCAGGGGCGAAACCTTCCAGAGCTTCTCCTTGACATCATCGTATGTCCATTCAGCAATCCCCTTCTGCTTCGCCTCAAGATCAAGGCACAGCTTGGAGAGCAGCATATTAGGGCCGATGCCGATGGCACAGGGCAGCTGGAACTCCCTTTCAATATCATCCTTGATTTTCTCGGCAATGGTATAAGCGCCTCCCCAAAGCTTTGCAGCTCCGTCAACTTTGATGAAGCTTTCATCCACACTGTAAGTATGGATGCTTTCCTTCGGGACATAGCGGTGGAATACACGTGTAATCTCGGTGGAAATTCTCAGATAGGTGGCCATTTTCGGTTCTACCACGATAATGCGGGGATCTTTCGGGATTTCAAAATAGCGGGTTCCGGTCTTGACGCCAAATTCTTTTTTCATCCGCGGGGAGGCGGCGAGGACAATGCTTCCTTTCCGTTTTTTATCACCTACTACAGCAAGATAGCATTCAAGCGGGTCGAGGCCCTCCATCACAGCGGAACAGCTTGCATAAAAGCTTTTCATATCCACACATAAAATTTGGTTGTTCGGCATCGTGCTGTAATCGATCATTTCTTTTCTCTCCCTTGGCGCTTGGCTGCATTCCTCTTAGGCCCAATTAGCTTACAGATTCAGATATCCAAAAAAGAACATCTGTTCTAATTCATTATACCCACTATATTAAGCGAATATGCGTTCGCATTCAATGGAAATTTTACGACGAATTTCTTGATTCCGGTTTGCCTGCCAGCAGATAAGCTGTTTTTCCATTGTTTCGCAGCCTGACGGCCCGGGCTTCCATTGGGGGAAAGATTGGCTATAATGGCAGGAGGGAGGAATCTCGATGGACAGAAAATTGATATACAAAATGGCGGCCGGCTGCCTTGGCCAGTACGGCTTTGACGGCAGCTTGATCAAGCCTGGCAGCAGGGAATTTGAAGAACTTTACAGGCGTATTGAGGAGAAGAAAAATGAAGATGCAGAAGCGGATTTGCACGAAATAGTCGAAGATGAGGTATATGGATTTGTCACCGGGTCTCCTTACTTTTAAGAACAGCAAGAATGAAAAACAAACAGGACCCTCTGCTGGAGGGCCCTGTTTGTTGGCGAAAGGCGGATTTTTGACTTTATTAGCAAGTTTTTCAGTTTATTAGCAAATTTTCCCGTTTATTAGCAACTTTCCGGTTTTATTAGCAACTCTGCAAAACTGGAGGCACTATTACAATTCCCTCCAAAAAAACCGCACTCATTTTTTATTGAATGCCCGCCGGCCGGCCTTTTCAAAAAGGCGCGGGAAAAGGGCATAAATGGTGCTTCCGGCATTCATCCAGCGCGGGAGATTGATTTCCCTCCGGCCCGTCAGCATGCTGTCCACCACTTTTTCTGCCACATAGCGCGGCTGCAGCATAAAACGCTGGACATTTTTCACATAGGTCCCTTTTTCATCTGCAATATTAAAGAAATTAGTGGCAATCGGGCCCGGGTTGACAGTCGTCACATGCACCCCGAAATCAGCAAGCTCCATCCGGAGGCTGTTCGAATAGCCCAAAACAGCGTGCTTCGTGGCAGAATATACGCTCGATTTTGGCGTAGCGATCTTTCCTGCCTGGGATGCGATGTTAATGATGTGCCCGCTATTCCTGCTTCTCATAGAAGGCAGGACCATGCTCGTTGCGGCCATCAGCCCGATGACATTAACATCGAACATCCCTTTTATTTCCTCGATCGGCGCTTCATGCGCTTCCCGGAATACCCCGAAGCCGGCATTGTTCACAAGCACATCGACATGTCCCCACTCACCCAGGATCCGGGCGAAAACGGCCTGGACCGCATCTGTATCCGAAACATCCAGCCGGTCTGTATTTACTTCAGCACCATAGCGGGTTCCAAGTGCACCGGCAATCTCCTCCAGCTTTTCCTGATTCCGCGCCAAAAGCCACAGCCTCGCTCCTCTTTCCGCGCAAAGGGCAGCCATTTCCGCTCCGATGCCTCCTGATGCCCCGGTGATGACAATATTCTTTTCTCTAAGACGTCCTGACAGCAAAAAACCACCTCATTCAGCAATTGTATAAAAGAAGGCGCCGTCTTCCTCCTTAATAACAATTTCTCCTAACGACTCCAAATAGTCAAGCTGGGCTACTGTCTCCGAGAGAGTCAGGGTGAATTCCCGTTCATAAACGGCAGGAAACAGCCTCTGGCATACTTGGAAGGCAGTAAGCGGCCCTTCCTCAAGCCATCCTTTAACCTGCATTGCCCGGTCATGCTGGCGGCCGAGCCTCTTTTCAATCAGCGGGGGAACTTCGCTCACTTCAGGTCCATGGCCCGAATAAACAAGGCTGATAGGAATCTCCAGCAGCTTTTTCAGTGACTCATTATATTGAAGCATCGGCCTTGGACGTTCTGTTTCTCCAGAAAGCGGAGGCTCGAGGAGAGGATTTGGAGAAATACTGGCAAGCAGATGGTCTCCCCCGATGTAAGTGCCATCCTTTTCGCGGTAAAGGCCTATATGGCTTTGTGCATGCCCCGGAGTTTCCACCACACTCCAGCCCGGCAGGCCTGGCGGTTCATCGCCTTCGCAGATCGAGCCGGTAAGAGAGCGGCTGCAGGAAAATCTAAGCGTTTTCTTCATCAGGGCAATGAACGGCAAATAAGCATCCGGAATGCCAAATTCGCGGAAAAGCCCCATGTAAAAGCGGTCATGCATATCAAAAAAGGCCTCTGTCCTGTTCAGCCAGCGTTCATTTGCAGAATGTCCGTAAACCTCGAGTTCAGGGGAAAAATAATCAAGCAGGCCGGCATGGTCGGGGTGGTGATGGGTGAGGATCACCTGTTCAATATCCTGCGGCTTCAGCTTCAGCTCCTTCAGCTGATGGTTCAGTGCTTCCCATGCTTCTTCTGTTTTGGGGCCGGCGTCCACCAAAGTCAGCCTGTCGCCTTTAATCAGGTAAACATTCACATCTCCAACCGGAAAAGGGGTGGGGATGACTAACTTCGCGATATCATTCTTCCATTCAGCCATTTTTCTTAACTCCTTGAAATTATATTTAAATAAAGTAATGGATATAAAAACACTGGCTTCTCCAGCAGCACCATCATTTCAGCGGAAAATAAACAGGGCTGCTGCCGGAAAAAACACAGAATCTATGTATACTTTGGAAAATTGGCAGACAGTATATACTGTAAGTTTAACTTTATTCAAAGGAATTGTCATTATTTTCACATAACTTTTCTTGAGTGGTTTAAAAAATCCTGATGAAAGCCTATTGACAGGTCCGCTCCTTTTCTTGCATAATCACAAAAACATCTTTTTTATAAAGAACGAAGCGTTGAATAGGGCCAGTAAATGGGAAATGGCGAAAGAGAGTGAAGCCCGCCGGCTGAAAGGCTTCACCGCCCGCTTGAACATTGAACCTACCTTATGAGCTGTCAGGAAAACCTGACGTCCCGTCCCGGCGTTAACGGGCGCTAAGCTGCATCAGACCTGAACAATGGCAGGCCTGGTGAATGAAGGTGGTACCACGGAAGCAAAGCCTTTCGTCCTTTACTGGACGGAGGGCTTTTTATTTTTAACGGACCAAAAACAGAAAGGATTTGATCACTATGAAAAAACTGGCGGTCATCGGGGCAGGATCCATGGCGGAAGCCCTGATTGCAGGAATGATAGAAAATGGGCTTGTGAAAGCTGAGCGTATTTATGTGACCAATAAAAGCAATGAGGGACGGCTTGAAAGAATGGCAGGCACTTATGGCGTACACGCCACCCACAGCATGGTGGAGGTGATGTCCGGAGCGGAAGCAGTCATCCTGGCCATGAAGCCAAAGGATGCGGCAGAAGCGATGGAGCGCCTTGTTCCTTATCTGAATGAAAGTATGCTGATTATTTCTGTCCTTGCAGGCGTGCCGATGGAGAGCATTGAAAGACTATCCCGCCTCAAGCCTGCCATCATAAGGGCTATGCCTAATACATCTGCAGCTGTCTGCAAATCGGCCACAGCCCTGGCGGCAAATCTTAAAGCCACCCAGGAACAGGCTGCACTCGCCAGGGAGATTTTCGAGACCGTCGGGACGGCGGTGTTTGTGGAGGAGGAACAGCTGGACGCAGTGACAGGCCTGTCGGGGAGCGGCCCTGCCTATATCTATTATTTGGCGGAAGCAATGGAGAAAAGTGCAGCCGAGGCCGGCCTCGATCAGCCTGTAGCAAAGGAGCTCATCATCCAGACACTGGCAGGCGCAGCGGCCATGCTAGCCCGATCTGATAAAGAGCCAGAAGAGCTGCGGAGGAATGTCACCAGCCCGGGAGGCACAACAGAGGCCGGTATCCGTGTGCTCGACAGCCATGGCGTCCAGGAAGCTTTCATGTTATGCATCAAAGAGGCGGCCCTGCAGTCAGGACGCCTTGGCAAAGCGATTACGGAAGAGCTGCGGCAGAAGAATAGCCAAAGTTGAACATCTCCTCCCCTTTCCTTAAAATGGAGCCAAATACAGGGAGGGAGTGAAAAAAATGCTGGCCATTCTTCTGGCACTCTGCATGATCATCTGGATATGCGCCATAGCTGATGCTTTTTTGGGACTGCGGAGGCTTGACCAGCTTGAAGAGGAAGAAGAGCTGGCTTCCGGCCCCCTTCTGTCAATTGTCACAGCAGCACGAAATGAAGCAGCCGTGATCGAAGAGAGCATCCGCACTCAGCTTTCACAAAATTACACACACCTCGAATGGATCCTTGTTAATGACCGGTCAGAGGATGGCACGGGGGAGATCATGGAAAGGCTGGCCCAGGAAGATGCAAGAATCAGGGTTCTTCATATCCATGACCTGCCTGATGGCTGGCTCGGGAAAAACCATGCCCTGTGCAGAGGAGCAGGAATGGCAAAGGGAGATATAATCCTCTTTACTGATGCCGACGTAATGTTCCGGAAAGATGCCATCGGCAGGGCACTTTCTTATTTCAGGCGCCAGGGCCTCGATCATCTTACAGCTGCCCCGGCTTTGAAAGCACACAGCTTCTGGCTCAAAGCGTTCATCGGCTTTTTCCTTTTCGGTTTTTCCTATTATAAACGCCCCTGGCAGGCCAACCGGCCGCAATCAAAAACGGGGATCGGGATCGGCGCATTCAACCTTATTTCCAAAAAAGCTTACGAAGATGCCGGCACACATGAATCCATCCGGATGAGGCCGGATGATGACCTGATGCTCGGTATGCTGATGAAGAGGCTCGGGTACAGGCAGAAAATCGCTGCAGCGCTGGAGCTGCTTGAAGTCGAATGGTATACAAGCCTGGGAGAAGCATTCAGGGGCCTTGAGAAAAATACATTCGCCGGCCTCCATTACCGGATCAGCATGGTGCTTTTGGCCATTGCCGGCACTTTCATTTCCCAGGTGGTTCCCTTCTTTGCCGTTTTTTCGCCGGATCGGCTTGTCATGGGGCTAAGTGCGGCAAACATCATTCTGCTGGGGGGCCTTTATACGATGATTTCAAACCGCATGACCCCCTTTTCCTCCGCCCTTTTTCTCGTTTTTCCGTTAACGGCGCTTCTTTTCATCTACAGCATCATGCGCTCAAGTTTCTTGACGTTTAAGAGGGGAGGCATCGTCTGGCGGGGTACAAAATACAGCCTGAAGGAGCTGCGCCGAAAAAATAAATAAGCGCGAGCGCTTTCTTTTTCCTTCCCTTCTGCCCCCTGCTATACTAAAAGTGTTTAGCTGCACGAAATAAGAAGGAGGCAATTATGGACACAAAGTTATTTTCTTCATACACAGTGAAAGACGTCACACTAAAAAACCGCATCGTCATGGCGCCGATGTGCATGTATTCCAGCCATAATGAAGATGGAAAAGTAGAAAACTGGCATTTGACCCATTATACAAGCAGAGCTGTTGGACAGGTTGGCCTGATCATTGTGGAAGCGACCGCTGTAACTGCGCAGGGCCGCATTTCACCACAGGATCTGGGGATCTGGAGCGATGATCATATCGAGGGGCTGCAGCAGCTGACAGGCATGATGAAGGAGCATGGCACCCGTGCCGGCATCCAGCTTGCGCATGCAGGCAGAAAAGCGGTTATTGAGGGCGAAATCATTGCTCCATCTGCCGTGGCTTTCAATGAAAAAATGAAAAAGCCTAAAGAGATGACAAAAGAAGAGATTAAAGAAACGATCGAAGCCTTTAAGGAAGGCGCTGTCCGTGCTAAAAAAGCAGGCTTCGAGGTTATAGAAATCCATGCTGCCCACGGCTATCTGATCAATGAGTTTCTATCCCCGCTTTCCAATCTGCGGGAGGATGAATACGGCGGGATCGCAGAAAACCGCTACCGCTTCCTGAGGGAAGTCATCGACAGCATCCAGTCTGTTTGGGACGGACCTCTCTTTGTAAGGGTATCAGCGAGCGATTATAACGAAAACGGACTTGATGTTGAGGATTATGTCACGTTCGGGCGCTGGATGAAAGAGCAGGGCATCGACCTGATCGATGTAAGCTCCGGAGCACTGGTGCCGGCCCGCATTCACGCTTATCCAGGCTACCAGGTCAAATTCGCTGAAACCATCAAGAATGAGGCAGACATCCCGACAGGCGCCGTCGGCCTGATTACATCCGGACTGCAGGCTGAAGAGATCCTGCAAAACGACAGAGCAGACCTTATCTTCATCGCACGTGAGCTGCTCCGCGATCCATACTTCCCAAAAACCGCAGCCAAACAGCTCGGCACCGAAATCGAACCCCCGAAACAATATGATAGAGGGTGGTAAGAAAAGCGGAGGGCGCTTGCCCAGCCCCGACTAGCATAAGACGAGCAGGACGGAAGGTTGTTCTTTAACCTTCTGGCCTGATTGGCTTATGACTCGAGGGGCTAGCGCCCGGAGCTGGACAATAAGAAAAGCGGAGGCGACTGTTCAACTAAGGAACACAGACTAAAAACGCCACGTCCTGTGGCAACGTCTGCATGACCCACATCCTGTGGGCCTCAAGCATAAGACGCTTTGGAATTGAAGGTGTTCTTTACCTTCGGTTCCAAAGTGGCTTATGACTCGAGCACCTAGGAGCCGGAGCTGGACAATAAGAAAAGCGGAGGGCGCTTGCCCAGCCCCGACTAGCATAAGAAGAGCAGGACGGAAGGTTGTTCTTTAACCTTCTGGCCTGATTGGCTTATGACTCGAGGGGCTAGCGCCCGGAGCTGGACACTAAGAAAAGCGGAGGCGACTGTTCAACTAAGGAACGCAGACTAAAAACGCCACGTCCTGTGGCAACGTCTGCATGACCCACATCCTGTGGGCCTCAAGCATAAGACGCTTTGGAATTGAAGGTGTTCTTTACCTTCGGTTCCAAAGTGGCTTATGACTCGAGCACCTAGGAGCCGGAGCTGGACACTAAGAAAAGCGGAAGCGGCTTGCCCAGAGCCGACAAGCATAAGACGCGGCAGAATAAAAGGCGTTCTTTGCCTTTAATTCTGCCGTGGCTTATGACTCGAGGCTCTAGCCGATGGAGCGGGACAATAAGAAAAGCGGAGGGCGCTTGCCCTCCTCGAGATACAAAAAGAGCGTGCAGCCACATAAGGCTGCACGCTCTTCTTTCATTCTTCCTTCCAAATCCGCTCCAGAACATGTCCCTCACCACTGATGGCAATCCTGAAAACATCAGGATTGGACATTTTCATCAGCACATCAAAGCCGCTCTGTTCGTCGAAATATCTGAGCAGGAGCGTGCTCAGATTTCCATGGCTGGCAAGCACGATATGCTTCTCCGGGCGCTGGAGGGCTTCTTTTAAGACGGATGCAGCCCTTGCCATCCCCTCTTCCTGGGTTTCTCCGTCTTCAAAGCGCAGTCTGAAATCATCAAAGCTCTGCATAAGCTTAGTCTGCCAGTCATCAAAATAGAGAGAACTCAAAATCCTTTCCCCTAGCCGCGGGTCAGCAGAAACATCAAGCCCTTTAGACTCAGCAAGAGGCCTGACCGTCTCCAGGGCCCTGATGAAAGGGCTGGAATAGATAAAATCAACAGGCTTATCCTCAAAAAAACCGGCAAGCTTCACCGCCTGCTTTCTTCCCTCTCCAGTCAGCCGGGATTCAAACGGCTGGCCTTCGGCTTTGGCATGGCGAACGATATATAGTGTCTTCAAGCTTTCGCCCCCTTACTTATTCACCGGGATATGGAATTCCTTAAAATCCTCTGCTATATCGGCATCTGGAAACACTGTGCGCGCTTCATCGGTGAGCATTGCCCAGTCTGCTCTTTCGTAGCGTGCACTGATATGTGTGAGGCATAATTTCTTTGCGTTAGCCTGTTTGGCTATTTCCGCAGCCTGAACGGTTGTAGAATGGTAATAGTCGCGTGCCATGGTTTCTTCGCCCGCCTGGAAGGTCGCTTCATGGACAAGCAGATCAGCATCTCTGGCAAGTTCTAGGGCGGTTGCGCACATCCTTGTATCACCAAGGATCGTGATGACCCTCCCTTTAATATCCGGACCGAGAAAATCTGCCGGATTCAAAACAGTGCCGTCCGCCAGCACAGCAGGAATCCCATTTTTGATATCCCTGTAAATCGGACCCGGCATGACTCCCGCTTCCTTCAGCTTATCAGCCTGGAGAGTGCCCGGTTTGTCTTTTTCGATGATCCTGTAGCCAAGAGAAGGGATTCCATGGTCAAGAAGCATTGCCTCCACTTTAAAATCTTCATCTTCGAAAATAACGCCCTCTATTGCCTCAATGATCTTCAGCGGATATTTTAAGCAGGTCCCGCTCACCGAAAGGCTGATTTCAATATAATCCTTCAGCCCCTTTGGCCCATAAACCTCCACCTCTGTCTCGCCTCCCTGGAAGGAGCGGCTTGAGAGAAGTCCGGGAAGGCCGTATATGTGGTCGCCATGCATATGGGTTATAAAAATCTTTTCGATCCTCCTGGGCTTCAGTGATGTATGCAGGATTTGATGCTGGGTAGCCTCGCCGCAGTCAAACAGCCAGACTGTGCCCCGCTCTTCCAGAAGCTTCAATGCCATTGAGGTAACATTTCTAAGCTTTGCCGGTATTCCTGCCCCCGTTCCTAAAAATAATAAATCCACCCATGCCCCCCCCTTTACCTGGTAAATATGTTCACTTGCCATTAAATCGAGTTTTTATAATCAACACTATATCATAAATGCCGGCAGAAAGGTCCTCCCCGACTTCATCCCCATAAAAAACGGATAGTTTCCCGCCCTATTGCGGAAACTAATCAGGCAGCAGCCAAAGGCAGCGCTTTCGCAGGAAGAAGGCGCATATTATTTGCGATTTCATTGGATAAGCTATAAAATTTTATACTTGTATGGGTGTTCTTTTAATGGAAGACTTTTTATAGCCTTTGTTTGTGTCAGGGGCTTCATCCGGGTTGGACCCGATCCAGTGAGCGTGCCGGCATAAAAAGAGCTTTTTTAAAGATAAATCCCGCTGCAGGCCTACAGCATAAGAACTTACATATATTGAAATTTTGTTGAAGAGAGGTTTATGTACCGTGAAACAGAACGAAAAACCAACAGGATTAATCATGATTTTCGGAGCTACCGGCGACCTTGCCAATCGTAAACTGTTCCCTTCCCTCTACAGGCTTTTTGAAAAGGGAAATCTTTCAGAGCGTTTTGCTGTCGTCGGAGTTGCAAGAAGACCGCTTTCCAACGAGGAATTTCAGGAAAATGTAAAAAATTCCGTTCAGTCTGCGATAAAGGACAGCACCAGGCTGGATGAGTTTGCATCCCATTTTTACTATCACTCACATGATGTGACAGATTCAAGCTCATATCTAGCTTTAAAGTCAATGGCTGAAGATCTTGATAATACCTATGGCCTCGAAGGCAACCGTATTTTCTATCTGGCCATGGCACCGGAATTTTTCGGCACCATTGCGGTTCATTTGAAGCAGGATGGCCTGACCGAAACCAATGGATTCAAGCGCCTTGTCATAGAAAAGCCGTTCGGCCATGACCTCGAGTCTGCAAAAGAACTGAACAGCCAGATCAGGCATGCTTTTTCCGAAGATGAAATTTACCGTATTGATCACTACCTTGGTAAACAAATGGTCCAGAATATTGAGGTAATCCGTTTTGCCAATGCACTGTTTGAGCCGCTCTGGAACAACCGCCATATTTCCAATATCCAGGTGACATCAAGCGAGGTCCTTGGGGTAGAAGAACGCGGGCGCTATTACGAAAAGAGCGGGGCCTTAAGAGATATGGTTCAGAATCATATGCTGCAAATGGTGGCACTGCTTGCGATGGAGCCGCCGATCCGTTTGACGACCGATGAGATCCGCTCAGAGAAAGTAAAGGTCCTGCGTGCGATGCGTCCGCTTGAGGGCGATATGGTTCACGAACACTTTGTGCGGGGACAGTATGGCAAAGGCATGCTTGACGGCGAACAAGTGCCGGGATACCGTGAAGAACCAATGGTTGACAGCGAGTCCAATACCGAAACTTTTGTGGCCGGAAGATTGACTATCGACAACTTCCGCTGGGCCGGGGTCCCAATCTATATCAGGACAGGAAAGAGGATGGCCGTAAAGTCAACGAAGATTGTCATCCAATTCAAGGATATTCCGATGAACCTGTACTATGAAACAGGGCAGACAGTCAATCCGAATCTGCTGATCATCCACATCCAGCCTGATGAAGGGATCACACTTCACCTTAATGCCAAAAAGTCAGGAAACCAGCTTGAAGCGAATCAAGTCAAGCTGAACTTCTCGAATAAAAGCGGCAGCGGCATAAACACGCCGGAAGCCTATGAGAAGCTGCTGTATGACTGCATGAGAGGCGATGCCACAAACTTTACCCACTGGGACGAAGTGGCATTATCCTGGAGCTTCGTGGATAAAATTTCCGAAGTATGGGAAAACCATAAAGCGGAAAACTTCCCTAACTATGAAGCCGGGACAATGGGACCTGAAGAAGCAGACCAGCTGCTTGCAAAAGAAGGATTCTCCTGGTGGCCTGTGGCAGACTTAGACGTTGATAATTGCTAATACAAAAAATCCCTTCGGCTACCCGGAGGGATTTTTATCATTCAAAAAGCCGCCTCGATTGGCGGCTTTTTGAATGCATGTATTAAATCCAGTTCGTATGAAACGTGCCTTCTTTGTCCGTACGCTGATACGTATGGGCCCCGAAATAATCGCGCTGTGCCTGAAGCAGATTGGCCGGAAGGGTTTCCGTCCGGTAGCTGTCATAATAAGAAAGCGCGGCTGAGAAGCATGGAACCGGTATTCCGTTCTGTACAGCAGAGCTGATGATCTCCCGCAGGGCTGCCTGGTAGCTTTCGGCGATTTCCTTGAAATATGGATCAAGCAGAAGATTTTTAAGACCCGGTTCCCTGTCATAAGCTTCTTTAATTTTCTGCAGGAACTGGGCGCGGATGATGCAGCCTCCGCGGAAAATCATGGCGATATCCCCGTATTTCAAATCCCAGCTGTATTCATCCGATGCAGCCCGCATCTGGGCAAACCCCTGTGCATAGGAACAGATTTTGCTCATATATAAAGCTTTGCGGACAGACTCAATGAATGCCTCCCTGTCTCCTTCAAAGCTCTTCGCTTCAGGTCCTTTCAAAAGCCTGCTCGCGTGGACGCGCTCCTCTTTCATGGCCGAAAGGAAGCGTGCAAAGACGGACTCAGTGATAATCGGAAGCGGGACACCTAAATCAAGGGCACTTTGGCTTGTCCATTTCCCTGTGCCCTTTTGGCCGGCTGTATCGAGGATCACATCCACGAGCGGCTTGCCTGTTTCCTCATCCTTTTTAGTAAAAATATCTGCTGTAATTTCAATCAGATAGCTGTCGAGTTCGCCCTTATTCCAGTCTGCAAAGACGGTGTGCAGCTCTTCTGCCGACAAGCCGAGTACATTTTTAAGAAGGAAATAAGATTCGGAGATCAGCTGCATGTCTCCATACTCGATCCCATTATGGACCATTTTGACATAATGTCCTGCCCCATCCGGGCCTATGTACGTTGTACAAGGCTCGCCATTCACTTTTGCAGAAATATCCTTAAAGATTGGTGCGACAAGGTCATAGGCTTCCTTTTGCCCGCCAGGCATGATGGACGGCCCTTTCAGTGCGCCCTCTTCTCCCCCGGACACCCCGGTTCCGATAAAATGGATGCCAAGCTCGCTCAGCTCTTTATTCCTCCGCTGTGTATCGGCGAAAAAAGTATTTCCGCCATCTATCAGGATATCGCCCTTTTCAAGATGAGGCTTAAGCTGCTCAATCGTTGCGTCCGTTGGGCCGCCCGCTTTGACCATCAGCATAATTTTCCGCGGCTTTTCAAGGGAATTGACAAACTCTTCAATCGAGTAAGTTCCGGTAATATTCTTCCCTTCGGATTCTTTAAGCATTTCTTCCGTTTTTTCAGAAGATCTATTGTAGACAGAAACAGCATACCCCCTGCTTTCAATGTTCCAGGCAAGGTTTTTTCCCATAACGGCAAGGCCGATAACTCCTATTTCCTGTTTAGTCATATCATTCTCCCTTTCTGCTTCTGAAGCTGGTATCTACACCCGGCAAGCCACGCCATCGAAAGGCTGCTGCCAATAATAATGTCTCAAAACGGCAAAAGGAATGCAACTAATCAAACTTGGGCTTTCCCTTCTTAGTTTGACGTTCCATTCCTTTTATAAACATTATTCATGATCTTTTTGAGCCGGATGCTGGATTTGGCGTTTTCCCGCACCGTGGAGGAAATCCTTATTGAAGCTGGTATCTGTCCCAATTACAGGTTTGTCCGCCTCATCGCCCCCAGCTCCGGCAAGGTCGATGATTTTATCCCCGAATTTGGTCCGCAGATCGGCCAGGGTTTTGAAAAGCGGCTCTTTCCTGGCCTCTTTTTCATAAGAAAATAAATCAAGCTGGCGTACAGCCTGGTCCTGCTCCACGAGTTCCTGAGCCGTAACCCCGAGGAGGCGGACGGGATCTCCATTCCAGTGCCTAATGAACAGCTTCCGGCTGAAAGCAGCCAGATCTTCCTTTAAGCTGACAGGGTTATCCAGCTTCCTGCTCCTTGTAATTGTCTTTCTGTCTTTATAGCGGATGGTGATGCCCAGGGCTGACGCATATACCTTCTTTTTTTTCAGGCGGACAGCTACCTTTTCCGACAGCATATCAAGCACCTTAAAGAGCTCCTGCTGATTGGACACATCCCTTGGGAGCGTAGTAGAATTGCCCACACTCTTAAATTCAGCTGCAGACTCCGGGTCTACGGGCCTGCGGTCGATCCCGTTCGCCCTCTCTTTCAGTCGCGGCCCGTTGATGCCAAGCAACCCTTTCAGCTGAAGATCATTAGCTTCGGCGAGGCTGCCAATCGTCTCAATCTGGAGGGTGCGAAGCTTCTCGGCTGTCTTTTTGCCGACTCCATGCATTTCCTCCACAGGCATCGGCCAAAGGATATTTCCTATATCGCGTTTCCGCAGCACGGTGATGCCCATCGGTTTCTTCATATCTGAAGCCATTTTAGCAAGAAATTTATTGGGGGCCACCCCTATGCTGCAGGGCAGATCAAGCTGATCAAGTATCTGCTTCTGGATGCTCCCGGCAATTTCAAGCGGCGCTCCATACTCATAGCTATCTGTAATATCGACATACCCTTCATCGATGGAGACAGGCTCAACAAGCCCGGAATATTGGCCGAGTATATTGAACATTCCCATAGAGGCAGCGCGGTACCGTTCAAAATTCGGTGTCATTACGATCAGCTGCGGGCACAGCTTTTTGGCCTCCCATAAGGGCATTGTTGTCCTGACGCCGAACTTTCTTGCTTCATAGCTGCATGTGACGATTATTCCCCTTCGCTCTTCTGCATTTCCGGCAATCGCCAGCGGCTTCCCTTTCAGCTCAGGATTATAGGCCATTTCGACTGAAGCGTAGAAGCTGTTCATATCAACGTGCAAAATGACCCGCCCGTTCTTTGGATATAATTCTCTCATGCCTCTGCACTTCCCTGACTTAATGATAGCTATATTTTATCAAAATTCCGCATCCAAGGCTAAGAAAGCAAAAGAGCCTGCAGCAGCAGGCCCTTCTAAAATGCGCAAGCGCCCTGGCCATCCTTAAGGAACGAGGGGACATCAGGCGCAGCTGCTAGACAGTAATCAAAGTCGCAAAAGATATATACTTACTTTGATAAAAAAGTTAGACAGCCTCTTCTTTCCTATCTTTCATAAACTCTTTGATTTCGCGGATTCCTTCAAGCGCTTGTACGAGCCTGAGAGGATCGATGATTGTGATAAGCCGGCTTCCTAAGGCTGCAACTCCGCTGAAGTAGGTGGTTTTCTGATAAGCAGCAAGTCCAAGTTCTTTGACAGCTTCTTTTGGCATATCAATAATTTCCTTAGCCTCGGCTACCGAAGCCCCAAGGGAAAGCTCTTCTGTCTGCAGCACAATCATTCTGGCTGCATCAGAGTCTGCCTGGCTGCGGTCATAGAGAATATGCTCAAAATCAATGACAGGAATCAGTTCTCCCCTTACCTTTGAAATTCCCTTCACATATGCAGGGAGATGAGGTATCGGTGTGATATCCTCAGCCTTTTCGATTGAAATGACATATTCAATCGGGATCGCATATTCTTCTTTGCCTACCTGAAACACAATCATTTTTTTATTTTCATCCATTGCTTTTGTCCCTCCGTCCGCTAAAAGTCCCTGGCGGCTATGTATATCTATTACAAATATACCATATTTCTTACTGATCCGGGAATTAACTATGTAAAATGTACCTTCTGTTAAGAAGAAAAAACGGGAGGAGCCGCTGGCCCTCCCGCTGATCATTATTCGTTGCCGGATACTTCATTGATGATTGCTACAACCATTTCTCCAAGCTTGTTCAGCTCTTCAACCGGCATGCGTTCATTGGTTGTATGGATTTCCTCATAGCCTACAGCCAGGTTGACTGTCGGGATGCCGAAGCCGGCAATCACATTCGCGTCACTGCCTCCGCCGCTATGGAGAAGCTCACTGCTGCGGCCGATTTTGGCTGCAGCTTTCTTTGCTACTTCCACCACATGATCCCCTTCTCCATATTTGAAGCCTGGGTACATAACCTGGATTTCAACATCGGCTTTGCCGCCCATTTCTTCTGCTGCGCTTTCAAATGCTTCCTTCATCTTGGCTGCCTGCGCTTCCATCTTTTCGCCAATAAGGGAACGGGCTTCTGCCAGGATGTCGACACGGTCGCAAACAATATTTGTCTGCTGACCGCCTTCAAATCTGCCGATATTGGCAGTCGTTTCCTCATCAATGCGTCCAAGCGGCATGCGGGCCACTGCTTTTGCTGCGATGGTGATGGCAGAAACGCCTTTCTCAGGTGCCACACCGGCATGAGCAGTTTTGCCTTGGATGACAGCTTTCACCTTGGCCTGTGTCGGAGCTGCTACAATAATATTCCCAACCTTGCCGTCGCTGTCGAGCGCATAGCCAAACTTGGCCTTTACAAGGGAACGGTCAAGCGCCTTCGCTCCGACCAGCCCTGATTCTTCGCCGGCTGTGATGATGAACTGGATGGTACCATGCTCAATATTCTGCTCTTTAAGAACCCTGACGACCTCAAGCATAACTGCAAGGCCTGCTTTATCGTCTGCACCAAGGATGGTAGTTCCGTCAGTCACCACATAGCCGTCCTTAATTGATGGCTTGATGCCCTTCCCGGGAACAACAGTATCCATATGGGAAGTAAAATAAATGGTATCAACGCCCTCTTTTGTGCCTTCAAGCGTGCAAATCAGATTTCCGGCACCATGGCCTGTTTCAGCAGTTGTATCGTCCTCAAAAACATCGACTCCAAGATCAGTGAATTTCTTTTTCAGGACTTTGGCGATTTCTGCTTCATGCTTTGTTTCGGAATCTACCTGGACAAGCTCCAGGAATTCATTTAGTAAACGCTCCTGATTGATCATAATGTTAAAACCTCCAATATGTATGCGTACTAACCTAGTATACCGCTCACATCATTCAACAGCAACCGGAGAGCCTGCCTGGGGAGAGGACTGCAGACTGGTTCCATAAGAAAAAAGGAAGGGAGTATTCCCTTCCAATCAACAGCATTTATAAGGGGATATTCCCATGCTTTTTGGCCGGCCGCGACTCCTTTTTATTCCGGAGCATCTCAAGTGCCTGAATGAGTTTAATTCTCGTATCCCGTGGATCAATGACATCATCCACCATGCCGCGGCTGGCAGCCACATAAGGATTGGCGAACTTTTCGCGGTATTCTTCGATCTTCTGTTCCCTGACTGCTTCAGGATTGCTGCTGCCCTGGATTTCGCGCGCAAAAATGATATTGGCTGCTCCTTGAGGGCCCATGACCGCAATTTCAGCATTGGGCCAGGCAAACACAAGGTCAGCGCCGATGGATTTGCTGTTGAGGGCAACATAGGCGCCGCCATAGGCTTTCCGGAGGATCACGGTCAGCTTCGGAACAGTCGCCTCCGAATAGGCATAAAGGATCTTGGCCCCATGCCTGATGATCCCTCCGTGCTCCTGCTTGATGCCCGGGAAGAAACCGGTTACATCTTCAAAGGTAATGAGCGGAATGTTGAAGGAATCGCAGAAGCGGATAAATCTTGAAGCCTTATCGGAAGAATCAATATCAAGCCCGCCTGCCATTACCTTGGGCTGATTGCAGACAAGACCGACTGATTCGCCTTTGATCCTCGCCAGCCCGACAACAATATTCCTGGCAAAATCCTGCTGAACCTCCATGAACGATCCTTCATCCACAATCTGTTCCACTACTTTGCGGACATCATAAGGCCTCAGGCTGTCAAATGGGATGCAGTCAGTCAGATCAGGCCGGTAATCGTCCTCTTCATCTGCTGAAAGCCGCGGCGGCTTTTCCCCGCTGTTCTGGGGAAGGTAGCTGAGAAGCCTTCTTACCTGCTGGAGGACTTCCTCTTCTGTTCCGCCCATGAAGTGGGCATTGCCGCTTATTGAATTATGTACCTCTGCGCCGCCAAGGTCTTCTGAAGAAATCTTTTCGCCTGTGACGGTCTCAATCACTTTCGGGCCGGTAATGAACATTTGGCTCGTTTTTTCGACCATAAAGACAAAGTCTGTTATAGCTGGCGAATAAACGGCCCCGCCTGCACACGGGCCCATAATGACAGAAAGCTGCGGAATCACGCCGGAATAGATGCTGTTGCGGTAGAAAATGTGGCCATAGCCGTCAAGCGACACAACCCCTTCCTGGATCCTTGCCCCTCCTGAATCGTTCAGCCCGATGAAGGGAGCGCCGTTTTTGGCAGCAAGATCCATGACATTTGCGATTTTTTTTGCGTGCATCTCGCCAAGCGCGCCGCCAAATACGGTGAAGTCCTGGGAGAATAAGTAGACAGGCCGGCCGTTTACCTTTCCATAACCTGTAACAACCCCGTCTCCCGGCCCCTTTGCCCTGTCAAGGCCAAAGTCCGTCGATCTGTGCTCAATAAAGGGATTCAGCTCCACAAAGGTCCCTTCATCCAGCAGCAGGCCGATCCGCTCCCTTGCAGTAAGCTTCCCTTTCTCATGCTGCTTCTCTATCCGCTCATCTCCTCCGCCCAGTTCCACCTCCCGGCGCCGGTCGTACAGCTCATTGATTTTTTCATAGATGTCCGTCATGCTTCTTCCAGTCCTTTCTTCTCGCAGAATTCATAGAGTACGCTCCCGGATGACTTTGGATGGATAAACGCCACCTTCGCACCGCCCGCGCCTTTCTTGGCTTCATCATTAATCATTCTGATGCCTTTTTCTTTTATCTCTGCTATTCTTTCATTGATAGAGTCCACACCCAGTGCAATATGGTGGATGCCTTCTCCCCGCTTTTCGATGAATTTTGCTATTGGGCTGCCTTCTCCCAGCGGTTCGAGAAGCTCAAGCTTTGCATTTCCTGCAAGAAGGAATGCCACCCTGACCCGCTCAGATTCGACATCTTCCACACCAAGCAGCTCGAGGCCGAGCACATCTGTATAAAATGGAAGAGCACTGTCAAGCGAGCTGACAGCGATCCCAATATGATCCACTTTGTTAATCATTTATGAACCCCCCGCTTGCATAATACTCTTAATATTCGATAAAAATGTCGAAATTCCTTCAAATATTGAGCGGTTGTTCATTTTGAATTTTCTTAGTAGAATAGAGTAATAATAGATTAGAATGTCAGAAGGAGGGGCTCCTGCTTGTCTAATAAAAAATTCCGCAAGATCATCGTATATTTAATGATTTTTGCCATGCTCGCATCCACCCTTGCTGTTGGAGCAGCCATGTTTTTATAGAAACAAAAAAAGGATCGCCTTATGGCGGTCCTTTCTAACTATAGATAGATTCAATGAAATTTGAGCTTTACCATGATTTCTTTTGGTAATGAGAATGTTGATTTCCATTCCAGGCACTTCGCTTTCCGCGGGGCGGCGCTGCAATCACGCAGGAGTCTACGTGCCTTCCACTCCAATCGACAGATTTACAAATTTTTATGGCATTATGTGGCCTATTTAAGGGCATCCGATCCTTTAATACAACAACGAATTCAAAGAGGCCGTCTTAGGAAGCGGATCAGAAAGGTTTCTATTTGGCCCGCTTTTAAGCACGATCTTTTTTATTTGGAGATTTGCCTGCTGCTCTTATTTTAAGTATTTTACTGCTTATAAGGCCACACTGTATTTAGTTCACTGATAGCACCGTACTCTTTACCCAGCTCTTCAAAGCTTTGGCCGGTTGATACAACCAGCACTTTGGTCCCGATGGGGATGAGTTCGAACAGGGACTCGATTGCTTCATTCTGCATGCGGACACAGCCGGAGGAGACATATTTGCCGATGGATCCGGGCTCATTTGTCCCGTGTATCCCATATATCCGCCCGTCCGTCTCCTCAGCATCAAAGCCGATCCATCTCGTTCCGAGAGGATTTTCCGGAGAACCGCCAGGAATGTTTTTTCTTCTGTAATAAGGCTCCTTCGCCTTGACTGTGACAGTAAAGAGCCCCTCCGGCGTCAAATCAGCCGTCTTGCCGGTGGCAGCGCTTATGACCGTCTGGACCCTGTTTTCGTCAACAAGCGCAAGCTCATTTGTCTGTTTATTGATGATGACGAAAGGGTCTCCAGGCAGCGGATTGGGCCCGATCGGCCAGATAGGAGAAAATGAAAAAGAAAGCGCAAGGATTGAAAGCATTTTAAGCATCCATTTCACCAGCCTGTATCATTTTTGAATAGCTTCTGCCTGCATGCCCCCGATTATGCGCTTTTCTCTTTTTTCAATCCTTTAAAAGAGCTTTTAATGACCAAATATTGTTCCATTTCTTTAACAAAATGCAGGAGGGCCGCACGCGCTTCAAACTCCTCCCTTGTTCGTGGGAGGTCGCTCTCTTCGAAAGAAAGCTTCATCCGCAGCAGCTTTTCCAGATACACAATCGCTGTATTGCCGGGATGAATATTGTTTGACAGCTCTTCGATGAAATCAGCGACAATCTCTCCCTGCTCCACAGTAAGGCCGATCGATGTAACGGTCGGCAGCACCCTTTCAATGATTTCAAATTGCTTTTCCCTCATTTTAAAATAATGGTAGTAGGAGTTTTCATTGCGCAGGAAGTGATTTTCAACATCCCTGAAGGCAAGGGTCTTGGCTTCCGAGATCAGCCTCTCTGTACCGGTGATCTCCCTGCCGTCCCAGTCACTTTCATTGGTTCGGAGATAGGTGATGATTTCATCAAATATCCTTTTGAAGTTATCTTCAATCTGAAGCTGATATTTTTCAAGATTTTTGTCAAGGCTTGGCATATATAGATTCGCCAGCAGTGCCACTCCTATCCCGACAGTTATGATTCCAAGTTCATTCAAAAGCAGGCTGCCAGTAACCTCGCCCGCAGAATAAATATGCAGGGTGATTACACTGCTGGACACCACCCCTTCACTTGCCTTCAGCATCACAGCCGTGGGGATGAAGAATAACAGCAGCAGCCCGATCACAGCCGGATGATATGCAATGCCTTCAAAGAATACGGTGGAAAAGACCATAGAAAGCAGACAGGCCAGGAATCTGGCCCAGGAAGCTGTAAGCGACCTTTTTTTTGTCACTTGGATGCATAAAATCGTCAATATGCCTGCAGATACAAAGTTATTAAGCCCAAGCATTTGTGCAATGATAATGGAAACAGCTGTCCCGGCAGCAGTTTTAATCGTTCGGTATCCTATTCTGAATTTCATATCATGCACTCCTATACATAGCAGCCATTCAGCGGAAATGAATACCCCTGAAGGCTGTAAATAAACTTATGTAAAGCCTCACCGATATGCCGTGGGAAAAGCCGGCCAATTGAAAAAGAAGATGATCTGGGACCATCTTCTTCCTAATTATACGTTTTAAAGCACTTTTTGCAAGAAGTCTCTTGCCCTTGGACTTTTAGGACTCGAGAAAAATTCTTCCGGAGGAGAATCCTCTACAAGAACCCCTCCATCCAGAAAGAGGACCCGGTCTGCCACTTCCTTGGCAAAGCCCATTTCATGGGTCACGATCACCATGGTCATACCGCTGTGGGCAAGGGATTTCATGACGTCCAGCACTTCCTTGACCATTTCGGGATCCAGGGCAGATGTCGGCTCGTCAAACAGCATCATGTCCGGCTGCATAGCCAACGCCCTGGCAATGGCCACCCTCTGCTTTTGTCCCCCTGACAGGCGGTTCGGATATTCATTCGCCTTCTCTGAAAGGCCAACCTTCTGCAAAAGCCCGGTGCCGATTTTTTCAGCTTCCTGCTTGGAAACTCCTTTTACTTTCATCGGGGCATATGTGAGATTCTCCAGCGCTGTCATATGCGGGAACAGGTGGAAGTGCTGAAAAACCATGCCTACTTCCTGCCTCACCTTCATAATATCCGTTTTCCGGCCGGTTACTTCCTCTTTGCCGATGAATATCCTGCCATCCGTTGGCTGCTCAAGCAGATTCAGGCACCGCAGAAATGTAGATTTCCCGGAGCCGGAAGGGCCGATGACCGCCACCACTTCACCGTCCTGGACCGTTGTGCTGATCCCTTTCAGCACCTCCAGGCTGCCGAAATTTTTGTGCAGATTCTCTACCTTAATCACTTCGCCTCATCCTCCTTTCAACCGCTTTGCCGATGATCGTCAATGTGATGACCATTACATAATAAATCAGGCCCGCAATCAGAAGAGGCTCAAAGAAGGAATATTTCTCGGCGCCCACCTGATAGGAACGGCGCATAATATCCATGACTCCTATTGTTGTAACGATCGCTGATTCCTTCGTAAGTGTGATAAATTCATTCATGAGGG
This sequence comes from Cytobacillus sp. T106, assembly GCF_040492155.1. Taxonomy (NCBI): domain Bacteria; kingdom Bacillati; phylum Bacillota; class Bacilli; order Caryophanales; family Bacillaceae; genus Cytobacillus; species Cytobacillus sp. T106. Next base: position 554,609 of record NZ_JBEUMK010000001.1, on the reverse strand, counting down.
CTGGAAGGATGTTTTTCAGTGCTTGCGGGAGGATGATATCCCACATCATCCTTTTATAAGGAATCCCAAGGGCCATTGAAGCTTCCCGCTGCCCTTTGTCCACCGCCAGTATCCCGGCTCTGATCACCTCAGATATATAGGCTGCGGAATTGAGCCCGAAAGACAGCACTGCCGCTGCATACGGCTCTATCTGGAAGCCGAAGATCTGGGGAGAACCATAATAAATGAGCATCAATTGAAGCACCAGCGGCGTTCCTCTAAAGATGGAAGTATACGCATCCGCCAGCCAGCCAAGATACTTTAAAGAGCTTATCTTAAATAATGCAAGAATAATTCCGAGTGCAAAGCCAAGAAGGCCGGCAAGCAGCACAATTTGCAGGGTGACGCCAATCCCTTTTAATATATATGGCATTGATGGGATAAACTGAGCAAAATCCAAATTCATAACCTGTCTCATTCCTCTCTTTCTGAGGCGCATTCAATGGCAGCCTGCTTATCTTCGGCAGCTTGTCCATTCGGTTCGCTAGCCCGGACTGAAAGGCTGTCCATTCCAGCGGATGCAAAATGTCCAGCAGGAATTCCTGCTGAACATCAGCCACAAAATTACTCTTCTCCGCCAAACCATTTCAGTACTAATTCTTCAAGCTCGCCGCTGTCCTTCATTTCCTGAAGGGCTTTGTTGAAATCGTCTGTCAGCTCGCTGTCCTTCGGAAGGGCAATAGCAGATCCAAGCTCCTCTTCATCTTCAATGACAAATCCATTGAGATCTTCATTTGATTCAAAATAGCCTGTTGCTACTGTATCTTCAATGATGGCAGCATCAAAGCGGCCGGTCATCAGCTCCTGAACAATCTCAGGGATACGGTTGCGGTTTTCAACTTTGATATCGATTTCTTCAGCAATGTCGTTTGCTTTCCCTTCCTGGATGGATCCCAGCTGGACGCCGACTGTCTTGCCTTTTAGATCCTCAAGCTTTTCGATCCCGCTGTCCTTCTTTGTCACAATCATATGTCTCGCAGTGTAGTAGATATCTGTAAAGTCAATATTCTTTTTGCGTTCTTCAGTCGGAGACATTCCCGCCAATACAATATCTACCTGGCCGGATTTCAGCGCTTGAACGAGCCCGCTGAATTCAATATCCTCAACCTGAACTTTATAGCCAAGCTTTTCTGCCAATGCATTTGCAAGATCAACATCGAAACCGATAATATCATCGCCTTTTGCAGTATCGATGTACTCGAATGGCGGATAATCAGCCGAAGTACCCATAATCAGCACCTTTTCATCATCTGATCCTGAATCTCCCGCTTCACCGCCGCTTGAAGCCGGCTGTTCACTCGCCCCGCAGGCTGCCAGGATTCCAGCTGCCAATATACTTACCAAAAACAGCAACATACTCTTTTTCATTTTACTTTCCTCCTATAGTTTTTAGAAAATTAATTATTTTCATAATTAGTAGTATTTTATAGTGTTAGATCCTGTTATTTCAAGTAAAAACACTAAGTTAATACTTATTCACTACAATGAATTTTAACACATATTAATATTTATGCAATAATATAATTAAATATAAATATATATTTTAATTATATTATTACTATTTAATAAAAGTTTTATAGCTTTTTTCCGGAGAAATCAGGGTTTGCCGGTTTACTGAACGAAAAAAAAAACCCCTGCGTTCAGCAGGGGTTTTCTTGTATGATACTTAAACTTCTTCGCAATATTTATCAAAAGCATCCTGAAGCTTTTGGACTACTGCCATTGGTTCGTGCCCTTCAATTTCATGACGCTCCACCATTGTAATAATTTCTCCGTCTTTCATAAGTGCGAAAGATGGTGATGATGGAGGGAATCCGGTAAAATAAGACCGCGCCTTTTCTGTCGCTTCCTTGTCCTGCCCCGCAAAGACCGTCACAAGCTGGTCAGGGCGCTTATCATAATGCAGAGAGTGAGCTGCAGCAGGGCGTGCAATCCCGCCGGCACAGCCGCAGACAGAATTGACCATTACAAGCGTCGTGCCTTTCTGGGACAGCGCATGATCAACATCCTCCGGAGTGGTAAGCTCTGTATATCCGGCTGCCACAATTTCCTGGCGGGCCTGGCGAACGACATCGTTCATAAACAAATTAAAATCCATATTCATTCTTTATCGCCCCTCATATAAATAGTTAGACAGATATCTCTTCTAATAATAGCAACTTCATGCTGCTTTTTTCAATGCATTCAACTCAAAGAAGCCTGCTTAGGCCAAGTAACAATAAAATCCGCCCACTAAAATCCAATAAAATTCTAAAATAAAGTTTATTAGCCAGATATTGGGGAATGATAACAGTACAGCTAGATCCATACCCCTAAACTCCCTAGATATGGCCGGTGTTCCGTTGAACACCGGCCGCTTTTTTATTCTCTCGCCTCTTTAAAAAGAGCAAATAAATGCTCAACGGCAGAAGCAACCGTCCTTCCGCCGGAGATCACTTCATTTTCCATTTGCGGCAGCTCTTTTCTGACCTCTGGATGCTGGAAGAAGCTAAATTGAAGCTGATCCATGATCATGCTGTTTATCCATTCCTTCGACTGCTCCCCCCTTCTCTGGCTGAACACGCCGGAATGGGAGGCAGAGTCCTTAAAGCTTTTAATCTCTTCCCAAATTTCCAGGATGCCTTTGCCGGTCAGGGCAGAGCAGGAATGAGCTTTCGTTTCCCAGCCCTTTGTAGCCGGCTGAAGAAAATGGACAATGCGTGAATATTCTTCTCTTGTCTTCAGTGCCTGGGGTTCATTAGCACCGTCTGCTTTATTGACGATGATGGCATCTGCAATTTCCATAATGCCTTTTTTCATCCCCTGGAGTTCATCTCCGGCCCCGGTCAGGACAAGCAGCATAAAGAAATCGACCATTTCCCTGACAATGATTTCGCTTTGGCCAACCCCGACTGTTTCAACAATAATCACATCATAGCCTGCCGCCTCGCACAAAAGCATGGTCTCCCGGGTTTTCCGGTGCACGCCGCCAAGCTTGCCACCTGCAGCTGATGGCCTGATAAAGGCATTTGGATTTCTCGAGAGATTTTCCATCCGCGTTTTATCGCCAAGAATGCTTCCGCCGCTGATGCTTGAGCTCGGATCGACAGCCAGCACTGCCACTGAATGCCCTTGCCCGCAAAGAAGGCTCCCAAACGCCTCGATAAAGGTGCTCTTTCCTGCCCCGGGCACTCCAGTAATGCCGATTCTGATCGAATTGCCGGTGTGGGGAAGAACCTCCTGCAGCAATTCCTGAGCAGTTCTGAAATGGCGCTCTGCATTGCTCTCAACCAGCGTGATTGCTTTTGCCAGAAGGCTCCTGTTTCCTGAAAGGATCCCCTTCTTCAGCTCATCCGCCGACAGAGGGTCCGACTTCTTTTTTTGGAATTTCGGGCCCTTCTGTACAAAAGGCTGGGGAGCAGCCATCTCCTTCCCCTCACGAAGGGAAGTGGAGAAAAGGTCTGGCGGCCTGCCATCATGCCAGCTCGGCTTCTTGTCCTTCATTATTCAGCCACTTCCTCATAGCCAAGCTTTCTGTAAATCTCCTGCACGACTTTCTGGGCAGCGGCAGGAATGACCGTCCCAGGCCCAAAAATGGCGGATGCCCCGTTATCGTATAAATATTGATAATCCTGAGCTGGTATCACTCCCCCGATAATGACGAGTATATCCTCCCTGCCCAGCTTTTTTAGCTCTTCAACCAGCTGTGGAAGAAGTGTTTTATGGCCGGCTGCAAGCGAGCTCATGCCAATCACATGAACATCATTCTCCACTGCCTGAAGAGCTGTTTCAGCCGGAGTCTGGAAAAGCGGTCCGATATCCACATCAAAGCCCAAGTCTGCAAATGCCGTGGCAATTACCTTCGCTCCCCTGTCATGGCCATCCTGGCCCATCTTGGCAATAAGGATTCTCGGGCGCCTTCCTTCATTTTCAAGAAACCCGTCCGTAAGGCTCTTCACCTCGGCAATTTCTTCTTCATTGGTAAAAGCAGAACTGTACACGCCGCTGATAGAACGAATGACTGCTTTATGGCGCCTCGCTGACTTTTCGATAGCAAAAGAGATCTCCCCAAGAGTCGCTCTGGCCCTGGCAGCCTTCACGGCAAGATCTAAAAGGTTCCCTTCTCCTGTATCTGCAGCTTTCGCCAGGGCTTCAAGCGCCGCGGCAGCTTTTTCACTGTCCCTTGTGTTCTTCAGCTTTTCAAGCTTATCCAATTGCTTAAGCCTTACGGCTGTATTATCAATATCAAGTATGTCGATCGGGTCTTCTTTTTCAAGCCTGTATTTATTCACTCCGACAATGGTTTCTTTCCTGCTGTCAATCTGGGCCTGCCTCCTGGCAGCCGCTTCTTCAATCCTCATTTTCGGAAGACCGGTTTCAATAGCTTTGGCCATGCCTCCAAGGCTCTCAATCTCTTCAATATGCTGCCACGCCTTTTGGATCAGCTCATTGGTCAAAGATTCTACATAATAAGATCCTCCCCATGGGTCGATCACATCCGTGATGCCTGTCTCTTCCTGCAGGTAGAGCTGGGTATTGCGGGCAATCCTTGCGGAAAAATCAGTCGGGAGCGCGATGGCTTCATCCAGTGCGTTCGTATGAAGCGACTGGGTATGCCCCATCGCCGCAGCATGGGCTTCTATCAGCGTCCTTGTTACGTTATTGAATGGATCCTGCTCTGTGAGGCTCCACCCCGATGTTTGGGAATGCGTCCGCAAAGCCATGGATTTCGGATTTTGCGGATCGAAGGATTTCATCATTTTCGCCCAGATATACCTTGCCGCCCGCATTTTTGCCACTTCCATAAAATAGTTCATCCCAATTGCCCAAAAGAAGGAGAGCCGAGGGGCAAAAGAGTCAATGCCGATTCCGGCCTTCAGCCCGGTCCTGACATATTCAAGCCCGTCTGCAAGCGTATAGGCGAGCTCAATGTCTGCAGGTGCTCCCGCCTCCTGCATATGGTAGCCTGATATACTGATAGAGTTGAACTTTGGCATATACTGGGATGTATATTCAAAGATATCCGCAATGATCTTCATCGACATGTCAGGCGGATAGATATATGTATTGCGGACCATATATTCCTTAAGAATATCGTTCTGGATCGTGCCTGACAGTTTTTCCTGGCTCACACCCTGCTCCTCGGCCGTTACAATAAAGAATGCCATAACAGGCAGGACAGCACCGTTCATCGTCATCGACACAGACATCTGGTCAAGCGGAATCCCGTCAAACAGGGTCTTCATGTCAATGATTGAATCAATGGCCACCCCCGCTTTTCCTACATCCCCCACCACCCGCGGATGATCAGAATCATAGCCGCGGTGTGTAGCCAGGTCAAAAGCAACCGATAGTCCTTTTTGCCCCATGGCCAGGTTTCTGCGGTAAAACTGATTGCTTTCTTCTGCTGTTGAAAAGCCGGCATACTGGCGGACTGTCCATGGCCTGTTGACATACATGGTCGCATAGGGACCCCTTGTGTACGGAGGAAGGCCGGGCTTATCATCCAGATGGTCCAGTCCTTTAATATCCGATTCCGTATACAGCGGCTTGATCCCAATATGTTCATTGGTCTCGAACCGCAGGCTGCCGGCATCCCCTCCAGCCAGCCTGCCGGCCTCCTGCTTCCACTCATATTCCGCTTCCTTTTGGCTTGCGCCGAACAAACTGATGCTCTTGAAATCCGGTTTGTTAGCCATTCATTTTCACCTCTGTTTCTTCTAGCAGCTTTCCAAGAATTGAACAGACATTGCTCTTGGCAGTTATGAAGTCATGAATGCCAAGCTCCCTCCATTCTTCCGCCGGTGAATCGGGATGCCCCGCAAGGTAAACAACCGAATCCGGATACCTCTCCTTTAATTCTCTTAGCAGCTGTTTGCCAGCCGTCTCATACTGCTGATTGGTTCCGCAAATACAATAGCAGGTATAATCCCTTTCCAGGAGCGCTTCTGCATCAGGGAATCCACTGACACCCGGGCTGTGTTCAGCAGCAATTCCCCCGGCAGCGAAAAAACCGGCAGCAAAGTCGGTTCTTGTTTTATGCTCCTTTAATTCCCCGAGTGAAATCAGCCCCGCCTGCAATGGCCCGCCGCCGCGTCTCAATTCCTGGGCCTTTGTCCTGATATTCTCAAATGTGGCTGATAGCCTCTCCTGGTGAAGCGGCCTAATTGTCCAGCCGGAGTTAGCCCCCTCTTTAAGCCTGCCTCCCCTGTCAGGCAGCTTATCCTCAAGATTCGCATAAACATTTGTGCCAATTATACTTTTCTTCCTCGTCTCGGCATCATGCTTCTTTTTCTCCAGGATTTCTCTTGTCTGCTCCTGGATCCATCCTTTCTCCAGCGCATCAGCCATGCCGCCGAAGGATTCAATCTGAAGGAAGATATCCCACGCTTTTTCCGCCAGTTCATTTGTCAGGCTTTCAATATACCAGGATCCCCCTGAAGGGTCTGCCACCTTCAGAAGATGCGCCTCTTCTCTGAGAAGCAGCTGTATATTGCGGGCAAGCCGCTGCGAAAAAGATCCTGAACTCCCCAAAACTTCATCAAATGCTCTCACCTGCAGGTACTGGACTCCTCCAATCACCGCGGCAAAAGCTTCATTTCCTGACCGAAGCAGATTGACATAAGGATCAGCCATCGTTTTTGTGAAATACGATGTTTCTGCTGCAATGACCATTTTTTGCATGTCTTTTGGTGCTCCGAAGGCAGCTGCGATTTTCCCCCATATAATTCTGGCGGCTCTCAGCTTGGCAATCTCCATAAAGAAGTTTCCGCCTGACGCGAAGCTGAAAACCAATTTTGAAAGTATATCCTCCAGGGAAAGATGGCGGTCCAAAAGCCTGCTCACATGCTCTGTCGCTGCAGCGGCTGCAGCTGCCACTTCAAGCGCAGCATGGGCTCCCCCATTATGATAAGGGACAGCATCGGCAAGAATCGTCCTAAGCTTCGGCATCTCAGCCCCCGCTTTCTCCAATGTAACCGCCCAATCATCATAAAGCCCTTCCACCATTTGATCTCCTGGAAGACCCTCTGATGCAGCTTCAGCCAGCGGGTCCCTTCCTATATAACCGTGTATCTCCTTAGATTGCGGCAGGTTTTCCAGAACAGCAAGCATGCTGGATTGGCTGCACGCAGCATTGATGGCAAAAGGGTATTCTCTATGTGCTCCATCCAGTATTCCCGCAAAGCTTTCAAGGAAATGCTCTTCAACAGGAAGAACAATAGCATTCTGGCCATTCTCCAGCGCCCGCTTTAACTCCTGCTTCAGGTCCTCTGCAGTTTCTCCGGAAATCCTTTGGGCAATTTTCCAATCAGCTTTGCTGTAGCCGAGAGGTTCAATGCCCCGCCGGAAATCCTCCTGCCCCGGATATTGCGATTTTGGAGTAAGGGCTGATGTTTCTGCAGAATAAAGCGGTTTCAATTTTATGTTTTCATATGTAAGCCGGTCTAATGACTCTGCCGCCCATCCTTTTAAAGCGGATTCTGCTGCCCGCTTCCAATCTTCCATCGTTTTTTCGGGAAATGATATTTTCTCCATCTCTTGATAACTCATAGAACGCTGCTTGTGACAGCAGCTTCCCTCCTCCCAGGAACTGAAATTCATCAATATTCTAAATTATTTTTCTAATATTATTGTAGTATACAAGAGCTAAACTGGCAACGAAGGACAAAAGGACGTTCTCCCTTTTCAAATAAAGCCAAAAAACGCTGCAGCTTGATTAAACTGCAGCGCCTTTCGTTCTTCTTAATAGACAGATGTATTTTCTTTTGATGTGTTCTCAAGTATCTCTTTAACCCTCTGCAGAAACCGTCCGCACACAAGGCCATCAAGGACACGGTGGTCCAGCGACATACAAAGGTTGACCATATCCCGGACTGCGATCATGCCATTGTTCATGACGACCGGGCGCTTAACAATCGATTCAACCTGCAGGATTGCAGCCTGAGGATAGTTGATGATGCCCATTGACTGGACAGACCCAAATGAGCCGGTATTATTGACTGTGAATGTGCCGCCCTGCATTTCTGCTGAAGTCAGCTTGCCGCTCCGCACTTTGCCGGCAAGCTCTGCGATTTCACGGCCGATGCCTTTGATCGTTTTTTCATCAGCATGCTTGATTACTGGCACAAAAAGCGCATCGTCTGTTGCGACTGCAATGGAGATATTAATATCTTTTTTCTGGATGATCTTGTCCCCTGCCCACATTGAATTAATCTGCGGATATTCCTTAAGGGCCTGGGCTACTGCTTTGACAAAGAATGCAAAGAAAGTCAGGTTGAATCCTTCCTTTGTTTTGAATTCATTTTTGATGGAGTTGCGGTAGTCGACAAGATTCGTAACATCCACTTCCATCATTGTCCACGCATGCGGTGCTTCATGCTTGCTTCGGAGCATATTTGCGGCAATTGCCTTACGGACACCTGTTACCGGAATTTCTATATCACCAGGCATGACTGGAACATTTGGCGCAGCAGCTGGCTGCTTTGCTGCCGGCTCAGCTTGAACCTGAGTCTGTGCAGCAGGCTCTTGTGCCTTCTGTGAGGCTGCCGGCTCTTCCTGCCTTGCCTCAGCCTGAGGAATATCCCCTGAATCAATCAGCTTCTGGAGATCCTTCCTTGTAATGCGGCCTCCTGCACCTGTTCCGTTCACCAGGTTCAGGTCGATGCCGTGCTCTTGGGAGAGCTTTAGCACTGCAGGCGAATATCTTGCCTTGGATGGACTGCTTTCTTCCAGCATTGTTTCTGAAGATGCCGCCTTTTCTTCTGTCTTGAAATTCTCTTTTCCAGCTGCCTCGTCAGTATTCCCGCCTTCAACCTCAATCGTCAGGATCACTTCACCCACTGCAAGTGTGTCTCCCTCCCCGGCAATCAGTTCTTTTATTACACCGGTAAAAGAAGATGGGACTTCTGCATTCACTTTGTCTGTCATGACCTCAGCTAAAGGGTCGTATTTATTTACTGTATCGCCGACAGAAACAAGCCACTTGGAGATAGTGCCCTCTGTCACACTCTCACCAAGCTGCGGCATTTTTATTTGTTCAATAGCCAATTGGCATACCCTCCATTGCTATAGATATTTTATGGGCGGCGCTGCTAAGGCAGCGCCCTCCGCTTTTCTTCCTGTCCAGCTCCGGCTCCTAGGTGCTCGAGTCATAAGCCAATCAGGCCAGAAGGTTAAAGAACAACCTTCCGTCCTGCTCGTCTTATGCTGGGCCCGCAGGACGCGGGTCATGCAGGCGTTGCCACAGGACGTGGCGTTTTTAGCCTGCGTTCCTTAATTCTGAACAGTCGCCTCCGCTTTTCTTAGTACTCAGCGAGTTCTCTCATGGCTTTTTCTACTTTGTCAGGGTTGACCATGAAGTATTTTTCCATCGTTGGCGCATATGGCATTGCCGGGATATCAGGCCCTGCAAGGCGCTTGATTGGCGCGTCAAGTTCAAACAGGCAGTTTTCGGCGATAATGGCAGACACTTCGCTCATAATGCTTCCTTCTAAATTATCTTCTGTAAGGAGAAGCACTTTTCCTGTTTTGGAAGCAGCTTCAATGATTGCTTCCTTATCAAGCGGATAAACAGTCCTCAAATCAAGGATATGTGCAGAAATACCATCCTTCGCAAGTCTCTCTGCAGCCTGGAGGGCAAAGTGAACACAAAGGCCATAAGTGATGACTGTGATGTCTTCGCCTTCCCTCTTCACATCTGCCTTGCCGATTGGAAGCACATAATCATCATCTGGGACTTCGCCCTTGATCAGGCGGTATGCCCGCTTATGCTCGAAGAACAGGACCGGATCTTCATCCCGGATAGCTGCCTTCAGCAGCCCTTTTACATCATAAGGAGTAGAAGGCATGACAATCTTCAGTCCTGGCTGATTGGCAAATACGGCTTCAACTGACTGGGAATGGTAAAGGGCACCATGGACTCCCCCGCCGTATGGGGCACGGATGACCATCGGGCAGTTCCAGTCATTGTTTGAACGGTAGCGGATCTTGGCAGCTTCCGAAATGATCTGGTTAACGGCAGGCATGATGAAATCGGCAAATTGCATTTCTGCAATCGGGCGCATTCCGTACATCGCTGCACCAATTCCAACACCCGCGATGGCAGATTCAGCAAGCGGGGTATCGATTACGCGTTCCTCGCCAAATTTTTCATACAGGCCTTGAGTCGCTTTAAATACTCCGCCTTTTTTCCCAACGTCTTCCCCTAGAACAAATACTTTTGAATCTCTTTCCATTTCTTCGCGGATTGCCATAGTTACGGCATCAATATAAGAAATTACAGCCATTTTCTTTCCCCCTTACTTCTCAGCATAGACATATTTCATCGCATGTTCCGGATCAGCATACGGTGCGTTTTCTGCATATTCAGTTGCTTCATTAACCAGTTTCATCACCCGGTCATTGATTTCTTTTTCCAGCTCATCATTCATGAGGCCTGTTTCCTTCAGATAAGCGCCAAAAGTGATGATCGGATCCTTTGTCTTTGCTTCAGCCACTTCATCCGGTGCACGGTAGCTGCGGTCATCATCGTCTGATGAGTGCGGTGTCAGCCTGTATGATACTGTTTCAACAAGTGTAGGACCTTCTCCGCGGCGGCCGCGGTCGGCAGCTTCCTTCACAGCCTTGTATACTTCAAGCGGGTCATTGCCGTCAACAGTCACGCCAGGCATCCCATAGCCGACAGCACGGTCGGCAACATTTTCGCATGCCAGCTGTTTTTCAATCGGGACGGAAATGGCATATTTGTTATTTTCACACATGAAAATGACAGGGAGCTTATGGACCCCTGCAAAGTTTGCACCTTCATGGAAGTCACCCTGATTGGAGGATCCTTCTCCAAAGGTAGTGAAGGTTACAAGGTCCTTTCCTTCCATCTTTCCTGCAAGGGCAATTCCTACAGCATGAGGAACCTGTGTTGTAACTGGGGATGAGCCCGTTACGATTCTGTTTCTCTTCTGCCCAAAGTGGCCCGGCATCTGACGGCCTCCCGAGTTCGGATCTTCAGCCTTTGCAAAACCTGACAGCATCAGCTCTGTTGCCGTCATCCCGAATGTAAGCACTACGCCCATATCGCGATAGTATGGCAGTACATAATCCTTATCAGTGTCAAGGGCGAAAGCAGCGCCTACCTGTGCTGCCTCCTGCCCCTGGCAGGATATAACGAAGGGGATTTTGCCTGCACGATTTAAAAGCCACATCCGCTCATCAATCCGGCGGGCAAGCAGCATGGTCTCATACATTTCCAATACCTTATCATCGCTTAGCCCTAAATCTTTATGACGATTTTCAGCCATTTGTTTGCCTCCTCAAAATTCAATATGTAGCAGGAGCGCGAGACTCCTTTTTGCTGTTAATGATCTTATAAAATCAGATATAAGCGGGTAAACATCCTCCGCTTTTCTTTCTGTCCAGCTCCGGCGGCTAGAGCCTCGAGTCATAAGCCACCCAAGAATTAAAGGCAAAGAACGCCTTTTATTCTTGGGCGTCTTATGCTTGTCGGCTCTGGGCAAGCCGCCTCCGCTTTTCTAGCCATGTATAGCTTTGCCGTCTACTGCGAGGGCTGCTTCTCCGATGGCTTCGGAAAGGGTTGGGTGCGGATGGATGGTGTGAGCTACTTCCCATGGTGTAGCATCCAGCACCTTTGCCAGTCCGGCCTCGGAAATCATATCTGTTACATGAGGGCCGATCATATGGACACCAAGGATATCATCTGTTTCTTTATCAGCGACAATTTTGACGAAACCGTCCGATTCCCCGAACACAAGGGCTTTGCCGATAGCACGGAAGGAGAATTTGCCTGTCTTTACATCATGGCCCTTTTCCTTTGCTTCATCCTCTGTCAGCCCCACACTCGCAGCTTCAGGTGAGCTGTATATGCATTTGGATATCAGGCTGTAATCCAGCGGTGAAGGATTTTCATTTGCGATATGCTCCACTGCAGTGATTCCTTCATGGGAAGCCACATGGGCGAGCTGCAGTCCGCCGATGACATCGCCAATTGCGTAGATATGCGATTCTTTTGTCTGAAAATATTCATTGACCGAAATAAACCCTTTTTCAATCTGGATGTCGGTGTTTTCAAGACCGATGCCTTCCGTATTAGCCTGGCGGCCCACAGAAACGAGGAGCTTTTCAGCAGAGAATTCCTTCTTCTCGCCTTTAATTTCAGCAGAAATTTTCACTTCTTCACCTTTTTGGAGCGTTTCTGGAAGGACCTTGGCCCCAACAGCAAACTTAACGCCTTTTTTCTTCATCAGCCGCTGCATTTCCTTGGAGATCTCCCTATCTTCTGTTGGAATGATGCGGTCTGCATACTCGATGACTGTAACTTCTGATCCGAAATCGGAAAGCATGGAAGCCCACTCAATGCCAATTACTCCGCCGCCTACAATAATAATAGACTTTGGAATCTCGGTCATCTCGAGTGCTTCGTCAGATGTCATCACCTGGGTTCCATCTATTTCGAGTCCAGGGAGCGTCCGCGGGCGGGACCCCGTGGATACGATGACGTTTTTTGGGATCAGCATTTCATTCTCGCTGCCATTGTTCATTTCAACTGAAATGGTTCCCGGCATAGGAGAAAAAATGGATGGGCCCAGGATTCTGCCAAGACCTTCGAAGACATCGATTTTCCCTTGCTTCATCAGATGCTGGACACCTTTATGGAGCTGGTCAATAATCTTGTTTTTCCTTTCCTGCACCTTGCCGAAGTTGACCGAAACATCTCCTGTTAAAACGCCGAACTCTTCAGCATGGCGGGCGGTGGCATATACTTCTGCACTTCTAAGGAGCGCCTTGCTCGGGATGCATCCGTTATGGAGGCAAGTGCCCCCCAGTTTCCCTTTTTCGACAACTGCCGTCTTTAGGCCCAGCTGTGAAGCGCGGATGGCGGCTACATAGCCCCCTGTGCCTCCGCCGAGTATGACTAAGTCGTATTCTTGTGCCAATTCTATTCCTCCTAAACCGTTGCTTTATTTTTTTCCGAGCCGGGATAATTCTTTTCTGCTTCCTCGCCGCGCAGCACCCTCAGGGCTCCTTCTGCCAGTGCCTGAAGCTCGTTCTCACCAGGCTGCACAATGACATCCGCTATCCAATTGATCCGGCTGCTTATATCCTTGATGAATTCCTTCCCGTAGGCTAGTCCGCCTGTCAAAATAATGGCATCCACCCTGCCGGATAGGGCTGCACCTGCAGATCCAATCTCCTTGGCGACCTGATAGGCCATCGCGGAGTAGACCAGCTTAGCTTCTTCACTGCCCTTTTCAATCATTTTTTCGACCTCGACCGCATCGTTCGTCCCCAAATAACCGACAAGGCCGCCCTGGCCAACAAGCTTTTTCATGATTTCATCGCGATAGAAGTCCCCTGAAAAACAAAGGTCCACCAGATCTCCTGCCGGGACGGTGCCTGCCCTTTCCGGGCTGAATGGGCCATCTCCATGAAGCCCGTTGTTCACATCAGCGACTTTTCCCATCTTATGGACGCCCACAGTGATCCCGCCGCCCATATGGGCAACGATCAGATTTAAATCTTCATATTTCCTGCCCAGCTTTTTAGCGACCCGTCTGGCTACCGCTTTCTGATTAAGGGCATGGAAGATGCTCTTTCTTTCGATCAGGGCAAATCCTGAAATCCTCGCAATATCTTCAAGCTCGTCCACTACGACAGGATCTACTATATAAGAAGGAATGTTAAGGCCTGACGCTATTTCGAAGGCAATGATCCCGCCGAGATTGGATGCGTGCTGGCCTGAATAGCCTTCCCTCAGATCGCGGAGCATCTCTTCATTTACCCCGTATGTGCCCCCCTCGATCGGCCGCAGAAGACCGCCGCGCCCGCAGACGGCATCAAGCTTGGAAATATTCATGCCTTCTTGGTCCAGTGCTTCGAGGATTGTCCTTTTCCTGAAGGCATATTGATCGATGATTTTTTCAAATGAATTGATTTCCCCGGAATCATGGCGGATCGTCTTTTCAAAAATGGATATATCATTATCGAATACTCCGATTTTCGTGGAAGTTGAACCTGGGTTGATTACGAGAATTCGATGGTTGTGTACCTGCAAGATTAAACCTCCAATTCAGATTGTCTCTTTCTATCATTATAGCCGCTGGATATGCTGCTATATCATTAAAATCAAAGAGGCTGAATAAATTATTCAGCGCTCTTGTTGTCCTTTTTCAGCAGTCCCCGGGTTAGCGCCTGCTAAGGATGTGGTGCCCGTTCTGAAGAAATTGGCTCCGTGAATTACGCATTCTTTCAATTCTTTCCTCAGCCATACGGTCAGCGGCCTTATAAGTAGGAATAGCGTCTCTTTTGGCGATTTCAATTACTTTTTCAATATTGTTGTAAATGGTCTCAACTTTTTTCATAGCCCTGTCGCGGTTATACCCGTACAGCTCGTCAGCTACATTGATGACCCCGCCGGCATTGATGACATAATCAGGGGCATAGACGATTCCCATTTCATGGATCAGATCACCGTGAGCAGTATCTTTCAGCTGGTTGTTGGCTGCACCGGCAATTACCTTGGCCTTCAGCTGAGGTATGGTTGAATCATTGATGACAGCTCCCAGGGCACATGGTGCATAGATGTCACATTCTACTCCGTAAATCTCATCCGGATTCACTGCCTTTGCACCGAACTCATCAACTGCGCGCTGAACTGCCTCTTTGTTGATATCAGTCACAATCAGACTTGCGCCTTCTTCATGCAGATGGCGGCAAAGATTGAATGCCACATTTCCTACTCCCTGCACGGCAATGACTTTCCCTTCCAGTGAATCGCTGCCGAAAGCTTCTTTTGCAGCTGCCTTCATTCCGCGATATACGCCGTATGCCGTGACCGGTGAAGGATTTCCGGAAGAACCGAAAGCCGGTGAAATGCCCGTGACATAATCTGTTTCCTCATGGATCATATCCATGTCTGCTACCGTTGTGCCTACATCCTCGGCAGTAATATAACGGCCGTTCAGCCCTTGGATATAGCGGCCGAACGCACGGAACAGCTCCTCATTCTTATCCTTGCGGGGATCTCCGATGATGACCGTTTTGCCTCCGCCCAGATTCAGGCCGGCTGCTGCATTCTTATAAGTCATCCCCCTGGCCAGGCGCAGGGCATCTTCAATTGCCGCCTCTTCAGACTCATACGTCCACATGCGCGTACCGCCGAGAGCCGGTCCAAGAGTTGTATCATGGATGGCGATGATTGCCTTCAGTCCTGATTGTTTATCCTGACAGAATACAAGCTGCTCATAATCATAAGTCTCCATATATTTGAATAGTTCCATTTTAATATTCCTCCCCTGTTTTTCAAAAAAATTAAGATGATGCAGAGCAAAGGGCCAAAGCGAGTGAGTTCAGCTTGCTATCTGCCGAATCAGCCCGTGATGTCAGGACAATCGGCGCTTTGGCGCCTGCAATGACTGCCCCGACCTTTGCACCTGCGAAATACATAAGCGATTTATATAAAGCATTGCCTGTCTCAATAGCAGGGACAAGCAGTATATCTGCATTTCCTGCAACTTCGCTGCTGATTCCTTTATGCTCGGCTGCCGCTGGCGAGATTGCATTATCCAGTGCAAGCGGGCCGTCAACAATGCAGTTTCTGATCTGGCCCCTTTTATTCATCATGGCCAGAGCGGCAGCATCCAAAGTTGCCTGCATAGAAGGATTGACCGTTTCAACGGCAGCAATCGGAGCCACCTTTGGATTGTCGATGCCTATGCTTCTCGCAATCTTGACTGTATTATTAATGATTTGCTCTTTCTGTTTCAAATCCGGCGCAATATTCATGGCAGCATCCGTAATGATGATGAGCCTGTCGTAGCCAGGCACTTCAAAAACAGCTGCATGGGAAAGGACACTGCCCGTTCTAAGCCCATAATCTTTATTAAGCACTGCTTTTAATATGATCGAAGTTGAAAGATTGCCTTTCATCAGCACACTGGCTTCTTTTTGGCTTACTGCCCTTACAGCCATTTCAGCTGCTGCTTCTGCTGTTCGTGTATGGATGACTTCTATCCTTCCACCCGCAGCCGCAAGATTTCTATTATAGATCAGTTCTTCAATTGCTTCTCCGTCGCCGAATAATTTAAAATGAGCCAAATTGCGCTTGGCCGCTTCCGCTACTGCGTCCATTACTTCATGGTCTTCTGCTGCGGCAACTGCGACTGTCTGTTTTCTGTTTCCTACTGCTTTTTCTATGAGCGAGCTCAACCTCAATTTGTTTTCAACCCCTTTAATCAAATGCTGCGACACCAATATTATATTATGCAAGAAATGTGCCAGCCCACATTTACTGAAAACGCTTTATTCATCCCACTAAAGAACCTGCAGAATTTTTCACGCTATGAAAATTATTGCACGCCATTATTTGCAAGGTTATATTTTTCAAGCTTATAATACAAATTCCGGACAGACAATCCCAGGCTTTTGGCAGCTGCCGTTTTATTGCCATTATGCTTATCCAGGGCCCTTTTAATCATGGAGGCTTCAAAGTTTTCGACAAGCTCGGCAAGCGGGGCGTCATTCCCGCCATATTCTTCCGGAACTGAACTGGCTGGCGTTTCACCCTTATGCTGCTTCAAAATCATTTCAGGAAGATGCCTTACTTCAATTTCCGTTTCATGATAGCCCATAAAAATAATGGCGCGCCCCAGAATATTATCCAGTTCCCTTACATTGCCCGGCCAGTCATAGGACATAAGTGCTGATATAGCCTCTTCCGAAGCCTTATCGACATTGCGCCCATATTCCTGATTGATCTTCTGGATCAGCCTGCTGCAGAGCTGTGGAATATCCTGCTTTCTATTCCTTAAAGGAGGAATATGTATCGGCATCCTGTTTATCCGGTAATATAAATCCTCACGGAAAGTGCCGGCAGCAATCCCCTTTTCCAGATTTACATTGGTCGCAGCAATGATCCTTACATTTATCGGAATCGGCTTAGTGCCGCCAACTCTTGTGATCTCATTCTCCTGCAGCACCCTTAGCAGCTTGGCCTGTGTATTGGCTGTCATTTCGCCAATTTCATCGAGGAAAATACTGCCGTTATGGGCCTCTTCAAACAGGCCGCGCTTCCCTCCCCGTTTGGCGCCGGAAAAGGCGCCCTCCTCGTAGCCAAAAAGCTCGCTTTCCAGCAGGGTTTCCGACAAGGCCGCACAATTGACCCTTATAAATTTATTGTATTTTCTCCCGCTAGCATTGTGGATGGCATGGGCAAACAATTCCTTGCCCGTTCCGGACTCTCCCCTGAGAAGAATGGTTGCCGGCGTTTTAGCCCCCAGCTTTGCCTGCTCAATCGCCAATGTCATTTCTTCGGATGTGCCGATAATATCCTCAAAAGAATATTTTGCTTCAAGCGTACGGATAATTTGCCGTGCCCTAGTAAGTTCCCTGTTCAGGCTTTTGATTTCTGACATATCATGGATGACACCTACGCTGCCCTTCAGCTTGCCGTCCACAATTACCGGAGCGACATTGACAACCACTTCCTTTTTGCCGGGGCCGACTCTCATCGCCGCCCCCCTTACTGCCCTTCTCGACTGAAGGACCTTCATATGTACACTTTCTCCTTCAGAAATATCTGCCGTTGCCGGCTGTCCGATTACCTGCTCCTCTGTCAGTCCAGTGATCCTTGTATAAGCCGGATTGATCAGCAGCCCCTTTCCATTTTCATCCACCACCGAAATCGCTTCATCGCTTGATTGGATGATAGCCTGGAGCATGGTTTGTATTTCTTTCAGGTTTGTGATTTCTTCGGCGAGATTGACTACTTCGGTAATATCCTTAAAAACAGAGAACGCACCGATCATCTCTCCCTTTTCCCCAATCATCGGTATCCTGGTCGTTATGATTTCCAGTCCATTCGCAAGCACAAGCTCCTGATTCAGCTCTGTCCTTTTCGTTTCCAGTACCCTCGGAAGGCAGCTGCCTGGTATCACATCAAGTACGTGTTTTCCGATTGCCTTTCCGCCTGGGATGCCTGTCATCCTTTCAGCGCTTCGATTAAAGAGGATGATCCGGCCTTCTCCATTGACAACGACCATTCCATCGTCCGTAGAATTGAAAATCAGGTCATGCTTATATGTTTCATTTTTGAATTCCTCAATAAGCTCTTCTTTTTCCTCAAGCAGCTTGCTGATAAGAAAGGCTACACTTCCGGGAATAAGCACTGTATTTTTCGACCGTGCTTCCCTGAGATCGATAAAAACCTTCTCTTCACCCGTCACTTCAATGATGATATCTGGATCTTCTTTTATGTATTCTCTCCAATCGGGACCGGTCCGAATCCCTTCCAGGCGTGCAAGCTGGATTCCCGGAGCATTGTCATTGATATCGACAACTGCCGATACATCAAGGACCGCCGTTTCTCTCAGGAGCCGCAAAATGGCCGTTCCGCCTTTTCCGGCACCGACTATCATAACTGTCTGCATGGCTATCCCTCTCTTGTACGAAGATTTTTTCACTGATAGTCTGCAAGATCTTTCAATACTATTGTAATTATTTTCTCCATGCTTGACAAATTTCTTCTATAATTTATCATTACCGATGAAGAGACTTTTTTAAATAAGGGGCAAAATATGATAAGAATCGCTGCATTAGTTGTTTTATTGATACCCGGCTTTATTGCTGCCATTGGTGTTAAACTGATGAGGGATATGGTATTTGGCATTCTCCAAAGCCCTTTCCCCTATTTATGGCTTCAATTCCTGGCCGGCCTGCTTTTCTTTTTGCTGGGGCTGGGGTTTGTCGCCGGCTTCATACTGTACCGCGACCGAAAAAGGAATAAGGTGCAGGACCGTTTTAGAAGAGAGAGGATCCAGGCTAAAAAGGCTGATTGATTATTTACACAGGCAACCCGGGAGCACAGAATATTTCATTCCCGTTATATAAAGAACAGCACCCCGTTCGCTGCCGGGGTGCTGTTCTTTGCAGATAAGTATTATTATTGGAAATTTATCATTTGCTGCTGATATTCAGAAAGGAGGGACGGAGATGAAGCCATTGCAGATTTCCCCCGAAACGGCAATCAAGCTTGCCGAGAAGCTCAATGTTCCACTAGAGCAAATCATGCACATGCCCCAGCATATTTTAATACAGAAGATGATGGAACTTGAAAAAAAGAATTGATTGAGGACTATTCGAAATGCATGCTGTTCCTGACAGCATAGAAGGTGCCCCTGACTGAAGTATCCAGCTTTCTTGATTGGCTTTTAATCTGGAGCTGCGTTTCCGGATATGCGACCTGCAGGATGGATACTTCCCCTTCACCCTTCGTCTCAAGCAGGCCCGTCAATATCTTCCTTTGATGGTCAAGTACGGCGATTTCCTCCATCTGCCTCTCAAACAGGCTTAATGTCTGTTCATACTGCTTCTGCTGCTTGTCGCTCAGCTGATTTATGTATTGTTCGAAGATTTCAAGCTGCTTTTTGCCTTTTTCCATTTCAGCGGCCCTTTTTCGGTATGCAAGAAGGAGTGTCTCAAGCTCTTCGTTGACTGTATTTCTGTCAAATCCTTCAATCTGTATAATCGTTTTCCTTTCCAGCCTGTTTCCGATGATGCCGGCCTGCACCCTTCCTTTAGCCTCTATCAGGCCTCCTATCAGCTTTCCTTTTCTTTCATCCGCAAAGATGTTTCTTCCTTTCAGGATTCCGCCGATCGAATAATAGCCGATATGAATATCACCGCCTGCTGTCAGGCTGCATTCATTAGAATGCTTTATATAAATATTCTTTCCCGCCTTTATCATGCCGGATCCCTGGCCGAACGCGCCTCCTTTAATGAAAATATCCCCTTTTTCCGAAACGATTTCTTTAAACCCGCTGATGCCGAGTTCTCCTAAAATAGAAATGTCAAGAGAAGCATTGACGCTGTAGCCCGGCTTGACAATACCCCTGACTGTAATGCTTCCATCAAATTCGATATTGCCTGTTTCAGGGCCTGCATCGCCTTCTATGACTAGATGGCGGCCTACAGATACCTTGCCGCCCCGGAATGTGACAACACCGTCGCATAACGCCCTCAGCACCATTTTACCGTCCTCTTCACAAGCTTTTACCGTCTTTTTGTCATAAAGCAGTTTTTTATCTTTTCCTTTTAACGGAGGAACCGGATCTCCTGTCAGCGTTTCACCAAAAACCCCTTCTTCTGCAGGAATTTTCTCGCCGAGCCAATCCCCTTCCTGAACCTCATCAATGAAGTTCATATCATAATAATTCGCGGTGCCGTCTTCCCTTATGGCGGGCTTCCTTTCACTCTGCTCAAAATAGCAGATGACAGCATCGCTTCCATGCCGGGGAGGAAGGCCCTTTGCAATGACAGCTTCCTTTTGCACAGGGACGCTTCTCAGCACATCCTCCTCAATCGCATGTTCCACCCCGAGTTCCTGAAGCTGTAAGGCTATTTGATCGGCTATAGCCTTAAATTCTGCATTGAAATAAGCTTCCGTGCAGTTCAGCCGGAGCTTTGCTTCCATCATGTCCCTGCTAAGGCTTACAGCTGCCAGGGGTTTCAGTGCGCCAATAAGCTTCCTTCCTGAATCGGCCAGTTCAAGCGCCTCTTTCAGTACCATAAATTTTGTAATTGAAATTCTCGGAAAATTTAACAGTTCTTTTTCCAGACTTTTTAAAGAATAGCCTTTTCTGAGAACAGTTATATAAACTTCATCTGCTTCACATTCAATTCTTAGCGACTCATCAGAAAATATTTCCATAGGACTATTCCCTTTCCAGCAGGCATTTGTATTCATTATAGCGGAAAAATAGGCATTTTGGCAGGTTCCTTCATAAACTAACAGAATATTTGCCATTATCCTGTCCTTTTAGCCAAAATAAAAAGCACCCCAGAATGGAATGCTCTCCTTTAAAAGTATATGATTTCATTTTTAAGGCCTTCTTTCAGGCAGTCGCGGCATAAATTAAAAAAACCTTAAAAATGCCTAGCCCTTTCAAGAAGCTTTATGCTCCAGGCGCAGTTTATCAGCAACCATCGCGATGAATTCCGAGTTGGTGGGCTTGGCTTTTGTCATGCTTACAGTGTAGCCGAAAAGAGAAGAAATGCTATCGATATTCCCCCTGCTCCATGCTACCTCGATCGCATGGCGGATTGCCCTTTCCACCCTGCTGGCAGTGGTATTATACTTTTTGGCGATATCCGGGTAAAGAACCTTTGTAATGGATCCGAGCAGTTCAATATCGTTATAGACCATGGATATTGCTTCGCGCAAGTATAAATAACCTTTAATGTGGGCAGGCACACCAATTTCATGAATGATGCTTGTGATGCTTGCATCAAGATTTTTAGGCTTGGATTCTTGGCTTCTGTAGGCGGATGACTGGGACTTGCGGATGACCGGGTTGGACTTGCCGCTTACCTGGCGGATATGGCCGGCGAGATTCTCCATATCAAATGGTTTGAGGATGAAATAGGAAGCCCCAAGATCCACCGCTTTTTTCGTAACATCCTCCTGGCCGAAAGCTGTAAGCATGATGACATTCGGCATCGATGATCTCCGTGATTCACGCAGCTTTTCAAGCACTCCAAGCCCATCCAGATGCGGCATGATTATATCAAGGACTAGAACGTCCGGTTCAGTTTCTTCCAGTACCTCCAGGCATTCCTGGCCATTATGGGCCACCCCGCTCACTTCCATATCATCCTGGGATGCGATATATTCCTCCAGAAGCCCGACAAGCTCGCGATTGTCATCCACGATACATACTTTTATTTTTCTCACGTATTGTTTCCTCCTCAAATCCATTTGTGGTCTCTTTTTCTATCTAGTTCTATTCTAAATGACAAATTCGACAATGCAAACGAAATTCCTTTTGTTTTTTGAATTTTTCTTAAAAACCTGATAAAACCTTTATTTTTCTTCTGTTTTCTTCCTCATTCGACTTTATTCGCATATACATTGATCATTTGGCTGGTTTTTGTCGATTTTTCTTTAGAGCTCACAAAAGAAAAAAGAAGGCCCCGTGCACGCCTTCTTCCTCCACACATTTCAGCTTGCTTTTTCTTCGCTTTTTTCATAAATATCTATTCCTGCTTCATTGAGCATCCACTCGATATGGACTCCGTACCCGCTGGTAGGATCATTCACGAATACGTGCGTGACTGCCCCGACAACCTTTTCGTTCTGAATGATCGGGCTCCCGCTCATCCCCTGAACAATACCTCCTGTTTTATCCAGCAGTTCAGGATCTGTCACTTTGATGACCATCCCTTTTGTTGCAGGGAACTTCTGTGGTATAGTGCTGACAATTTCAATATCAAACAGGTCTACCTCGTCATCATCTACAACCGTAAGAATCTGGGCCGGCCCCTCTTTCACCTGATGCGAAAGCGCTATAGGCATCGGCTTGTCAAGCACGCCGTTTTTCATGCCCCTGTTCAGTTCGCCAAAAATGCCAAAGGGACTGTTTCTTTTAATATTCCCAATAACCTGTTTATCTGAAGAAAATCTTGCGAGCTTTTCGCCTGGATTTCCGTTGCTTCCTTTTTCAATGGATGTAACAGTCGAACGGACAATTTGTCCATCATCGACCACGATCGGTTTTTTTGTATCCATATCACTTATAACATGGCCGAGGGCCCCATACTTCATAGAACCTGGATGATAAAAGGTCATGGTGCCGATTCCGGCTGCAGAATCCCTAATATACAGGCCCAGTTTAAAATTATTTTCCGCCTTATCTTTAAGGGGTGTCAGTTCGGTGCTGATTTTGCCATTTTCCCTTGTAAGTGTGATCTTCATTGCCTTGCCCGTCTGTCCGGCTTCCTGGACAAAGGGTGCCACATCGGACATCTTCTCAATATTTTGTCCGTTTATCTGCGTGATGATATCTCCTACTTTAATCCCTGCAGTTTCGCCGGGGGAAGCTTTGCCGTCTTTTGCATCCACAAGGTGATGGCCGACAACCAGCACCCCGACCGTATTCAGTTTAACCCCGATTGACTGGCCTCCGGGAATGACCTTAAAATCCCTCAATACATTCACATCAACTTTTTTAACTGGAAATCCTGCCAGTTCAAGCAGCATTTCGTCTTTTCCAATTTTCTTTCCCTTTACGGCAACCTCGCTTCCCTCCTGCTTGAGAGCTGCCGCCGCTTCTGTTTTCATTGACGCAGACACAGGTGCCGCCTTGCTGAAATTGTATGTTTCACCTTCAAATAGGGTAATCTCTTTGGGAATGCTGATATATTCTTGAAAGGGTTTGGAAAACCCTGCTGCAATTAATGAAACAAGGAGAATTCCACCAATTATTCTTCTTAGTAGCTCTAAATTCAAAACCTTCACTCTCCTCGCTTCTAGTCCACACGTCAAATGGCTACATCTTTAATTTTGCCTCCTTAGTGAGAACTTATAACCTTTGGCCATATAAAAAAAGCTACCCTCTTTGGATAGCTTTTCAAGTTATTTTTATTTGCTGGGCAAGCTGGAGCAATTCCTTAGCATGCTCTTTCGTCAAATCAGTGATTTCCACCCCGGATATCATCCGGCCGATTTCCTTGATTTTATCCTCGGAATTGAGCGGTTTCACTGTTGTTTTAGTTCTTCCATCACGCGTAGACTTTGCGATGAACAAATGTGTATCTGCCATTGCAGCAACCTGTGGAAGGTGGGAAATACAGAGAACCTGTGAATCCCTTGAAACATGGTGAATCTTCTCAGCGATTGCCTGTGCGACGCGTCCGCTGACCCCTGTGTCAACCTCATCAAAGATAATCGATGTGACCCCCTGATGCTTCGAGAAGATGCTTTTCAAAGCCAGCATGATTCTGGACAGCTCACCGCCCGAGGCGACTTTGGAAAGGGGCTTGAGCGGCTCGCCCGGATTGGTGGATATATAAAATTCTATCTTGTCAGCACCGTTGCGATGGTAGCCCCGGCTGGACAATTCCTCAAATTTTACTTCGAACACCGTTTTCGACATATACAGCTCTTTCAGTTCCTTATGGATGAGAGAGGTCAGCTTTTTGGCGCTCTTTCTCCGAAGCCTGCTTAATTGCTCGGCTTCAAGGCTTAAATCCTTTTGAAGGGAAGAAAGCTCCTTTTGAAGCTGATCAATATGTGTTTCCTTATTCTGCAATGTCTCAATTTCTTCTTCTATCCCTGATGCATATTCAAGGATTTCCTCGATTGTCTTGCCGTATTTCCTTTTGAGCTGATTGATTTCTGTCAGCCTTTCTTCAATCTCATTCAGCCTGGCAGGATCATATTCAAGAAAATCAAGCTTGCTCCTCAGACTGCTTGAAACATCCTCAAGCATATAAAAACTGTTGGATACAGCATCTGCCATTTCCTTATATTCAGGATCCAGATCAGCTGCTTCCTGCAGATGGCCCATAACAAGGCCGATCCAGTCCAGCCCCTTTTGCTCCCCTTGAAGAGCAGTATAGCCAGCCTGCATGCTGTCATAAATCCTTTCGAAGTTCCCCAGCTTCGTTTTTTCTTCATAAAGCTCTTCGTCTTCGTTGATTTTCAGCCCGGCTCCCTCAATTTCCTCCAGCTGAAATTGAATCAGATCAAGCCTGTGGGCCATCTGCTGTTCGTTCTCACTCAAATTCTTGAGCTTTTTGGCTGTTTGTTCATAAGATTGGAATACTTCCCGGTATTCATGCAGGGCCGGCATGATTTCCTCAGAGCCAAACTGGTCAAGCAAGGATAAATGCAGGGTTTCATCCATCAATTCCTGGTGCTCATGCTGTCCATGGATGTCGATGATAGTAGATCCGATTTCCCGGAGTGCAGAAATGGTCACCAGCTTTCCATTGACCCGGCATACACTCTTGCCTGTCCGTGAGATATCCCGGCGAAGGACCACCATCCCGTCCTCGATGTCAATCCCAAATTCCCTTGATTTTTTATAACAGGGATGATCCTGGCCGTCTATTTGGAAAAGACCCTCGATCTCAGCTTTCTGCTCGCCGTGCCGGACAAACTCCGAAGACCCCCGTCCGCCCACTAAAAGGTGGATGGCATCGATGATGATCGATTTGCCTGCGCCCGTTTCCCCAGTCAATACAGTTAAGCCCTTTTCAAATGAAACAGAAAGGGCTTCTATAATAGCGAAATTTTTAATGGATAATTCACTTAGCAAAGAATTTCACCCCATTTAAAGCATATCGATGAAGCGGTTGGATATCACTTCAGTATCTTCAGGTGTTTTGCAGATGATCAGGCAGGTATCGTCGCCGCAAATCGTACCGAGAATTTCTTCCCAGTCAAGATTGTCTATCAGTGCGCCGATTGCCATCGCATTCCCGGGCAGCGTTTTCATAACAAGCAAATGGCCGGCAGTATCAATCCGGACAAAAGCATCCATTAAATTGCGTTTTAGTTTCTGCAGCGGATTGAACCTTTGATCCGCCGGCAGGCTGTATTTATATCTTCCATCCATTAAAGGAACTTTTACAAGATGAAGCTCTTTTATATCTCTTGACACAGTTGCCTGGGTCACATTAAAACCGGCATTTTTCAGCTCGTCCACAAGATCATCCTGTGTTTCAATATCATTATTGGCTATGATGTCTCTTATTTTGATATGTCGTTGTCCTTTATTCACTTTATCACCTCTATAGGCAGTCGAAACCTGATTTCTATCCATATGTTAGCCGATTTTCTGCTGAATGTACAATTTTTTCTGCAATAGACAGCACGAATAGCCAAGAACCGCCATAATTCGATGGTCCAGCGCCGAAAAAAAGGAATAAGCATGATGCTTATTCCTCTTCTTTCTGCTGCTTTGATTTCAGCTCGGCATGAGCTTCCTTGACTATTTCATCCACGGAAGCAGAAAGTCCGTTTATGCCTGTTTCCTTTTCCCCTTCCCACCTCAGGTGAAGAAGGAACTCAATATTGCCGTCCCCTCCTGTTATCGGGGAATAGGAAAGGTTTCTGACATCATATCCCTGTTCCAGGGAAAAGCGGATCATGCGGTCAATGACGTCGGCATGGACCTTGGGATCGCGGACAATCCCTTTTTTTCCGACCTGCTCACGTCCTGCTTCAAACTGCGGCTTTACAAGCGCAATAACATCACTCCCGGGAACCAGCAGGGTTTTTAGAACAGGCAGAATAAGCTTCAAGCTAATAAACGATACATCAATCGACGCAAAATCTGGCATCTCCCCTGCCAGATCGGCAGGAGTCACATAGCGGAAGTTGGTCCTTTCCATTACCTCCACCCGCTCGTCCTGCCTCAGCTTCCAGGCAAGCTGATTATAGCCTACATCCAATGCATATGACATTTTCGCCCCATTCTGCAGCGCACAGTCAGTGAAGCCGCCGGTTGATGCTCCTATATCAAGAAGCACCTTGCCTGAAATGTCGACATCGAACTCTTTGATCGCCTTTTCAAGCTTCAGTCCGCCGCGGCTGACATAGGGGATCAGCTTGCCTTTTACTGTGAGCGGAATATCGGCGCCTACCTTTTCACCAGGCTTATCGAGGCGGCTCTCGTTCGTATAGACAAGTCCGGCCATGATGGCGCGCTTTGCCTTTTCCCTTGTCTCGATAAGCCCTCTTTCTACGAGCAATACATCTAAACGTTCTTTCTTACTTTTCATCTGTTAAGCCCTTTTTTGTTTTTTTCTCGCCAATTTTGCGAGCTTTTGTACGGCCATCTCAGAGGTCAGGCCGATTTCTTCGAGCAGTTCCTTTACGCTTCCATGTTCAATATACTCATCAGGGATTCCCATGCGTTCGACAGCTGCCTGATGGAACCCGTTTTCATGGGCAAACTCAAGGACGGCGCTTCCGAATCCGCCCTGCAGGATAGCTTCTTCTATAGTTAGTATCGGCATATTCAAACTTAATATTTCTGACAGCATCTTCTTGTCAAGCGGCTTGATGAACCTGGCATTGACGACTTTTATTGAGTAGCCCTGCCTTTCCAGCTGATCTGCTGCTTCCATCGCCATCGGGATCGTTGTACCAAAGGTAAGGATTGCAGCATCGTCCCCTTCCTTCAGCACTTCCCAAGTGCCGATAGGAATTTTGATCAGCGTCTCATCCATCGGCACACCGATTCCGTTGCCCCTCGGGAAACGCATCGCAATCGGGCCGTCATCATAAGCAAGAGCAGTGTTGACCATATGCTGGCCTTCATTTTCATCTTTCGGCATCATCATCACCAGATTGGGCACATGCCTCATGAAGGCGATGTCAAATACACCCTGGTGGGTTTCACCGTCAGCGCCCACAAGGCCTGCGCGGTCGATTCCGATGAAGACATTCAGGTTCTGGCGGCATATGTCATGCACCACCTGGTCATAGGCACGCTGCAGGAAGGTCGAATAGATAGCCAGGAACGGCTTCATATTTTGTGTGGCAAGCCCTGCTGCGACAGTTGTTGCATGCTGCTCCGCTATACCCACATCAAACATGCGGTCCGGGAACTCGCTGGCAAAGCCTTCAAGCTTTGATCCTACAGGCATGGCAGGAGTGATTGCAACAATCCTGCTGTCCTTCCTCGCCAGCTTCCTTACGGTTTCACTGACAAGCTTGCTCCAGGCAGGCGGCGGGTTGATCGGTTTAACAAAGTCGCCTGTATCAATTTTGTATGGGCCTGTCCCGTGCCAGGTCCCGACTGTATCCTTTTCAGCAGGGGAATAGCCTTTCCCCTTCTTAGTGATCACATGCAGAAGGACAGGACCTTCTGTTTTCTTTGCATAGCTGAGCGTTTCAAACAGCTCTTCAAAATTATGGCCATCGATCGGGCCTAAGTAGGTAAAGCCCATTTCCTCAAAAAACATGCCCGAAACCAGAAGATATTTCAAGCTGTCTTTTACTCTTTCAGCAGTTGAAGCAAGCTTTCCGCCGACAGCAGGGATTTTTTTGAGGAGAAGCTCGAGCTCATCCTTCACCCACTGATACTTGCCGGCTGTCCGGAGTTTCCCGAGAACATTGTGCAGGGCCCCGACATTTGGTGCAATCGACATTTCATTATCATTGAGGATGACAATCATATTCTTTTGCTCGTGTCCGATATGATTGAGCGCTTCAAGCGCCATCCCGCCTGTCAGTGCGCCATCCCCGATGATCGGGACGATATGGGAATCCTCTTTTTTCAAATCCCTCGCAATGACCATGCCCATGGCCGCTGATAAAGAAGTCGAGCTGTGGCCGGTCTCCCAAACATCATGTTCGCTTTCAATCCGCTTCGGAAAACCGCACAGTCCTTTATACTGCCTGAGGGTATCAAATTCACAGGCTCTGCCTGTAAGGATCTTATGGACATAAGACTGGTGGCCCACATCCCAGAGAAACTTGTCCTTTGGGCTTTCAAAGCATTTGTGGAGGGCGATCGTCAGTTCAACGACTCCTAGGTTGGGTCCGATATGGCCGCCTGTCACTGAAAGTTTTTCTATAAGAAAATTCCTGATATCCTGGCTGAGATCTTCCAGTTCTTTATTGGAGAGCCCTTTTAAAAATGAAGGGTCCTTAATCGATAATAGATCCATGTCTTGGATCACTCACTTTCATTTCTTTTTAAATCACTGTTATTATTAATTCTCTTTTATTATAACGATATGACAATTTTCCACAACAAAATAAAGCACATTCCCTGCATTGTACCATAAGAGTAACGCATTGCAGGCGATTTTCCAACTGATTTCCCTTATGGGACATCCAGATCTGCTGGAGGGCAGGAACCGTTTTACTAAAGAAAAGCATAGCTGCTGAATGCAAAAAGGGAATTCTGTCCTGTCTATAAGCTGAAAATCAATCACTTCCTGACCAAAGAAAAAGCCGTTGGCCCGATGCGGCAAACGGCTTCCTTCTCATATCCGGCAGCTGCAGGATCAGCAGAAACTGCCAATTAATCAGTGATCCCTGTTCGCCACCAGATTGGTTATCTCTTCCAGCAGCTGGATTTCAAGGCCTGTTTCCTGCAGCCGGGCCTTTGCCATCCCTATATGATGTTCAAGCGCCTTGTTTGCTCCTTCCATAGTGAGAATGGATGGGTAGGTGCTTTTATTGTTGGTTTCATCACTGCCAACCGGCTTTCCAAGGACCTCTTCATTTCCTTCCAGGTCGAGGATATCATCCCTGATTTGGAAAGCAAGGCCCAGATGGTGGGCAAATTCATTCAGGCTTTTCAGCCTGCTTTCCTCTGCACGCGAGAGGAGAGCCCCTGCTGCTACACTGAATGCAAGAAGCTTCCCGGTTTTGTGCACATGTATGTATTCAAGCTCTTCAAGATCAAGGTCTTTGTCCTCTCCCTCAATATCTGCCGTCTGGCCGCCTACCATGCCTTCAGCACCCGAAGCCCTTGCAAGCTCATTGATCAAAGCAAGCTTCACTTCCGCATCAGCATCCTCAGGAGCCATCTGTGCAAGAAGCTGGAAGCTGTATGTCAGCAGTGCGTCTCCAGCAAGGATGGCATTTGCCTCGCCAAACACTTTATGGCTGGTCGGCTTCCCCCGCCTGAGATCATCATCGTCCATGCTTGGGAGGTCATCATGGATAAGGGAGTAGGTATGGATCATCTCCACAGCAGCTGCAGCCTGCAGGCCTTTTTTTGTATCTTCCCCAAAAGCCTTGAGAGTAGCGAATACGAGGAGCGGCCTGATCCTTTTGCCCCCGGCCTGCAGAGAATAATGCATGGCCTTTTTCAGAACCTCCGGGGCGGCCAGTCTGCTGACACTTTCCTCCAGCTCACGCTCAAGCATCTTTATATGGACCTCTGAAAAAGAATCAAGCTGTACATTCGGCACCATTACTCCTCCTCCTCGATGACAAACGGTTCTTTCCTGCCTTCTTCTGTCAGAACCTCCGTCAGCTGTTCTTCCACTCTTTGCAGCTTATCATGGCACAGCTTGGACAGCTCCATGCCCTGCTTATAGATGGCAATGGCCTCTTCGAGCGGCACATCGCCTTCTTCCAGCTTTTCTACAATTCCTTCAAGCTTTTTCATCGCTTCTTCGAATGTGAGTTTTTCTTCTGCAGCCATTTCTATCACTCCTCTTTGCCTGTCACCTTGCAATTAAAAGTTCCATCAGCCAATTTCACCTGGACATCATCGCCCTTTTCAACCTGGGAGACACTCTTCAGGAGCTCGCCTTCCCCGCTATAGGCCAAGCTGTAGCCTCTGTCCATAATCTTAAGCGGGCTCAGCGCCTCAAGGGTTGAAACCATGCCGCTGAATTCCTTCTGCTTCTTGGTCAAAACTTCTTTCATGGCCCTGCCGAGTGCACGGCTGCCGCGTAAATGGGTTTCCTTCGCTTCCTTGTACAAATCATTTGGATGATTCCTCAAGAGCCTTTGCAGCAGCCTGTCCCGCTCCTCGCGTTTCAGCTCTGCAAGCCTGCCTGCGCTCTTTTTCAGCTGTTCTGTCATCTTGTCTGCCTGTTCTAGCTTCTGTTCGTACAGCCGCTGCGGATAGCGGAAGGCATATGATTTCTGCAGTCTGCCCAATCGTTCCCGCTGCAGGACTGCTCTTTCCCTCATCGCTCTGATAAGCCTGGACTGGCGGTTTAAAATCCTTTCAGCCAATTCATCGATATGCGGAACCGCCATTTCTGCCGCCCCGGTTGGTGTGGGGGCGCGATGGTCGGCTGCAAAATCGGCAATTGTAAAGTCGGTTTCATGCCCGACAGCCGAAATGACCGGAATGTCCGATCCAACGATCGCCCTTGCCACCTGCTCTTCATTGAAGGCCCATAGCTCTTCGATCGACCCTCCGCCGCGCCCGACGATCAGGACATCAGCCTCGGCCTGCCGGTTTGCAAGTTCAATGGCGCCAGCAACAGAAGGAGCTGCCTGGGCACCCTGTACAAGTGCCGGATAAATCAATATATTGGCGATCGGAAAGCGCCTTTTGATTGTTGTGATGATATCTC
Organism: Cytobacillus sp. T106; assembly: GCF_040492155.1. Classification (NCBI taxonomy): domain Bacteria; kingdom Bacillati; phylum Bacillota; class Bacilli; order Caryophanales; family Bacillaceae; genus Cytobacillus; species Cytobacillus sp. T106. Next base: position 523,739 of record NZ_JBEUMK010000001.1, on the reverse strand, counting down.
TTACTGCAGCTCCTGTCGGGGACGTTATCACTCCAACAGTTTTCGGGAATTTCGGGATGGGCCTTTTGCGTTCTGAAGCAAACAGCCCCTCTTTCTGGAGCCTTTCCTTCAGCTGCTCAAAGGCCAGGAAAAGATCCCCTACTCCATCCGGCTGCATCTGCTTGACATAAATCTGATATTGTCCGCTCGGCTCGTAGACAGAGATCTCACCGCTGATCAGCACCTTCATCCCGTTCTCAGGCTCAAACTTCACTGAACGTGCAGAACGGGAAAACATGACTGCCAGGATCCGGGATTTCTCATCCTTCAGCGTGAAATACATATGTCCGCTCGAATGCCTCTTAAAATTAGAGATTTCGCCTTTGACAAATATCTCCTGCAAATGCGGGTCATGGTCAAATTTTCTTTTTATGTATAGAGTTAGAGCGCCTACGGTCAGATAACGCTGTTCCTTCATAGCATACTCCTTTTAAAGGGCTGGGTATCCACATGCCATTTGCTGTTTGTTCTGTACAATAATCTAAACAGCGTAAAAAGCCCTTCCCTATTATAAGTTTAAATAAGGCCATCCGTCACGCCAAAACGGCTAAAACAGGCATATCGCACATTTAAACTGGATAGAGACAGGGCAATGAATGCTTTTGGTCCGGCCGGGACAGGCAGGACGCTTAAGAGTCCAGGCTATCCTTCACTTTCGAGAGGACACCGTTGATGAAACGGCTGGAATTGTCATCGCCAAATATCTTCGCAATTTCAATCGCCTCATCAATGACAACATTGGCCGGGACCTCTTTGCTGTATTTCAGCTCATAGACTCCTTGGCGGAGAAGATTTCGATCCACTGTTGCAAGGCGTTCCAGCTTCCATTTTTCAAGATACTGCTTGATCAGACTGTCAATTTCCTCTTTATTTTCAAGTACACCGGTTACCAGAAGTGTCAGATATTCGTCCCCTTCTTCTCCCTCAAGCACATGGTCGATTGCTTCCGAAGGGTCTGCCTGGCTCACATCAATCTGAAACAGGGCCTGTAATGCTTTTTCTCTCGCTGTTCTTCTTTTCATTATATTCTTTAACTCCTTTTAGGCATCTTTGTCCAAATAACATAAGAAGATAATAGCATAACTAAAGCGGGTTCGCACTGTGTTCATCAATATTTTTGCCATTATGCCTTATATTCATAGGTGTTTTTTAATACTATCTGCAAGAAAGTTCCATATCCTTCTGCAGGTCCAGTAATGGAAAGAGCCAAAGACATTAGCTGTCTTTGGCTCTTCTGATCAGATTTCCTGTTCAATTTCAGGCTCAAGCTTCTGGTTTTCAAATAAGATGCCCACCACATGAATATTGATTTCCTGTGCTTCAAGAGCAGTCATGTTCAACAGGGCCTGGCGGATATTATCCTGGATTTCCTGGGCGACGGCGGGGATTGAGATGCCAAATTTCATCAGGCAGTACACCTCTACCTTGATGCCTTCCTCAGTCAATTCAACCTTGACGCCTTTACCATGATTTTTCTTGCCTAAACGCTCGACGACTCCTGAGGCGAAATTGCCGCGCATCTGTGCAACCCCTTCTACCTCAGAGGCAGCGATCCCTGCAATCACTTCAATGACTTCAGGAGCTATTTCTACTTTTCCATGCCCAGTATTCCCCTGGCTCATTTCCAAAATGTTCTCGCTCATTACAGCACCTCCGGTTAATCTTCAGACTTCATCACTTCGTACAACTCAAGGAACTTGGTATTGAACTGTCCTTCCACAAATTTCTCGTGGCTGAGCAGCTTAAGATGGAATGGAATGGTCGTGTGTACACCTTCGACCACAAATTCGCTTAAAGCCCTCTTCATGCGGGAAATGGCTTCTTCCCGGCTGCTGCCATAGGTAATGACCTTTGCAATCATGCTGTCATAATAAGGCGGAATCATATAGCCCGGATAAGCTGCAGAATCGACCCGGACGCCAAGGCCTCCTGGAGGAAGGTACATACTGATCCTCCCGGCTGAAGGCATGAAGTTCTTCTCCGGGTTTTCCGCATTGATCCTGCATTCTATCGCCCAGCCATTAAAAGTAACTTCATCCTGGCGAAGGGCAAGCTTTTCTCCGGATGCAACCTTGACCTGTTCTTTGATCAGATCGACCCCCGTCACCATTTCTGTGACAGGATGCTCTACCTGTATCCTTGTGTTCATTTCCATGAAATAGAACTTTCGGTTCTGATAGTCATATATAAATTCTACAGTGCCGGCGCCTGTATAATCAACCGCTTTTGCAGCTTTAACAGCGGCAGCCCCCATTTCTTCGCGGATTTCTCCGTCAAGTGCGGGAGATGGCGTCTCTTCAAGGAGTTTTTGAAGCCTTCTTTGAATCGAACAGTCCCTCTCGCCCAAATGAAGTGTATTGCCATAGTTATCAGCAAGCACCTGAATTTCCACATGGCGGAAATCTTCAATATATTTTTCAATGTAAACGCCAGGATTTCCAAAAGCAGTAAGGGCCTCCTGCTGGGTGATATTGATTCCCTTTACCAGTTCTTCCTCGGTGCGGGCTACACGGATGCCTTTGCCCCCTCCGCCGGCCGTCGCCTTTATGATGACGGGATAATCAATCTTTTCGGCCAGTGCCTTGGCGTCATCCACGTCCTTTACGACACCCTGTGAACCAGGGACAATCGGCACTCCCGCTTCCCTCATTGTTTCACGGGCAATATCCTTCGTGCCCATTTTATTGATGGCTTCGGGAGTCGGGCCTACAAAGATGATGTTGCATTCGCGGCACAGTTCTGCAAAAGCAGCATTTTCCGCCAGGAATCCATAGCCGGGATGGATGGCATCACACCCTGTCAGTTTAGCAACACTAATGATATTCGTAAAGTTAAGATAGCTGTCTTTGGAGGCTGTCGGGCCGATGCAGTATGCTTCATCCGCCAATTGTACATGCAATGCTTCTTTATCAGCTTCCGAATAGACAGCAACAGATTCTATTTCCATTTCCTTGCAGGCACGGATGATCCGTACCGCAATTTCCCCTCTGTTTGCAATTAATAATTTTTTTATCATCGAAAGCTCTCCTTACTCAGGCTTCACCAAAAATAATGGCTGTCCGTATTCGACCAGCTGGCCGTCTTTCACCAGTATTTCCACAATTTCCCCATTCACTTCTGCTTCGATTTCGTTGAACAGCTTCATGGCTTCAACGATGCAGACGACAGAATCCTTTGATACCTTTGAACCTGATTTAACATATACATCGGCATCAGGCGATGGTGAAGCATAGAAAGTCCCTACCATAGGTGAGGTGATTTTATGTAAGTCTGCATCCTGTACAGTTTCCTTTGGAGCTTCCTGGACGGCAGCCGGAGCTGTTTCCTGAATAGAAGCCGCAGGAACTGCAGGCTGCTGGACAGGCACCTCAATGGGCCTTTGCACTGCCGCAGGCTGGACAACAGCAGCCTCTGCAGCCGCGCTTTTCTTCATTTTAATTTTAGATCCTTCGTGCTCATATTCAAATTCATCGATAGTAGACTGATCAACAAGCTTAATCAGCTCGCGTATTTCTTGTACTTTTAACATACCATTCGGCACCCCTTGTCCTAAATAAAATTATGACTAGATACTAATATCATACGATAAGACCACACCAAAGTTCAACCGGCTTCTTTCAAGCAGCAGGACCTTTTTGCATCCTGCCCTTCTATTTTAATGTTTTTTTCAATTTTTGTGAAATTCCTCAAAGGAAATATGCCTGTGCACAGCGAAACCTTACAGCATTAGACTTATTTCGACGGAGGACACCATAATGGACAAGCTTGAGAGCATAAAAAGGGAAGATTTGGCCCGAAAAAATTCACTGATTGTTAAATCGGCTTTTGTAAGCGTTATCTTAGCGGCTGCTGTAGATATTATAATGAAAAAGGAACTGGCTGTCATCCTTGCCATTCTGATTGCCGGGGGCATTGGCCTCTGCATTGTTTGGTTGCTCCACCGCATTCCATCTGCCATTCATATTGTACCGTATACAAGCATGATCCTGATTACCGCCGTCATGTTCATCATCATGGAAAACAGTGTCTCGCCAACAGCTTTTTTCCTCGCATACTTCATCATTGCCGCAGCAGCCATCTATATGGATACAGTCTTGCTCTGGCTGGCATTTTTTCTTGGAAACACACTCATTACAGCTTTTACAGCACTTCATCATGGCACCCTTCCATTGGAAATGAAAAATTATGTGACAATTTATCTGCTTTACCTTTTAGTAACGGTACTCCTTTCATTTCAATTTTCCATATCGCGCAAGCTTGCCGAGAACATAGTTCTTTCTCAGGAAAAGACAGCACAGCTCCTGAAAACCGATCAGGAAATCAGGAGGGCCATAGACAAGGGCACAGCTGATATTTCTGAAATGATTGAACAGGTGAAAGAGAGAAGCGGCAAAAATTTTGAAGCTGCATACAGCATGTCCCGATCTATTGCCGAGGTTTCCGCCGGAATGCAGACCCAGGCTGAGGCAATCATGGGAATTAACCAATCTCTGTCAGTCGCAAACAAACAGGCAGAAGACACCACCCTGCTGTCAGAAAAGCTCCATCAGGATGCGGCTTCAGCCGAGCTGATCACCCGGACAGGCGATGCCCTGGTCGGCAGATTGGCGGAAGAAATGGGCGTATCTTATAAGGAAATGCAGAACGCGATAGAGAAGATGAGCAGCCTCTCACTGCGGATACAGGATACCTCTGCGTTTACCGATTCAATTCAGGAGATAGCATCTCAAACAAATATGCTTGCATTGAATGCATCTATTGAGGCCGCCAGAGCAGGAGAACGCGGGAAGGGATTCGCAGTAGTGGCAGATGAAGTCAGAAAGCTCGCCGACCTGACAAGGAAAACGGCCATGATGATTTCTGAAAATCTGCAGGAGGTTATTTCGGAGACAGAGGCAGCAAAAGAAGACCTGGGAGCTGCAGGAAAAACCATTACCGGCAACCTGACGCTCACTTCGGACACCCAGCAGGCGTTTGAGGAAATCTTCACAGCCTTCATCAGGCTGAAAGAGGATATTGCCAGATACAGCTCCATGACAAGGCAAATCAAGGAATCCTCCCATTTAATCGGGAATGCAGTCACAGAATTCAGCTCTGTGATCGAGCAGGCAAGCGCTTCACTCGAGGAGCTTTCTGCTTCTGTCGGAGAGCAGGCAAAACAAAACGAAGACATCTTCTCGTCGATAAAAAAGGCTCATCATTCACTGGAGGATCTGGTGGAGTTTCAGAAAAAGTAAGTGAAACCCGGCAGATTTATTATCCTAGTGTGCATCAAACATTAAAGAGGCAGTGCATTCAGTGATGCACTGCCTCTTTTCAGCATATCTGCAAGAGTGGTGCTGAACGAGCGCCCTCCGCTTTTCTATTTGTCCAGCTCCGGGAGCTAGCCCCTCGAGTCTTAAGCCAATCAGATCAGAAGGTTAAAGAACAACCTTCCGCTCTGCTCGTCTTAAGCTTGTCGGGGCTGAACGAGCGCCCTCCGCTTTTCTATTTGTCCAGCTCCGGCTCCTAGGTGCTCGAGTCATAAGTCACTTCGGAACTGAAGGCAAAGAACGACTTCAATTCCAAAGCGCCTTATGCTTGAGGCCCGCAGGATGCGGGTCATGCAGGCGTTGCCACAGGACGTGGCGCATTTAGCCTGCGTTCCTTGTTGGAACAGTCGCCTCTGCTTTTCTATTTCCCAGGTTCAAATTCTACTGATGCTACCTGCAGCTGCGGGATTTCGCCTTTTACCATTTGGATGATTTCGTTGGCAGCTGTTGGGGAGTGTTCTTTTGATTTGATGGTGATGCGGACTTTTTCTCCGTCTGCCCTTACAAGGACGTCTTCATAGTCCATGGCTTTAATGACTGTTTCAAGAAGGATTTCTTTCTGTGCAACATCTCTAAGCTGGTCGATTTTTTCTTTCGCTTCGTTTCGTTCTTCAGCGGAAAGATCTGTGGAGGCCATGACATTGGTGAGTTCCTCTTCCATCCGGCTGCGCTCATCTTCCATCTGCATGCGGAGCGTTTCGAACATTTCATCGCTGGAAACACCGGAGATGACTGTTTCGCCATCTTCAGAAGCAGTTTCTTCAGCAGATGACTCTTCTGCACCTGCGGTTTCTTCATTTGCCTTTTCCTCGACTGCGGCCAGATCATTGCTTTTTTGTTCAGGAGTAGTAATGTAGTAGACAGAGAGCACGACGACTAAACTTAGCATTGTTAAAAGCCAGACTGTTTGTTTTTTCAATAGCATTTCAGGATTCCCCCTTAGATTTTTTTGGCATTACAGCTACACGGTGGCTTGGGACATCCAGCGACCGCGTTACAGCCTCAATAATCCACTTTTTTACTTGTATGTTATCGGCCCCTTTAGCGACGACGAGTACTCCCCGTATAACAGGTTTCTTCGTTTCCACCACTATCGGAACCTCTTTTTCTCCATCTCTGATAATCACCAGCTGGTCTTCCTTGGACAAATCCTCCACTTTCCTTTTACCTCCCTCCCGATCGGTTTCATCGGTCGTTTGGGACTTGGTTGTGGAGTTCTTTTCCAATACCTTCTTCTCAGTTGCATCCACATTGACAACAACCGTGACATCATCGACACCAATAATGGAATCGAGCGCTTCCTTCAACTGGGCTTCATACGCTTTTTCATAATCAGTGATAGACCCGTTCCCGCCTGTCTTCTTTTGGCCAAAGGCCGGGACATCTTCAGCTTCCTTCCCTTCCTGGCTGCTGAAAGCAGGAAGCACCCCGCCAGCTTCTTCCTCCTTGAAAAAGGAGCTGCTGATGAGCATGATCGCTGCCCCGAACAATAGGGCGATCAGCAAATATTGATATTTTCCCTGCTTCTTATTTTCACCGCTTCCCATCAGGTGTTTCTTTATCCAAGCCAGCGGCCCCTTTTCATTGTCCATTAATCCTTGTTCCCCCCTTCTATCATGACTTCGATAGATTCTTCCTTGATATTCCATTTTTGAGCAAGAAGTGAAGCGATATCGTTTGATTCATCTGTTTCTGCGCTTGATGGAAAGGGTTGGTTCGTATTGATTTCTACCATGGAGACCACTTCGACTGCTTTTTCTTCAGGAACCTGCTGCTTTAGCTGGATGCTGACCTTCTCCAGATTCTCAGGGAAGGCACTCTGATTATTTTCATCCACGATTAGACTTACATCACTAATTTCCAATCCGTACTGTTCCATCAGCTCCTTTTCTGCGTCCGTTTTCAATTGGACAGCCATTTCTTCTAAAATATATGCACTGGTTGAAGCTTGTATTTCTTTTTTCTTCATTTCTATTAAATTTTCCATATTATGATCTTCCGCTGTTTCAGTGATATTTATTTTTCCAATGGCTTCTTCAAAATCCTGGGTGAACAGCTTGAGGACCGGGGACAGGATGATGGTGATCAGAAGCAGACCGGTCACCATCTTCGTATACTTCTGCAGGCTTGAATTCGGCAGGAGCATGTCCACAACAGTCGCCAGCAGAACAAATAATATGATGTTTGTAACCCACTCTTTTATGAACTCCATATCGGTCACCCCTATCTCATCATCATGGTCAGATTTCCTGCAGCGATTATGACGGTTATGCTTAAGAAAAACATAAGAGACACAAGGGCGAGTGCCGCAAATACGTAGATGACGCTCTTGCTGATGATGTCGAGGCAGGCGATGACTGGGCCCCCGCCGAGCGGCTGGAGGACAGCTGCTGCAAATTTATATATAAAAGCAATCATAAGAATCTTGATTGCCGGAAACGCTGCGATAATCAGCAGAATCGCGACTCCCGCGATCCCCACTGTATTTTTCAAGAGCACTGATGCACTGATGACTGTATCTGTGGCATCCGTGAACATCCTTCCGATGACGGGGATGAAATTTCCTGTGATGAATTTCGCGGTCCTCAAGGTCACGCCGTCCGTAATTGCGGCAGAAGCTCCCTGGACTGAGATGACCCCAAGGAAAATGGTCACGAACAATCCCAGAAGGCCTATGCTCCAGTTCCGCAGAAGATTGGCAAGCTGCGTCACCTTGTAATTTTCTGAAAGGACACTCACGATGCTGAGTACCGCTGAAAGAAATAGAAGGGGCAGCACCGCATATTGGATGAACAATCCGCTGATATTCATCAAAAACAGTATGACAGGATGGAAAAATGCAGCCGACACCAGCCCGCCAGACGAAGCGATCAGAGCCAAAAGGAGCGGTACGAGCGCCAGGATGAAAGAGGTCATTGTGCTGATGGCTTCGATGCTGTAATCAACCGCAACCCGGAAGCTGTTCAGTGCGATGATCACCAGAACCATAAAGATGATGGAATAAGCGGCTTTGCTGACAGAGCTCTTTTCAAAAGAATTCTGAAGGGACTGCAAAAACATGCTGAAGACCGTCAGGATGATGAGAGAGCCAAGAAGCTTTCCATTTACGAGAAACTCATGAAAGAGAAACTTCAGTCCCCCGAGCATCCATTCCTTCAGGGAGAATTCTTTATCTCCCTTAATAAATTCATATAAACTGCCTTTCTGGCTTTCCGGCAAAAAGCCGCCATATTCATTTGAAACTTTTTCCCAGAAACCTTTCAGCTCATCAAGCTCAAGGGTTTCAAGCTGGGCTTCAACCAGCGCCTCAGCTCCCTTTGGCCCGTTCTCTCCTTCGTTTTCCCCGGAGGCTTGTACATCTGGCATCACACAGAAGGTGGCGAGAAATAATACTAGAAAAATAAACGGCAGCCGCTGCTTCATCTATTCACCTCATTTAGAAAAACTGATTGCTGTGACTTTAACTTGGTATCAGCTGAATGATCGATTCAATCAGGACAGTCAGGATCGGGATGGCCATCGCCAGAATCAGTATTTTGCCGCCGAGCTCAATTTTCGAGGCAATTGCACCCTGTCCTGCATCCTTCGTAATCTGGGCCGCAAATTCCGCTATATAAGCGATCCCGATGATTTTGAGGATCGTTTCTACATAGACAAGATTCACTTTGGCATTTACTGCAATCTTTTCAAGCATATGGATGATGGCATAAATCTGGTCAACGAGAAACAGGAAAATGCTGCATCCGGTAAAGACAACGAGCAGAAAAGCAAAGTTGGGCTTCTGCTCTTTTACGACGAGTGCAAGGAAGGTTGCAACCAGCGAGATGCCTGCTATTTGAAAGATCTCAATCGCTGAGCCCTCCCTTATCCTTGAAATAAAAATACCGACTTAATTTTTTGAAAGAGGTCGTCCACAATCGAGGCAACCATAAACAAGATATAGATAAAGCCGAATAAAGTGACCCACTGTGCGTACTCTTTCTTTCCGACCTGGTCCAAAATGGTGTGCAAAAAGGCGACTACGATCCCTACTCCGGCAATTTTAAAAATAATATCAACCTCTAATCCCATCATTTCTCCTCCTATACGCTGCTTAAATATTCCTTGCATCGTGTGCGAGCCCTGGTTTAAATCAATAGAATGATCAACAGGAGACCTGACAGGAAGCCAAGGCTTTTTACCATTCGTTCGTATTTTGCCTGTTTTTCATAAGCATCGGCTTCTTCCCTTTCCAGATGAGAGAGTGCCAGCATGATTTGTTTCTGCTGGGAAAACCGGTCATGGCGGCCGAGGGTCTCCCCGAACTGCTTCATGATCTCAAATTCTCCCTGCTTGAAGGCCGTCAGCTTCCACACCTCTTTCAGGCTTTCTTCCCAGGCTGCCCTGACGGTTGTTTCCGAATCTGTAAGCTTCTTTGAAAAAGATTCAAAAAACCAGGACAGCGGCTTTGAAAGCTGGGCAGCCAGCCTTCTTGCCGCTTCGTGGAGCGGTGTATGCCCGTACATGATTTCCGCTTCCAGCGATTGAAGCGCTGACTTAAGCTGCCGCAGCTGGCGCGGTCTCTCATTCAAATGTTTTGATGCCTCAAATCCTGCCCATGTAGTGGCTAAGATGATGAAACAGGCGCCGATGATCTTCATCATGCCAGGTTCACCGCCGCTTCCCGATGGATTTCCCTGCCTGACTTGTCCAGAATTGATGCAATATTTCCGGGGCCGCCTGTCCGGTCCAAAATCACATATCTTTCAAAAATTCCGCTTTCAAGAATCTGCTTTAATGTCGGTCTGTTCTTTATTTCCTCCCATGAACGTCCATGGGTTGTCATCATCAGCTTGATTCCCGCATGGACAGCCTCCATGATGGCCTCCCCATCCTCCTGCCTGCCGATTTCATCAACGAGCAGGACATCCGGGCTCATGGAACGGATCATCATCATCATCCCTTCCGCCTTCGGGCAGGCATCAAGGACATCCACTCTTGGCCCAAAGGTCATCTGGGGAATGCCGCTGACACTTCCGGCAATCTCAGACCGCTCGTCCACTATGCCGGCCTTCTGTGCCGCAATAGCTGGATTCGCTGCACCAGAGGAGACAATCCGGGCAATATCCCTCAGCAGTGTGGTCTTGCCTGTCTGGGGCGGGCCGACTACCATAGTGTGGAGCCAGCCGCTGCTATATAAATAGGGTATCAGCCTGTCTGCTGTCCCGATCTTCTCTCTTGCCACCCTGATATTGAAGGAAGAGATATCACGGATGGCCTTGACTTTCCCTCCATCCAGAATAACTTTCCCGGCAAGCCCCACCCGGTGTCCGCCTTCTATTGTGATATAACCCCTCTTAAGTTCCTCTTCCAAAGTGTAGATTGAAAAATGGCTGATTTTATTCATTAAGTGGACGGCATCTTCGGCTCCGACTGTATAGGGCAGGAAGCAGGGAATGCCTTTGGCTATCACTTCAAGCGGCCTGCCGATCCTGATCCTGATTTCCTCCAGATGCTCCATCATTTCAGGAGGGACATTTTTCAGCTTGTCTGATAAATTTTTTGGCAAAAAGGCTGCAACTGTTTCCACAAAAATCCTCCTTATAGCTTTACTGTCTTTTATTTTCGCTACTAAGAAATGTATGTCGTTCCAGGAGCAATATGACAATATTGTCCCTTTTCCATAAATGGTTTTTCGGATAGAAACAAAGGAAAAAGATTCTTTATCATTCAGAGAATATGGGTATCATGAATAATGACAGGGAAAGGAGAGGGATATGCTGTTTACCAGGTATAAAGAGGAAATTAAGAAGCTTCCTTTAAAAGAAACATATACAAAAGAAGACCTGCTGCATCCGGGATTGCTGATTGAAAAATATGGTGCTCTCCAGATCTATTACTCGCCCCATAATGAATATGTGAATAGCAGAGCTCAAGTGTTGATACTTGGCATTACGCCTGGATGGGCGCAAATGAACAAAAGCATCACACTCGCAAGGCATTTGATTGGAAAGGTTCCTGACTCAGAGATGCTGAAGAGGGTGAAAGCAGAAGGACGCTTTTCAGGACCCATGAGAAAAAATCTGGCGGAAATGCTGGACAGCATTGGCCTGGCCGAGTGCCTTGGCATCGATTACTCCATGAAACTCTTTCATGATGATGATTCTATCCTTCATACATCCTCACTTGTAAAATATCCTGTTTTCAATAAAGGAAAGAACTACACAGGCCATGCCCCGGAATTAAGCCAGAGCCCGTTTCTGCTGAGCTATGCAGAAGAAACATTCAGAACGGATATACAGCCGCTGGATTCTCCCTTGATCATCCCCCTCGGCAAGGCGGCTGACAGCATATTGGAAGGATGGATAAACAGCGGGCTGATCAAACCTGAACTCTGTTTATCTGGATTTCCCCATCCCTCCGGGGCAAATGGACATCGTTTCAGACACCTTGAGGAAAAGAAGGAGGAGCTGGCAGGCAAAATCAGAAAGTATTTTAGCTGATGATTTTGTTCTGCTGCCGGCCGGAAACCAATAAATTAAAGCAAGAAGGATTAGGGGGAGGACAGTATATGTATAAAAATCAAGGCATTTCAGGGCAGCCCCTCCAGAAGCAGGGCCGGAACACCATCAGGGTCACAGGAAAGGGAACCGTCGAAGTAAAGCCAAGTAAAGCGGAGACCATCTTTGGCGTTTCGGCCGAGAGCAGTTCCCTGGCTGAGGCACAGGCGGAAGCGGCCCAGACGATCTCCAGGATTCAGGACGCTTTAATCAGGATTGGACTGCCGGAAGAAAGTATACAGACAAGCAACTATTCCGTTTTTCCGCAATACGATTTTCAGGATGGGAAACAGATTTTCAGAGGGTATAAGGCAGAGCATTTATTAAGGGTGATTGTTTCACCTGTGGAAGCTGCCGGCCGAGTATTGGATACCGCTGCAGAAAACGGAGCGAATATTATTTCTTCCGTCAGGCTTTTAGCCGATGAAGCAAAGCCTCAGAAGCAGGCTCTGTCACTCGCGGTCATAGATGCCTATGAAAAGGCTTCTGTTATTGCAAAGACCCTTCATGTACAGCTGGTTAAAACACCAGCAGCAGTCACTGAAGGAATCATTGCCCCCGGCCAGCCAATACAAGGGGAAGCCGGCATGTTTGTAAAAAGCGCGGCCGCTGGTACTTCAATAGAACCTGGCACTATGGAAGTTACTGCCTATGTTACAGCAGACTTTGTATATTAAAAAAAGCAACAGCCGATTGGCCATTGCTTTGGGATAACATATTAAGGGCCGCAGTTGCCGCCGATTTATATGGAGTTTCAAACCTGCTCCAACAGGTGGGTGTCCGCAGGAATTCTTTCCGGGTGTCCTCTGTATAGAGGCATGCCGTCCTGATTCCGATTTAGGGCTCCCTATTACTACATAAAGGTTGAAACTTCATATACAAACGAACAACGCAGCTTGTATTAATTATATTACAATAACATTTCTATAAAGGCAATAGCTTTAAGCCATTTTTTCATAAGCATGATTTTAAAAGCGCATACTAAAAAGAGTGCGGCAAAAAGAGTACCGAAGGGGTGGCTACCGAATGGTAAATGAAAATCACGAAAAATTTTTAAAAGAGCAGCAGGATCCCGACCAATATCTTGGCGGAACAAAAAGCAACAGCAAACCGGCATCCTCTGACCCGGAATATAATAATCCCGGAAATACCGATCAATCTCCGGGAACGACCGGAAGGAAGCTTTAACAGTTTAAATCAAAAAAATACCCGCTGGCATAATGCCACGCGGGTATTCCTTTTTTTTTCCGATTAGGCTCTGGACACATAAGAGCTTTCAGTTGTGTTGATGATCAGGACATCTCCCTGGTTGATGAAGAAAGGAACCTGAACAATCAGGCCGGTTTCAAGTGTAGCAGGCTTGGTTCCGCCTGAAGCAGTATCACCTTTGATTCCAGGCTCAGTTTCTGTCACTTCAAGCTCAACAGTGTTTGGAAGTTCAACACCAAGCGTTTCTCCCTGATACATCATGATCTGGACTTCCATATTTTCTTTAAGGAACTTCAGCTCATACTCAATAGAGTTTTCAGGCAGTTCAATTTGCTCGTAAGACTCGTTGTCCATGAATACGTGCTGATCGCCGCTTGCGTATAAGTATTGCATTCTGCGGTTATCAATCTGCGCCTTGCCTACCTTCTCGCCGGCACGGAAGGTTTTTTCCTGGATAGCGCCGGTGCGCAGGTTGCGGAGCTTTGAACGAACAAACGCTGCGCCTTTTCCTGGCTTAACATGCTGAAAATCCATTACTCTCCAAATGCCGTTATCTACTTCGATTGTCAATCCTGTACGAAAATCATTTACAGAAATCATGTGTTATGTCCTCCTAATATGCAATTACAGAATGATTAGTTCTTTAGTTGAATGAGTGAGCTTTTCGTTATGGTCCTTTGTAATGATTGTATCATCTTCAATGCGCACACCGCCAAGGCCAGGGATGTAGATGCCAGGTTCGACCGTGACGACCATCCCCTCTTCAAGGATGACATCAGATCTGGATGCAAGCCCAGGACCCTCGTGGACCTCAAGACCGATTCCATGTCCTGTCGAATGCCCGAAATACTCTCCATAGCCTTTGCTGCTGATGTGGTCGCGGGTCAGGGCGTCTGCTTCTTTTCCGGAAATGCCCGGTTTGATGCCTTCAAGACCCTTAAGCTGAGCTTCAAGGACTATATGATAGATATCCTTCAGCTTGCTGTCCGGCTCACCCACAGCAAGGGTGCGGGTAATGTCGGATACATAGCCATTATAATAGGCGCCGAAATCAAGTGTAACCATATCCCCTTTTTCAATTACCTTATCGCTTGCCACTCCGTGCGGAAGGGCAGATCTATATCCGGATGCAACAATGATGTCAAAAGAAGAAGAGGCTGCACCTGCTTTTCTCATAAAGAATTCCAGTTCATTCGAAACCTCCAGCTCTGTCCTGCCGGGGCGTATATAGTCCAGAATATGAGTATATGCCTTATCGGCAATGCTCGCAGCTTCCTTTAATATCTTAATCTCTGACTCCGTCTTAATCAAGCGTAACTTTTCAATTGCCCCGCTTACCGGAACAAGCTCTGCTTCTGCTGCTGCTTCATAGGCTTTGAAGGAAGCAAATGATACATGATCCTGCTCAAAGCCAAGCTTCTGGATCCCCAGATTCCTCGCCTGCCTGGCCGCCTCTTCGACGATATTGCCTGAATGCTGAACGATTTCAAAGCCTTCACACTGCTTCCCGGCCTGTTCGACATAGCGGAAATCTGTGATGAACTGTGCTTTTTCCCCGCTGATCAGCACCACTCCAGCAGAACCGGTGAAACCGGTTAAATATCTTCTGTTATAATTGCTTGTAACCAGCATCCCATCGATTGAATGCTGTCCAAATGCAGCGCGAAGCTTCTCTAATTTCTCCATCCTAATTTCTCCCCTTTTCCAGTAGTGCGGATAATGCCAGCTCATATCCCTTGAGCCCCAGGCCGACGACCTGCCCCGCCGTAACCGCTGCGGTGACAGATACATGGCGGAAGGGCTCCCGGGCGTGGATATTCGATATATGTACTTCAATGACAGGCACGCTTATGCCTGCTATGCAGTCCCGAAGGCTGTAGCTGTAATGTGTGAAGGCTCCGGGATTAAAGATCACGCCATCGAACTCAGCCTCATTCGCTTCATAAAGCTTATCGATGAGCGCCCCTTCATGATTGGACTGGCAGGCTTCCAGTTCTGCCCCGTATTCGCGGGCCAGCTCTGCAATCCGCTCTTCCAGCTGCTTCAGTGTGGTCTCCCCATAAATACCGGGCTCCCGCTTGCCCAGCATATTCAGGTTCGGCCCGTTTAATAGTAGTATTTTTTTCATAAATAGGCTCCCGTGAAAAAAAGAATGTCCATAAGAACATTCTATCACAATTGAAATCGGCAGCACACCGAAACCATATTATGTTGCAGTTTCTTTTTCCTTATCTTCCCTGAACCTGATTTCATTTTCTTCATAAGAAATAGAGAAGCCGACGAATACTCCATAAAGAATATAAAAACAGACAGAGGCAATGATTGTATTTTTATCCAGATCCCTCAGCGGGCTGATGCCTGGAAAAATGGGATTCAGTACAAAAAAGACCAGCAGGAAAAGCGCAATTCCGTAGGCTGCCCCCGCAAAGATGCTTTTGATCTTTCTAAGCAGGGCATAATAGATGATGGCTGCCCCGATGGAGACAATCCCTATGAATACAAGCGAAATGACCGTCCCAAGCCACGTCTTCTTCCATCCGCCTATAGCCCATGGCTCCAGGATAACCCTTGGATGGATTTCAGTCAGGTTAAAGACGTAAGCCAGATAAGCCAGCCCGCTCCAAAGCACTCCCCCGACAAATCCAGTGATGATGACCATAGCCATGAAGGACATCGGCTTTTCCCTCTGATTTTGTTCAAGCTTTGCATGTTCTTCCTTCATTTTTCCACCTCCATTGCTTTAGTATGCCCATGGTTATTTTTTCAATTACATCAAAACCAAAAATTGAAGGTTCATCGGCTGCGAGGCTGAAATAATCTTACTTTCGCTCCGCTCTAGAGGTTTTATCCGTTTTTTAGTAGAATAAATATAGGTACATTCAGCTTATGCAAAAAGTGCCTTTCAGGCACGATCCACTTTTTTCAATATGCTGTTTCGGCCCAGTACACAATAGGTTGGTGTTACATATATGTCTAAAGACCAAAAGCCCGTTTATGGCGGCCAGGCGGTAGTTGAAGGCGTCATGTTCGGCGGCAAGCATCATTATGTCACAGCAGTCAGAAGGAAGGATGAATCTATTGAATACTTCCATCTGCCGAGAAAGTCCAATCCGTCTCTCCGGACGATCAAGAAAATCCCTTTCCTTAGAGGGATAGCAGCCATTATTGAAGCAAGTGCGAACGGTTCGAAGCACTTGAATTTCTCAACAGAGAGATTTGATCTTGATCCAAGCGAGGATCATACCTTAAAAGAACAGGAGCCATCCAAGCTGACCATGTGGCTCGGCGTGGCAGCCATAGGGGTCATTTCATTCCTGTTCGGGAAATTTATCTTCACCCTTGTTCCGGTATTCCTGGCGGCCTTGACAAAGCCGATTTTTTCGAGTGATTTTTCCCAGGTATTGGTAGAAGGATTTTTCAAGCTCATCCTTCTGCTTGGCTATATTTATTTCGTTTCATTGACCCCGATCATCAGGCGGGTGTTTCAGTACCATGGTGCAGAGCATAAAGTAATAAATGCTTTTGAAAACGGCAAGGAGCTGACGGTCGAAAATGTGCAGGCGCAGTCCAGGCTCCATTATCGCTGCGGCAGCAGCTTTATCCTCTTCACCGTCATTGTCGGCGTCTTCATTTATATGTTTGTGCCGACCGATCCGCTTTGGGTCAGGATTTTAAACCGCCTTGCCCTGATTCCAGTCGTTCTCGGAATCTCCTTTGAGGTCCTGCAGCTGACGAATAAGGTCAGGCATGTGCCTGTTCTGAAATGGCTCGGCCTTCCCGGACTCTGGCTTCAGCTCCTGACGACCAAAGAACCGGATGATAAACAGACAGAAGTTGCCATTCTTTCGTTTAACGAACTGCTAAAAAAGGAAAAGGAAACCGAGGACGCTAATAAAACAGAAGAAATTGTATAAAATATAGTTTAAAAGCAAGTGAAAATGCTCATCATGCTCATAGGGAGGTGGCTTTTTTGAATAACCGGACTTCATTGTACATTGTTGCCGGCCTCATCGGCCTCGCAATAATCGGAATAACAGGCAGATTGGTAAACGACCCTGCCGGTTTTTTGCAGAGTATAGCCGTAATGGCCCTCATTGGTGCTGCCGTATACTTTCTGTTTCGCCGTTTCTACAAAGCTGGCCCTATGAAAAAAGAGCAGCAGGCATTTGTTAAAGCAGCTAAGAAATCTAAAAGGAAATATCAGAAAGAACCTGCCAGCACCAGGAAGGCAAGTGTCGGTTCGCTCACATCCTTAAGGAAAACAAAAGCCCGCAAGTCTCCATCTCATTTAACCGTCATTGACGGAAAAAAAGGCAAAAAAAAGAACCGGGCCTCCCTTTGATGCCCGGGCAGATTAGTATTACTCCTGCTGGCTGTAAATGGCCGGCCAGCGGAAGCACTGCCAATATGGGGCAGTGCTTTTTAATTCCCTCAATAGGTCCATTGAGAAAAAAATTTCCTCGCTGACCGCCTCCCGAGCTCCAGCAGCTCTTCTTTTCTTTCAGCGGTAAGGCCAAATTCTGTAGAAACGATGCCCTCTGTCGGAACAAAAATGATATTCTTTGCATGCTTCCGGGAAATATAGCGTGCATCATGGGCATCCTTCATTGTCTCAAAGAGCGCCTCATAGAGCTGGATCGCATTATTGATTTTATTTTTCTCCCTGTTCAAGACATCATGGCTCAGCTTGATCCCAAGTACTGGCCGGAGCTTTTTGACATTTTCCTTGTCAAAGAGCCACATCGGAAAATTGCTCAGCACTCCCCCATCGACTAAGAGACTTGTTTCTCCTTCATAAGACTTCAGTTTGACCGGTTCAAAAAAATAAGGCAGGCTGCAGCTCATCCGGATAGCCTTCGCTACGGAGAATCGGCCAGGGTCGACCCCGTAGCTCATTAAATCATCCGGTAAGACGACAAGCCGGCCGTTGGTCAGATCTGATGCAATGACTCTAAGCTTCTGTGGTGCGAGGTCGCCAAATGTACGGATCCCCCTTGCAGCGAGCTTTTCTGCAATCCACCTTTCCAACTCGTTTCCCTTGTACAATCCAAGTCGCCAATACAAGAGCAGCCACTTAGCTGCCGTAAATGGAAGCAGCGTCCTCCTGGCATCCAGCAGCTTTTTCAAGTCAAGTTCATTCATCAGATCGAACATTTCGCTGCTTGTGTATCCTGCAGCAGAAAGTCCGGCAACAATCGAGCCCGCGCTCGTGCCGGCCACCCTTTCAAAGCGGAATCCTTTCTGCTCAATGACCTCCAAAGCACCGATCAGCGCAAAGCCTTTAATGCCGCCGCCCGAAAAAACGCCGTCTATATACATGCAAGCCACCCCCGTCGATGATACCTGCTTGATACATCTTTAATCGGGCAGCTGCAAAAATAGTACGGCGGACAAATTAATTATTCAGGATAAAATATCAGGTTACGTAAAATACTGGACTTCTGCTTCCGGAAAAAAGGAATGGACATAACTTCGGATGGTTTCTTCCATTTCCTTTGCTTCATCGTTCTGGTATACATATTTTCCTATCCCGTAGCGGCCCCACTTATATTTCCGCTTTTCTTCATCCATTTCAAGCTTTGTTTTCGGATAGCGTTTTTCTATGACCTTCTTGGCAGGCTTAGTGAAACGGTGCTGAATGAGTTCAAAAGTAAGATCTTTAAGCTCTATGCCATCCAGCGACTGCTTCAGCCTTTCAAAAAGCTCATAATATCCTTCTTTCCAGTTTTCATGAAGATAGATTGGCGCCACGATAAAACCTAAAGGATATCCCGCCCCTGCAACCTTCCTGGCCGCTTCGAGCCGTTCATCGAAAGTGGAGGTGCCCGGTTCAAAATTCTTGATTACATATCGTGAATTGACGCTGAAGCGGAACCTTGTCTTGCCATTATGCTTGGCATCAAGCAGATGGTCGACATGGTGGTACTTAGTCACAAAGCGGAGTCTTCCATACTCTGTCCCCCCGATGAATTCAATCGTCTTTTTCAATGAGTGCGTCAAATGGTCAAGCCCTACAATATCCGAGGTACAGGCAGCTTCAAATCGGGTGACTTCAGGCGCCCGCTCCTCCATATATTTTTCAGCCTGAGCAAAGATATCCTCAAGGTTTACATATGTGCGGATATACGGCTTGCTCCCAAGGGTTGTCTGCAGATAGCAGTAATGGCAATGCCCCATGCATCCTGTTGCAAGCGGGATGGCATACTCGGCTGACGGTTTGGACGTATCGAATTTGAGCGTCCTCCTGATGCCTACTACGAGTGTCGATTTTGCATTCCGGTACTGCTGAAGCTCATTATTCCCCGGGATGCCGCGCACCTGGTTGTGGGAAGTGGTTTCGCGGATTTCGATGCCTAGCTCCTCAAATTTCTCCTTCAGCTCCTTTCCCAAAGGATATTCAAGCGCTTTCGGTTCTATATACACAAGCTGCGGCATGAATGGTTTCATCTTTATAACCCCGTTTCTATGTTTGCTTGGCTCAGGCATGTCGCCGGCACTTTTTTGTAGTATGAGCATTATTGGGGCAAAACCAAAAAAAAGAGGACGGAAAAATTTTTCCATCCTCTTTTTACTGTTTATGAAAATTTTACAAGCCGCATTTCAATTGGGCATTACAGTTTGTGCAGGTATTGCAGCCGCCGATTTCTTTTACCTTGCCTTGGCGGCATACCGGGCAGGTGTTGCCTACTTCAGAGCCGATGGTTACATCTGTCGATCTGAGGTCACTGATTGTGTCAACCAGCACAACACGCTGCTTCGGCTTTTCCTCTTTCGTTTCTTCCTCATCGAAGGTGTTTTCTTCCGCTTTCAGCGTAAGGACCTGCGAGTCGCGGGAACCGTCGACATATACTGTTCCGCCTTTCGCTCCGCCGCGGTACAGGCGTTCATACACACCTTCCACCTGTTCAACGCTATAGCCCTTCGGTGCATTGACCGTCTTGCTTATAGAACTGTCAATCCAGCGCTGGATGACACATTGAACATCAGCATGCGCTTCAGGGGAAAGCTCCATAGCGGAAATAAACCATTCCGGCAGGTTCTCAGGATCTGCGTCGGGGTTGCGGTCCAGATACTCTTGTACGATATCTGCCTTCACCTCAATGAACTTCCCTAATCGGCCGCTCCTGAAATAAGAGAAGGAGAAGTATGGCTCAAGCCCTGTAGACACCCCGACCATTGTACCTGTGGATCCTGTCGGTGCTACAGTCAGCAGGTGGGAATTGCGGATTCCTTTTTCAAGGATGGACTGTCTCACATCTTCTGGCATTTTCTGCATAAATCCAGTCTCTGTGAAGTTCTGGCGGAGCCTGTTTGTTTCTTCATCCGTTGCCCCTGTAAGAAACGGGAAGCTGCCTTTTTCACCTGCCAGCTCAACTGAAGCTTTATATGCGGTTACAGCAATCGTTTCAAATACTTTGTCGATCAGTTCATTGCCTTTTTCTGAACCGTATTCTGTTTCACAGTAAATCAGCAGATCATGCAGCCCCATTACACCAAGTCCGACACGGCGCTCTCCCAGAGCCTGCTTTTTGTTTTCTTCAAGGAAGTATGGTGTCGCGTCAATGACGTTATCCTGCATGCGGACGCCAACTTCTACAGTGCGGGCCAGCTTTTCAAAGTCGACCGTTTTGTTTTCCTTGTCAGCCATTTCAGCAAGATTGACAGCGGCGAGATTGCAGACAGAGTAAGGCGCCAGCGGCTGCTCTCCGCAAGGGTTTGTCGCTACTACCTTCTGTCCGTAGGCTTGTGCATTTGTCATATCATTCGCATTGTCGATGAAGAAAATGCCTGGCTCCGCTGAATAAGTTGCGCAGATATTGATCAGGTTCCAAAGCTCTTTTGCCTTAATTTTGCGGTAGGTGCGCACTTTGTGGCCCAGCTTTTCCCATTCGCGGACATCACCGATTTTATGCCATTCTTCATTGTAGATCTTCATCGTTTCAGCATCATATGACTCCACATCAGGGAAGCGCAGCTCATACTCTGCATCTTTTTCAACGGCATCCATGAAATCCTTTGTCAGGCACACGGAAATATTGGCGCCAGTCAGGAACTCAGGATTATGGACAGTATAATTGCCTCCGGCAGCAAGCTTATTTTCCGCATCCTTGATGATTTTCTCGCTGAAGCCGCCAAGACCGGGGATTTGCTTATAGTTGATGATTCCCTGATACATATTGGTCTCCTGCTCAGTCAGCGGAGTGAACTTCAGCTTTTCACTGGCATAGCGCTTGATTGTTTCATCCTGTGTGTTTTCCAGCAGGAAACGGAGGATGCGCGGGTTTTGCATTTTTGAGATGATGAATTCGATGATATCAGGATGCCAGTCGGTGAGCATGATCATTTGCGCACCTCTCCTTGATCCGCCCTGTTCAACCAAATGAGTCAGTTTCGCAATATCATCAAGCCATGAAACCGAACCGGAAGATTTGCCGTTCACTCCGCGGGCCAGCGTGTTGCGCGGCCTTAAGGTCGATCCGTTTGTTCCGACGCCGCCGCCCCTGCTCATGATTTCCATTACCTGCTTGCGATGCTCTGAAATCCCTTCCCGGGAATCCTGTACAAACGGCATGACATAGCAGTTAAAGTAAGTAACATCCGTATCCGCGCCAGCACCGTAAAGCACCCTTCCGGCAGGGATGAAGTTCAGGCTCACAAGCTCGTGGTAGAATTTCTCAAACCATTCTTTGCGCTTCTCTTCTGTTGCCTCTGCAGCTGCCAGGCCTGTCGCATTGCGCTTTGCAATCTGCTCATAATAGATTTCAAGCGGCTTCTCAATCACATCCAGCGATTTCGTAATCACCGGTTCGTCCGGATTATCCAGTACTCCGCGGAATTCTTCCTCCACCAATACTTTGGCTGTCTTGTTCTCCCAGTCAATCTCCTGGATGAAGCCGAGGCCGCGGGCAGGGAATTTTGGATCTTCTTTGACCGTCAGGACAACGAAGTCCCCGTTCGCCAGAGTAATCTTTTCTGTATCCTTGAAAGTATAGCGGTCCAGCATGACCAGACGGGAAACCCCTTTATGGGTGATTTTCATATCAGGGGTGATCGGATGCACCTGGGGAAATAGGCGGATATCCTTGTTTAATTGTTCGATGTTCACTTTTGCTTTTTGTCCTAGAACGACAGACATACACACAGCTCCTTCAATGTATCTTTCTATTAATAATAGAAAGCCAAGCTTCTATTTGTTTTTTTGAATACCCTTAAGTTATCATATCCAAAACCTCAAAATCAATATATAGTATATAAAATATTTTCGACACCACTATATATTGTATTGGAGGTCAAATCAATTTGATTTTGTCAAACGCAGAAAAAACTAGATTTCAGAGATAAGAAGAGATATTGTCCGATTAATGACAGTAAACGATTATTTTCGGCAAATTTCGGGGCTTGCGTTTTATATACGGACCCCTTGGAAAAATATTCATATTCTGGGTGTGCCATTTTCTGTATCAAACAGAAAAAAAGCGACAGGGCCGCTTTTTATCTTTTAAAGTTCCATTCATCGTTTTCATATCGGTCTTTTGCAATTTTGTTCACATATTCCATTTCTTCGGCGGAAAGCTCATAAGGTTCAAGATGAATGTCAAGACCTTCTTCAAAGCCCTTTCTGAAGGCTTCCTTGGCCTGCCCGATTGTAACTTTGTCCCGGCTCAGCTCGTTGATGGCAACGGCTTTGCTTTTGAACGCTCTCTGCATCCTTTCCTTCACACGGTCATTCGGATACTTGAACAGGCTGAAAAGCTTATCTTCATCAAGGTCGAGGAGGATGGATCCATGCTGGAGGATAACACCCTTCTGCCTTGTCTGGGCGCTTCCGGCAACCTTTCTTCCCTCAACAACAAGCTCATACCAGCTTGGTGCATCAAAGCAGACGGAGGAACGCGGGTTCTTCAGCGACTCCCTTTCCTCGGCTGTCTTCGGAACAGCAAAATAGGCATCCATTCCAAGATTGTGGAATCCCTTAAGGATTCCTTCAGAAATCACCCGGTAGGCCTCTGTGACTGTTTTCGGCATTTCAGGATGGTCCTCTGAAACGATGACGCTGTATGTGAGCTCATGTTCATGCAGGACGCCCCTTCCGCCTGTCGGACGGCGGACAAACCCCAGCCCGTGCTTTTTGACTGCATCCATATCAATTTCCTTTTCCGCTTTTTGAAAATAGCCAATGGAAAGCGTTGCCGGCTCCCATCCGTAGAAGCGGATGACAGGCGGGATCTTTCCCTCGCTGTTCCACTCGAGGAGTGCCTCATCCAAAGCCATATTGAAAGATGGGGAACCATATCCCGAATCAATAAATCTCCAAGTTTCTTTTAGCATATGTAACCCTCTTTTTCATGTTATGAGTCTTGCACATGTTCTCTAGTCTATCAAAATGGGCGGAAAAAACAAAGCAAACAGCCCTTGCCTAATATTTCAATTTACCGTCTCGCCCGCTTTGTCTCCAGCAAATCCGAAAACGTGAGAAATACGTGAATTTTGCAGGAATTCCTTTACTCACATGCCTGCCGGCTTATATAATAAAAGCTGGCGTAGCTATACGTGAAAGGAGAAGTCACATTGGATACACTTTATATTCTTTTAATCATTATCGGGGGCTTTGTTACCTACTCTGTCGTTACATGGCTCTATCAGCGCAAAGTCGTCAAGACCCTGACAGAGGATGAATTCCGCGCAGGATACCGGAAGGCTCAGCTGATTGATGTCCGGGAGCCGAATGAATTCGATGCCGGCCACATCCTCGGCTCCAGAAATATCCCGTTATCCCAGATGAAAATGCGCATGAAGGAAATCCGTCCGGACAAGCCTGTGTATCTGTACTGCCAAAGCGGGATGCGCAGCGGACGTGCAGCCCAGTTTTTATACCGCAGAGGCTATAAAGATCTCCACCAGCTGCAGGGCGGCTTTAAAAAATGGTCAGGCAAAATTAAAGCGAAGAAATAAGGGAAGCACTTCCCTTCTATACATGAGCAAGAAAGGGTCCAGCCTTAAGGCGGGACCCTTTTTCCGTGTGATCATATGAAGCATTACTCCATTTCAAGAATAAATATGCGTTAGAAACAGAGTTTCACACGAATGTGCCCAAAATCAACAGGGAACATACTAAGCCAAAAGAGATAGGGCGAAGCACAGCGCTGATGCCGTGTTTCGCCCCTCAATGCCATGAAACTTAAGCTTCTTTCTTATACCGGAGGACCGGTTTTCTTGCAGCCAGGGTCTCATCCAGGCGGCCGATGACCGTCGTATGCGGCGCTTCCTGCACGATTTCAGGATTTTCCTCCGCTTCCCTGGCAATCTGGATCATGGCTTCAATGAAGCTGTCCAGTGTTTCTTTTGATTCTGTTTCAGTCGGCTCGATCATGATGCATTCTTCTACATTCAGCGGGAAGTAGATGGTAGGCGGATGATAGCCGAAGTCGAGCAGGCGCTTCGCAATGTCAAGCGTTCTGACGCCAAGCTTTTTCTGGCGCTTGCCGCTGAGTACAAACTCATGCTTGCAGTGCCTGTCGAATGGCAGATCGTAGTATTCCGCCAGGCGCCTCATCATATAATTCGCATTCAGGACTGCGAATTCGGTGACATTTTTCAAGCCGTCCGGCCCCATTGTGCGGATATAAGTATAAGCGCGCACATTGATGCCGAAGTTTCCATAATACGGTTTGACCCTTCCAATCGATTGCGGTCGGTCATAATCAAGGACAAATTCCTCACCGCGCTTAGCAACGATCGGTTTAGGCAGATATGGTATCAGGTCTTTCTTGACGCCGACCGGACCTGACCCGGGTCCTCCCCCTCCGTGAGGTCCTGTGAATGTTTTATGGAGATTCAGATGGACAACATCGAATCCCATATCTCCAGGGCGCGCTTTGGAAAGGACCGCATTCAGGTTGGCACCGTCATAATAAAGCTTGCCGCCGGCACCATGCACAATCTCTGCCATTTCAAGAATGTTTTCTTCAAACAGTCCAAGCGTGTTCGGGTTCGTCAGCATCAGGGCAGCTGTATCGGATCCGACTACCCGGCGCAGATCCTCAAGGTCTACTAGGCCGTTCTCATTCGATTTAACGGTGACGGTTTCAAAGCCGGCGACCGTTGCTGATGCCGGATTTGTCCCGTGGGCTGAATCCGGGACAATAACCTTTGTCCTGCCGGTGTCGCCATTGGATTCATGGAAAGCCCTGATCATCATCAGCCCTGTCCATTCCCCGTGTGCACCTGCTGCCGGCTGCAGCGTCACTTCGTCCATTCCGGTAATCTCAATCAAATGCTCCTGAAGGTCATACATCAGCTCCAATGCACCCTGGACAGAGCTTTCCTCCTGCAGGGGATGAATATGGGCAAAACCGTTAAAGCGTGCTACATTTTCATTGATCTTCGGATTGTATTTCATTGTGCATGATCCCAGCGGATAAAAACCTGAATCCACGCCATGATTCCTTTTTGAGAGAGCAGTATAGTGCCTCATGATGTCCAATTCCGATACTTCCGGAAGCTCAGGCTCTTCTTCACGCAGGTATCCTTCAGGCAGCAATTCAGCCACATCCACTTCAGGTACATCGAGTTCCGGCAGGCTGTAGCCTGTGCGGCCCGGCTTGCTTATTTCAAAAATCAGCGGCTGGTCTTGATTATGCATGGTAATCCCCCAATTCTTTAACAAAAGTATCGATTTCTTCTTTCGTGCGAAGCTCTGTCACGGCAACCAGCATATGGTTTTCCAGTGAACGATAGCTTCTGCCAAGATCATAGCCGCCGATGATTTCTTTATCGAGCAGGCTCTTATTGATCTCCTTGACTGGTGCATTCAGCTTTACGACAAATTCATTAAAGATCGGGCCTTCAAAGGCAAGCTCGAATCCGGCCTTCTTGAACTGATCCCTGGCATAGCGGGCTTTCTGCATATTCTGGACGGCAATATCCCTGACTCCCTTTTTGCCAAGGGCTGTCATGGCGACAGATGCAGCAAGAGCATTCAAGGCCTGGTTGGAGCAGATGTTGGAAGTCGCTTTATCACGGCGGATATGCTGTTCCCTTGCCTGAAGGGTAAGTACGAAGCCGCGGCGGCCTTCTTCATCAATCGTCTGCCCGACAAGGCGGCCCGGCACCTTTCTCATCAGTTTGGAGGTGACGGCAAAATAACCGCAATGAGGTCCCCCGAATGCCGTAGGGATCCCGAATGGCTGCGCATCCCCTGCCACAATATCGGCGCCAAACTTGCCTGGAGGCGTTAATGCGCCCAAGGAAAGCGGATTGCTTGATACAACGAACATGGATTTTTGGGCATGGATGACTTCCTCAAGCTCTTTCAGCGGCTCTATGCGGCCGAAGAAGTTAGGGTATTGAACAATGACTGCAGCTGTATCGCTGTCCATCTGCTCTTTCAGCGCATCCATATCTGTGATTCCGTCCTTATGCGGAATTTCAACAACCTCAATATATTGCCCCTTTGCATAACTTCTGACAACATCCTTCGATTCCGGATGTACAGCCTCGGAGATCAGGATTTTCTTGCGGCGCGTCTGGCCAGCTGAAAGCATGGCTGCCTCAGCGAGGGCAGTGCCGCCGTCATACATGGAAGAATTGGCTACATCCATGCCAGTCAGTTCGCAGATCATCGTCTGGAATTCAAAGATGGCCTGCAGCTCCCCCTGCGAAATCTCCGGCTGATACGGTGTATAGGCCGTATAGAATTCTGAGCGGGAAATGACGTGGTCCACAATCACCGGCATATAATGATCATAGACACCGGCTCCGAGGAAGGATGAATTGGACCTGAGGTCGGCATTCTTTCCTGCCAGCTTGGTAAGCTCCTTCAATAATGCCGTTTCCGGCTTTGCCGGTTTAATATTGTACTCTCCCTTAAACCTGACAGCTTCAGGTATATCACTGAACAGTTCATCAATCGAACTTGCCCCGATCTTCTCAAGCATTTCCTTTTTGTCTGTTTCTGTCATAGGCAGATAGCGATGCGTCATGTTTTTCCCCTCCGTCACTTCTTATCTCTTTTATAAAAAGGTGTGGCAGCTATAACTGCTTTCAGCCGTTTGCCACGGATTTCAACTTCTACCTCATTGCCAAGCTCCGCATATTGGGTCTTGATCAGGGCGAGGCCGATGTTCTTCTTCAGGGTCGGTGATTGTGTGCCTGTCGTCACTTCGCCGACCTGCTCTCCATCCGCCAGCACCGGATATCCGTGGCGCGGGATTCCCCTGTCAATCATTTCAAGCCCGACCAGCTTTCTCGGCACACCATTTTCTTTTTGCTGCTTGAGGACAGGCTTGCCGATGAAATCTGCTTCTTTATTAATCTTTACAGCAAAACCGATCCCGGCTTCAAGGGGGGTAATGTCTGGCGACAGCTCCTGCCCGTACAGCGCAAGGTTTGCTTCAAACCTCAGGGTGTCGCGGCAGCCGAGCCCGCAAGGCAGCACACCTTCTTCTTTTCCGGCTTCAAGGATATCATTCCAGATGCTTGAGGCATCATCCGAATGGCAGTAGATCTCGAATCCATCTTCGCCCGTATAGCCGGTGCGGGAAACGAGCGCTTTCTTTCCATTCAGATCCACGTCACTGCTGAATTTAAAAAAGCCAATTTCGCTTAGATCCTTTTCGCCTGCAAGCTTCTGGAGAATCCCTTCAGCTGCAGGTCCCTGCAAAGCAAGCTGGGCAGTCTGATCAGATAGATTCCTGATGTCAGCGCCGTCAATCAGATGATCTTCAAGCCACTGATAATCCTTTTCTATGTTTGCCGCATTGACAACCAGCAGATAGTGATCATCCTCGAATTTATACACAAGCAAATCGTCAACAGTGCCGCCGCTTTCATAGCACATCGCGGTATATTGTGCACCGCCGCTTTTGAGCTTGGAGATATCATTGGTCATCATTTTTTGCAGAAAATCCTGGCTGGCTTGCCCTTTCACTTCTATCTCTCCCATATGGGATACATCAAACAGGCCTGCTTTTGTTCTTACGGCTTCGTGCTCATCTTTGATGCCAGTGAACTGCACCGGCAGGTCCCAGCCGCCAAAATCGATGGTTTTTGCTCCAAGCTTCCGGTATTCCTCATATAATGGTGTACGTTTTAGCTGTGACATTCACTTGTCCCCCTTGATCCAAATAATAAATACAAGATTGCTAACCATGAGGCTTGAACGCCTGAAGGTTTTGGGCACGAAAAAAGGACAGAGAAATCCCCCGTTCCTAACGAGGGTCTCTGTCCTGGCACCTGAAAGTTTACCTTTACCGGTTTTCCCCTTTGGTGGCTTCCTAAATGAAGCACTCTCCAGAGCCGCGTCCAACAAGGGTTCTTTTGCCTGAGAGATTCACATGAATGCTTGCTCCTTCGGCGCTGTATACACAGTCTCTCCCCTTATTCTCATCCGCATTTATAATTTTTTCCAATATGGCCATACTATTCAATGAAGAATCCGCAGCATGCTGCTGATGGCCGTTCGGAGCCAAAATTTGTTTAATGACAAATTTCGAAACATTCAAAGCTATTATCATCCTACCATCCTATTTCAGATTGGGCAATATATAATTTGAGACGCTTCTTTTTACCCGCAGGACTCCCCGGGGGCATTGCCAAGAGGGGCTTAACTACAAGCGAAGGAGTGTTTTACCATGCCAGTCCAGATCGATTTTGATTCTACATGGCAAACCGAGTTTCTATCAAGAATATCCAATGACGGACCTTGGGGGAATTGGGAGCTTTACAGACTTGCTGCAGAGGTCGAGCAGCATACCATCATCCCCGAATTCAATGGCCTCCAGGCTCCGGGGCACTTGCCGGACCTGACGCCGCTTCCCCACCAGCTGGAAGTTGCCAGGCAGGTAGTTGAGAATATGAACGGAAAAGCGATACTGGCCGATGAGGTCGGGCTCGGAAAAACAATTGAAGCGGGACTGATACTAAAAGAATATATGATTAGGGGTCTCGTGAAAAAAGTCCTTATCCTGGTTCCAGCCTCTCTTGTCACCCAGTGGGAAATCGAGCTGAACACAAAATTCTACATACCGGCAGTTGCCCAGCGCAAGGCTTATGTGTGGGAGCAGTGCGATGTGGTGGTATCTTCCATAGATACAGCCAAAAGGAATCCGCACCGCGACATCATTTTTTCACTTGATTATGATTTGATTATCATCGATGAAGCTCATAAGCTGAAAAACAGCAAAACGAAAAACTATGAATTTGTCCAGAGCCTGAAAAAGAAATTCTGCCTTCTCCTTACTGCTACACCGATCCAGAACAGGATAAGCGAGATTTTCAACCTCGTTTCTCTCTTGAAGCCTGGCCATCTGGGTAATGAAACAGCTTTTTATGAAAAATATAAGAAGGATTCACGCTCGCTCGATGACAATGCCCACCTGAAAGAGCTGGTCAATAAAGTGATGATCCGGAACAGGCGGGCTGATACCGGGATTGAATGGACAAAACGGCATGTAGAAACCATCCCGATTGAATTTTCCAAGGAAGAAAGAGATCTGTACGAATCTGTTACAGAATTGAGAGGGGAAGGAGATTGGGTCAATTCAAGCCAGTTCTCCGTCATGACCCTGCAGCGCGAGGCCTGCAGCAGCCGGGAGGCAGTCTTTTATACGCTCCGCAATATGGTTTCCAGGCAGGAGGCCCCTTCTGATATGTTTCAGGAACAGATTCAGTTCCTGGTCAGCAAAGTGGAGAAGGTTCAGAGAAATTCTAAAGCAGAAAAAGCGCTCGAGCTTATCAAAGGCATTGACGATAAGGTCATCGTTTTCACAGAATACAGGGCGACCCAGCTTTACCTCCAATGGTTCCTGAAGCAGCACGGCATCAGTTCTGTCCCTTTCAGGGGCGGTTTCAAAAGGGGTAAGAAGGATTGGATGAGAGAGCTGTTCAAGAACAATGTCCAGGTCCTGATTGCGACAGAGGCCGGAGGTGAAGGGATCAACCTCCAATTCTGCAACCATATTATCAATTATGACCTGCCATGGAATCCGATGCGCCTTGAACAAAGAATCGGAAGGATCCACCGTTTGGGCCAGGAAAAAGATGTGATGATTTATAATTTCGCAGTCAAGGATACTGTTGAAGAACATATTCTCAAATTGCTGTATGAGAAGATTCATCTGTTTGAAAAAGTCATCGGGGAGCTTGATGATATCCTCGCCAAGCTTGAGTTCGGAAGCATCGAGGACCATCTGACTGATATTTTTGGAAGATCGGCTTCAGAGGGAGAGATGAGAATCAAAATGGAGAACTTGAATAGCATGATACAGCTTGCTGAAGAAATGAAGGAGGGCGGCGCACATGCAGCAGCAGGAAATACGTAAATTCCTGGCACGCTATTTTACCGCAAACGGCTGTGATATCACTGAGGAGGGGCCCGGCTATATGACAGTCCAGCTGACAATTGAGCTTGATAAAGAGCTGATGAACCGTCCTTTCTACTGGCATTATCTTGAAAAAACCGGAGGCATCCCGAACCCGATGAAGCTGACGTTCATTACTAACCGGCAGCTTGCGCCTCCCGACTTGAAGGGAGAAACGATCCATTTCGGTTCTCCGCGCCTGCATCAGATATTTCAATCAGCACGGAGCCTTGCAGGCTACATCCGTCTGTACGAACAGCATTCTTCCCCGCCGGGCAGGCAGACGCCTTTAAGGCCGTGGCTTTGCATGAATGTAAAAATTTCTTATCAATGCGACCGGAAAAGAGATGTATTCAAATCGATCGGTCTGCAGCTGCTCAATGGCCAAATGGTTGAAAACTTCCATGACCGCCTGCTTCAGCTGCAGCTTACACCGAAGATCCCCGACTATTCGTTTACATTGTCGCCTCTGATCATGCCAAAGAGCGGCATCAGCAGGATCGAAGGATTCCTGAAGTCGCAGATTGATTCAGAGGAGCACGGCTGGGCTGACGAGGCAAGGGAACGATGGAAGAAGGATCTTGATCTGCTTGAACATTTTTATGAAGATATGGAAGAACGGAACGAGACCTACGAAAATGAAAAAACCGCCCTGCAGGAGCAATATGAGCCAAAAGTCAATGTCAGCATCGTGAATGGCGGGCTTTTCTATCTGACAGATACGGCCGTTTAGGCAGAAACAGCATGGCTTTCACACATTTTCGATGCCTGTCCGGTATTCGCCGCTCCTCTTATCCTGCTGCAGCATAAGCTGGTACAAGATAAGGGAGTATCTTAAGGCTGTACTTCCTTATCATCACCCCTGGATAGTTTCCAGTATATACTTCTTCATCTCCCGAAAAAAATAAGAGAAGTGCAGGCCCGGCCCGCACTTCTCTTTTTTTATTTCCGGCATATCATACTCCCCGCCGCCGGACTGGACCATACACTCCTATTTCTCAGGCCAGGCTCCTCATAACGCCTTTTTCTATTGCCGTTTTGCCGCTTTACCTTTTTTCAGCCCAGCCAGCAGTGCATATGGGATGATTCCGAACCATTTGAATAGGAACGGCTCTTTTTCATCCTTGCGGCTTTCCTTCTGTTTTTTCCGCTCATCCTTCGGCTGGTCCATATACTTCACAAAAGTCTGGGTGACATATTTCACATAATCATTGGTTTTCATCGGACACACCTCTCTTTAGTCAAAGTATGTCCCGGCCGTCAGCTTTTCAAACACAGCTGCGCTTCTGCCGTGATGGAACCGATTGTCCTCCCATCAGTCTCAATAATATGGTCGGCAGCTTCCTTATACAATGGAAGCCTCGATTGATAGAGAACTTTTACTTTCTGTTCAAGCCCGCCCTCGAGCAGCGGACGTGCCGTATCAGCAGCAAGCCTTTTAATTGTTTCCTCAGGAGAGGCATGCAGGAACAGGACAGTCCCGGTGTTTTTTAGAAGGTCGCGGTTTTCCTTCCTTAAGACGACACCTCCCCCTGTAGTGACGATGATGTCCCTTGCCGACAAACGCTTCAGCATTTGCGTTTCCAGCTTACGGAAATATTCCTCGCCTTTCTGGGCAAACATCTCCTTGATGCTGATGCCTGCTTCCTTTTCTATTTCCTCATCCATATCAACCGCAGGCTTCCCAAGAACACAGGAAAGCTCTCTGCCGACAGTGGTCTTCCCCGCTCCCATAAAGCCGATTAAGTAGATTGTATTCATCAGGCGGATCTCCGTTCACTTTTTTTCTGTCCATTTTATCATTTTTCCGCGGTCTCTGTCATAAAACGCATATGAAACAATCGGTTTCCGGGATCCTATCGCCAGGGTAAAGGAGATTTCGAAGAGAGAGCCCGCCAGTTCTGTCATTGTATATGTCACAGTCCCTTCTTTAAATATAAAGCTGCCAGGCTGGAGGGTTTCATCCTCCTCCACATCCGCCAGGTGCCTCTCAAGCCTTTTGACAGAGCTGAGCAAATAATAATCCTGTTTGAGGATTTGTTCTTTTTCGTTCAGCAATTCTGCTTCTGACACATTCTGCCCCAGCAGGATAAGAAGCGATAAGCAGGAAGCCAGAAGAATGCTCAGAGACACAGGAAAAGCAAACCCTTTTTCATTCCGGAGCATTCTGGTTCACCTCTATAAATGGCACAATCACTGTGTGAAAATTTTCCCCGTTGCGGCTTTGCGCCTCTACGAGAAGGCTCTTGCCCTGAAAGGAAAACGAGGCCGCCTGGATATTCTGCAAAACCACTTCATGCCCTTGCCCGTTGACTCTCCTTCTTAGATTGCTGCCGTACCTTTCAAAGCTGACAGACTCACCGCTCCCCGCAAGCGTCAGCCGCCCTTCATTTACTTCAATATTTACGCTCATATGAACCTCTTTTTTCAGCTGTGCAGAAAAGATTTCCCATTCCATTCTTTGAAGCCTCATTTCCGATGCTTCCCCATCAGCCAGGTATCTGAGCGAAAGAGGGAGCAGTGAAGCAATGATGAGGAAGATGCTAAAGCCGAAGAGCATCTCAGCCAGCGTAAAGCCATTATTCCTTAAAATAAATGTCACAAATTCTTTCGTGTTTCCCGTTCTTTTTCTCATAGTGAACACAAACCTCCACACTCAGTCCATCCAATTCCATCTCCTCTATGGGATAGGCTTCATGGTGAAGCACAGAATGGGCCGATCCCGCAGCTTTCATCTGAAGATATTCATATAAGGCCTGCACCGCTTCAGAGCTTTTTCTGTGTTCCTCCGCCTGGTCTGAGGCATGGAGGAACAGCGGAAACAGCACACAGGCAGAAACGAGCCAGGCAGACAGGCTGAGGATAAGCTCCGCAAGAAAGAAGCCTTTATTCTTTAACAATATAAAACCTTCCTTTCCCTATTAAAAACGTGATCCTGTATGTTTCCCCGCCGGCTTCGGCATACAGTGAACCGAAGCTGCTTACATTCCCGCTTGGGAGAAAACGGAAGGATAACTTCATTGTATCTTCGTATATGGCGATATCCTCCTCATAGCTTCTGTCGATAATAGCGGCAGAATTGGGCGGGGTGGCGATATAACGGTTTTCGTCCGGAAATATATAAAAGGAAATGGTCTCCTGGCGGGAAATCGCATATTGCTGTGCGAAAAAGAGGTCTGATTGAAGCTGAGACAAAAACAGCCTGCTTTCAAGCCGGCTTGCCTGAGGGACGATATAAACAGCAGCCAGAGAAGAGACCAGAAGAAAAATTGAGAAGATAAGCAGTGTTTCAACGAGCGTGAATCCACTTTCACCTTTAGCCATTATTCAGCTGCGTGACCTCCCCATCCGCACTGATAGAGATGCTGCTGCCGTTCGGACAGGATGTTTCGCCTTCTTTTAAATATCCCTCGCTTACAAGCTCCTCTACTCCCGAAGGATACTGTTTATGCTCTATCTCATATGACTGGACCTGGGCCTGGACCATCTTGATGTAAGCCTCGCAGCCTTTGCTGTTGATCTTGGAATTATGCTTGGTGATATTCGGCACGGTTATGATGAGCAGGACAGAAATGACAAGCAGGACGATCATCATTTCAATAAGGGTAAAACCTTTTTCGTTTTTCACTATTTCATCTCCTTTATAAACCATTTAGTAAATGAAACATGGGGAGCATCACGGCCAGATACATGGAAATCACGAGGGCGCCGATGAGGGAGAATAATACTGGCTGGACGATTTTGAGGCCTGAAGTGACCTTCTGCTCGAATGCCTCCATGCAGTGGATGCTGTAAAACCTCAGCTCCTGTCCAAGCTTGCCGTTTCTCTCGCCATGGCGGATGATTTGGCACAGATCTTCCTGGAAAAAAGCAAAGCCGGACAAAATATCATCCAGTTTCTCCCCGGTTCTGAGCCTGATTTTTATGGATTCCCCCAATTCACTGTAAAAAGGCTGCTGGGGATTTCGCTGGAATAAGAGGAGAGCCTCAGAGACTGAGAGCCCCCCTCCTAGCAGATAGCCAAGCTGGGCCGTGAAATACTGGGTATAAAACAGCCGGAGCAGTGGGCCGGCTGCAGGGAGCATGGCAAGGAGCCGTTTCTGGTCCATCTGGGGAAGATGCCTGAACCTGAAAGAATAATACAATAATGAAGCTGCAGCGAGGGCAACGAAAAGGACAGCAAAAATGGGGAACAGGGTCCCTGCAAGCATTACCGCTTCAGTAAAGAGATTTGTGTCTAAATCCATGGAAGAAAAAAGCGAAGTAAATCTGGGGAGAAGCGTCTGCTGGACAAAGAAAAATAGAATAGATGTGGCTGACATCAGAAACAGCGGATAATAGAGGATTTTTCTCAGGCTGCTGATTTCCTTGCTTCTTTTCTCCATGATAGCGCTTCCGTCTATAAAGGCTTCTGCAAGGCCGCCATGCTGCTCGGCAAAATAAACATAGCCGATCAAAGTGGGGTTGAAATTGAGGTTTGAGAGGACCCGGTAAAAAGGATGGCCCTCTTTTAAATCATTGAGACTATCTGAAATTGCTGCTTTTCTGTAATCAGGCAGATGATAGGCCAGGGATTCGATTGCTTCGCTGAGCGGGTAGCCCCTCTGCAGAAGTTCGCCTGTCCTCTTCAGGAATCCCGCCTGTTCGTCCAGCGTCCATTTACGAGTCCTCATTATACACCCACCGATCCATTTCAGCCTCCTTAATATACCCCAGCGCAATTCCTTTGAGAATGGCGTTCTTCAGAGTAGGATACTGATAGACGCTCCCTTCCCCTCTGGCCTCCTTCATGACCGCAGAAAGGGCTTTGCCTGTCAATAATTCAAACACACTCGCCCTTTTTCCCGCAGCGGCACCCCGGCAGTGAGGCGGACAGGTACCGCTGCAATACGGGCATGACAGCTCCACGAGACGCTGCGCTGTTACAGCTATCAGGGTCTGCTCAATTTCCTGCCATCCTACCCCGAACTCACCAAGCCGGTATATAGCACCCTTGGCATCCCTGGTGTGCATCGTACTCAGCACAAGATGTCCTGTCAGCGCTGCCCGTACGGCAATTTCAGCTGTCTCTGCATCGCGTATCTCACCGACCATAATGATGTCCGGATCATGCCTCAGGATGGCCTTCAGCCCTGAAGCATATGACACGCCCGCCTTTTCATTTACCTGCACCTGAAGTACGAGGTCGCTGTCCTTCTCGATCGGATCCTCAAGCGTGATGACATTTCTTTTGAATAAGGATGAAGTTTCATGCAGGAGGGAATAAAGGGTAGTTGTTTTTCCGCTGCCGGTCGGCCCGGTAAACAGGACCAGCCCATGGGCATGCTTCAGCAGTGCCAGGAGCTTATTCGACATAGCCGGAAACAGAGAGATCTTTGAAATGTGGATATTGTCTTCCTGGGGAAGGATGCGGATGACCAGGCTTTCATGATGGGAAGAAGGAAGGGTGGACAATCGGAGGCCAATCAGCTTCTGATCAATCTCCAGTGAATACGCGCCGCTTTGCGGGCGCCTGCGGTCGCCGATATCCATTGAAGCAGAGAACTTGAAATGGGCAATCAGCCTCTCACAGTCATCAGTCGGCAGAACCTGCCGCGATAAGAGCCTGTCAGCGATCCTGAGCTGGACCAGGGTATCATGCCTGCGCGGGAGGATGTGGATATCCGAGGCATTTCTCCTGACCGCATCACATACGATACTGTCGGCCAATCTTTCAATTTTACTCAACCATATAACACCGCCTTTCTTTGGGATAATACTTATTTCGACAGTTCCTGCAAATGTCCTCCTGATATTTTTATTTTTTTTGCATAGGACTTCCGTTTTTCCATATACTATTTTTACACAGCAGCATTGGGCTATAGCCAAGCGGTAAGGCAACGGACTTTGACTCCGTCATGCGTTGGTTCGAATCCAGCTAGCCCAGTTTCAGAAGGCAGAAAAAGGGGAATCAGCATGGCTGATTCCCCTTTTTCTGTTCAGCTGCTAAGCTTCAGCGGTTCTTTCCTGCTGGCAATCCCCTTTAAAGCATCGGGATTATAGCCGACAACCAGCTTTTTCCCGTCAGTCAGAATGGGCCTTCTCAGCAGCTTCGGCTCTTCCACGATCATTTTGACAACCTCTGACAGGGAGAGTTCATTCACATCAATGTTCAGATTTTTAAAGGTGCTGCTGCGAGTGGCCAGAACCTCATCAAGGCCTTCTGTTGTCAAAGACAGGATCTCAAGCAGTTCTTTGCTGGATGGAGTTTCGCGGAACAGATGCCTTTCTGAAAAGTCGATTGAGTTTGCCTTGAGCCAGCTTTTGGTCTTTCGGCATGATGTACAGCTCGGGTACGTGAAGAAAGTCAGTTCATTCATTTTTATCCCTCACTTTTCTGGTTTTTTAGTTAGTTAGTTTGTTGTTAAATGAATTGTACATCATTTGTATAACCTTTGTACAGTATTTTACACTCCTTATTTAATACTTTTTTGTGAACTTTTTTCTAACATTCATTTTTGCCTTACCTGTTTCTGCTGCCGCTGTATTATAATGGAATTGGATCGGTGGAGGTGATGAAATGGATCAAACGTTAAAGGTGACAAATGTGCTGGCAGATCCAACCCGCTATCATATTTATCAGTTCATAACAAAGAAGCACAGCGACGTCACTGTCCAGGAGATTGCTGAAAACTTCAGCATTCATGCGAATGTTGCCCGCCTGCATCTGTCTAAATTGGAAGATGCCGGTTTATTGGTTTCCAAATCCGGCAAGACGGGAAAAGGGGGAAGGCCAAGCAGGCACTATAAGCTCTCCGATGAATTGATCCAGATGAATTTCCCTTTCCGGGATTTTCAGCTGCTTGCAAGAATCTGCATTGAATCAATGATGGGCCTCGGTGATGCCGGCAAAAAAGCCCTGAAGGAGACCGGAAGAAATTTTGGCAGGGAGCTCCTTATACAAGAATTGAACAGGCAGGAAAAAAAAGAGGAAGACCTTTCTTTTGACGAAAGATTCTTCTTGCTTAAGGGTGCGGCCATGGCGGCCGGTTTTTTCCCGGAGTTCAGCATGAATCCGGAAAAAACTAAAATATACTTCCAAATTTACAACTGCCCTTTTAAAGAGGTGGCAGCCAAACATCCGGCAGATGTGTGCGACATGCACTTCGAATACCTGCAAGGGATGCTCAGCGCACTTTTTCCTTCTGCCGAACTGGCTGAAACGGAAAATATCATGAATAACTGTAAATCGTGCTCATACTATGCAGCGGTTACAAAGTAACAGCAAAGAGTTGTTTACTTTTTAATAAGAATTACTTTATAATATGGTAGTGATTGAACTGCTTGCTTTAAAGGAGGGATACATATGGATCGCATGTACAGAGTATTGGGATTCTGGACGGGCATTTTTGCTGTCATGTTCTTCTTGGGGGACATGTATACAACGTCTCTAATCTTCTTCGGCCAAACAGGATTTTTCCTGCTTCTAAGCTATTTAAAGCTTTCCGAACGTATGTATATTTATATTTTTGGCGCTTATTTAACCGTTTTCTTTGTTGGCTTCACCTACTGGTCAACTTTTATGATGACCCCAGGAGCCGGTGGGCACTAAAGTGCGCAAAAGAAAAAGCGATGGAATTCCCATCGCTTTTTTTATTTCAAGTAAAATTATATAACTCCGATTACTGTCCACAGCTGCATTTCTTAACGAAGCAAGGCACTTGCACTCTTTCTATCCTTCACCCAGCCCTTTCGTCTGCACGATGCTATGAAAGGCAGCACTCATCCCGGAAGGCAGGATCAGCTGCCTGATCGCCCGGTTCCGCCTGCTGGCTGCAGAAAAGGGATCAGGATCGTCATGATTTAGCAGATCCTCCAGGATGCCGCAGGAAAGTAGGAATTCATCCTGCCTGTACTTCCCTTCAAATTTCAAGTCCCACTTCTCTCCCTCTCGGATAAAAGAATCGAAATGGACATGGCTTGTTATGTCCATTTTGCCGGGGCTGCGCAAGAAGTCATCGATCAGCCTGTGATTGGAATAGCCCCTCAAGCTTCCTCTTTTCCTGGCAGGGTCCATCAATTCTTCATCTGTATATCCATAATCCACAGTCAGGACAATCCCCTTCTGAAGCATTTCAGAAATGGAAGATATTAATCCAATCATCCTTAAAGGGATTTCCAGTCGCTGATTTTCTTTTAGCTTTAAACCGTTTTCCCTTATGTAGGACAGCACAGAAGGATCCCCAAGGGGAACAGCTTCTTCCTTGAGCTCCCCGCTTTCCATTGCTACCATAACTTCCATCATACGCCCCTGCTGTTTTTCAACCACTCTGACCGGCAGGGCATCGAATAATTCATTAGAAAAAATCAAACCGCAAAAAGGCTTAAGTTCCTCGAGAGAATCGACCTGCTGCACACGGGCTCCTATAAGAGAAGACTGCAGGCCTTTATGATATGGGCTTTCTTCTTTGACAAAATATGTGACAGGATCCCCGGACAGTTTATTCCACTCGTCAATGAATGCTGAAGCAAAACGGCCGTCCCCTGCCCCGATTTCACAGACACGGGAAGGGAGTCCCCGCTCCTGCGTTTGGCGGAAGTACCATTTGGCTACCGCCCTTCCATATATATCAGAAATATTTGATGTGGTGATAAAATCCCCGTTACGCCCGATTTTCGGCTTGGGTACCATATAATAGCCTTTATTTTCGTCGTATAGTGCGATATCCATAAACTGCTCAGCCGTTATCCTTCCCGATGGGCTGCGGCTGATGATTTCAGTCAAAAGTTCCAGCACCCTTCATCCCCGCCTTTTACTTGATAGCTCAGAATCCATTAAGGAATGGATTGGAATCCATTTCCTGTCCAATGTAAGTGGCAGGCCCGTGGCCGGAGAGGACCAGGGTATCCTCCGGCAGTACCAGAAGCTTGTCGTGGATGCTCTTCAGCAGCTTTTCCTGGTTTCCGCCGGGAAGGTCTGTCCTTCCTATGCTTCCGCTGAACAAAGCATCACCTGAAGCTACCAGGCTTGCTTCCGGAAAGTAGAATGAAACACTTCCAGGCGAATGGCCGGGTGTCTCAATAATTTGGAACGAAAACGCGCCGATTTTCATTTCCTGATCTCCTGCAAGAAGATTATCCGCAGGCTTGGCAGTGACCTTGCCCATCCTGAAAAACTGTGAGCCGTTCAGGGAAGGATCACGCAGCCATGAGGATTCCTTTTTATGAAGATAAGCAGGACAGCCGAATTCTTCCCTGATTTCATCCAATGCACCAATATGATCAAAATGGGCATGTGTCAGCAGGACAGCAAGCGGCTTCAGCTTATTGCCCTTAATATACCCTGCCAGCTTTGACGCTTCACCACCCGGATCTATAATCAGGCAGGTTCCATCCTCTCTTGAGAGAACATAGCTGTTTGTCTGAATCGGTCCTAAAGGTATCTGTTTCCACTCCATTATATAAAGCCTCCAGTTGAACATTTATTTATGTATATTTTACACTATTACTAATACCACCTAAAGCTGATTGCATAAAGAGGATAAAAATAAACCGGGGGGATGCTGAATTGAAGATTTTTTATGCTGCTGAGGCTTCAAGCCTTATCGGGGAATTGCCTGAGTTTGATCTGCTGCTCAGAAATGAAACAAGCCTGAAGGATACAGCGGGCACCCTATATTTGTTCGAATCTGAACAGGATAGGGAGACAGCGGTCTTTTTGCTGAAAGAAGGGCATCTGTTCGAAGACCGGCACCTCCTCATATACCTGGAAGATGCCATTATGGGGGAACATTTTGATGATTGCGGAACCATTTCAGAAAATGGGGAATATTATCTTTGGATGGAGCTTGTTCGCCCATTTGCCATAACAGCCGGGGAGGCGGCCCAGCGGGAGATGGCCCTGCTGCAATTTGAAGAGCATCTGGCTGCATCGTCTTCTCTCACGTGCGGGCGCGTTTATTTTATCGGGGTACACCTGGAGGAGCTGGCTTTAGGGATTGCAAGGGCATACGACATAGAAGTGTCATTTTTAGACCTCGACAAATTGGGTATATAAAATATATAATAATAACGAATGTAAACCATTACTTACATACAGATTTTACTAATCTGATCATACGATAAAGGGGGCTTTTCAACATGGGCTTGGTCATTGTCTTTGCTTTAGTTTCATTGCTTGCAGCATACGGCACCTTCTCTGCGCTTAAAAATAAGAATCTCCTGGGAATTGTGTTCGGAGGAGGCTCTTTTGCCGTTTTCGGCTGGTTTGCAGTTATGACCCTTATCCACCACGGTTTTCCGGCGGCACACTAATGCATTGAAAAAAGCTTCTGCCCTGCAGCAAGCTTTTTTTATTTTCACAGAAAAACAGGACTGCTTGAAAGCAGCCCTGTTACTCTGTTATTCCAATCCCTCCAGGCGGCTTTGCACCCTCGCTACCTTGTCTTCCATCTTTCTTGCAACATCCCGCCTGTCATCAATACGGATGTTGGTTGCAGCACGTACAAGGCCTTTTTCAAACGGCACTTCATGCATGGCTTCGATAACCTTGAATAAATCCGGCAGCTCTCCTTCAATAAGCGTGCTCATAGGGGTCAGCTCAAACCTGATCAGCCCTTCGCTTTCAAACTTCTGCAGGACTCTTTGAATATCTGCCACATATGCACTGACACTTGGCGAACCAGTTCCGATCGGAATGATTGTTACATCTGCAATAGCCACTTACATCACTCTTTCAATCTTATTCAAAGCCTCTATAGCGCATAGAGGATTCATTTTGTATTGTAGACCTTTCCTTTTATAAACAAAAGGGAAAACTATTCTTTTTTCACAAGATCAACTGTTGTTTTATCAGCCATATTCAGAAGCTTTTCAAAATAAAACCCGTACAGGCACCAGCTGCCTTCTGGAGCGCAGCTCAAAGGCTCGTTTTCCATCTCCTCGAAAATGGTATCCTTTATCTGTTCATCAGGACTGTAGCTGATCAGCCTGAAACCTTCTGCGTATGCATCTGCTTCTGTACTGTAGAGCGGTTCAAAGGTATAAAAATGACCGGCGGATTGATCGTATGCATAGTAAGGAACCAGCCAATCTGAATATCTTGTTAAATGAGGCATCGAAAAAGAAGATACACGCCGGAAGCCCCCGTCATAGAAGGTATACTCAGCCATCCCTTCCTGTTCCTGATCGACAGAAAGCGCCACTATCCCTTCAGGCAACGCTTCTGCTTTAATCAGATCATCAAGGACAGTTTTGGCCTCTCCATCCAAAAGCCCCATCGTTTTCATAGGAGCAAAGAGAGAAGGGCTTTGCTCGCTCCAATCCAGATAAAACAAATCGTCCTTGGATATCCATTGGGCAAAAGGCTCTGGCAATCCGATTTTTTCAAGCAGATTCCCGCTGATTTGAAAATGGTAAACCTGGAATTCCCAATCCTCATTAAACACAGAGAGCAGGAGGCTGTTCTCATCAAAAGGATTCCATTCAACTGCAAGCTCATACAGCTCCATCGTTTCTTCAGCTAATTGGGCTCCTTCATGATCAATGATGGTAAGGGTTCTTTCATTGCCTGCCGGTGACTGGATGAGCAGATATTTCCCTGATGGGCTGACTGTTACAGCCGCAATCGGTTCCTCATCCTCATAGATTGTTTGCTGCTTCCCTGTTTTAATATTATGGGTAATCACTTTTGTTCCTTCCTGTTCCGCAACAGTAAAGGCAAGTATGTTCTTTCCAACCCATCCGTTGATGGACTGGATTTCCCCCTCTTCGACGGTTACAGGCTTCACCTTGAATTTTTCTTCCTGGTCTCCCTGCCCCTTGCCAGCTGTCTGGGCCGAATGACCTTTCCCATTTTCCCCGCCATCCCGGCTGGCAGGCTCGGGGCTGCACCCGAATAGGATGAGTGTGGATAAAGCAAATATAAACAGGAATGGGCCTAAAAACTTAAAAAATGGGTGAGAGTCTTCATGTTTCATTCCACACATCCTTTTTCCCTTCTGAGCCATAAATGGTTTCAAGTAAATTTATCTTTTATATTACAAATATATTATATTTTAATAACAAAAATTTTTAAACCGATAATCGGCGAATATGTGAATTACATATATATGGAAGCGAGGAAGATACCGAGCGTCTCTTCATATATTTCATCAAACTGCGACAACGGAAGCGGGTTGATCCCTTTTCCCAGTTCGATCGTGAAACCGGGCCTCTGGAATTCTTTTATAAACCAATCCTTGTATCCTGCAAAACTGTCCACATACTGGATGGCCTCATAGCCGCTTACCCTTGCAAACTCGCTGGCAAGCGCGGCAGATTCAGGCGGTTCCAGACCCTCATATCCCCAATAGAACTCCTCTCCCTGGGTATGATAGGCAAGAATCCTTCCAAATTCCCGCTCCCTTGCAAGTGCTGCCATCGCCTGAGCCTCTGGCTCTGTTAAAGGGGCAGTCCCTGGAAAATCCCTTGGTGCAGGAGCCTTTTCTTCTGTCCGCTCTTTTTCTACTTCCCACTTGGCGGGAAATTGATTGTTCAGGTCCACTCCCCGGATATTGGCTTTCCAGCCTGTAAAATCTGTGCTGCCCCTGTTGATTTCTGCCAGTTCTGCTTCCATTCCTCCGGGAGGCCCTTCCAGGACCAGGTTTACCCCATCCGGGTTTACCATCGGTACGATGGATAGATCGACTGAATCATATAAAGGAAGTGTGCTGATGCCCCTTATGGGCGTGCTGTTGGTTAGAGATAGCAGGAATGTGTTCAGTTGG
Organism: Cytobacillus sp. T106; assembly: GCF_040492155.1. Taxonomy (NCBI): domain Bacteria; kingdom Bacillati; phylum Bacillota; class Bacilli; order Caryophanales; family Bacillaceae; genus Cytobacillus; species Cytobacillus sp. T106. The sequence goes on along the minus strand of NZ_JBEUMK010000001.1, from coordinate 480,534 downwards.
AGCATTAATACAGATGATGTGATCCATTCATTGGCATGGAATGAAGCATTCAGGTGCACCTTCTTGCTCCCATTGCCGAGCCTGATTTCATATAGGGTTTTCCCGAGGACGCTTTCCCCTGCTGAACCTATCTTTATGAAGGGAAAGATGTCGGCAAGCTCCCTGATGTCATTTTCAAGCTGGTCAAATGTATATTTTATCCGCCCATTTACGACTGGGGAAACGGCCCTCACAGGAATCAGTATTTCCTCTCCGGGCTGTATCCTGTTTGGATTGACATCCTGGTTCAGGAGAAGCAGCGCATCCACTGAAAGGCTGCGGGACGCGCTTATTTTCCAGAAGGTATCATTTTCGCGGATTATATAGGATTGTACAGTAAAGCCGGGAATCGCTATTTCCTGGCCGATTTGCAGCATTGCCGGATCCATTCCAGGGTTGGAGTCAGCCAAAAGCCCTGCTGGAACCATAAAAAGACTGCTGTAATACCAAAGCGTATCGCCTGATCGGACTGCTACTTTCATGAAGATCCCCCTTTCCATCTTCTCATATGTATGACAGAAAGAGGCCCATCATTACGGTCTATAAAAGAAGGGCTGCATTTTTTCTTTGCAGCCCCTTTTTCCGTGTGATTCAGTTATCGCCCTTTTGTTTAATATACGGAGAATCCTCATAAAACCTCAGGAGGTCGCCATAAATAATTTTATCGGAATATTCAAGTTCATTTTTTGCTTTCTCTATATACGGCTCACAGGCTGCAGCGTCCGCCGGTTCAGCGGTTTCCTTGCTGTAGCAGGTGTCCCTTGTATAAATGTAGTCTTTTGTAATGAAGCTGCCATCCCTAAGCACCGTAAACTCCTGGCGGTCATTTGCAAACAGATCTGATCCAAAATCGATGTCATCCCTGGTGTCTATGCCAAGGAGATGGAGTATAGTCGGCTTTATATCGATCTGCCCGGACACTTTCGAAATCGTTTTTCCCTCCTGGCCGGGAATGTGTATGATGAGAGGGACCCGCTGCAGCTGGGTGCTTACAAACGGAGTAACCTCTGTGCCAAGGAACTCTCCCATCGCTTTATTATGGTTCTCTGAGATGCCGTAATGGTCACCATAAAGGATGATGATGGAATCTTCATATATCCCCTCATCTTTAAGCTTCTGAATGAAATTTTTAATGGCTTCATCAGTGTAGCGGACAGTAGGGAAATAGTTATCAACCGTTTTGTTGCCGGAAGTATATGGTTCAATGAACTGATCTTCTTCCCCAAGCTCGAAGGGGAAGTGGTTGGTCAGCGTGATGAACTTTGCATAATAAGGTTCAGGCATTTCTTTTAAGTGCTGTATTGACTGTTCGAAGAAATCGATATCTTTCATCCCCCAGCCGACTGAATTGGTTTCAGTCACCTCATAATCCGGAAGAGAATAAAACCGCTGATAACCAAATGAATCATACATGATATCCCTGTTCCAGAAGCTCTTATTGTTGGCATGGAGTGACGCTGTGTAATATCCGTTCTGATTCAGGATTTCAGGAGCAGCGGCAAATTTATTCCCGGAATGGGTGAAAAATACTGCTCCCCTGCTGAGCGGATAAAGGGAATTATCCACAAGGAATTCAGAGTCAGATGTTTTCCCTTGTGCTGTCTGATGGTAAAAATTATTGAAATAGTAGCTTTCTTTTATGAAGTCATTCAGAAAAGGTGTGATTTCCTGCCCGTTGACTTTTTCATTTATGACAAAATTCTGGGTGGATTCCATTGAAATGAGAATGACATTCTTCCCTTTGGCAATGCCGAACATACCATCCGCCGGGGCAACGTAGCTGGCGCGGGCATAATTTCCTATGTCCGCCAATTCGCTCCCGTCAGCCAAGGCCCGCTGTGCTGAGGATTTTGACTGCAGGAACACATCGTAAATATGATAATTATAGGTGCCGATATTCTTGACCAGCATTTCCCTGTCAAAGGTACGTGTCAGCAGCTGGGGACGCTCGGTTTCTGCAAGCCCTAAATTAAAGAAGGCAATGGCAACGGCAGCCAGGAAGAATGCCCTCCGGTTCTTTTGGGAATGTTCGCGGTACACCAGTGCCTGGGGTCTGAACATCATGATGATGGCCAGAATAATAAAATCTGCAAAATAAAGCAGATCAGTCAAATTAAGCAGCTCGCTTACACTGCTTCCAAGATCGCTCATATTGCTCGTTTGGAACAGAACCGGGACTGTCAGGAAATCATTGAAAAACCGGTAAAAGACCACATTTGCAAAAAGGATGGCTGATATAATGAAACTGGAAATTACAACATACCTGACTTGATTTTTCTTCTTTAGAAAAAGTCCGAATCCCAGCACAAACATTAAAAAGCTAAGCGGATTGATCAGCAGGATTAATTCCTGTTTGAAGTTCTCAATTTTTATATCGAAGCTAGTTTTATAGGCGATATAGGTTTTAAGCCAGAGCACTGCTACCGCAAATCCAATCAGGTTAAGCGCAGGCCATCTTTTATTCCCCATGATCATACCTCCCTGCATTGCCGATTGAAAGACAAGCGTATGCTAAATTATGGAAGATCAACAAAGATAATCTTAATGCTTTCTCAATAAAAAATCAATTTTACATTTACATTCTGAATGTATAATAGGTTATTGGCTGATTCCTTCTTACCCATCTTATTAGACGTTTCAAACAATGAAAGGTTTCCGGTTTGTCCTGTTCTGCCAAAAATGCTTCTATAGTCCGATGACTGTCTCCCGCCATAGGGGGACTTTTTACTATGCTATTATGGTTTCCTTTTTCCCAACCTTAAATCCTCCGGTTTTCTTTACAAAAAAAACCTTCTGCGCAGGCAGAAGGCTTTTTATAATCATTTATTTTTGATAAGCCAGGCAGCGCCAATGACTCCGGCGTCATTGCCAAGAGTGGCAATATCAATTGACGTGGACACCGCAACCCTTGGAAAAGCAAAACGGGCAAACTGAGCTTTGACAGGATCCAGCAGTATGCTTCCGGCTTTGGAAACGCCGCCGCCGAGCACGATCTTCTCAGGGTTGAGTGTATTGGCAATATTGGCCAGCACAAGCCCCAGATGGAAGGAAACTTCTTCAATAACCTTGCCGGCTGTATCGTCTTCCTGTCTGGCTGCATCGAAGACATCTTTAGCAGATAAGAATCCATTATTCCTGTGCAATTCATGCAGCATGCCTTCATCTTGTCCCTTTTTCATCTTGTCCAGCGCAATCCTCACAATACCAGTAGCCGAAGCGATCGTCTCCAGGCAGCCGGTTTTGCCGCAATTGCAGGGAGCCCCGCCTTCAGGAATAGCGGCAATATGACCAATTTCCCCGGCCGCTCCGCTTGTTCCCTGTACTATGTCGCCGTTGGCGATTACCCCTCCGCCGACTCCAGTTCCGAGTGTGACACATACAAGGTCTTTAGCGCCGTCCCCGGCACCCTTCCACATTTCACCCAGCGCGGCACAATTGGCATCATTATCTATGATGACCGGCAAAGAGGTTTCCACTTCAAGCAGATCCTTTAAAGGATAATTATCTTTCCAGCCAAGATTTACAGTATTATAAACGACACCTGAAGCAAGATCTACCGGGCCGGGCGCTCCCATTCCAATGCCGGCAACATTTTCCTTGCTGTGATCCAGTTCTTCAAGCTTCTGATCAATTGCTTTGGCAATATTAATGGTGATATTCTTGCCATAATTAGAATTATCAGTCGGTATCTCCCATTTATGAATGATTTCTCCGTAAAAATTCAAAAAAGCCAATTTGGTTGTCGTTCCTCCCAAATCCACTCCGATCAGCCATTTTTCAGCCATTATTGTCACCTTTTCCTTCTATCGTTTGTTTTTAAGCTGCAGCTGCCTTTCGTGCCTGACGAGCAAAAGAGCAGTCTGAAAATCCTTTGGATCAATCAGCTGGGACTGCCGGAGCTCCATCAGCTCCTCTTCCATCAGCTCAAGGTCAGCCGACCTGTCTCCAATATAAATGAAGGTCCCATACTTTTTTAGAAATTGCTGTACATCATAAATGCTTTTCATTCTCAACCCTCTTACTATTGGTTTGCTTTCATATTTTTGCAGCGGTTACATCAAAAGTATAATCGAAAAACATAGCTATCTCAATGGAAAACAGCAGCTTGAGATCTTTTTAAGGCTGAACAAGACAAACGGCTCAGCAGGCAGCAGCTCAAGCAGCCTTCCAGAACAGATGGGCCGGGGGATAAGCTTTTTCATATTGCACCAAACCAAAAATACCATGTTGATTCATCAGCAATGATAATTAGAGTTTCAACAAATAAGCCCAGCAATTTGGATACAAAAAAAACCCCTCACATCAAGAGGGGCTTTGCCAATATCCAATGTATCTTTCAACGATCAGGATCTTTGGGATGAAGAAACCGCGGACGCCTGTTTTTCAGGGGAATCGGCGATCTTAGCAGCACATCCCTGAATGCCCTTAAGTTGAACGGAAGAAACGGCCAAAGGTAAGGGACACCAAATGAATTGATTCTCGCAAGCATAAAGATAAGGAATGTTACCGCAAGCATGAATCCATATTCATGGAATGCTGCTGTGGCCAGCAGCAGAAATATTCTGACAAGCCTGTTGGCGAGGCTCATTTCATAGCTTGGAGTTGAAAAGGTGCCGATCGCTGCAATGGCGAGGTACAAAACTACCTCATTGATGAACAGCCCAACCTCTACGGCCACCTGGCCGATCATCAGGGCGGCGACAAGCCCCAAGGCTGTCGCAAGGGCGGAAGGAGTATGTATGGCAGCCATCCGAAGCATATCAAGTCCAAGCTCAATGATCAAAAACTGAAGGATAAGAGGCAGCTCACCCACTTCATTCGGTCCGATATAGGCAAGGTTTTCCGGGAGCAATTCAGGCTTTACGGCCAGCAGATAATAAAACGGCAGCAGGAAAATCGACGCCCAGACTGCAAGAAAACGGACAAATCGCAGATACGCTCCAATCATCGGCTTGTTCCTGTATTCTTCTGCGTGCTGAAGATGGTGCCAGAAGGTGGTCGGGGTTATCATCACACTTGGCGAGCCATCGATCATAATGCATATATGGCCCTCAAACAAGTGGGTCGCTGCCGTGTCGGGGCGTTCGGTATACCTGACCATCGGAAACGGGTTCCAGTGCCTGCCTGAAATGAACTCCTCAATCGTTTTTTCAGCCATCGGGAGGCCGTCTGTATCAATCTTTGATAGAGCTTCCTTTATTTTCTTCACTGTATCCGGATCAGCAATGTCCTCGATATAGCTGACCACAATATCAGTCTTTGACCTTCTCCCCACCTGCATATATTCCATGCGCAAAGTACGGTCCCGGATCCGCCTCCGTGTTAATGCTGTATTGAAGACAAGGGTTTCAACGAACCCGTCCCTCGATCCCCTGACCACTCTTTCCGTATCAGGCTCCTCCGGCCCCCTGACAGGATAGGTCCGCGCATCAATCAGGATCGCTTTGTCCACGCCATCTGCAAATAATGCTGTGGGGCCAGACAGTACAGCATCCACGACCTTGTCAAGATCATCCAGAGTCTCTACCTCAACATACGGGATATAGGTTTTGACAAGCTTTGCCAGGGTGTCCCCTTCCAGCTGTTCTTTATCCAGGCTTGAAAGCAATTTCATCAGATAATGGAGAATATCATCTTTCACAAATCCATCAACCAGATACAGTGCCATTTCCCTTTCAGCATATTCCACATTCAGCTGAATCACATCAAAGCTCTTATCAACCCCGAGCGCTTCTTTCAGATAGGCGGTATTTTCCCGGAGAACGGGGCTGACATGCTTTTTCGTTCCTTCCATCACAACACATCCTGACAGTATAAACATCTTATTCCAATCAATAGTCTCATCATAGACAATGGATGGAAAAAACATACCATGCCGGGAAATTATCCAGTTCATCTTTGAGGAAGATATACTTGAGCAGTTAACCATTACGGACTGGCATACTAAAAAGGTACAGCCCTACTCGAGCTGCACCTCATTACCTGTGATTTCTTCCAGCAAAAGTCTATAACCCTCTTCAGAGGGGTTCAGTTCAATTGCCTGTTCTGCATATTCTTTGGCCTTTGCAGTATCCTGCTCATTATAGGAAATGACGGCAAGATAGTAATACGCCCCATCCAGATCAGGCTGTTCAGCGACAAGCTCTTCAAGCCTGTTCCTTGCCTTCTCTGCTTCTCCTCTCTCCAGCTCCAGATAAGACAGAAGCAGCCGCATTTCAGCAGAAGAACTTTCTGAGTTTTCCACCCTTTCACTAACAAGGCTGTACGCTTTATCATATTCCCTGTTCTTGGTGTATTCCTGCGCCATTACAAAAACAGATTCCTCATCAAGCTCCCTGTCAGGACTGAAGCCATAGGAGAGCCCTGAATAAATGACGGCAGATGCCAGTACAAGGAAAAGGAGCTGTATACCGAATCTTCTTTTTTTAGGCAAATGGACCATACCGGCTGCAAGGAAGCCTCCTGCAAGGCCGCCAAGATGACCGGCATTATCGATGCCCGGTACAGAAAAACCAAAAAGCAGATTGATGCCGAGTACAATCAGGATGTTCAGCCCCATGGTCCTGAAGAATAATTTGGGCTGAATCAGGCCGAAATAGAGAAGTGCACCGAAACAGCCAAAAATGGCTCCGCTCGCACCCGCAGAAACACTTGAGTTGAACAGGAAGCTGGCCAGGGCGCCCATGAAACCTGCCAGAATATAAATGAACAGGAACCGTGTGCTTCCATATATCCTTTCTACAGCTGTTCCCAGATAATAAAGGGCCAATGTATTCATGATCAGATGCAGCAGACCGATATGAAGCACAATCGGTGTAAAGAAACGCCACCACTCACCTTCTAGAATGAGCGGATTGTATTTTGCCCCATATTCAATCAGCACTGAGGTTATCTCGCTTCCTCCATTAGCTTCCAGCCAAAAGAACATGGCTACCTGGATAAAGATAAAAAGGTAGGTGAAAATCGGTCTGCCCTGATTAAAAACAGCCTTATCTGCTTTCACTTTATCAGCTGCATTTCCCAGGGCAGCACGCTTTACGTTTTCTACTTCTGCTTCTTCATACTCCTGCTTTAAGTCAAATGAAATGGAAGTGCCGAGAAAATCCCCTGCTTTCTTCAGCCCATCTTCATAGCCTGCCCGGTCAATCAGGATATTGGCCACCTTCGTTTTGCCCCCTGCACCAGAAGGCGGATCAAGCCTGAATGTATAATCATCAACCGGCGGATAAGCCGTTATATATATATTGAGGATAGTCAGCTCTCTTTTTCTGACCTGCTTCCTTATGTTTTCTCCATTCGCTGCTGTGAGGTCAATATCGCGCTGGAGCGAATTTCCCCAATCCAGATTTCTCCGCAGCAGCCTGACTACCTGTGTATCCTTGCTTTCCAGTTTTTCGAGCCAGATTTCGTTCTGGTTCTTCGACATCTGCACAAGCCTGTAGTCTTTTTCGGCAATCAAAAAATAGGCCAGCCTCCAAAATAAATAATCTTCCATATATACCAATGCTTCCCCTACTTTCTTTGGCAACTCCGGCGCATTTACCCTCTTACACTATAGGCAATGCCCTCTCCTTTTGTCTAGCACCTGCTCCCGAACGTTCAGCAGTTATACATTTTTTCCTTATTTGCGCCCATCCTAAACAGACTTAAACAAATTGAACGGCATTTTCCCAAAATAAAAAGGCCCTTACTGGACCTTTTTTCGGGCAATTCCGGCAAGCTTACCAGCCTGTGTTTCCGGAAAACACCGATTTCATCATTTTATTCCTTACGCCTGGCACATTCATCAATGAAGTAACAAACAGGCGGCGCAGGACAGAGCTTCCCAGCACTGTATTCACCACTCGAAAACGGTTTTGATAAAGATAATATCCCCCGATGCCAATGGCTAATATGGAAATAATCCGTGACATACATCATCCCTCCTGAGATTATTTTTAACGAAAAACTCCATATTATCCATCAGCATTAAATGTTGCAGCCGGGTGCCTGTATGTATTATGACAGCCAAAGCAGGCAGCCGATCCACAAAAGAGAAGCAGCTGACCCGCTTGCAAAATTAACAGCATCGTTAGTCATCCATCTGAACCCGGAAACCAATTCAGACCTGTTTCCGCAATGTTTGCTTTTTTCCATATCGGCCCCGCAGAATCCACATCTGTATGAAGCCTGCCAATAGGCGCCGATAAAGGTATCCAGTATATTACCGATGCATCCGAACAGAAAGATGGCCATCATATGCTCTGAAGAAAAGGAAAAAAGCAAAGCTGCTCCCCCAGCTATAACCTGCGAGCCTGCTGCACCTGCTGCCGACCCAAGGACGCTTACTGCCCCGGATGTCCCTGCTGATGCTTTTCTCCATGTCCTGATGGAGATAGGGGAGGATTTGCTCAAAGCCCCTATCTCTGAAGACCAGGTATCCGAATTGGCGCTGGCCAGGGAAATAGAAAAGGCAGAAAGCCACAGGATCTGCGGATCAAAAGCGTATATGATGCTGAAGAGTGCAGCAAGCCCCCCATTGGCTGCGACCTGAAGCCAGTTTCTCTGCGCTCCCTTTCCCTGCTTTTCTTCCATCGCTGTTTTTTGTTTCTTTTTATATACCGACCAAAAGCTGGATGTTAAAAAAAACAGCCCCAGAAGAGCCAGCCCCCGCCAGCCGGTCCCCATAACTATGCATATTCCCGCTGCTGCGGCTGCAATGCTCCCTGACGGAGCCAGAAGCCGAAGCTTCAGGCTTAGGAAAGCTGCGAGCAGCACAAAAGCTGCCGGCCATAAAAAATCAAACATCATCAGGAGCTGTAATAATCATATCAATTTTTTTGTCGTGGGGCTCAACAGGCATTTCAGGAACCATTTGCATGCGGAAGGCAAGGGAAATGGTGTCCCCGCCATATCCGGCTAGCCAGCGGTCATAATAGCCTCCTCCGAAGCCAAGCCGCAAGCCGCCGGAACAATAAGCAAGGCCGGGGACAATCATCAGGCCGAATTCCTCCGGCTCAATCTTTTCTGTCAATGCTTCAATAGGTTCCAATAAACCGTAATACACGGATTCCAGCTCGAGGAAGGAAGTCAGCCTCCTGAATTCCATCTTTCTATCCGCAGGAAAGCATTTAGGGACTGCGACCCTCTTCCCTTCCTCCCAGGCGCGGCGGATAATTTGCAGGGTATCCGGTTCAGGAAACCTGGAGACTGTTATCCCGATTGTATCTGCCTTTTTCCAGCTTTCTTCATTATATAGCCTTTGTGCTAGCTGATAGGAATATTGTTCATATTCCTGTTTCGTTATTTCCGAAAGCTTCTCTTTCACTTCTTTCCGAAGCTTATTTTTATCTGCCAAGTCATTTCCTTCCCTTCAGAGCCTTTTTCTTCATCATAGCATAATAGGGGATATGAAGAGGAATATACGGATGAAGAAAAAAAAAGCCCGGACAAGTCCGGACTCTAAAAATGAAAACAAAAAAACAGTGGAAGAATCCACTGTTTATTTTGTTTCGCGGTGCAATGTAACACGCTTCAATCTTGGGCTGTATTTCTTAAGCTCAAGACGATCTGGGTTGTTACGTTTATTTTTTTTAGTAATATAGTTACGATCACCAGTCTCTGTGCAAGCCAACGTAATGTTCACACGCATGTAATTTCCCTCCAAACTATGTTTCATCCTAGTTCGTTCATACGACTTTTCTATAATATCATTAATTCAGCTTAAATGCTAGTCCGTTTTTTCATGACTTTTAATTTTTGATCAAACATTCTTATCCAGCGGCCTTAGCGAAACAGAAGCCCCTCCATGGACCATATTTTTTGCTGGTATGGAAATCTCCAAAAGCAGCACACTGGAAGTCTCCCCCCTGATCATCGGGACATAATTCAATATTCCCCTTTTTTCATGCTTCCAGATTTGTCCGTCCAAAGCAGCACTCATGGACAGGGCCGAAAGCTGTATCCGATTCCTGCAGGGTGAATCAGGAGTGATCAGGAACAGCTTGTTATTACATGCGTGATAAATCGCCTCTCTTGAAGGTGAAACAAATGAAAAAGCCTCGCCCGCTGCTTCCTGATAAAAAGCAAACAATAATTTAACAGAGATGGAAGATGCTTGATCATTTGCCACTTTCGCAAAAAATAAATCAGATTCTGTTTCGGCCTTTTCTTGGCTAAAAGAGACCGTAACTCCTTTTTTAAGAAAAATCTCCCCGCCATATCCCTTTTCCTGCCAGCAGGTCCGGCCTTCCAGCCATACTCCCTGCCTGACGAGCAGCTTCCCGCCTGCCCGCCTGCTGTCTTGGTCCAAATCTTGCAGATTGGCTGATTGTCTCATTGCCTCGCACCTTTATCCCTTCTATATAGTCAGATGGCCCGCTAGATTCTGCAGCCCAGCACACAGTCTTCAATCACCCGTTTGGTTTCTTCAGCGATCCTGTCCCAGCTGAACAGCTGCAGAGCCGCAGTCTTTCCCATGCTTCCGATCACTTCGGCTTCTTGTTCATTGCAAAGGAGGAAAGCGGCTTGTTCCTTAAAGCTTTGAGCACTTCCCGGCTCCATCAGCAGACCTGTCCTTCTATGGCTGATAATCCCTTTCAGGCCGCCTGTGTCTGACACGATGGTAGGTTTGCCATGCATCATCGATTCCAGCGCCACTATACCAAAAGGCTCATATTCACTTGGAAAAACCGCAACATTACATAGTGAAAATAAAGCGTTGCGCTGCTCATCACCAATGAATCCTATAAAGAATACGGTCCCGGACAGCCCCATTTCTTCCGTTTTCCTTCTATAGAAATCCAATAGCGGACCTTTTCCAGCTATAAAATAATACACATCCGGAAACTCTTCTTTCATGAGGGCTGCTGCTTCCAATAGGGTATCAAAGCCTTTTTCCTTCACCATTCTGCCTAGGGAAAATACTAGCCTTCTGTGCGGGTCAACTGGCAGCTGGCTTAAAACATCTTTTTCCGGCTGGCGAAAATCACCAGGATGAATTCCATTGGCTATGATGTGAACAGGCTTTCCTTCTATATGAAAGATTTTCCGGATCTCATCTCTCATATATCTGCTGCAGACAATCAGCATATCTGCAGCCTCAGCCAGCCTGCTTTCCTTCTGATGAATGAACTTCTGTATTTCCGTATATATGCCCTTATTCCTTCCATATTCCGTTGCATGTATCGTTGCCAAGAGCGGTATGCCGAGCTCAGATTTCAGCGATTCTGAAGCTGGTCCTGCAAGCCAGTCATGTGCATGTATGAGGGAGAAGCGGTGGATACGTGCCAGCTCCAGCCCTTTTTCAGCCATAGCCAGATTCAGGCTCCCTACCCAGTACAGAAAATCTTCTTCTGCAGCAGCAAGCGGCTTCACCCGATGGACAGTGACTCCATCTGCACTCTCCTCCTTCGGCGCGCCGTCTGTACCGGCAGTAAGAACATGAACGTCGAAGCCTTTTCCTGCAAGGCTGGTGGCCAGTCCATGGACATGACGGGAAAGGCCTCCGACGATATTGGGCGGGTACTCCCAGGACAGCATCAGTATCTTTGGCAAACTGCCCTTTTCGGCAATATGCCCTCCTCTGCCTCCAATTGCTGCAAGGATGGGTGATTTCACCTCCAGTTCCTCCAGGAAGGCCTCTCCTCCCTCCCCAGCCGCAAAAAGCTTCTCCAGCTTCCGGAATGCTTCGGCATGCTTCTCTGATTCGCCCCGGTAATCGGGATGTGCTCCAAGGGTATTCAAGAAAAACATCCATTCTCTTGCCATTTGTTTATAAATCCTCAGCTCCCGGCTATTCATCAAAGATTCTGCAATCTTCTCAAGTTTCCTTTCCTGGAAGAAGCACTCCTCCCATAAGCCGGATATCTCTTCAAATGGAACTCCGCAATTTTCTAAAAATGATGAGGAAAGGTGCACCCTTTCCAATTCCTCAGCTCTTTCCTTGGCGGAGGAGACTGATACAGCGGATAGTTCTTCAAGGTTAGAAACATTGAGATCATGCAGGCTGACCGCCGGCATACCATCTTCCTTTTTTTCTGTCCCCTTAAAGTGATAGACAGGAATCATGATTACCCCGTGGGGAGATAAGACCTCTCTCTTCCTTCCATCCTGCGGCGCCGGGTCTGCATAGCCGATCGTCCTGCCGTTTATATAGCTGTGAAGGATACCTGCTTCAGCCAGATAAAGATCCAGCCCTTGCTCGTAAGCCCCTTTTGGAAACCAGAATCCTGCCGGATGGATGGAAAAATAATCATTTATGATGGAAATCCCAGAATCAATCTGCATTCTTATTCCATGCTGAGTCGAAAGAAAAGGGAGGATCGCTGAACATGACGGAGAAGCAAGGAGCTCCAGCTGGCCGCTTTCGGCAAGCTGGCGCACAAAGATATTCAGCCTTCCCTGATGCTTCTCCCAAATTTGAAGCACCTTTCCAGCCCGCTTATCCTTGTTTAAATAGTCAGCCATTTTCTGCTGAAAATCAGGCTGATCGAGAAGTTCAAAGTAGATGGGAGTTACCGCCAGCTTAATCCCTTGTTTTTCCTGAACATTGTCGAGAAGCAGAACGAACTTCTCAGTAAAAGAAAAAACTTCATCCTGCATTTCCCGGTTCTCTGAATAAAAGTTCATGACAGGCGCTTCTGCGTATACGATAAATCCTTCTGTAGCAGCCAGTTTAAACGCCTCCCTTTTCATTTCTATAAAAGCTGTATGTGCTGACATGTTCAATCCAATTTGGCGGGGACCCATTTTCGTGTGCTTTTAGATCTTCCTTAAGACGCCCTGCCTGTGCTTCGGAATTCCTCGGTATTTGAACTGAATTGGATCTCATAAAGGGTATGAATCTGCCGCGAATCCTGGCTCCTGCTTCAATGCAGTAAGACCGGTCAGGGGCCAGGTTTTTAAAAATGCTGGAGTTCTGCCCTTCAGCGAGGATATGTTCCTGGATACTGTGTGCATTGCTGCCATTAAAGATTATGCTGGTGATATCATAAAGCCTGATTGCATCCTCCAGTTCACTTACATGAACTTCAAAATATGACGCAGCAAGGGATTTCTTCATAGCTGCCGTCCTCCAGAAGGAATATATGCATCCATCCTGCACTTGCCAGGCAGCTATCCCCTCTTCCTTCATCAAACAATCCGGCGGTACCCGGCCCGCTTCTGTCACACTCTGTTTTTGCTCCTTTTCATCCTCTTTCTCCTCCGTCTCTTTCAAGTGTTTCATCCACTGATACTGAACTTTTCCCCGGGTTGTACCGAGCTCTTTTGCAATATTCCTGAAAGAAAGCCCTTTCTCCCTTAATCTGATAATTTCAGATTGCATGGTGCACCTCCTGCCGGCCAACCTGCCATTATATGCCCTGCCGGCCCGTCTTATTACTCTCATGTTATCACTGAACCTGCGCCCCCACAATGAACGCATTTTGTCGTATTATGCAGGTCCTTTGAGCACTGGCACCGGAGGGCAAATTAATTTTTCTGCATGAGTTTAGAACCAGTCATTCCGGCCGGATTCTGTTTTAAACTCGGCCAAAAGTACGGATTATGCAGATAAACCTTCTTTTCCTGCTAGATGGAGTCGAATTTTGTCATCTGTAATGGTAAAATTACTAGGGCACTAAAAAATTATTATTGAGGTGAATATAATGGGTTATGTAATGATCGGCCTGATAGCCGCGGCAATATTGCTTCTCATACTCTCGTTTTTCCTGAAAGATCCATATAAAAGCATTCGTGAAGAAATCGACCAGGTATCAATCCATCAGATACAGGAACTTTACTTGATTAAGAAAAAGCTGAAGGTGCTTGAAGAAGAGCTATTAGTTGACGGAGCTGCTGCCAAACCGGCAGGCCAGCCGCTCTCTTCCGGGCCAGTTAATCCCATATTGAAGAATCAGGTTCTCTCCCTTTCACAGCAGGGGCTGTCCATCGACCAGATTTCAAAGCAGTCCTCCCTTTCCAGAAACTCTGTACAGGAGATCGTCAATGAATTTTCTGCAAGGAGAGAGTACTCATGAACAGACTGACCTTGCGGGCATTTTCACTTGGGATGCTGATTACAGCGTGTCTCATTGGTGCTTTTTATTTCTTTTCAAAAGACGATTATATCAGTCTCGCAGATGCTAAAGCTGCCAAGGCAAGCGTAAAGGAAAATGGATATGTCCTCTTAACGGAAAAAGAATACAATGAATTGAAGGGCAAACCTGCTAATGAAACAGAAGGCAGCAAGGCAGAGGGCCAAGCCGCTGAAAAGCCATCCAATGAAGGCGATAAAAAGGCAGATGCAGAGGAAAAAACCAAACAAGATGAGCAGGAAAACGAAGCTGAACCAAAGGTGATTACCTATAAAATCACGATTTCAAGCGGAATGGATACCGGAGAAATTGCAAGCCAGCTGGCTGCAGCAAAGATCATCACCAATGAGTCAGCATTTAAGCAGTACCTCATTTCCAGCGGCATGCATACAAAGATCCAGCTTGGCACGTTTGAACTGAACAATGAGATGACTTCCCAGCAGATCGCAACTGTCATTACCAAAGGCAGATAAAGAAAGAAGCGGATGGAGAGGCACTTGCCCTCCATCCATTTTCATTCAAATAAAAGAGCCCTGCAGAATCCGGGATCCTGCAGGGCTCTTTGCTTTAGCTGTTCAAATCATAGTGCCTTCCTTTAACAAGATAAAACACGCTTTCGGATATGTTGGTCACATGGTCTGCGGCCCTTTCAAGATAGCGGCAGATAAAGGACAGCTGGGTGATCTGCGGCAGGTATTCAGGCTTCTGCAGATTGATCTGCAGGAGCTCCTGTATCGTCTGGCCGTACAAGTCATCAACCTGATCATCCATTTCTGCCACTTCTTTTGCTTTCCTGACATCTTCTTCATTGAAAGCCTCAAGCGACATCTTAAGCATCCTGGAAGTGATTTCGTACATTTCTTTAATATGGACGATCGGCTTAACATGCTCCTCGCTTCCAATGCGGATGGTTGATTTTGCGATGTTGACGGCAAAATCAGCTATCCTTTCAATGTCGGTGGCAATTTTGATCGCCACAATGATTCTTCTTAGATCAATTGCGACCGGCTGCTGCTTCGCTATCAGAAGGATGGCAAGATCATTGATTTCCTCATACAGCACATCAGCTTTTGTATCGTCCTCCATGATTTCAAGCGATGACTCAATATCCTTGCTTTCAAGGGCATTAATCGCCCGGAGCAAAGCCTGATCGGCAAAATTGCCCAGTTCCATCAATTTATTCTGCAGCTCTTTTAAATCATAATGAAATTTTTCGCGGATTGCCATTTTATAAGCTCCCTTCTTTTCCTGTAAAGTGTGTTTTCCTTTTTAACCGGGCATCAACCAAATCGGCCTGTAATATAATCTTCTGTCCTCTTGTCAACAGGATTCGAGAAGATCTTATCTGTATTGGAAAACTCGATCACTTCACCATTTAAAAAGAAAGCAGTCTTATCTGAAATACGGGCAGCCTGCTGCATATTGTGGGTAACGATGATGATGCTGAATTCTTTCTTCAGCTCCTGCACAAGCTCCTCAACCTTCAGTGTGGAGATAGGGTCCAGGGCAGAGGTCGGCTCATCCATCAGGATGACATCAGGTTCAATGGCGAGGCAGCGGGAGATGCAGAGACGCTGCTGCTGGCCTCCGGACAGACCAAAGGCATTCTGGTTCAGCCGGTCCTTCACTTCATCCCAAATAGCTGCTCCCTTCAAGCTCTTTTCCACAATCTGATCAAGAATTTTTTTATCGCGGATCCCATGGATCCTTGGCCCGTAGGCGACATTTTCATAGATGGATTTCGGAAAAGGATTAGGCTTCTGGAATACCATGCCTACTTTTGTACGCAGCTCTTCCACTTTATAAGACTTATCAAAAATATTCCTGCCCCTGTAAGCAATTTCTCCTGAAGTCCTGACTCCGGGAACAAGCTCAATCATCCTGTTCAGCGTTTTGATATAAGTTGATTTTCCGCAGCCTGAAGGGCCGATGATGGCTGTCACTTCATTTTCATAGATATCCAGATCGATATTCTTCAATGCATTATTGTCGCCATACCATAAGTTCAGCTGGCTCGTTTTGTATACGATGCTTTTTTCATTAACAGACCCCTGGGTAGTGCCTTTTCTGACTGCTGGTGCATTCACTTTATCTTTTGTTGCGTTCATTATGAAAAACTCCCCTTCATCCTATATTATTAGCCCGTCTGATTGGATGCCCATGAAAAATGGGCAAGCTGAAATCTGATCAAACATTTAAGAGCCTTAATATCTTTTCTGAAATTTATTTCTGATCAGGACGGCAACAGAGTTCATGCCGATCAGAAGCACGAGCAGAACAATGATTCCTGCAGCTGCAAGCGCCTGAAACTCCTCCTGCGGCCTTCCGGTCCAGTTATAAATCTGCATTGGCAGTACAGTGAACATATCAAACACAGACCTCGGCAGGAACGCCAGGAACAGCGGAAGTCCCAGGACGACGAGCGGAGCTGTTTCCCCGATTGCCCGGGACAGCGCCAGGATGCCGCCTGTCAGTATGCCGGGCACCGCAGCAGGCATAACAACACGCACAATGGTCTGCCACTTGGTGGCACCCATTCCGTAAGAAGCTTCTCTAAGCTCTTTGGGAACGGAACGGATCGCTTCCTGTGAGGCTACAATGATGATCGGCAAAACAAGCAGGCTCATAGTCAGCCCGGCAGCAATAACACTTGTGCCAAATCCTGCTGCTCTTACAAATACAGTCAGACCGAGCAGCCCGAAAACGATCGATGGCACACCTGCAAGGTTTGAGATATTCACTTGGATGAAATCAGTAAACTTATTTTTCTTCGCGTATTCTTCCAGGTAGATCGCCGTTCCCACTCCAAGCAGAAGTGATACCGGGGCAACGACGCCCATGAGCCAAATGGTTCCGATCAAAGCTGTTTTAACCCCTGCCAGTTCAGGCTTTCGGGATGGCAGGCTTTGAAGGAACTGCATATCAAGGTAGCCGGCTCCTTGAGTGAGTATCCGATACAATAAGATTCCTAAAATCAATAATCCAAACATGGTAGCTGCCAGGAATATCAATTTAAACAGTACATTCTTATACAGCCTTGGTTTCATTTTGTTAACGACAGATGTATGGTCAATCAGCTTCATCAGTATTCCTCCCTAAAGCGGCGGGAAATGAACTGGGCGAACAGATTCATTACTAAAGTGAACAGGAAGAGTGTAAATCCAACCGCGTATATGCTGTAATAGATCGTTGTCCCGTAGCCGGCATCACCCTGGCTGACCTGGACAATATAGGCTGTCATGGTTTGGATGCTGTTTGTCACGTCCCACGAAAGGTTCGGAGTCGATCCGCCTGCCACTGCTACAATCATTGTTTCTCCGATTGCCCTTGATACTGCAAGAACAACGGAAGCAATAATGCCTGATAATGCTGCCGGCAGGACTACCTTAAAGGCCACCTCCAGCTTAGTCGATCCCATCGCAAGAGCCCCTTCCCGCATCGCACGCGGAACCGAAGACATAGCGTCCTCCGAAAGGGAAGCTATCATCGGCGTAATCATGATGCCGATCACAATTCCCGGGCTCAGGGCATTAAAGATTTCAAGAGAAGGAATAATATCCCGAAGGATTGGCGTTACAAATGTCAGTGCAAAAAAACCGTAAACAATCGTCGGTATGCCGGCCAGAACCTCAAGGACCGGCTTAATGATCCTTCTTGTCCTGTCAGATGCATACTCACTCAAAAAGATGGCCGATGCGAGGCCGATTGGCACCGCAACTATAACAGCAATGGCTGTTACTTTCAATGTTCCTGAAACAAGCGGCAGAATCCCATATGAACCCTGTGATTCAGAGAAAGGATACCATTTCTGGGCGGTCAGGAACTCACCTATGCTCACCTTGTCAAAGAAGATGAATGTTTCTACAATAAGAGTCATGACAATGCCGATCGTCGTCAGCACTGAAACTGCAGCTGTCAGCAGCAGAAGCCAAGGTACGAGCTTTTCAATTATATTTCCTGCATTTTTCTTTTGCTTTTTTTCCTGAATCATTTCCTGGACGGAAAATGTGTCCGATGACTTTAATAGTGCCAAAATGAAAACCCCTTTCATCCGCATAGCAAGATGAGAAGCACAGGTGACGCGCTTCCCATCATAAAATTGTTAAATATTATTTAAGGCCTTCTAATGTCTTCATTGCCTCATCATACTCTTCATCCTTCAGCTTTACATAGCCTACATCTTCTGAAAGGACGCCGGCATTCTCGATCGTATATTTGACAAACTCATAAACTTCTTCATTTTTAAGAGATTCGTTTTTCACATAAGTGAAGAGCGGCCTTGACAATGGTGCATATTCTCCGCTTTCTACTGTTTCATTGTTCGGTTCAACAGGGCCGTTTCCGCCGTCTATCGGAACAACCTTCAGGCTGTCTTTGTTTTCAGCATAATAAGCATAGCCGAAGTAGCCAATAGCGTTTTTGTCGCCTGTTACACCTTGTACCAGTACGTTGTCATCCTCAGAAAGTGTGGCTTTTTCAACGATAGGCGCTTCTTCAAGGATTACTTCATCAAAATAGTCATATGTGCCGGAATCTGTACCTGGTGAATAGAATTTAATTTCCTCTTCAGGCCAGCCTTCACGGATATCGGACCATTTTTTCACTGATCCATCTTCAATCCACATTTTCTTCAGTTCTTCAACAGTCAGGTGATCAACCCAGTCATTGTCTTTGCTTACTACAACAGAGAGGCCGTCATTGGCAAGTTTGAATTCTGTGTATTCAATTCCTTTGCTTTCAAGCTCTGCTGCTTCTTCTTCTTTAATCGGACGGGATGCGTTGCTCAAATCTGTGTCACCGGCGATGAATGCCTTAAAGCCTCCGCCAGTACCTGATGATGCAACAGAAACTTTTACTCCAGGCTGTTCCATTCCGAACTCTTCAACGACAGCTTCCATGATTGGATATACAGTAGAAGAACCATCGATATTAATTTCGCCTTGAAGCTGCTTATCTTCATCACTTGCTTGCTCTGTGCTGTTGCCCCCGTCTGTTTGGGAACCATTTGTTGTTCCTTCTTCAGAGTTGCCGCAAGCTGCTGTGAATGCTAGCACTGCCCCGATCATTGCTGATAGTGCCAAGTACTTAAAGCTTTTCATTTCTTTATTCCCCCTAAGAGATTTGGTTGTTTTGTCCTACGAGTATTAGAATAAGGCTTTTCTATTAATCTGGTTTTAACTAAATGTAAAGCTTTTGTAAATGAGGTCTCCTTTTGTATTAAAATGTCGGATTTGAGGGAATGAAGATAAATTTGAACATAGAAAAGCCTGTCCCCGGAGGAGACAGGCTTATACTTATAATGAAAGATTTATATAGCTGCTGATTTATGTTCCAGGCACTTCGCTTTCCGCGGGGTCTCAAAAACTCTGCTGCCTCCTGCAGGACGTTGAATCTGCTTCTTCAAACTGCACGCGCAGGAGAAAAATGCGCATGCATTTTATGATGAGTCTGCGTGCCTTGCTTATTACAGTCCAGCTTCCTCACGTTCAGCTTCCTGGCCTTCTTTTACATCTTCAATATTCTCCACTTTTTGGACTGCTTCTTCTTTATCTTTATTTTCTTCGGCACGCTTCTTCTTCAGATCGAAATAGGCATCCAGCACACGCTCGCCGATTTTTTTGTTGGCTCCATGATCGACGCTTCCCTGGTAGGCCCATGGGACTAGAACAGCCATGGCTACCTCAGGATTATCTGAAGGTGCATAGCTTACAAGGCTCAGGTTCATGGTTTCAGGCGGCTCCTTGCCGAAATCCTCTCTTCTTGGTCCATCGTAGAAGGCCTCCGCAGTCCCCGTTTTCCCTGCCGGCTTATAAGTTTTCCCTTTTCCGCCAAAGCTTCCGTAAGCTGTGCCGCCCGGCTCCTGCATAACCCTCCTGAAGCCTTCCTGGACGCGTTCAATCCAGTTTTCTTCTACATCAAGCCTGTTCAAGACCTTCGGCTTGATTTCCTCAAGAATCGGCCCGAGTTCACTGTTGTCCATCAGAGGCTCACGGATTTCTTTGACAATATGGGGCTCCATCCGGTTGCCGCCGTTGGCGATAGTGGAAACATATTGGGCAAGCTGCATATTGGAATAGGTGTCATACTGCCCGATTGCAAGGTCAAGCATAAAACCGGGCTTGTCGCTCATCCCCTTGAATCCGGTCTGCTCATTCGGCAGGTCGATTCCTGTCCTGACCCCAAGTCCAAATTGCGCGAAGGAATCCCGGATTGTATCAAACCCTTCCTCATTGAGCGGGAGCGGCCTGTCCGGCTTATAGACACCGTCCCCGATCCTTATGGCTGTCTGGAACATATAGACGTTGGAGGAATATTTCAGCGCATTGATATCATCTAGCGGCCCAAAGTTCTTCCATGATTTTTTTATTGGAGTGCCTTTGATTCGCAGAGGCCCGTCGAAGATGACTGACCCCGGCTGGATGACCCCTTCTTTATAGCCCGTAAGGATGGTGGCACCCTTTACAGCTGATCCGACATTATAGGTCGTCGTAATATTTCCCAGGGCATCATCCTGCATCTCGCCGTCAACGATTTTCTTGCCGGCCATCGTCAGGATTTCCCCGGTCATCGGATCCATCAGGACGGTATATGCCCTGTCTAGAAGTGCGGTTCCAGGGGAACGCTTGGCGGCCCTGAGCTCTTCCTCAAGGATCTTTTCCACTTCCTTCTGAAGTTCCATATCGATGCTCAGGACCAGGTCCTTGCCCCTTTGCCCTTCGCTGATCGTCTCAGTCTTCAGAAGGCTTCCGCCTTTATCGGTTATATTTTTAACCTTTGCTTTCTGGCCATGAAGAACATCCTCATATTGCAATTCGATATAGCTTTTCCCGACCCTGTCATTGCGGCTGTAATCTCGTGCCAGGTAATAATCCACCTTTTCCGCAGGCAGGCCTTCATCTGATTTTGAGATCCTTCCCAGCACCGATTGCAGCGTGCTGCCAAAAGCATAATATCTTTCCCAGTCAGTTGTCGTGTCCACGCCTGGAAGGAATTGAAGATTTTCACTGACAACTGCAAATTCTTCATTGGTGACATCTTTATTTTTCACGATTTGCGGAGTCAATGCATATCCGCTTGTGAAATCCCTGTAGATCGCCAGAATTTCTAAATCTTTATCTGTGAGGGAACTCAGCTCTTCCTCTGTGATGCGATCCAGTTTCAAATCATATACTTTTTTATTGAACTCTTTATCATCTTCATATTTTTCCTTTAAGGCATCAAGCTCTTTTTGTGTTACTTTTGCATCTGCCTTATCCTGGTTCTTTATGATCCAGTAATCTTTCTTATCCCTCTCCTGGACTTTTTCTGTATCCTTCTGAATCAGGCTGGCCAGATTTTCCGCTACCTTAAGCATTTCCTCCTGGCTTGCGCCTTTATTTGTGTAAGTGATGGCATTCTGCGGCGTATTGTCCACAATTACCTTGCCAGTGCTGTCAAACATCTTGCCCCGCGGAACAGGGTTATTGACAGTCACGTCCTCCGTCCTCTCAATTTCCCTTTTGTAGTCATCCCCATACACAATCTGAACAACGCCAAGGCGAAGGATCAGCATGGAAAACAGCAAAAATACAGCAAAGAACAGCATGTTCAGCCTCATAGGCACATGGTTCTTCTTTTTTCTCTTTTTATTCAAAACAGCAGCACACTTCTTTCCTCATGAATTGTCTTCTTATATTGTAAAAGAAAGTAGAAAATATTTCTATAAACAGCCTGCTGGTTTTAACAGGAAATAATTAGCTTTCGGCACACAAAAAGAGGAGGGCAGGCTCCCTCCCCCTCCTATGCAGGCTTGATTTGAATTTTACGATAGAAGAAGTAAATCACTGAATGGCCTGCCCCCACGAACAACAACAGAATGGGAATACTCTTTTCCTCGCTGAAAAAAGTTACTGCACCGAGGAAGCAGAGAATGGATACAACCCTGCCCATATTCAGAAATACTTCCCTGACGACAATATACTCAATCCTCATCTCAGCTGCTCGCCAGCCTGTTCCGATAACATCATAGGTCATGGAAACATAGGGAACAAGCAGCAGGGGATAAGCAATGGCAATCGAAGCCGCATACATGAGCAGCCTTGCGTACGTAACATCAATGATGATAAAAAAGATGCTGGCATATAGAATCAGTCCGCCAGCCAGGATCGATTTTTTGCGGTATTTCTTTTTTATGAGCCTTGATGCAAGATAATACGCTACAAAGGCAATGCCCGAATTGATCAGCCCGAATGTCCCGAGAGCCATTTCACTGCCTGTCGATATAAAAACGAAGACAGAGATGACAAACACGAAGGTCCCCTCACGAAGCCCCTGAAAAAAATGTGCATTGGTGACAAGCTTCCAGTTGGGGTTATTATTTCTTTCTTTAAAGATGCGGACAAACCAATAGCCCCCTTCTGCAGGACGGCGCTTCAGAAAAAAGCTTAAAAAGACAGCAAGTGAGAACAGGACCAGAGAAAGTCCAAAAACAATCGAATAGCCTGTGAATTTTTCCAGCCTGGAAATGATGAAGCCTGCTGAAATGGGTCCAATCATCCCTCCGACTGAAGAAAGGATCCCAAGAAATCCGTTGAAAAAATCCCGCGTATCCGGCTCAGTAATTTCAAAGGTAAGCACATTAAACGCCAGCCAATAGAAACCATATCCCATTCCAAGCAGCGCTCCAAGGAGCAGCAGGAATTGGGATGCCTTTGTGCCGATGATCAGGACAGTCAAATAAAACAGAGCCAGGCATATGACGCCGATCCTCAGGACAATGACCCTGTCAATCTTCTTTGCCCATCTTCCTGCAAGTATAAAGGTAAGCGGCTGAATGACGACAATCGATAAATTATACAATCCCAGATCCTTGAATTCCCCTGATTGCTTCCATAAATAAATATTTACAAAAGTGTTTGAAAGAGCAACACTCAAAGAATAAAGCCCCCCGATTAATAGCAGCAGGGTCAGGTCTTTATTCAGCTCAATATTTCCGATCAGCTTATTCAATTTGCTCATTTTATAAAAACTCCCCTTTGTTTCTAAGGGTAGTCTTCTACAATGGGGACTTGCTTATTCATCCCTGAACGCTTTGATTGCATGCAAAAAGGCAGCAGACGAATCTGCTGCCTATCCTGGATGGAAAGATTATTTTGCTGAGCTGTAGCGCTTGGACACTTCTTCCCAGTTAACTGCATTAAAGAAGTTATTGATATATTCCGGACGGCGGTTTTGATACTTGAGGTAGTATGCATGCTCCCAAACATCAAGGCCAAGGATAGGCGTTTTGCCTTCCATCAATGGAGAGTCCTGGTTTGGAGTGCTAGTTACTTCAAGCTCGCCGTTGTTGACTACGAGCCAAGCCCAGCCAGAACCAAAGCGTGTAGTTGCAGCTTTTGCGAACTCTTCTTTGAAGCTTTCGAAGTTGCCGAATTTGCTGCTGATGGCGTCTTGAAGCTCGCCAGTCGGCTCGCCGCCGCCATTTGGAGAAAGGATCTGCCAGAATAAAGAGTGGTTGGCATGCCCTCCGCCATTGTTTCTTACTGCTGTGCGGACTGATTCAGGAACAGCATCAAGATTCGAAACGACTTCCTCAACTGTTTTTGAAAGAAGCTCTTCATTGCCTTCCAATGCATTGTTAAGGTTAGTTACATATGTGTTATGGTGCTTCGTGTGGTGGATGTTCATTGTTTCTTTGTCAATGTTTGGCTCCAGCGCATCGTAAGCATAAGGTAATTGCGGTAATTCAAATGCCATAATAAATTCCTCCCTATGTATCATTATTTAGCTTCCGAACGGCATCTATTCCATTTTTCAGAAAATAGAATCGTTCTAAAAGTCTTTAATGTTAGATTACCAAACTTGGGTAATCCTTTCAAACAAAATGCTTTGCCTGACAGATATACAATACCCTCTCTTCTCCCTTTTATGCATGCAGCGGTCATAAAACGAGAAACAGGAAGTACACAATCATGACTGTCTGAATGAAACCCTTTGCCGCAATGCTGCTGACAAAGCCGACAACCGATCCCATCCCGATTTTTGCAGCTTCCCTGATGCCCTTCCTATGGACAATCATTTCAGCGGCGATGGCGCCGATGAAGGGGCCGATCAGTATCCCTAAAACCGGGATGACAAAAGGGCCGGCCAGGATGCCGATCGTGCTTCCCCAGATTCCCGCCTTTGAACCTCCGTATTTCTTGATGCCAATCATATTGGCCGCATAATCGGCTCCGAACAGAAGAAGGACGAACATCCCCTGGACGAGCCAGAACAGCCACCCGAAGGGCTCAAAAGAATAGGACAGCCCATAAACAACAAATCCTCCGATGATGAAAAGGACGCTTGGGATGATGGGCAGAAAGAGGCCAATAAAAGCAATCGCAAATAAAATAATGATAATCGTCCAGTATACATATTCCATTAGACCAGCACCTTCGACTTTTTATTTTTCTATCCACTCTGAAAAAGGAAAAAGCAAGAGGTTTCCCTCTTGCTTACTATACACTAATTATCTTCTCCTAAAACAGCCTCTGCAATGTTCACAGCATGATCACCGATACGCTCCAGATTGCTGATAATGTCCACATAAACAATTCCCGCCTGTCCGGTGCATGTCCCTTCATTCATCCTGATGATATGCTGCTTCCTCAGCTTTCTTTCCATCTTGTCAATTTCCTCTTCTTTTTTGACAACATGCCTTGCAGCTTCCTTATCATTATGGTCAAGCGATTCGAGGGATTCCTTTACCGTTGAAATCGTCAAAGCGAACATATCTTCAAGGTCATTCATCGCCGATTCAGTGATTTTCACTTTATTGGCCTGCTGATATTCAATCAGTTCAATGATGTTTTCAAAGTGGTCGCCGATCCGCTCGATGTCCCTTACTGTATCCATCAGCACTGTATGTTCTTCAGACTCATTTTCAGAAAGTGAGCTTGTTGATAAATTAATCAGATAATCTGTAATCTTGCGGTCAAGATTATTGATAGCTTCTTCAAGCTGATAGGTACTGTCTGAATGCTTTTTCAGCTTTGTCTTTAAGAACAGGTTTGTTTCTTCAAGGCCTTTAACCGCAAACGATCCCATCCTGAGCACTTCTTCTTTCGCCTGGCCAAGGGCAATTGAAGGAGACTGTTCTATAAACACCGGATCAAGATGCTTCGCTTTATAGTCAACAACTGAATCTTCGCCCGGAATCAGCTTTGTGACTATGAAGGCAAGCGCCGCTACAAATGGAAGCTGAATCAATGTGTTGGACGCATTGAAGATCCCGTGTGCAAACGCAATTGTCATTTCCGGATTGAGACTAAGCTTATCCTGTAAAGCTGAAATCAGCAGATTGAACGGATGAAGCAGTATCAGGAATATGGTTGTCCCGATCAGATTGAAAAGGACGTGTACAGCTGCCGCTCTCCTCGCTGCGACAGAGGCCCCAATGGCTGCCAGCACGGCAGTAATGGTTGTACCGATATTATCCCCGAAGAGGACTGGCAGAGCTGCATCAAGATTGATCAGATTCTCAGAGAATAAGCCCTGCAGAATCCCGATTGTCGCACTCGAGCTTTGGACGATGACCGTGAACAATGTACCGACCACTACACCAAGGATCGGGTTGGAGCTCATATTGACTGTTAGATCGTGGAATGCCTCAAGCCCCCTGAGCGGTTTCATTCCCCCGCTCATCAGTTCAAGTCCATAAAATAATGCCCCGAATCCAAAAACGATCTGGCCGGCATTATGTACTTTTTTATTTTTAAAGAAGAATAGCATGATCGAGCCCAATGCTATGATTGGAAGTGCATATTCCCCAACATCAATACCAATGATGAACGCCGTTACCGTCGTTCCGATATTTGCACCCATGATGACGCCAATTGCCTGGCGCAGGGTCATGAAGCCGGCACTGACAAGACCGACGGTGATGACTGTTGTAGCAGAGCTGCTCTGGATAAGGATCGTGACAATGATCCCCGCGAGAACACCCATGACCGGATTGGTAGTAAACTTGTCCAATATATCCCTAAGTTTATCACCGGCCGACTTTTGAAGGCCGTCGCCCATGAATTTAATACCGTATAAGAAAATACCAAGGCCGCCCAAAAATTCAAAAAGCATTTGCTGGATGTTTAGTTCCACCATTTTTCAACCCCTATAACTTTTTAGATTCGACATTAATCTACAAACCCCACATCATTATGTATGATGGGTAAATAAAAAGTAAAGATTCCTTCAGCCAAATTTACAATACCTTAACATTTAAGCCTAATGTTACAGTTGTGTTACAAATCTGTATATGGATCATACTTGTACATATAGGGCTCTGCGGCTAAAATAAATGGTGAATCTTTTTAAGGGTGTGTCAAAATGAATGTATTTAAACAGTTTTTTAAAAGTCTTTATTCCCCAAGGGATATAGCAGCCTTCCGTTTTCAGGGAATCGGGAAGACAATTCTCTATGTTTTCCTACTTACCCTCCTGTCTGTCCTGCCAACCATCTATTATTTCAGCACGGCCATCATGTCAGGAGCAGATGCTGCCCGTGAGAGCCTGGCAGAGGATATCCCTGACTTTACGATTGAGAACGGGGAACTGAATTCCGATCAAAAAGCTCCGATCATCATCAATAAAAACAGCTTTACCATTGTATTTGACTCAACAGGCACCGCCAATAAAGAAGAGCTGGCCGATTCCAATATGGCCCTCGCTATGCTAAAAGATGAATTTATGTTTGTTGCAGGCGGGCAGGTGCAAACGTATTCTTATTCAATGGCAGGCGATCTGACTTTGACGAAGGAAGACGCAGTATCCTTCCTGGATTCCATTGATTCAGTCCTGGTCATTTTCATCATTATTATGGCTTTAGTCATTTACCTGTTCAGCACCGCGGTTAAATTCATTGAGGTTTCCGTACTGGCGCTGATCGGCCTCCTTCTCCGCAGCATTGCCGGCCGCCGCCTGCAATACAGGCACTTATGGCGGATGGCCGCATACAGCGTCACGCTGCCGACTGTCTTCTTTGCGGTCATGGGCGCTTTGCAGACAAATGTGCCAAGCGGCTTCATGATCAACTGGTTTGTGTCCATCATCATCCTGATGCTGGCAGTAAAGGAAGTGCCTATGCCAAAAAGCAAGCAATAAGCGTCAGTAATCAAGCTGTATTCTCAGCCGGATTACCCTTCCAATTTGCATATGAAAAAGGCGGACCATTCGGGCCGCCTTTTTTCATTCATTAATATTTAAACAATGATATGGTTTCCGCAAGCGACCCGGAAAGGGAGATAAGGCTCTCACCCGCATCGTGGCTTCTTTTAGTCTTGGCTGCCTGCTCATTGGAAGCTGAAATCATTTGTTCTGCACTTGCAAGTGTTTCCTGGCTTACGGAGGCAAATCCTTCTGCTGCAGCCTCGGCTTCAGGCAATATCCCATTCAGGACGGCCAGTCCCTTCTCGGACTCTTTAATCATCATGCTTACTGATGAAATTTCCCGCATGAGTACATCAAATGTGTTCCTGCTTTTCTCCGCTGCCTCCAGATGAATCTCAAAGTTTTCCTGCATCTCCTGGAAGCCATCTGAAGCTTTAGCAGAAATACTCTCCATCTCTGCTATAGTTCCAGTTATATTTTCAGCAGCTTTTGAAGACTGCTCTGCCAGCTTCCTTACTTCATCAGCCACAACCGCGAAGCCTTTTCCTGATTCCCCTGCCCTTGCTGCCTCTATGGCCGCATTCAGGGCAAGAAGCTTTGTCTGCCCGGCAATATCCTGAATCAGCGTGACCACCTGTGCGATCTTATCTGAATAATCCCTTACCTCCTGTACAGAGGCAGAAACTGCTTTAAACTCCTTCTCATAGTTTCTCACGGTATGAACAAGATCCTTGATGCTTTCTTCACCTTCTGATGCGGATGTATTCATTGAGCTTGCGCTGGCAGTCATACTTCCCATCATCTGAGAGATGCTTTCGAT
This sequence comes from Cytobacillus sp. T106, assembly GCF_040492155.1. Lineage (NCBI taxonomy): Bacteria > Bacillati > Bacillota > Bacilli > Caryophanales > Bacillaceae > Cytobacillus > Cytobacillus sp. T106. The sequence goes on along the minus strand of NZ_JBEUMK010000001.1, from coordinate 452,493 downwards.
TGAATTTTTCATTTCTTGAAAAAGCTGAATGCTTTTCTCTGAACTTCCTGCGGTTTCTTCTGCCCCGGCCCTTACCATGCGGATGGCTTCATTAAGGTGTTCCTGCTCTTCCAGAACCAGGCCGGAAATTTCCTGCAGATCAGCACCTGTCCATGTCAAATCCCTGGATGTATCCGAAATGCGGATGATCAGCTCCCTCATCTGGCCCATCATGCTATGAAAACTTTTTATCAGAGATGTAATCTCCGGGATTGTGGTTCGTGATTCTGCTTTTAAGTCAAGGTTACCCTTCCTGGCCTGCTTCATAATATCTCTTAACGTATTAAGCGGGCCTGTAATGCTTCGGACCAGCAGCAAGATGAGGAGGGCAGCAGCCGCTATACTGGCAATCGCTGCAATAAGTATGTATGTAGCCATGTCATAAACATTGTGCAGGTATTGCTCTTGCGGGATGGCTATTAAAAATACCCCATTAAGCTCCTGGACATTGTGATAGGAAAGGGTATATTCCTTTCCATTCAAATTTTCATGGGCAATCCCGGTTTTTGTTTCCTGGATGCCGGCCAAAAGCTTCTCCGGAAACTTCAATGAAGATTTTTTACTGACATCAAAAGCTTCCGCCTTTCCTCCCGAAATAAGAAAATATTCACCGTGCAGCCCATCTTTTGCCAGCTCCGCTTCCTGTCCCTTCAGCACCTGGTTTACCTTTTTGCTGAACTCATCTTCTTTTCCCACGTAAATGAACATCAAGTTCTGTGCAAGCTGGTAAAAGGTTTTTGTTTCTCTTTCCAGCCTTTGCTCCATAAGCTCTACCGCTGTATCTTTTGACTTTTCATATGAGATATAGGCAACTGCTGAAATGGCCGCAACAAGCAGCCCCAAAGTCAGGAACAGAAGCCTGAATTGCAGCGGCATCCTTGCCATGAGATTTTTCCCGGTTATTCTTAACTTCATATTCTGCAATGGCCTGGCAAAACGTTTGCCAGCCTTTTTAAGTTTGATGAAATACTGTGATGTTTTTGCCAAAATACATCTCTCCCCCTCTTATACCTTCAATTATAGAGAGGGATTATTAAGCTTTTGTAAAAAAGCAGTAATATTTTCCTAAATCATTTTTCGTATGCATAGCTTGTTCTATCCTTGGATGTACAGGCATACATTCAGTATAAAAATACTGCGGATCGGAGGCTGTGCCCAATGAAACGGTTTGCTGCGCTGCTGATTGCTGTTCTTGCCATATATATTATATTTTATGATCTGAGCCGCGGGACCCTTCCTGCCCCTGACCAGGCCCCTGCCCTTGAAGCCTCTTCCATTGTGGAGCCGGATGAGGATGCTTTGGCCTATTTTGAACAAAAAGCAGTTCCCGGGGAGACTGTCCTGACAATCGTCGAGAGGCATCTGGACAGCTCAGTTCCCGTTTCCATCTCCCGGGTAGCAGCAGATTTTGAAAAGCTTAACAGCGGAGTGAAGGCCGGGAAGATTCAGGCAGGCAAAATTTATAAATTTCCGGATTACGCAAAAACTAGCAATTGAAAAGATAAATGCCAGAACCATCATTCTTGTCAATTCAGCAGGTTCATTGATACAATAGGATATAGTTTGACAGCGGCAGGACTTTGCAATGCGCTGCTGAAAATTCATTTTATATTGTTCCAATTCCATATTTAAAGGAGCGAATCACCATTGAGTGAAATTATACATCGTACCAAAACCCGCCCGGTCAAAGTAGGCAACCTGACCATCGGCGGCAATAATGAACTTGTAATCCAAAGCATGACGACCACTAAGACGCATGATGTGGAAGCTACTGTTGCTGAAATTAAACGGCTTGAAGAAGCAGGCTGCCAAGTGGTCCGGGTGGCGTGCCCTGACGAAAGAGCGGCAAATGCGATCGCTGAAATAAAGAAAAGGATCAATATCCCTCTTGTAGTGGATATCCATTTTGATTATAAACTGGCTCTTAAGGCTATCGAGGGCGGAGCTGACAAAATCAGGATTAATCCTGGTAATATCGGCCGCCGTGAAAAAGTGGAAGCAGTTGTTAAAGCTGCAAAGGAAAAAGGGATCCCGATCCGGATCGGTGTAAATGCCGGTTCACTGGAAAAGCGGATCATCGAGAAATACGGCTATCCGACTGCCGACGGTATGGTGGAAAGCGCCCTGCATCATATTAAAATCCTTGAAGACCTTGATTTCCATGACATCATTGTTTCCATGAAGGCTTCTGACGTCAACCTGGCCATCGAGGCTTATGAAAAAGCAGCCATGGCGTTTGATTATCCGCTTCACCTTGGAATTACAGAATCAGGGACCTTGTTTGCCGGCACGGTGAAAAGCGCCGCGGGCCTTGGTGCCATATTAAGCAAAGGCATCGGAAATACTTTAAGGATTTCCTTGAGTGCCGACCCTGTCGAGGAAGTAAAAGTCGCCAGGGAACTTTTGAAGTCATTCGGACTTTCATCCAATGCTGCTACACTCATTTCCTGCCCGACCTGCGGCCGGATCGAGATCGATTTGATCAGCATTGCCAATGAAGTGGAAGAATATATCCAGAAGATCAAAGCACCTATAAAAGTAGCTGTGCTAGGCTGTGCTGTAAACGGCCCTGGAGAAGCCCGTGAAGCAGATATCGGCATCGCCGGCGCCCGCGGGGAAGGCCTATTGTTCCGTAAAGGGAAAATAGTCCGCAAAGTTCCTGAAGATACAATGGTCGAAGAATTAAAAATCGAGATCGATAAAATCGCTGAAGAATACTATGCTAAACAAGAAGCTGAAAAGCAGCTTCAAATGAATGATTAAGCGGCTTGCCGCCCCTTCAGCTGAAGCAAATAAAAGACCGGCTCAATTGTGAGCCGGTCTTTTTTCCCTTTTCCGCCTAAAAGAACGGAAGGATAAAGATTCCGATGATAATGGAGACGGCACCGATGCCGATTGCCCAGGCCCCGGTTGTGCGCGCCCCTCTTCTGCGCGCTATGAAGCCGAGAATGATGCCGGCAGCGCCAAACAGAATTGGCAGGACAAACAGTGAAAGAATCGAAAGCGCTAAAGCTCCATACCCCATCATACCGCCAGAAAGGTCCATCCCGGCATTTTCTTCCCCGCGGTAGTCCTCCCCGCTGCTGTCTCTTCCCAGCGAAACAGGTGCTGCGATTTCGGCGGCTGTTTCTTCTGTATAATTCCTTGATCCATATTCATTATTTTCGCCAAGCTCTTCGCTGTGACGAAGGTCTTGTTCTTGCTGAGAGCGTTCTTGATCTGCCAATATAATCCCTCCGCTTTCAGAAGCCTGATTTGTTAGTAATGGCAAATTAGCTGCCCCCTTCTATAGGGGCATTATTTATTATCTGCTCTTTCCCCCTGTTTTACGATGCTAATGTATGGATAAAAAAACAGGCATTTCTCCTGCAATCCTTTTTGGCGGGCACTAGTTCTGTTAAGATGGTATGAGACATCCATATAAGGAGAAAAAACATATGAAAAGATTTGGCATTGATATCGATGGGACAGTGACCTGCCCTTCCTCGATCATCCCCTATTTGAATGAAGCGTTTCAATTAAACCTGACCCTGGAGGATGTAAAAGAGTATGACTTAAATCCCCTGGTTGACATAAGCGAAGAAGAATTTGCAAAATGGTTCCTCGATAATGAACCAAAGATTTATGCCAACTCCCCGCTGGCTTCAGGAGCAAAACAGGTCCTGAAAGAATGGGAATCAAAGCATGAGCTGTACTTTATCAGTGCACGCGGCTCTACCCTGCAGAAATTGACCGAAGAATGGTTTCTTGAAAACGAGCTTCATTTCCATCATGTAGAATTGATCGGCTCTCATGATAAAATCAGTACTGCAAAAAAGCACAAAGTGGATATATTCTTTGAAGACAAGCATGATAATGCAGTTGCGATCCATGAAGAATGCGGCATACCCGTCATCCTTTTTGATACACCTTATAATCGCGACCCGATCCCTGTAGGGGTTATAAGGGTGAAAGGCTGGTTTGAGGCGAAGGCAGCAGTTGAAAAGTGGCTGAAAGCTGAAAAATAAAAAACGAAAAAACCGGCCCCCAGGCCGGTTTTTCATTTATTAATGAACACAATCCGGGCAGCGGCCATAAATCTCGAATTTATGGCCGGAAACATCGTATCCCTTCAGGTTCTCCTGAAGCCCATTCATTGGGCAAGTATCAATTTCCTTTGTTTTGCCGCAATCAAGGCAGATAAAGTGATGGTGATGGTGATGGTGCGAGCATGTAAAACGGAAATGTTTCTCTCCGGACAGCTCGGTCATTTCAAAAATCCCCAAATCCACAAACAAAGAAAGGTTCCGGTATATAGTGTCAAAGCTTAACCCGGGATAATCGTCCTTCAATTTATCAAGTACATCTTTGGCAGTCAGGTATTTATTGCTGTCAGAAAAGAACTGCAGCATTTCCTCACGCTTCCCTGTATGTTTATATCCTTTTTCTTTTAAAAGAATCAAGGCTTCTTCCACATTCATTGCAATCACCTCTTTAAATCGCGCTGCCTTCTCCCGGCAGCTGTTCTTGGCTCTTCCTATGCCCCTGCTTTTTCAGAACCGGCTGCAAGTTTCAGGAGCAGGGATTTTATTAAAATGGTCAACACAAGAATTAGGACGGCAATCATTACAATCGTCCCTCCTGGAGCAAGATCCAGGTAATATGAAACCGACAGTCCCCCAAGGACAGAGATTTCACCAAAAATCACCGAGAAAAGAATGGTTTGCTTAAATCCTTTCGCAATGCGGATGCTGGCAGCTACCGGGAGTGTCATCAGGGACGAAACAAGCAAAATCCCGACAATTCTCATGGAGGCCGCAATGACCAGGGCAACCATTACGATAAAAATGAAATGGACACTTTTTGCGGCAATCCCGGATGCCTTTGCATGCTCTTCATCAAAGGAAAGCAAAAATAGCTCTTTATATAATAATACTATAAGAATTGCCACAACGGCGCTAATGATTAAAATTAACCACAGGTCTGTCCTGCTGACCGCACTTACACTTCCAAACAGGTAGCTGAACAGATCTGTATTGAAGCCGTCCGCCAGAGAAATGAAGATCACCCCGATCCCGATGCCTCCTGAAAGAATGATCGGTATCGCAAGCTCCTGATAATGCTTATAAACAGCTCTCAGCTTTTCAATAAAAAGTGAGCCTGCAACTGAAAATGCCATTCCCATATACATCGGGTTCAGGCCGCCGGATAGCATAAGTTTCTTTTCCAGGAGGAGGCTGGCAGCAATCCCTGCAAGTGTAACATGGCTCAGGGCATCGGCTATCAGCGACAGCCTGCGGACAACAATGAATACACCCAGAATCGGGGCAATGATGCCGATAATAATGCCGGTCAAAAAAGCATTCTGCAAAAATTCATACTGAAGGATTGCGGAGATCATAATGTCCCTCCTTCATGGTGATGATGGTGATGGTGATCGTCATGATGAAGGACGTGAAGCCCGTGACCGTAAAACTCAGAAACCTCATTCCGATCGAATTCTTCAAATTCTTCTGTCCTTCCATGAAAATGAAGATGCTTATTCAGGCAGGCTACATGCGAAACCTTATCGGTTATCGTACCAATGTCATGCGTGACAAGAACAAGCGTAATGCCCAGTTTTTTATTTAAATCCTCAAGCATCTGATAAAATGACTGCACATTCTGTGCATCAACCCCGACAGTCGGTTCATCAAGAATCATCAGTTTTGGGCTGCTGACAAGCGCTCTCGCAATGAAGACCCGCTGCTGCTGCCCTCCGGATAGCTCCCCTATATTGCGTCCGGAAAAAGCAGTTAAACCGACTGATTCGATCGCTTCCGCAACTTTTTCCCGCTCCTGCCTGCCGGCAAAACGGAACAGGCCAAGCTTTTTCGTAAGGCCGCTTGAAACCACCTCAAAAACAGTCGCAGGAAATCCGGTATTGAAGGAGTTCGCCTTTTGGGAAACAAAGCCGATTTTTGATTGGTCCCTGAATTTTCCGATTGGCTGTCCAAACAGAAAAATCTCACCTTTCTGCGGCTTAAGAAGCCCCAGGACCATTTTTAGGAGAGTGGATTTTCCTGAACCATTCGGTCCTACTATCCCAAGGAATGCCCCTTCAGGTACAGTTAAATTTATATTTTCCAGCACATTTTCTTTTTCATATCTATAAGTGAGATTTGATATCTCAATTATGGGAGTTTGGTCTTTCATTTTTATCACCTTTTTAATATAAGAATGATTCCGATTTAACTTAAGTAGTATAACGGAACTTTTCCCTAAAGTAAAGAGAACCGGGCTGAATGGTTTAATTTTATTCTGGAGGCAATTTTCAGTAACATTTCCGGGCTATTGTACATATGGTACAGAGGAGGTGGGAGAAAATGAAAATATTCGAAAACATCATCAATCATAAAGTCAGCACGATAACGACTGAAGAGCTTTTAAAATACGCTAAGCAATTCCAAATATCCATAAATCAGACACAGGCAAAGCAGATTGCCAATTACTTAAGAGGTAAACAGGTAAACATCTTCCAGGATTCAGAACGCTCCAAAATCATTAAGGAAATTGCCAAAATTGCCGGACCCGACACAGCAAGGGAAGTAAACAAGCTGTTTATGCAATTTACGAAATAGAAATGCGGAAAAGCCTTGCTCAGCCCCGACAAGCATAAGACGCTTGGGAATAGAAGGCGTTCTTTGCCTTCAATTCCCAAGTGGCTTATGACTCGAGGGGCTAGGCTTTGGAGCTGGACAAATTAAAATGCGGAGGCGGCTTGCCCAGAGACGACAAGCATAAGACGCCAGAGAATAAAAGGCGTTCTTTGCCTTTAATTCTCTGGTGGCTTATGACTCGAGTCTCTAGCCGCTGGAGCTGGACAAATAGAAATGCGGAAAAGCCTTGCTCAGCCCCGACAAGCATAAGACGCTTGGGAATAGAAGGCGTTCTTTGCCTTCAATTCCCAAGTGGCTTATGACTCGAGGGGCTAGGCTTTGGAGCTGGACAAATTAAAATGCGGAGGCGGCTTGCCCAGAGACGACAAGCATAAGACGCCAGAGAATTAAAGGCGTTCTTTGCCTTTAATTCTCTGGTGGCTTATGACTCGAGTCTCTAGCCGCTGGAGCTGGACAAATTGAAATGCGGAAAAGCCTTGTTCAGCCCCGACAAGCATAAGGCGCTTAGGAATAGAAGGTGTTCTTTACCTTGCTGGACAAATAGAAATGCGGAAAAGCTTTGCTCATTAGAGGAACGTATACTCAAAACTTCAGTTTAGTCTGCAGTCTATACCCAATATAAAGAACCATAGATGTTAGTATGGGCTGTTGATTTCCGTTGCAGGCACTTCGCTTTCCGCGGGGCGAAGTTGAGCCTCCTCACGCTCCGCGCTGCGGGGTCTCAACTTTTTCGCTGCAATCCCGCTGGAGTCTACGTGCCTTCCACTGCAATCAACAGGGTTAATGTAATTCTTTTCTGCTTAACACCTAATCGGCAGGGAATGATTACCTCTTTAGCCTGAAGCCTCTCTCATAAAAAATACAGCTGCAGCACCCTGCAGCTGTATTTCATTTATTTGCCTTCCATGATGTCCGAAAGAAGGTTTTCATTGAATTCCTTATTCCTGAGCATCTCAATTTCGTATTTGTATGGAGGCATTTTGCTGTTCTTATCTTCCCCGACAAATGGCGTCTCAAGGATTTTCGGGACTTCTGAAAGCTGCGGATGATGGACGATATAACTTAAAGCGTCAAAGCCGATATGTCCGTACCCGATGTTTTCATGGCGGTCCTTTTTCATTCCCCGCTCATTTTTGCTGTCATTGATATGAAGCACCTTCAGGCGGTCGAGCCCGACAATTTTGTCGAACTCATTCAAGACGCCATCAAAGTCTTCTACGATATTATAGCCGGCATCATGCGTATGGCATGTATCAAAGCAGACGGATAGATGATCATTATACTTGACCCCATCGATGATCATGGCCAGCTCTTCGAAGTTTCTCCCGCATTCAGAGCCTTTGCCTGCCATTGTCTCCAGAGCAATCTGGACATTTTCCTCGCCATTCAGGACTTCATTCAGCCCTTCAATGATTTTTTTGATGCCCTCTTCTGTTCCTGCACCAACATGCGCACCGGGATGAAGGACGATCTGTCGGGCGCCGATTGCTTCAGTCCGGTCTATTTCCGAACGCAGAAAGTTGACTCCCAGCTCAAAGGTCGAAGGATTTGTGGTATTTCCTATATTGATGATATATGGGGCATGGACAATGATATTGTCAATTCCATTGGCCTCCATATGGCGCCTGCCTTCCTCAATATTCAAATCCTCAATCTTTTTCCGGCGTGTATTTTGAGGGGCTCCTGTGTAAATCATGAAAGTGCTGGAGCCGTAAGATACAGCTTCCTCACTTGCGGCAAGGAGCATTTTTTTCCCGCTCATCGACACATGCGAACCAATTTTAAGCATTTCATTCTCTCCCTCCGGCAGCCTGCCTTTATTTCTTTTTAAGCCTTCTTTGGCGTTTCTTGATGCTCTCTACTTCTCTTTGTATTTTCTTTTTATAGCCTGGCTTTACATTTTTCGGTTTTTTCACACGGGATTGAGCATGGGCATCAATCTCATCCGTCTGCCTTTGCCGCTTTTTCCGTCTATTGCGGTCGCCCAAATCAATCCATTCACCCTTTTGAAGATCAACATGCTTGAACTCGATCCCCAGCTTTTCCAGCCTGTTCAGCGCATCTTCATCTGACGTATCATAAATCGTGAGAGCGATGCCGGAAGATCCTGCTCTTGCCGTGCGGCCTACACGGTGGATGTAAAAGTCCAGATCGGTCGGCAGCTCATAATTGATCACATGGCTGATTCCCTGGATATCGATGCCTCTGGCAGCAAGATCGGTCGCAACAATATACTGGAATTCCAGATCCATAATCTGCTTCATCATCTTCTTGCGCTCACGAGGGCTGAGATCTCCGTGAATGCGGCCTACTTTTAAGCCTTTTTGCATAAGGGCATCTGCGACTTCATCAGCCTTTTTCTTAGTATTTGTAAAGACGATCGCCAAATATGGATTAAATGCCTCCAATGCACGAAAGACAATTTCCGTCTTATTTTTGTGCTTTGAAGGGAGCAGATAATGCTCAATTTTTGCAGCTGCAATCTGCTTGGGCTCTATTTGGACGAATTTTGGATTTTCCAGATACTTTTTCAGAAATGGCTTCAGCTTTTCCGGGATTGTTGCCGAGAATACAAGCATTTGAAGCTTTTCAGGCATCTTGCCTGCAACCTGGTCTACATCTTCAAGGAAGCCCATATCCAGCATCAGATCAGCTTCATCCACGACCAGCATTGAAGCGGTATGGACGAGAAGTGCATTTTCCTTGACCAGGTCGTTGATCCGGCCCGGTGTCCCTACTACTACCTGGGGCTGCACTTTCAGCTTCTCAATTGTCCTCTGTTTATCTGTTCCCCCTATAAACAGTTTGGAGCTGATTTCCTCATCGCCATCAGCCTGCTCTGTTACTTTAAGTACTTCCTTATGGATCTGGGTGGCCAGCTCCCTTGTCGGAGCAGTTATGACAGCTTGTACCCCCTGCCTCGAAGGATCAATTTTCTGAAGGATCGGCAAAATATAGGAATGAGTCTTCCCGGTGCCTGTCTGGGACTGTCCAATCGCACTATCCCCTTTAAGGATAATCGGGATCAGGCGTTCCTGTATTTCTGTGGGCTCATAAAACCCGAGCTTTTTGACAGCTTCTATAATAAATGGCTTAAGTTCGTAGCGTTCGAATTTCGTTTCCGTCATAATTAACTCCTTATAGTTAGTGGCCGCAGCCTGAGTGGACAACTTGCCTCACCAGTCTTTGTCCATCATATTATTATAATAAAGTTTCATGCAAAAGACCACCAATACCGCTGATATAATTATTTTAGCCATTCAGGGAGTTTTTAATAGGCTTTGGCATTGTTCCAACTTTATTTGGGACTCATCCAGCCCGATATTGTGCATGCCATGTGAAATCTGGATCACAAAAATAAGCACGGAATCAGCAGAAATGTTCCGCAACAGGCACTTACTAAATGCCCGGCAAACATGAAAATAGGGAAACATCCGCAGAAACCTAAACCAATTTCATGACAGGTGCATAGCTTACATAAGGAGAAACTTTTAAGTAAAGGAGGCAAATTATGCAGCCTAGACCCCGTTTTCCGATGCAGGGCGGAGGAATGCCGCCGCAATTTAGAGGCCCGATGCAGGCCAGGCCCAATTTCGGCCCCATGATGGGACCTATGCAGCAGACACGCCAGGGAGGCGGAGGACTGCTGGCCAAGCTTCTGGGCAAAGGCGGGAATCCAGCATCTGCAGCCGGTGGTTTGAATAGCATGCGCGCCGCAGCTCCGGGCGCTGCCAATGCAGCCGGTTCAGGCGGATTCCTGAAGTCGATTGCCAACCCGTCCAGCATTTCGGGATTCTTGTCAAATACACAGAAAATGCTCAATACAGCTCAGCAATTCGGACCGATGGTACAGCAGTATGGCCCAATGGTCAAAAATCTTCCGGCCATGTGGAAACTGTACAGAGGATTGAAGAGCTCCGGAAATGAAGAAAGTGAAAAGGAGGCAGCTTCTGAAACTAAAAAAGCCCCCTCCCCGCCTGAGAAAAGAAAAACTGAAACAGCCGGGTCCCACCAGCCTTCAGAAGCTCCCAAACGTGCCAAAGCTCCTGGAAAGGGCAGTTCCTCACCCAAGCTGTATATTTAGAATCCGTGAAGAATGCAGCTTTTTGCGCATTCTTTTTGTTTTGGCCTCGTTCATCCAGCTTTTGAAAAATGCAATGATTTTTTCTGCCAATTGAATGCCCCCTTTTGTAATATCTCTACAAGTCTTATATAATGTAGGGGCAGTTGATTCTCTTAAAAATAAGTTTCAGTTCCACTGCAATGGGAGGATTGGAGAATGGATGTTTTAAAAATTTCGCCGCGGGGCTATTGCTATGGGGTTGTCGATGCAATGGTCATAGCAAGGAATGCCGCTTTGGATAAAAACCTGCCGCGGCCGATTTATATACTGGGCATGATTGTCCATAACAAACATGTCACCGATGCATTTGAAGAAGAAGGCATTATAACGCTGGATGGAGAAAACCGTAAAGATATCATTGAAAAAGTCGACAAAGGCACTGTCATTTTCACGGCGCACGGCGTCTCCCCTGAAATCCGCGAAATTGCTAAATCAAAGGGGCTCGTAACGATTGACGCCACCTGTCCGGATGTGACAAGGACCCATGATCTGATCAGGGAAAAAGACGCTGAAGGCTATCAGATCATTTACATCGGCAAAAAAGGCCATCCTGAGCCTGAAGGCGCCCTTGGAGTTGCTCCGCATGCAGTATCTCTTGTACAAACTGCAGAAGATGTCGGCAAGCTCACCCTGGACAGCAGCAAAATCATTGTTACCAATCAGACGACTATGAGCCAATGGGATGTCGTCACTGTCATGGATAAGATAAAAGAGAAATACCCTCATGCAGAGTTCCATAAAGAAATATGCATGGCTACCCAGGTGAGGCAGGAAGCGGTCGCTGAACAGGCAGGAGAAGCCGATGTACTGATTGTAGTCGGTGACCCAAAGAGCAACAACTCCAATCGCCTTGCCCAGGTGTCCGAGGAAATTGCAGGCACCACCGCATACCGGATTGCCGATCTTTCTGAACTGAAGATCGAATGGCTGAAAGATGCCAAAAAGGCGGCTGTCACAGCAGGAGCTTCTACTCCTACACCAATAACAAAAGAAGTCATCACTTTCCTTCAGCAGTTCGATCCTAATGATCCGGAAACGTGGAAAACCGAGAAGAAAGTGCCTCTCAGCAAAGTGCTTCCAAAAATCAAGAGAGCTTAAAGAAAAGAGCTGCAGCAATCGCTGCAGCTCTTTTCTTTATATAAATTTGAAAGGATCTGTATGCACTTCTGAGGAAATAAATTTCACATCATATCCCTTTTCCCTGGCCATTTTTTCAAGGATATGAGCCACACCCTTCTTCATGACCTTTTCTACATTATGGCCTGGATCAATAATGTTCAGGCCCATCATCATTGCATCATGCGCAGTATGATAATACATATCCCCTGTTACATACACATCCGCGCCTTTGAACTTGGCCTGGGTAAAATATTTATTTCCATCCCCGCCCAGGACAGCCACTTTCCTGACAGGAGAGTTCAGATCTCCGACTACCCGGACCCTGTCAAGCCCGAATGCCTCTTTAATTTTTCCAGCAAATTCTTCAAGCGTTGTTTCAGGAACTGTTCCGACCCGTCCAAGCCCAAGTGATTGGCCTTTATTATCAAGGTGATAAATATCATAGGCAGGCTTTTCATATGGATGGGCTTTAATCATTGCAGAAATCACTTTCTTTTCCAGATGATCCGGAAAAATTGTTTCCACCTTGACTTCCTTTACCTTTTCCAAGCGGCCTCTGGTCCCGATGTAAGGGGTGGCTGAGTCCCCGGGCATAAACTGTCCGGTTCCTTCCGAAGAGAAGGCACAGAAGCTGTAATCTCCAATTGCCCCGGCACCTGCCCTGCCCAGCGCCTCTCTCAGAGCCTCAGCTGCTTCAAGCGGTACGAAAACAGCCAGTTTCTTCAGGCTGGTTTCATGTGTGGGCACAAGCACTTCTGTGTTCTCTAAACCAAGAGCTTCCGCCAGGAGGTCATTCACGCCGCCCTCAGCCACATCAAGATTCGTATGAGCCGCATATACGCTTATATCATGCTTTATGAGCTTCTCGATAATCCTTCCGGCTGCTGTATCCGTATTGATTTTCTGCAATGGCCTGAAGATCGGGGGGTGATGGGCGATGATGAGCTGCACATTCTTTTCGATGGCTTCATCAATGACCTCCTCCAGCACGTCAAGAGCAATCATGACATTTTGCACCTTATTATTCAGTCCGCCAATCTGCAGTCCGATTTTATCGCCTTCCATTGCCAGGTTCTTTGGAGAGAACTCCTCAAACAAAGAGATGATTTGATGGCCGTTAACTTTTTTCACTCTTTACTGCCTCCTCTGCCATAGAGATTTTTTGGCCGAGCTCCAGCCTCCTTGTCCGTGTTTCTTCCGAGTCTGCAGCTTTATCCAGTTCCTGCAGAATCCTTTGCCAATTTTTCATTTCATGCTGCCATTTTTTCTGGAAGGTATCCGTTTTTTGCGCTGTAAGGAAGGGGCCAAAAAGAAAGGCGCTATTCTTATCCTTCCCCTTGTAGGGACGGAGCGGCTCTCCATGCTCTGCAACCAGGATTTCGTATATCTTTCCATCCTCTTCAAGGATATCCTCTTCTATAAGCTCCCAGCCGTTTTCAATAAGCCATTTACGGATTGAAATGGCGCTTATATTAGGCTGAAGGACAAGCCTTTTCACTGAAGACAGCTTTTCTTTTCCCTCTTCAAGGATACTGGCAATCAAGGCGCCTCCCATACCCGCAATGGCTACACAATCGACTTCTCCGCCTTCAATCACTTCCAGGCCATTCCCTTTCCTGACAGCTATCTTATCGCCCAGCCCTTCCTGGTTGACTTGATTCCTTGCAGACTGAAAGGGACCCTCTGCCACTTCGCCTGCGACTGCGAAGGGCACTTTGCCCTTAGAGACAACATGGCATGGAAGATAGGCATGATCTGAGCCTATATCAGCGAAGGCTGCACCATCCGGAATATATTCAGCGACACGTGCCAGCCGCTGTGATAATTGTTCTGTATTCATCTCTTACATCACACCACTTTACATAGATTCAGGTACATAATTATTCTCTTAGTATAAAAAAGCCGGAAAGCAATGTCCAGCAGCCCGGCAGGACTTATATCCAGGAGTCTGATCGGAGCTCCAAAATAAAGAAAAGCCTTTCAAAAGAAAGGCTTTTCTTTAACTGTCACATTATTTCAGGCCTGCCAGCCATTCAGCCATTTCGCCTGCTTTTTCCTGCGGAACAAGCCCTGGCGGCATGGATCCTTTACCGTTAACAACGATGTCAGCGATTTCATCCTGTGAATAGCGGTCGCCAACGCCTGTCAAAGCAGGACCTACCCCACCCTGATACTGGTCGCCGTGGCAGCCGATACAGGTTTGTTTATAAATGTCTTCCGGGTTGGCTGCAACCTCTTCAGTCTGTTCTTCTCCGCCGCCTTCCTGCTCAGCCGCAAGGTCCTTAGCATCGCCCAGCCCTTTGAAGGAAACGAGGAACATAGCTCCAATGCCTAGCACAGCAATCAAAAGAAACGGAATTAATGGATTTCGGTTCATGTTTTAACCTCCCTTATGTAAGAACATCTCAGTCAAGTATATTATATAATACAAACAATCTCTATTTTACTTGAAAACCCATGGAAGGAAAAGCCCTAAACTGAACTTTGTCACAGTATGTTCGAAATTGGAAGATTCCGCCTCTGTTTTAACAGTACAGAACAAAAGCGCAAGCGCATTGTCACCTTCAAGAACGCAGACTAAGGACGCCACGTCCTGTGGCAACATCTGCATGACCAGCTTCCTGGGGGACCTCAAGTCGAACCTCCGGAAAGGTGTTCTTCGCCTTTTTGAGGTTTGGCTTGTGACCTCGCCGCAGCTGCTGAACGTTGATTAAGAATTGATAATAATCCACAAGACTTACAATTTATAAATTCCTATACAATAAAAAAAGCCCCATGTTAATGGAGCCATAGCATTTAACAGCCGATCTGCCGCGCAATCACCATACGCTGTATCTCTGATGTCCCCTCTCCGATTTCCGTCAGCTTTCCATCTCTCATATAGCGTTCTACATGATAGTCCTTCATATAGCCATAGCCCCCATGGATCTGGACTGCCTGGTCAGCCACTTCCATGCAGATTTCCGATGCATACAGCTTGCACATGGACGCTTCTTTCGTAAATGGCTTTCCCTGGTCCTTGAGCCATGCTGCTTTATAGACCATATTCCGGGCAAGCTCGATTTTCATCGCCATATCAGCGAGCTTAAACTGGATAGCCTGGAACTGGGACAGAGAGCGGCCAAACTGAGTCCTCTCTTTTGCATACTGCAATGCTTTTTCATAAGCAGCCTGGGCGATTCCGACAGCCATGGCGCCTATCCCTATCCGGCCTCCATCCAATGTAATCAGGAATTGCTTGAAACCTTCGCCTTTTTTGCCGAGCAAGTGCTCAGTCGGCACACGCACATCTTCCATCACAAGCTCTGTGGTATTAGAAGCATTAAGCCCCATTTTTTCGTAATTATCGATCACCTTGAACCCTTCTGCATCTGTCGGCACAATGATGGCGCTGATTTCTTTATCCGCCCCGCTTCCCCCCGTGACCGCTGTAATGGCCAGATGCTTTGCATAGCTCGCATTTGTAATATAACATTTGCTGCCATTTATGATGAACTCCCCATCTTTTTCTGCCGCGCTCGTCCTTGTACCGCCTGCATCTGATCCCGCGTTAGGCTCTGTAAGCCCAAAAGCCCCGAATGATTCTCCAGTGCAGATCGGAACCAGATACTGTTGCTTTTGCTCTTCAGTCCCAAAAAGATAAAGGGGGGCTCCGCCAAGGGAAATATGGGCTGAATAAGTGATCCCCGTCGAACCGCATGCCCTGCTGAGCTCTTCAGTCACAATGGCAAAACTGATTGTATCAGCCCCTCCGCCGCCGTATTCTTCAGGGAACGGCAGCCCCATCACACCCATATTAGATAATTTGTTAAATATTTCTTTAGGGAATTCTTTCGTCCTGTCCCTTTCCAGTGCACCGGGAGCAACTTCTTCATCAGCAAACTCCCTGATCATTTTCAGAATCATATTTTGTTCGGCAGTCAATTCAAAATTCATGCAAATCCCCCTCGAAGTTTTGTATACGCTTTCATTACCATTATACGAGGAAGGAATTAATTTTCTCAACATTTAAAAACTTTAAAATTTAATTTATTATATGAAAATAGAAATAACAATGATGATGAGTCCTACCAGGCCGGATATTCCAAAATAGTGCTGACGGAATTTCAAGGCAGCCGCAATCCAAAGCAGACAATTAAGCATTAAAGCTCCATACAAGGCTGTATTATGATGCGGGAAAAAATGAGATGCCATTTCAACCGATATCAAGAGCAATATTAAAGCCGAAACAGCGAGAGGCAGTTGCGGCGCAATTCCTTTATTAGTAAAATAAATAGCAAGAGAAACTCCAGTAATTGTAAAAAAAATCAGAAGGCCCATTTGCAAAATGAAAGATAATTCAGTAAAATAAATGAATAACAGCGACAGAGGAATCAGCAGCAAGAGAATGATATTGAGAAAATAAAACCCTTTTGCCTTTCGAGCTTTATCCTTCGGCCGATTCCCTTCTGTATACAAAGCAAGCAGATAATCACAATAATGCTCAGGAAGCATGCGATTATCCTTCCAGTATAAAATTTCTTTTACAATCATGTCTTTTCTCGCTCTATCCATATCCACCCATCCCGTCCGGAAATCCAAAGGCATTTTTTTCAAAAAAAAATAGTTTACCTCTATTTTAAGAAGTAAACTATTTTCTGACAATGTTTTTTTATTCGAGGAAGTCTTTAAGCCGCTTGCTTCGGCTTGGATGCCTCAGTTTGCGAAGTGCTTTCGCCTCGATTTGGCGGATACGCTCCCTGGTTACGCCGAAGACCTTTCCGACCTCTTCCAGAGTGCGCGTACGCCCGTCATCAAGCCCGAAACGCAGCCTCAGGACATTTTCCTCACGGTCTGTAAGCGTATCAAGGACGTCTTCAAGCTGTTCTTTCAGGAGCTCATATGCAGCATGCTCAGATGGCGAAGTCGCATCCTGGTCTTCAATGAAGTCGCCGAGGTGAGAGTCATCTTCTTCCCCAATCGGTGTTTCAAGTGAAACAGGCTCCTGGGCAATCTTAAGAATCTCCCTGACCTTATCCGGTGTCAGATCCATGTCTTCCGCAATTTCTTCCGGAGTCGGTTCGCGGCCGAGATCCTGGAGAAGCTGACGCTGCACCCTGATAAGCTTATTGATTGTTTCCACCATATGGACAGGGATCCTGATCGTCCTTGCCTGGTCGGCAATCGCCCTTGTAATGGCCTGGCGGATCCACCATGTTGCATACGTACTGAATTTGTAGCCTTTACGGTAATCGAATTTCTCAACTGCCTTGATCAGGCCCATATTCCCTTCCTGGATCAGGTCAAGGAACAGCATGCCCCTTCCGACATACCTTTTGGCAATGCTGACTACGAGCCTCAGGTTGGCTTCCGCCAGCCTTCTCTTTGCCTCTTCGTCGCCTTCCTCGATCCGCTTGGCCAGGGAAATTTCCTCCTGTGCAGAAAGAAGATCCACACGCCCGATTTCTTTCAGGTACATGCGGACGGGATCATTAATTTTAACTCCTGGAGGAACGCTTAAATCGTTTAAATCAAATTCCTCTTCACCCTTGGCAAGCTCCTGGACATTAGGATCCGCATCATCGTTGTCGCCGACAAGCTCTACCCCCTGATCTCCAAGAAACTCATAAAACTCATCCATCTGATCGGAATCCAATTCAAAGTTGGAAAGCCTTTCCGCGATATCGTCATATGCGAGCACCCCGGTTTTCTTTCCTACTTCCGTTAACTGTTCCTTCACTTGCTCCATGGTCAACTCTGAATCAACCTCTTTTGAACGGGCTGACTTTTCAGCCATAAGTCCCCCTCCTTCCAAAAATCACAAACCAGTCGTATAAAAGCTTATCTATAGCAATTTACGCAGTTGAATAATTTCCATTGCAATCGTTGCAGCCCTTGCAAAGTCATTCTGCCGTTCGGCTTCCTTCCCTTCAGCCTGCTTTTCCTTTATCATTAACATCTTTTGATAATTCAACACCTGCTTAATATAGTCATTGAGCTCCTGCTCAGTCAGCTCATCATTAACCGACATCATCTCGATATCCGCAATGATCCGCTTAAGCTTTGCATCTTCAACGAAATTTAAGAAGGCACTTGGATCGGGGCTATTCCCCTTTTCGTAAAAAGCAAATAAATAAGTAATGATAGCCTGATGATCATCAATGTTAAAGGTGCTGCCTCCGAGAAGCTCCTGGACTTTATAAGCAGTATCGCTGTTTCTCAGCATATGGGCAATCAATCTTCTTTCAGCTGTATGAAAAGCAGGCTTGAGCGAATCCTGGCGCCGTGAAACGATCATATGCTTCTTTTGTGCTGGGGCAGAACTGCCCTGGTTTTTTCGTTTCTCGGCAAAGTATATCTGCTTTTGCTCCTGCTTCAGCGCTTCCAGTGACAGAGAAAATTCATTAGCCAGCTGGCGCATGTAATGATCTCTTTCAACAGCCTTATCAAGAAGGCTGATTTCCTTAAGTACTTCTTCTATATATAGAAGCCGATCTCCTTCATCCTGGAGCTTTTTGCCCCTTCTATAATAAAGAAACTTGAACGCCATGTGGGTAATGCTGGACTCGATTACATCATTGCGAAACTTTTCAGCTCCGTGCTGTTTGATGTAGTCATCCGGGTCCATGCCATCAGGCAGCATGGCAACCTTGATGCCGCAGCCAGCCTCAGACAGCATTTTAGCGGCTTTAAAGGCCGCCTCTATTCCGGCATTATCCGAATCATAGCAAATGGTGACAGACTCAGTATTTCTCCTGAGCATTGCAACATGTTCAGGCGTCAATGCAGTCCCCATTGTGGCAACCCCGTTCTCAACAGAAGAACGGTCTGCAGCAATAACATCCGCGAACCCTTCAAAAAGGACCGCCTGGTGTGTCTTGCGGATTGCCGGTCTTGCCAGGTGGAAATTATACAAGATTTTACTTTTATTAAAGATTGCTGTCTCCGGACTGTTTAGATATTTGGGCTCATTTCCGGCCCCGAGCGATCTTCCGGAAAAAGCAATCGTGTTTCCTTTGCGGTCAAAGATCGGAAACATGATCCGATCGCGGAAGCGGTCAAAATAACTGCCATCTCTGTCCCTTTTGATGATAAGCCCAGCTCTTTCCATGAATTCAGGATTGAATTTCCTTTTTACAAGGAACTTGCATACAAAATCCCATGAATCCAGGGAATAACCGATCTGGAACTTCTCAATCGACTTTTTGGTAAAGCCTCTGTCAAGCAAATACTCCAGTGCGTGCTGGCCATCCTTTGTGTTCATTAACAAATGATGGTAAAATTTCCGGAGAAGCTCATGCGCCTCTATCATCTGCTGGAGATTTTCGGGCAGCGAGCTCTGCTTTGCGGATGCGGCTTCAATATCAAGCTGAATCCCCGCTCTTTCTGCAAGTTTGACAGCAGCTTCCTGAAAAGAATAGCCTTCATGCTCCATCAGGAACGAAAACACATTCCCTCCGGCTCCGCAACCAAAGCAATGGTAAATCTGCTTTTCCGGGGAAACAGAAAAAGATGGCGAGTTTTCTCCATGGAATGGACATAAGCCAAAATAGTTCCGCCCCTGTTTCTTGAGCTGAACATGATCACCGATTACATCGGCAATGTCTGTAGCCTGCCGGATTTCATCCAGTTTCGCTTCGGAAATTCGCTCTGCCATGAGAACAACTCCAATTTTACTTATGAGGTATTCGTGATAAAAAAGCTATTTTCCTGCAAGATTCGACAAAATCTTTGTCAATTGCTTCACAAACCTGCTCCGGTCTTCCTGGGTGAAAGGCTTAGGGCCTTTTCCATATTGCCCCCGGCGCCTTGCTTTGGCACTGAGATACCTCATATCCAGAGCTGTATGGATATGCTCTTCTTCGTATAAGGTTCCCCTGGGAGAAAGAACATAAACCCCTTTAGGCAGCAGCGTTGAGGCTAGGCCGATATCCTGTGTGACTGCAACGTCCCCCTTTTTCACATGATTCATGATGAACAGATCTGCTGCTTCTTTGCTTGAATCAACAAACTTCCAGACAGCCCCGCCAAAGTCATTTACCATATGTGCGTAGGAAGCGACGAAAACCGGTTCGATTTCAAAGCCTTTGGCAATTTCGACAATTTCCATCTTAACAGGACAAGAATCAGCGTCAACCAGGATGCTTCTTTTCCCTAATGTACTAGTAATTCTACATCACTCCGCATATTCCTTCTTTAATAGAGCAACTTTTCATAAGAGATTCATGTCGAATTTTTTTTAGATGCCTGCCTTGACTTCTCACAATAAATAGTTTATTCGTTATGTGGTAAGTCTAAACCTAATGATGAATATTTTTATCACAATTTTTTATTATAGTGCATAAAAGTCAGTTTTGCCATTATTTTTTACTGTACAGCCCTAATTTTCTCATTAACCGGAATGTACTGCCTAAAATTAGAAAAAGCACATATTCACAAGAGTATGTGCTACTTTGCAGAAATATTTCTCCGGTAAAGGTCAAAAATGACGTTTGCCGTTTCTTCCACTGCCTTATTTGTAACATCGACCACAGGACATCCGATCCTGGTTACAATCTGGTCAAAATAGCTGATCTCGCTTTTGATCCGTTCAAGATTGGCATAGCTGGCATTATCGCTCAAACCGAGTGAAATGAGCCTTTCCCTCCTGATATTATTCAGCTTTTCAGGGCTTATTTTTAAGCCAAAGCACTTGGAAGGCGATACCTGGAACAGCTCTTCAGGCGGATCAACTTCCGGAACGAGCGGGACATTCGCGACTTTAAGCCGCTTGTGTGCGAGATATTGGGATAAAGGCGTCTTCGAGGTCCTTGAAACGCCGACAAGAACAATATCAGCCTTAAGGATTCCCCGTGGATCGCGGCCGTCATCATACTGCACAGCAAACTCGATTGCTTCCACCTTTTTAAAATAGTCATCATCCAGCTTCCTGACAAGGCCCGGCTCATACAAGGGGGTTTCCCCGCAGATCGACTGGATCCTGTCCATCAATGGCCCGATGATGTCGATCGCATAAATATTTTCCCTGGCTGCTGCTTCTGCCATATAACTGCGGATTTCAGGCTTTACCAATGTAAAAGCAATCATTCCCTGGTCCATTTTCGCGAGCGATAATACCTCATCGATATTAAATTTATCTTCAACATAAGGAAATCTTTTTATTGTCAGATCGCTGCCATTGAACTGGCTGATGGCCGCTTTCGTCACTAATTCTGCTGTTTCCCCCACTGAATCGGAAACAACATAGATGATCGGCACTGTACCCATTGCTCATCCATCCTCTCTTCTAAATCACCTTTGTTCTGCAAGAGCAAGGAACGCCCTTGTCAAATTGGTCTTTGTGATCCTGCCTGTTACTTCAAAGCCCTTATCGGTTTCTTTCACGACCGGCAAAGCGTCTATCTGTTTTTCGATCAGCAGATTGGCTATTTCAATCAGCAGATCGTCTTTTTTGCAGGTTGTAATATTAGGCATCCTCGTCATGATGATATTTACCGGAAGGGCTGTGAGCTCCTGATTTCCGATGCTTGCCCTCAGCAGGTCCTTCCTGGACAAGACGCCGACCAGCAGAGAAGATTGATCGACAACGAATAATGTACCGACATCCTCCAGGAACATCGTAACTATCGCATCATAGACCGATACATTTTCATTCACGACCACCGGTATGGACTGATAATCCTTCACCAGCAGCTTCTGCAGGCTTTCAGTCAGAAGCTGGGCACCTGTCTTGCCAGTATAAAAATAGCCTACCCTCGGCCTTGCATCCAGATAGCCCGCCATGGTTAATATGGCCAAATCAGGCCTTAAGGTTGCCCTTGTCAGGTTCAGCCTCTCTGCAATATGTTCACCTGTGATTGGTCCATTTTCTTTCACGATATCCAATATTAATTCTTGTCTTTTATTAAGCTCTATTGTCCTCACCACCTTGCTTGCCAGCTAATAATGTTATACTTTTATAAAAATATTATATACTATTTGCTATAAATGAAAAGAATGTTTTAACATTTAACCTGGCATATAGGAAAAAATTTCAAAGAGCCTGTCGGAATTTTTGACAGGCTCTCTGCATAATCATATCTTTTAGCAAGCTAAAAAGCAAAAATTACTTCTTACTTGACTACTATTTCGTTTACCTTGGCAAATGCCTGGATCAGTGATGCGATTTCGGCCATCATGCTTAAACGGTTTTCCTTCAAAGCAGTGTTATCGGCCATGACCATTGTATTTTCGAAATAGGCACCGATCTCAGGTCTCATAGATACGAGCAGCATATAGTATTCTTCCTCTTCAACACCATTGCCGATCTTTGCGGAAACTTCAAGGAAACGGCTGTACAGCTCCGTTTCTTCCTTATTTTCAAAAAGCCCCTGATCAACTGCTGCAGGGTGTTCTGCTTTGGAAGCAATATTCAGCACACGGCTCAAAGCCTCCATGCTCTCTTTAAAACCGTCTTCTCCTTTGTGGGCATTCAATACTTCCGCTCTCTTAATTAAAGAAGCCATTGAACCGATCTTTCCTGATAAAACGGCATCAATAATATCGTAGCGGATGCTGCGCTCCTGCAGAGTATGCTTGATGCGGAGTTTAAAGAAGGACAGCAGTTCATCATATACCTGCTCTTCCTCTTTCTTTCCGACGCCTGACTCTTTGACAAGGGCAAGCGACTTCTTGATCACTTCTTCAAGCTCAAGCTTCCATCCCTTAACAGCGAGGATCTGGACGATGCCTGCTGCCTGCCTTCTTAAAGCGTATGGATCCTGCGAGCCGCTTGGAATCATGCCAATTGCAAAGAAGGAAGAAATCGTATCCAATTTCTCTGCAACTGCAAGGACTGCACCTTCATTGCTTTCAGGTGCAGAATCCTCTGCATTCCGCGGCATATAATGCTCATTGATGGCTTTAGCAACAGCGGCATCCTCACCTTTTTGGGCAGCATATTTTTCACCCATGAAGCCCTGCAATTCAGGGAACTCATATACCATCTGTGACACCAGATCAAACTTGCTGATTTCTGCGGCACGGTCAACCGTTTTCTTTTCTTCAGGATTGAGAGAAAGCGATTCTGCCAGCTCATTGGCAAGCTTTCTAACTCGTTCAACTTTCTCAGCAAGGGTGCCGATCTCCTCATGGTAGACGATGCTGCCGAGCTTCTGAAGCGCTGACTCAATATCCATCTTCTGGTCTTCCTGGTAAAAGAAAGCTGCATCAGCGAGTCTGGCGCGAAGCACTTTCTCGTTCCCCTTTGCCACTTGTTCAAGGTGATTATGGTCACCATTGCGCACAGTGACAAAGTAAGGCAGCAGCTTTCCTTCTGCAGACTTGACAGGGAAATAGCGCTGATGCTCTTTCATGCTAGTGATCAGCACTTCCTCAGGAATTTCAAGAAACTCCTCCTCAAATTTTCCGAAGAGCGCCGTTGGATACTCGACAAGGTTTGTTACTTCCTCCAGCAGATCCTCATCCACTGGAATCACCCAGTTATTTTCCTCTGCCAAGCGTTCAATCTGGCTGCGGATCCCACTTTTTCTTTCTTCTGCATTGACAAGGACAAACTGGCCAAGCAGGCTTTTTTCGTATTCTGCAGGCTCAGTGAGCTCCACCTTTTCCCCAAGAAAACGATGACCGAGAGTCCAGTTGGATGCAGGCACCCCGGCTATTTCAAACGGGATTACATCTTGGCCGAAAAGAGCCATAATCCATTTAATCGGCCTTACATACCTCATATCCCTGTCTGCCCAGCGCATATTTTTAGGGAAAGTAAGGCTTTCCGCGATATCCTTCAGCTCCGGCAGGATAGAAGCAGTCTCGGCTCCTTTAATGAACTTATTTACATGTGCATATTCAATGCCATTTATTTCTTTAAAATAAATATCATCCACGTCCATGCCCTGGCCCCGGGAAAAGCCGACCGCAGCCTTTGACCACTCTCCAGCCTCATTCTGGGCGATTTTTCTGGCCGGACCTTTCGCCTCTTCATGGATATCCTCCTGTGTTTCACTAACATCCTTTACAAGAACAGCAAGACGGCGGGGAGTTGAAAAGGCGCTGATGCCTCCGTGCGGCACCTTCTTTTCCTCCAGCCACTTTTCCACTTTGGAAGCAAGCTGGTTGATGGAATCTGTTACAAATCTTGCCGGCATTTCCTCAAGGCCGATTTCAAGCAATAAATCACGCTTCGCCATTTTCAATCTCTCCCTTCCGCTGTAAAATCGGGAAGCCTAATTTTTCCCGTTCTTCATAGAATGTTTTTGCGACCTTCCGCGCCAGGTTCCGGCAGCGTCCAATATAACCGGTCCTTTCTGTTACAGAGATGGCTCCCCTCGCATCAAGCAGGTTGAAAACATGGGAGCATTTCAGCACATAATCATATGCCGGATGAACCAAACCTTCTTCCATCTGCCTGTGGGCTTCTTTTTCATAAATATTAAACAAGTTAAAAAGCATATCCGGATCAGAGGTTTCAAATGTGTACTTGGAATGCTCATATTCAGGCTGCAGGAAGATGTCCCTTACAGTAAAGCCTTCAGTCCACTCAAGATCAAAGACATTCTCTTTATCCTGGATATACGAAGCAAGACGCTCGATTCCGTATGTGATTTCCACAGAAACAGGCTTACATTCAATGCCGCCAACCTGCTGGAAATAGGTGAATTGCGTAATTTCCATTCCATCAAGCCACACTTCCCAGCCTAATCCGGCACATCCCAGGGAAGGATTCTCCCAGTTATCCTCCACAAACCGGATATCATGCTCCAAAGGATTAATTCCAAGGGCGCGAAGAGAATCCAGATACAGTTCCTGGATATTGTCAGGAGACGGCTTCATGATCACCTGGAATTGATGGTGCTGATAAAGGCGGTTTGGATTTTCGCCATATCTTCCATCCGCCGGGCGGCGTGAAGGCTCTACATAGGCCACATTCCATGGCTCAGGCCCAATTGCACGCAAAAACGTGTACGGGCTCATCGTTCCTGCACCTTTCTCGACATCATAAGCCTGCATAAGGATGCAGCCCTGCTCTGACCAGTGCTTTTGCAAAGTCAGAATCATATTTTGAATATTCATCCTGGCACCTCCAATAGGTATTTGTGTAATCAGAGCATTGGGAAAAAGCACAAAAAAACTCCCATCCCTATGCTCCAAAAAGCATAGGGACGAGAGTTACCCGCGGTTCCACCCTATTTGCTGCCATTCAATGCAGCCACCTTATGTGCCCAAAGCACGCAATCCGCTCAGGAACGCCCTTCATCCAACACCCATAATCCGGCTCACACCATCCCGGACTCGCTTCTACAGATCATTCGGACTACTTCTTTCCTTCATAGCAGAACTATTAATTATTGAGAATCATAAAACAAAACAAAATAAAAGTCAATACAGAAAAGCGGAAGGCGTTTGCTCAGCCCCGACAAGCTTAAGACGAGCAGAGCGGAAGGTTGTTCTTTAACCTTCTGATCTGATTGGCTTAAGACTCGAGGGGCTAACGCCTGCAGCTGGACAATATCGAAAAGCGGAAGGCGTTTGCTGTCAAGGAACGCAGACTAAAAACGCCACGTCCTGTGGCAACGTCTGCATGACCCGCGTCCTGCGGGCCTCAAGCATAAGACGAGCCGGACGGGAGGTTGTTCTTTAACCTCCTGGCCGGATTGGCTTATGACTCGAGCCGATGGCCCCTGCAGCTGGACAATCGAAATCGCAAAAGCCTTGTTCAGGCCCGACAAGCTTAAGACGCCTAAGGATGGAAGGCGTTCTTTGCCTTCTGTCCTTAGGTGGCTTAAGACTCGAGGGCCTAAGCTTTCCAGCTGACAATCGAAACGCGGAGGGGGCCTGTATCGGAGAATGACTGTGAGCTCCCCTCAGGCATTATCCTTTTTCAAAGAAACCGCCCATCTTATCCATCTGGTCCAGGAACTTTCTGGTTTTCAGACTGAGGCCGGAGTATTCATTATAGTAGGCTGAGATAATTTTTTTCAGTTCCGCTTTGGTTTCCGGCTTTACTGATATATTCCCAAGCCTCGACAAATCAAAATAATAAAAAAGGCGCAGGAGTTTTAAAGCTGCCGGCGAAATCTTATAGTGGTACGGGTCTTTCTCCAGACAACGGTGGCAAATGAGACCGCCCTCCCTGATGGAAAAAGAAAAATGCCCATCAGTGCTTCCGCAGACAGAGCATTTATCCAGGACCGGATAAAGTCCAAGGGAATTGAGCATTTTCATTTCGTAAATATTCACCATGATTTCAGGATCATAGCCTTCGTTCATATAATTCAAAGTCTGATGAAGCAGTTCGAAATGGAACGGATTCGGCTTCTTCTCTTCGACTGTTTTATCAGTCAGATCCACAATATAGCTGGCATATGCCGTCAGGAAGATATCCTCCCTGATCGAGCGCATGGAGGAGACCATTTCCCCCTGCTGCATAAGCCCCAGCCCGCTGCTTCTCTGAACGAGGAAGTAGCCATAAGTAAAAGGCTGGGTGACAGCCGAAAGCCTGCTGTTAGGCTTTTTTGCACCTCTGGCCATCACGCCAACCTTACCCCATTCCCGGGTATAAAGAGTAACTATTTTATTGGATTCACCATAATTGACTGTTCTCAATACGATTCCTTCGCATTTTTCAAACACTTATGCCACCATCCCTGCAAGAGACAAACCTATGAGATGGGAAAATCAACTTCTGCTAGTTCATGTTCACTGCTTCCGGGCAAATCCTGAGTTTCTTTTTCAAGCTCCTTAAAAAGAAGATATGTGTCAATATTACCTGTCTGCTTGAAGACCTTCCAGGTAAAATCCAACATTGGAAACCCCACCTTTCGATTTTTAACTAGCAATTATTAATTCCATACCTTTATCATAGCCTGTCATTAGAAAATCATAAGACGTAATAATTGTTAATAAAAAGTCTGCATAATTCCAGTTGAGGTGAAATAGGTTAGTTATGGCTGAATCGCCCTTTAATATTCATCATCTCTGAATCCGAAATCACGCAGCTGGCTCATTTTGTTGCGCCAATCCTTCTGCACCTTTACCCATAGTTCCAGATAGACCTTCGAGCCCAGCAGATTTTCAATATCTGTCCTGGCCCGCTTGCCGATTTCCTTGAGCATAGCGCCCTGCTTCCCAATGACAATCCCTTTTTGGGAATCGCGTTCTACAATGACAGTAGCCATCACATTTATGACATCCTTGTCTTCGCGCCTCTCCATCTTGTCAATCACTACAGCAAGGGAATGCGGAATCTCCTCCCTGGTCAAGTGCAAAGCCTTTTCCCTGATCAGCTCGGATACAATGAACCTTTCAGGATGGTCTGTCACCTGGTCTGCCGGATAGAATTGCGGCCCTTCCGGTATATACTGCTTGATCTGCTCCAGCAGCGTATCCACATTGTTCCCTTCCAGCGCTGATATCGGGATGATTTCCTTAAAGCCGTATTTCTCTTTATAGGATTCAATGATGGAAAAAAGCTTATCAGGGTGAATCTGATCAATTTTATTTATGACAAGGAAGATGGGAGTCTTCACATTCTGAAATTTCTCGATGATGAACTCCTCGCCGCGGCCGAAGCCTTCTTCGGCATTCACCATAAACAGGATAAGGTCCACTTCTTTCAGCGTATTCTGCGCTATCTTCATCATAAAGTCGCCCAGCTTATGCTTTGGCTTGTGGATCCCTGGTGTATCAATGAATATAAACTGAGCATCATTGGTTGTAAGCACACCCTGTACCTTATTCCTTGTGGTTTGGGGCTTATCGCTCATGATGGCGATTTTCTGGCCAATGACTCTGTTTAAGAATGTTGATTTACCAACATTAGGCCGTCCGATAATAGATATAAATCCAGATTTATGAGTTTGTTCGCGATTGCTATTCCATTCTTTATTCATTAAGGTCCTCCGGTGAAAAAGCTCCAGGCAGCAGCTCTTCTACTGTTAATTCATTTATATCCCCTTTTAAATTCGCCAAAACCACTTTCATCGTATTTGGGCATAATTCTGAAATAACCTGGCGGCAGGCTCCGCATGGAGGAACCGGACGCTCTGTATCAGCTACAACTGCCATTGCTGTATATTTTTTGTCTCCTTCGGAATATGCTTTGAAAAGTGCAGTGCGCTCAGCACAATTGCACATGCTGTATGCCGCGTTCTCAATATTGCAGCCATGGTATACTTTACCGTCTTCAGTCAGAAGGGCTGCTCCCACCGGGAAATTGGAGTATGGCACATATGCTTTGTCCCTTGCTTTTTTTGCTTCTTCAATCAACACTTCCGTCTTCATCAGTCATTCTTCCTTTCGAAGGAGGGGAGTATTCTCCTTCTTATATTTTACCTTATTTTTGCAAGATTTTCATTGATTGTAGCAAAATCGTAATAAAAAATTTGAATTTTCCAAAAACGGACACACTATCTCATTACATGCTCTGTCATTTTAACCAAATCAGACAGCGTTTTCAAGAAAGCCCAAAATCTATTCCCGCTTTTCTTTTATAAAATTACAGGCAAGTTTGTAAATATCAGTATTTGATTGTACATACGGTTTCATTTCATTATTTTCCCTAATTTAAAAAAGAACGGCATACTGGAGCCGCTCCTACTGAAAAAGTGACCATATCTTTGGGAGGAATATGATTACACCGAGTGCTGCCGACGCAAAAGCAAACACCAGCACAGCCCCTGCTGCAGCATCCTTGGCCTGCTTTGCCAGCGGGTGCCATTCTTCTGTTGACAGATCCACAGCTCTTTCAATGCTTGTGTTGATCAGTTCCAGCGCAAACATCCCGGCAATGGCCAATATGATGAACATCCACTCGATCCGGCTTAAGGAAAAGCCGGCGCCTGCTGCAATGACCACAGCTGATGAAAGGGCATGAATCCTCATATTCCTTTCCTGCTTCAGTGAATTGCCGATACCGGCAAAAGCTGCAGCAAAAACAGGCCACAAGCCTTTCCCGGCACCCGGCTTCTTATCGCGTGAGCCCGTACTCATCAAGGATGTCCTTCTGCCTGCCGAACATTTCTCTTTCTTCCTCATCTGTTTCATGGTCATATCCAAGAAGATGGAGGAATCCGTGAACAGCAAGAAAACCCAGCTCGCGTTCAAAAGAGTGTCCATATTCACCGGCCTGTTCTTCTGTCCTCTGAATTGATATGATGATATCGCCGAGCACCCTTGGAATACCTTCCCCGGCAATTTCTGTTTCTCCTTCCCCAAGCTCTTCCATGGCAAAGGAAATAACATCGGTAGGTTTGTCTTTATCGCGGTACTCCCTGTTTATTTCCTGAATACGATCATTCGTTACAAAGGTTACGGACAATTCCGAACCAGCTTCAACATTTTCCTTTTCTGCTGCAAAATTCAGCAGCTTTTCAACCTGTTTAATATGGCTGCTTTTTACTTCATTTGTTTCATCCAAAAAATCAATATTTAAGCTCATGCTTGCTTCACCTTCTGTTTCGTGGATTCTGGATATTCAATTCTGGAATGGAAGATCCCCTTTAGAGTTTCACAAAAAGTGTGTGCAACGATTTCCAATTCCTTCAGTGTTAAGTCACATTCGTTCAGCTGTTCATCCTGAAGCCTGTCTGAGATGATATTCCTGACAAGCCCTTCAATTTGTTCAGGTGTCGGATTGGACATGGACCTGACCGCTGCCTCGACACTGTCGGCAATGCCGATGACGGCGATTTCCTTTGACTGTGCTTTTGGCCCCGGATAACGATAGTCCTCTTCATTGATATCCATACCGTTTTGTTTGGCCTTATGGTAGAAATATTTGAGCAAAGAGGTGCCATGGTGCTGTTCGGCAATATCGACGATTTCCTTCGGCATTTTGTGCTTTCTCAGCATTTCAGCTCCGTCGACCGCATGGGCAATAATGATATTTTTGCTTGTCTGCGGCGGCAGCCTGTCATGCGGGTTTTCGATATTCATTTGATTCTCAATAAAAAAATGCGGTCTCTTTGTCTTCCCGATATCATGATAATAGCAGCCTACCCTGGCAAGGAGGCCATTTGCCCCGATTGCTTCACATGCTGACTCAGCCAGATTTGCCACCATTACACTATGATGGTAGGTCCCCGGCGCCTCAGTCAGGATTTTGCGGAGCAGCGGATGGTTCGGGTTTGACAGCTCAATCAGCCGCATGGCGGAAAGGATGCCAAAGCTCCCCTCAAAGAACGGAAGCAGGCCGATGGCCAGCACAGATGAAGCCACACCGGAGATCAATGCTGTCACTAAGTGGAAGCTGTATTCAACCGCCTCGAAATGAGTATTTCTAAGCAGCATGAGGGCGATGATCACAACAAGGTTCACCCCTGCTGCAAACAGTCCTGCCTGAAGAATCTTGGACCTGTTGTTTTGCTTGTTTAAGAATAATATACCCGCAAAGCCTGAGCAAATGATATAGATGCCCATATTTATATTCAATGTTCCGGCAGTGCCTTCATTGAACATGACGCTTCCGCAGATGGCAAGGACTATCGTAATCAGAATGGCAAGCCTTTCATTGATCAGGATTCTAATCAGCATGGCTGCCATTGCAGCCGGAAATATAAAGCCAATTTCCGGATACTGGAGCAGCTGCAGGAGGCTTACGCATTTCATCAGCAAAAGCGAAAGAATGAAAATCAGGCTGAACAGCAGGAGGTAATTCTGTTTCAGCTCCTTTTGAACATTCAGCTCATAAAAGTAATAATAGAGTGCAGCCAGAATGATGGCTACAATCAGGCCCAGCCCCAGAAACGGCTGTATGCTTTTCTGGTTGTCCAGAAGCCCTGTAAGCTCCAGCTGCCTGTAGATTTCCCTGTTGATCAGCTGGCGCTCTTCCGCGATGATCTGGCCTTGGAGGATTTTGACCGGCTCTACATTCTCTACTGCCTGCTGCCTGAGTTCTTCAGTCGCAGCCGGGTCATAAAATTCGTTCTGGATGACAGCATATCTGCCAAGCTCAATAGCCGAGCTTCTCAAATTCGTGCTCAGACTGGTATATTTCAGCTCTTCCTCCACCCTCTTTTTGCTGTTTTCAACTTCATCAGCAGGGATTTTGCTGCCCATCACATTGTTAATCGCCGTTACAGTAAGGTCCCTTGCAATCGTAAGCTCGTCCTTGGACGCCTGCAGAAGCGGTGACAGGACCGCATCAGAGACTTCCTTCGTCACATTATCTGTCAGCTTTTCCTTGAGCATTTTCAGTTTTTCCGAAGAAGAAGGCGGAACATATGCAGTTTCCTGTTCTCCATCACCCTGTTCATTACCGCTTTGTGCCGCTTCCTCGCTTATCTCTTCGTTAACTTCCGCTGCGGAATCAAATATGGAAGTGACCAGATCGACACGGTTCTGATTGATTTCCTTTTTGACTATGTATACATCGGTCACCTGGTCGGCGGCCGCCTTCTTTTCCTTCTCGGTGTTCGCCTTGTCTTCTATTGTAATCGGTGAGCGGATTGTCTGTTCAGCCACAGAAAATAGGCTTATGTCGAGCTTTTCGGGCTTTACATTGCTGAACATGGCGGCATATAGTACGATGCCGAGCAGAAGAAATAAGACGACTCTAAAGAATGTCATATCCAACAGGTTT
This sequence comes from Cytobacillus sp. T106, assembly GCF_040492155.1. Classification (NCBI taxonomy): domain Bacteria; kingdom Bacillati; phylum Bacillota; class Bacilli; order Caryophanales; family Bacillaceae; genus Cytobacillus; species Cytobacillus sp. T106. The sequence goes on along the minus strand of NZ_JBEUMK010000001.1, from coordinate 421,019 downwards.
CTGACCTTTGCCAACTGGCGCTGTAATTTTTCCATGCTTCCCCCTCCTATCCAGGCATAAGCAGGGCCGGATAAGCTCACATTTAATTTGAACTATGATTATGTAAAATGATAACAGTTTTTCCGTCAAGTTTCACCCTCTATTCACATCAACTTGGCGAAACAGAGGGTTTGCCTGCCGGCAGGTCCTTTTCAGACAGAATAAAAACCGCCCACCAGGACGGTTTTTATTATTGGTCTGTTTTTTCGTAAGCTGAAATAATCCGGGCTACAAGCGGATGGCGGACGACATCGCTTTGCTCCAGGTAAGAGAAGGAAATTCCTTTTACAGCAGACAGGATATCTTCTGAAGCAATCAGCCCGGAACGGACTCCCTTCGGAAGGTCGACCTGTGTACGGTCACCGGTAATGACCATCTTGGAGCCGAAGCCCAGCCTGGTCAGGAACATTTTCATCTGAGCCTGTGTTGTATTCTGTGCTTCGTCAAGAATGACAAATGCATCATCAAGCGTACGGCCCCTCATATAGGCAAGGGGGGCTATTTCAATGGTACCCCTCTCGATCAGCCTTTGAGTATGTTCGGCGCCAAGGATGTCATGCAGGGCATCGTAAAGCGGCCGCAGGTAAGGATCGACCTTTTCTTTCAGATCCCCAGGAAGGAAGCCAAGGCTTTCGCCTGCTTCAACAGCCGGCCTGGTCAGGATTATTCTCTTTACATTCCCATTTTTCAATGCATTGACTGCCATCACAACAGCCAGATAGGTCTTGCCTGTACCTGCAGGGCCAATTCCAAATACCAGATCATTTGTTTTAATCGAATTTATATATTGGCGCTGCCCAAGCGTTTTTACCCTAATGGACTTGCCTTTTGCATTCTTCGTTATTTCCTCTTCATACAGGTCGCTGAAATATTCAAGTGTGCCTTTTTTGGCCATCTGGATACTGTACATAACATCCCTGCCGCTGATATTGATTCCTTTGCGGATCACATAAATGAGTTTGTCCAGGATTTGGCCGGCAAGCTCGACAGCATCTGCCTCGCCGGACACGAAAATCGTTTCTCCCCGTGTGACGACAGACACATTCAGTTCCTGTTCGATTATTTTCAGGTTGGCATCCGAATTCCCGATCAGTGCTATTGCTTCATTAGGATCTTCCAGATGAACATTCATGGTTTTTAAGTCTTCTGTCATTCTGTGTCTCCTTGGATAATGGATTGTCCTTCTGCAATATTCTCAATAATTTGGAAATGTATTGCTATAAATACTTTACCATTCTCTACGGATTGGTGCAAAATTTTTTCTCCCTTGATCTTAGCATCCTCACTCAAGCTGTTTTTTATATCTTTTCTGGCCAAATCTTTTGCCACTTCAAAGGCTTCCTCATTGGAGTAAATCCTTGTAACGGTTTCACTTTCCCGCATGGTCCTGCTTGTAAAGCCGAGAGGGAGGGTCCATTTCAGGAATTTAATGTCCTTTCTGTTCTCTTCTATCTCATATTCACTGAATTCCGGTTTGCCAAACCCCCAGACAGGAATTGAAAAATTTCCTATGTCAAAATAATATTTCCTTTTTTCTCCTCCGCTGAACACCTGGAGGGTGCTCTTAAGCGGAAGTTTCACCTCGGATTTATACCAGGTCTCCCCCCAGATTTCCCCTTTTGCCGGTACTGTCTGTGTTTGGCCGTCCTGGCCGATGATGCCTGAAACCAGAAGCTGGCCAGGGATGACATGGTCATTAATGCTGACAACAGGCTTGCCTTCTTCCACGAACATGTCCAAAATCACAGCCTTCTTTTTGGCAACCAGGTGTCTTGGGCTCAAAAGCTCCGGCTTATCCGGCTCGTTTTTCTCCACCACCTGGAAGTGGTAGGTTGTCCCCTTGAGCTCCACACCTACCCAGGTGATCTCATCCACTTCGTTGGATAGCTCACGCTGGATTCCTTCTACATTTTTGACAAAAAACTGAAGTTTACCTTTGCGGATGCCCATTTCGTCAAGCTGCCTGCGGATTTTATATTCAGTAGCAGGATCTGCCCCTTTGATTTCAATTCCCCATACCATATTGGACAAAAGGATCAGGATAACAAGGAAAGAGGCGGCACCAAAAAGAAAACCGCTGTTTTTGAGGCTTCTTTTCAGCAGAAAGGGCAGGCCGGCTCGATGAAGGAATTCAATCCTGCATCCGCTCTTCCTTACTGACGCACGGAGCCGCTTTACGTCAGTCAGCTTTATTTTAAAGGTAACCGCTTGCTCTCCATGCCTTTTTACCTGCCAGACCATGATGCCGTTCCTGGTCAGTGAGTTGATCAGCCGTTCAATGCCGGAGCCCGCAGCCTTTACAGTGATTATTCCAGAATAAAAAGCAATCCATTGATTCTTCATTTTCCTTCCCTCCGGATCTCTTTTTCAGCCAGACCTGCGGTTCAAAAGAATCACCGCATGGCGCTGGCCATTATTCGTCTATATACTGCACCTGGTCGATTTTGCCTTCCAGCAGTATCTCTTCAGGGAGTATGGTCTTAATGACAAAGGTGCTTCCTTTGATGAGCAGCTGCCCTTGCTTGAGCAGAAGCCTGAGCTCTTTATCACTAAAAGCAATCAGTCCGCGGTGGTTCTCAATATATATATGAATTTGCCCAATCATTGTTATCCGGGGTAAATCCATCATGACATCTTGAGGAAGCTCCATTTGGTTGGTCATCCAGCTGCGAATGTATTGTCCCCACTTTTTAGCCATAAAAAAAGAACCCCCTTTCATCTCATATGTATGAGATGGAAGAAGGTTCTAGCACTCTTTTTATTCGTTAATGCCGCCCGTTCAGCGTCTGTGCAGCCTGCGCGGGTTCTTTGACCGGGGGGGCCCGAGGATTTCTGACCAGACTATTGCGTCCGCAAGCTTTTCCCGGCTTACTGCAGCCCGTCCGGCAGGTTCAGCTTTAGTGCTCTTCTCAGGTTTTCCAGCAGCATTGCGTGCATTCTGAACCCTTCTTTCCAGCAGATCCTGCCTTTCAGAAAGCCTCCTTGCGCGTTCTTCTGCCTGCACTTTTCTTTCCTGATAATAAGACTCCATGCTTTCGAGCGTTTGCCGTCCTGCTTCCTTAACCGGTACAGCCGGTTTTTCCTCCGGCTCATACCCGGCATCGGCATACGGTCCCGGTTCAGGCTCCGCATTCCCCTGCTGCTGTGCCGGTCCCGTAGTGCCGCCGCGTTTTGCCTTGCTGAAAAGTGAGGAGATGATGCCGATCAGCACAACTAGAATAAATGGATTTTCCAATAAGAATTCCAAGGAGAATCCTCCTTTCCCAGCATATTCCCGGCTAGTTAGTCATTATTTTTCCCATCCATGCCTGGATCTGTTGTTCTTCCAATTGAACCCCTCATATCCGTATCAGCAGATATATTCTGGATGTTCATGTAATCCATCACCCCGAGATTACCTGACCGGAGAGCTTCTGACATGGCAAGAGGGACTTTGGCTTCTGCTTCGACAACCTTTGCTCTCATTTCTTCTACTTTTGCTTTCATTTCCTGCTCCTGGGCAACGGCCATTGCACGCCTTTCCTCAGCCTTAGCCTGGGCGATCTTCTTATCTGCTTCCGCCTGCTCAGTCTGAAGCTCAGCACCGATATTCTTGCCGATGTCCACATCCGCGATATCAATGGACAGAATTTCAAATGCCGTGCCTGCATCAAGGCCCTTGGACAGAACTGTCTGAGAGATCATGTCAGGATTTTCAAGTACTTTCTTATGATTATCCGAAGAACCGATAGTCGAAACAATCCCTTCTCCTACACGGGCTACGATTGTTTCTTCCCCGGCTCCCCCTACAAGCCGCTCAATATTTGCCCGGACCGTGATCCGCGCTTTAGCTTTGACTTCTATCCCATCCATTGCCACACCGGCAATGAACGGTGTTTCAATCACCTTAGGATTGACGCTCATTTGTACAGCTTCCAGAACGTCACGTCCAGCAAGGTCGATAGCGGCGGTTCTCTCAAAGCTCAATTCAATATTGGCCCTGTGTGCGGCTATCAGTGCGTTTACAACCCTATCCACATTACCTCCGGCCAAATAATGGCTCTCAAGCTGATTTGTTGTAACATCCAGACCCGCTTTATGGGCTTTAATCAAAGGATTGATGACCCTATTCGGGATGACCCGGCGGAGCCTCATTCCAATCAACGTGAAGATGCTGACCCTGACGCCTGCCGCCAGGGCGGAAATCCAGAGTGCCACTGGTACGAAAGTAAACAGCACCGCCAGCAGAATAACGGCCAAAACCACGGCTACTAAAATAAATACAGTTCCTTCTCCTAACATTATGTTCCTCCTTAAAATCTATTTGTCATCCCTGTTTCCACGGGAGTCCATTCATTGATCGGCTTTTTTTTCCATATCAAGCATTTCTCTCACAACAATCCGGGAGCCTTCTGCTTTTACGACCCTTAACCTTGCCCCTTTCTGGATAAAACCGCCTTCGCTGACAACATCGATTCTTTCATCCTCGAGCACAGCCGTCCCGGCCGGCCTTAATGCAGTCAGAGCATAGCCTTCAAGACCAATAAGCTCTGCACGCGTCTTGTTTGAGATATACCCTTTCTCAGTGCTTGTCGAATCGCTCAATATAATTTTCCTGAAGAATTTCATTTTTTTACCAAACACCTTTATCATTAAGATGGATACCAAAATAGAAATGCCAATGGCAATCAAAATGGATACGGCCGTATGGACAACGTTGTCAGTTGCAAGAAACAAGCTTCCTACAACCGAAACAAGGCCTATTGCCCCGGCAATCCCTCCTGGAAGGAAAAACTCCAGTATGATCAGCCCCAGGCCGACCAAAAACAAAACGATGGACTCATATCCTGCCAGGCCTGCAACCATATGGCCGTAAAAAAACAGCAGGAGGGCAGCAAGTCCCATCGATCCCGGGATGCCGAATCCCGGCGAGTAAAGCTCAAGCACAAGTCCCAGGCTGCCGACAGACAAGAGAATCGGCACAACAACCGGGTGGGTGATAAAACGGGCTATTTTCTCTGCAAAGCTTTCATCCAGGCTCCTGATCTCTGCCCCTGAGTAGCCAAGAGTGTCCAGCAGTTCATCAAGAGATGAAACAGTGCCTTCAGAATACCCTGCCTGCTCTGCCTGCTCTGATGTCAAAGTGAGAAGCTTCCCTTTTGGGGCGCCATATTCCGGCAGATCAACCGACTCATCCGCCATGGCCAGTGCTATCTCCGGATCCCTGCCAGACTGGTTAGCAGCACTCTTCATTGCACTCAGCCAATAGGATTCCGCTTTCTTTCCTGCGGTGTTCCCTGATTGATCGATAATGGCAGCAGATCCCATGACAGCACCAGGCACCATGTATATTTCATCCATATTCAAAGAGATATAGGCACCGGCCGACAGGGCCTGATTATTGACAAAGGACACCGTCTTCAATTCTGTTTCCGCAAGCAGCTTGCCTATTTTCCCGGCAGCATCCACTGCGCCCCCAGGTGTATCCATTTCAAAAATAATGGCAGAAGCCCCATTCTCTTCAGCGGTGCTGACAGCCCTGTTCAAAAATGCATAAAGGCCTTTTTCCACTGTTTCTTCAATGGGAACAACGTATACCACTTCATTATCAGCATTCCCTTTTTCGGGAATCAGCATAATCAGCAGGATGCCCAAAAACGCCAGCAGAGTGACTGCCCTTCTGAGAGCCACCATTTTCTCCTCCTTTCCCAAACAAAAGTTAATCTTCTTTTACTTACGTTTTAAAAAGAAAAAAGATTCATTTTTAGCACATTTTCTCTTTTCGGCATTATTTTTTCCTATGTAATAGTTTTTAACAGCGGCACACCTTCCATACGTACCCTGAATTTATTGCAGTATGCCGCTCACAAGCAATAAAAAGACCGCAGGCAGATTGCTTGCGGTCTTTTGGCATACTTTTTCATGAAAGGTGTTGTTGTACAAGTTTATTTACAAGTGAGCCGTCCGCTTTGCCTTTTACTTTAGGCATAATGGCAGACATCACTTTTCCCATATCGGCTTTTCCTGATGCTCCAGTTTCTTCGATTGTCTCCTGGACAATCTTTGATACTTCATCCTCAGACAGCTGCTTGGGCATATATAGCTCGACGAATATCAATTCGTTCCGCAATTTTTCAACAAGGTCTTCACGACCTGCTTTTTCAAATTCATGGAGGGAGTCCTTGCGTTGTTTCACTTCGCGAGAAAGGACAGTTAACTCCTGCTCTTCGTTAAGCTCTCCGCCAAGCTTGATGGCTTCATTCTGCAGAGATGCTTTAATCATCCGAATGACAGTGAGTTTATCTTTTTCTTTGTTTTTCATCGCTTGTTTCATATCATCATTTAAACGCTCGAGAAGACTCATAGTTGATACACCCTCTCTTAGAACTTACGTTTTCTAGCAGCTTCGGACTTCTTCTTGCGCTTTACACTAGGTTTTTCGTAGAATTCGCGCTTTCTCGCCTCTTGTAAAGTACCTGTTTTAGATACAGAACGTTTGAAGCGACGAAGAGCATCTTCAAGCGATTCGTTCTTTTTAACGACTGTTTTAGACATTCTCTTTCCCTCCCTCCGAGCACAACACACTTACATCAGAAACATAGATTTCCATGTACCTTGCAATTATAATATAACAGTGATACAAGGTCAACTGTAATTCATCACGGGCAGGTGCAGTTTTTTTTTGCAGGCTCTGTCCTTTCATTTAATTTACCATAGAAGCGGTAAAATTAAACCCTTTTCGCAAGGCATGTCCAGTCCCGTTCCTTCATAGAGTTTAAATGAAGGAGTGAGAACGCATGCTGCTGATTATCCTGTTTTTATTGTTGATTATTTTTTTCATATACGGAATGGCACTGTTAAGATCAGGGTTATACGGACTTTCCGGTGATTCATTCAAGCGGAAGATCGCCGCTTACACCCATTTCCCCTGGCAGGGGATGCTGGCAGGAATGCTGATTACTGCTGTCCTGCAAAGCAGCTCTGCTGTTATGGTGTTGACTATCGGCCTTATTTCCGCCCGGATCCTGACCTTCCCCCAATCGATCGGCATCATCTTGGGAACAAATATTGGAACGACGTTTACAACAGAATTCATCACCTTCAATATCGAGTCTCTCATCATCCCCCTGGCAGCAGCCGGGTCTTGCCTTATCTTATTTGGCAGAAAGGCACTGAAGCATATTGGCATGGGAATCCTTGGCATCTCCATTGTACTTTCCTCGATGAAGGGCTTTGAATTTCTAGCTTCCCCGCTGCAGGGTGTCCCTTTTCTGACCGATATTCTCGGGCTTATGGAGAACAGCCATCTGACCGGTGCGGCAGTTGGCATGGTGCTGACAGCGATCATCCAATCCAGCACTGCGGCTGTGGGGATCATCATGGGGTTTCTGAACGGCGGGATCATAGAATTGGATACAGGCATAGCCTTTATGCTCGGAGCCAATATCGGGACCTGCCTCACTGCCTATCTTGCATCCATTGGCGCAGGGAAGGAGGCGCGCCTCACTGCCTTTGCACATATCTGGCTGAATATAGCGGGAGCAGCCCTTTTCCTCCCTTTCATAGGCTCCCTTTCCTCATTCGGCGAATGGGCAGCGGCCGAACCGGATGTCCAGCTGGCACATGTGAGTGTATTATTCAATGTGCTCACTTCTTTAATGGTACTGCCGTTTGCTGAACATTTTGGAAGGTTAATTATGAAGATCCATGACAAATAAAAAAAGACAGGCCAGCAATTGATGCTTACCTGTCTTTTCCATTTAGTAATCAGTAATCTGAATCGCTCGTTAATCCATTAACGATCGCCACTCCGGAGCTTGCACCGATTCTTGTAGCTCCTGCTTCAATCATCTGCTGAGCATCTTCGGTGCTGCGGACACCGCCTGATGCTTTAACACCGATTTCAGGACCGACTGTTTTTCTCATCAGCCTGATATCTTCAACGGTTGCGCCCCCAGTAGAAAAACCTGTAGAAGTTTTAACAAAATCTGTGCCTGCTTTTACAGCCAGCTCACATGCCAGGACCTTCTCATCCTCTGTAAGGAGGGATGTTTCAATAATGACCTTTGTAAGTGCCTTCCCTTTTGCCGCCTCAACGACTGCACGGATATCTGCTTCTACAAGATCACTGCTGCCGCTCTTTAATGCACCGATATTAATAACCATATCTACTTCAGTTGCGCCGTTCTCAATGGCATTTTTAGTTTCAAATGCTTTTACCTCAGGTGTTGACGCCCCCAGCGGAAAGCCGATGACAGTGCAGACATCTACGCCTGAACCCTCCAGCAGTTCACTCGCGTAGCTGACCCACGCAGGGTTAACACAGACAGACGCGAAACTGTATTCTTTAGCTTCTGAACAAAGTACCTCAATCTGTTCTTTTGTCGCATCTGCTTTCAATAATGTATGATCGATCATTTTTGCTACATTAGTTGCCATTTCAATGGTTCTCCTTTCAACAAACAAGTTGTCCGTACCTCTACATCATACCATTGTCTTATCGAAAAAAGTAGCTGAAATTATGGGTTTTAATCGTTTTTTGCAATCGTTTTCTTCATCCCGTCTATTTTTTCTATATTAAAAGGGAAATATGTAGCCCGAAGAGTCCTCCGGCCGATTTTTGCAAAAAAAAGAATGGGGAACACTCCCCATTCTTTTTTATCACATACTTAGACAGCCGCTTCTTCGTATACAGCATCCTCGTCAACGACCCGGACAAACTGTCCTTCATTAAAAGGATAGCCTGCCTTGGATATCTTGACTTTCACGATTTTCCCTACCATCTCTTCTGATGCTGGGAATACGACTTTCAGGTAGTTGTCAGTATACCCGACATAAAGCCCGCTCTCAGGATCTTCCTTGTAAATTTCCTCAGGAATGACTTCAAGCACCTCATTTTCAAACTGTGATGCATATTCCTTTGCCAGCTGATCGGAAAGGGAAATAAGGCGGTGCACCCGCTCATTCTTAATTTCCTCATCAATCTGGTCTTCCATCCGGGCTGCAGGTGTCCCGGTCCTTTTTGAATAAGGGAACACATGCAGCTCCGAGAATTTATGCTCTTTGATAAAATTGTAGGTTTCCATAAACTCTTCTTCGGTTTCACCAGGGAAGCCGACAATAACGTCAGATGTGACGGCAAGGCCGGGAAGCGCCTCTTTTAGGCGGTCAAGGCGCTCTGCAAAGAATTCCATTGTGTACTTTCTTCTCATTCTCTTAAGTACAGTATTAGAGCCTGACTGCAGAGGAATATGCAGGTGCCTTACGACCACTTCAGACTTGTCCATCACCTCAATCACTTCATCAGTGATCTGGCTTGCTTCGATAGAAGAAATACGCAGACGCTTCAGGCCTTTTACCTGTGCCTCGAGATCCCTTAGCAGCATGGCAAGATTGTAATCCTTCATGTCTTCTCCATAGCCGCCTGTGTGGATGCCGGTCAGGACAATTTCCTTATAGCCTGCATCGACAAGCTGCTGCGCCTGGCGGATGACTTCCTGCGGATCGCGGGATCTCATCAAGCCCCGTGCCCACGGAATGATGCAGAATGTACAGAAGTTATTGCAGCCTTCCTGAATTTTCAGGGAAGCGCGTGTCCTGTCCGTGAAGGCAGGAACATCCAGTTCTTCGTACACACGGTTTTTCATAATATTTCCGACAGCATTGATCGGCTGGCGTTCTTGTTTATACTGTTCGATATACTCCAGCATCTTGACCCTGTCCTGTGTACCCACGACGATATCCACACCAGGTATGGCCATTATTTCTGCAGGCGAGGTCTGGGCGTAGCAGCCTGTTACACAGATTACGGCATCAGGATTCTTCCTGATCGCCCTTCTGATGACCTGGCGGCTTTTTTTATCACCTGTGTTTGTTACTGTACAAGTATTGATTATATATACATCGGATGCAGATTCAAAATCTGTCCGTTCGTAGCCTTCTTGCTTAAACAATTGCCAGATTGCTTCTGTTTCATAATGATTCACCTTACAGCCAAGTGTATGAAAAGCAACTGTTGCCATTGTATTCACCTCATTAGTTCAAAATGATAAGAAACAGCCGCAAGCGCATATAGCGGCGCTGTTTCAGTACGCAATATCCTCGGGCCAAGTCCGCATGACAAAAATCCATTGTCCTTTAAGAGTGCAACTTCCTTTTCCGAGAGGCCGCCTTCCGGGCCAAACACCATGAGAAGGGACTGCCCCTTTTCCATGCCCGACAAAAGAGATGCAAAAGCAGAGCTTTCCCCGTCTTTGGCATCTTCTTCATAGGCAATCACTTTACGGTCATAGCCCTTGCCCAGGTCTATCAGCTCTTTCATGCTCACAGGCTGGAGCACATCAGGCTGCAAATCTCTATGAGACTGCTCGGCCGCTTCTTTGGCGATTTTCTGCCAGCGTTCTGTTTTCTTTCCCGCTTTCTTCTCATCCCATTTTACAATCGAACGGGCTGCAGTAAAAGGGATAAACACTGAAGCTCCAAGCTCTGTCCCCTTTTGGATGATCAGCTCGAGCTTATCCCCTTTAGGCAATCCGCTCGCTATTGCAGCTTTGATTGGAAGCTCTGAGCTCGCTTCCTTCCATTGTACTACTTCCGCATTCACTTGTTCATCGGTAATTTCTTCAATCCGGCATACCGCACTCCTGCCGCCGCGGACGGCACAAATAATGCTGTCCCCTTCCTTCATACGCATGACCCTTGTTATATGGTGGAAATCGTCGCCTGCTATGATGAATCTGCCATCCTTATCCCGATTTGTAAAATATCGCTGCATGGCTGCACCTGCCTACCTTTATTTATTGCAAATGCCGTATGGCTGCTGCAAATCCGCCAAACGGAAAAAAGGGATTTTGAAGGACATGGGGTGTATCCCAGCTTCAAGTACTCCCGTTTTTCCCGTCCAGTCAAATATTTGTCCTATTTATTTTTGGCAATGATGGCGACCCAGTCTTCCATCTGCAGGATTTCTTCAATTTCGAACCCGGCCTGGATGATTGCCTCTTTGACCTGCTGCTTTTTCTGCTGAATGATGCCAGATGCAATGAAGCGTCCGCCTTTTTTCACCGTTTTGGCCACTTCATCTGTAAAGCGCAGGATGACCTCGGCCAGAATATTGGCAACTACGACATCGGCCCCTTCCTGCACTCCGTTTAACAGGTTGTTCTGCGAAACACTTACAGTCTCATGCACCTTATTCAGCTTAATGTTAAGCCTTGCAGACTTAACAGCCACTTCGTCAAGATCAAGTGCTTCCACTTTTTCCGCCCCGAGCATGGCAGCAGCAATGCTGAGCACACCTGAACCGGTTCCGACGTCAACGACTCTGTCCCCTTGTGCCACCGTACGCTCCAGCGCCTGGATGCACATGACTGTCGTCGGATGTGTCCCGGTGCCAAAAGCCATGCCCGGATCAAGCTCGATAATCAATTCATCGCTGCTTACAGGCGTATAATCCTCCCAGGTCGGCACAATGGTGAACCGTTCAGATATTTTAACAGGATTATAATATTTTTTCCAGGCCGTGGCCCATTCCTCTTCGTTCACTTCACTGATCGTCACTTTATTAAGCCCGATATCAATATTGTAAAGGATAAGGCCATTGATGGCTTCCTTAATTTCATCCACCGTCTCGCCCAGGAAGCTGTTGACCGGAAGATAGGCTTTCACAATAACGCCTTCCTCTGGGTAATCTTGCGGATTGAGCTGGTAGATTTCACCGAATTGATCTTCTCTGTCTTTAATCAAATCAAACGGATCCTCAATGACTACTCCGCTTGCTCCGGCTTCATGCAAAATGTTTGAAATCGGTTCAATCGCCTCATTTGTTGTATGAATGCTGATTTCTGACCATTTCATTCTCTACCAACTCCCATTCCTTTATTCACCCTTAAAGGCTCTTTTTACCTTTGCGAAAAAGCTTTCTTCCTGTTCACCCTGCGGCACTTGGCCGCTCACTTCGCCAAACTCCTGCAGAAGCTGTTTCTGTTTTTCTGTCAGTTTTGTCGGCGTGACAATCCGCACAAGTATGTGCTGGTCGCCATTTCCATAGCCCCTCACATTCGGCACGCCTTTTCCTTTCAGGCGGAAGCGGGTGCCTGTCTGAGTCCCGGCAGGAACCTTCAGTTTCACTTTTCCGTGAAGGGTCGGCACCTCGATCTCATCACCAAGTGCTGCCTGGACAAAAGTGATTGGCATTTCACAGTAAATATCGTCAGCTTCACGTTCAAAGAATTCATGGCCCCTGACATGGAATACTACATATAGATCTCCTGGAGGACCGCCGTTAATTCCTGGTTCCCCTTGTCCGGTCACGCGCAGCTGCTGTCCGTCATCAATGCCGGCCGGAATTTTTACATGGATCTTCTTCCGCTTGGTCACTTTGCCTGTGCCGCCGCAAGTTTGGCATTTTTCTTTGATTTCTTTGCCTGTGCCGCTGCAGTACTGGCAGACCCTTCTGTTGACAATCTTGCCGAACGGCGTATTCTGCTCAACATTCAGCTGGCCGGAGCCATGGCAATGCCGGCAAGTTTCAGGCTTAGTGCCAGGCTTGGCCCCTGAACCGTCGCAAGTCTCGCATGTTTCTTCCCTCGGTATTTCAATATCAGTTTCTTTTCCGAATACCGCTTCTTCAAAAGAAAGGGACATTGTATATTGAAGATCGGCCCCCTGCCTTGGTGCATTCGGATCCCTTCTCCTTCCACCGCCTCCGAAGAAAGTACTGAAGATATCCTCGAATCCGCCGAAGCCGCCTCCGAAATCTCCTCCTCCAAAGCCCTGGTTGGGATCTGTATGGCCAAACTGGTCATAGTGGGCGCGTTTCTGATCATCACTCAAAACTTCGTATGCTTCTTTTACTTCCTTGAATTTCTCATCTGCGTCCGCTTCTTTATTAATATCAGGATGATACTTTTTTGAAAGCTTGCGGTAGGATTTCTTTATTTCATCCTTGCTGGCACTTTTGCTGACCCCCAGGACCTCATAATAATCCCGTTTGCTCATGAATTTCACACTCCCCGGTCATTTCACATAAAGATTATTGTATCACTCTATAAAGAAAAAGTGCAATAGTTAAACTAAAAGCGGAGGCGGCTTGTTCAGGCCCGACAAGCTTAAGACAAGCAGAGGGGAAGGTTGTTCTTTAACCTTCTGATCTGCTTGGCTTAAGACCTCGAGGGCCTAGCCGCCGGAGCTGGATAAACTAAAAGCGGAGGGCGCTTGCCCTAATAAGGAACGCAGGCTAATCACCTGGCCTAATCACTGCTCCAGATTAAGAAAAAAAGCCAAAGTCAAGTGGAACCTGACTTTGACTTTTATATCCTGCTGCCTGCTATTATTTTTTGTCGTCGTCGTTTACTTCTTCGAATTCTGCGTCCACGACATTGTCATCTCCGCCTTGGCCTTCAGCACCCTGAGCTGCCTGAGCCTGCTTCGCTGCTTCTTCGTAGAGCTTCATAGAAAGATTTTGCACGATTTCCTGAAGGGCATCCTTTGCAGTGCGGATCTCTTCCAGCTCGTTCTTTTCGATTGCCGCCTTCAGTGCATCCTTAGCTTCGTTCGCTTTCGCAACTTCCGCTTCATCCACCTTGCCTTCAAGATCCTTTAAAGTTTTTTCAGTTGTGAAGACTAGCTGGTCTGCCTCATTGCGAAGCTCCACTTCTTCTTTGCGCTTTTTATCTGCTTCTGCATTTTCTTCTGCTGCCCTGACCATTTGCTGGATTTCATCGTCAGAAAGGCCTGTGGAAGATTTAATTGTAATTGTCTGCTCTTTGTTTGTTCCAAGATCTTTGGCGCGTACATTGACGATGCCGTTTTTGTCAATATCGAAGGATACTTCGATTTGAGGTATGCCGCGCGGTGCCGGCGGGATATCAGTCAATTGGAAGCGGCCAAGAGTTTTATTGTCAGCTGCCATTGGGCGTTCACCCTGAAGCACATGAATGTCAACAGCAGTCTGGCTGTCAGCCGCTGTAGAAAATACCTGGGACTTGGAAGTCGGGATTGTTGTGTTGCGCTCGATCAGCTTTGTGAACACTCCGCCCATTGTTTCGATTCCAAGTGATAATGGCGTTACATCCAATAGGACTACATCTTTAACATCTCCGGAAATGACTCCGCCCTGGATCGCTGCGCCCATAGCAACAACTTCATCAGGATTTACGCCTCTATGAGGGTCTTTTCCAACTTCCTTCTTGATTGCTTCCTGAACTGCAGGAATACGGGTTGAACCGCCGACAAGGATGACCTTATCGATTTCTGATGGAGAAAGCCCGGCATCTTTGAGCGCCTGGCGCGTAGGTCCCATTGTACGTTCTACAAGGCCCGCTGACAGTTCATCAAACTTCGCTCTGGACAGTGTAACCTCCAGGTGAAGAGGACCTGCATCCCCTGCAGTGATGAACGGAAGGGAGATTTGTGTAGAAGTGACGCCGGACAAATCTTTCTTCGCTTTTTCAGCTGCATCTTTCAAGCGCTGAAGCGCCATTTTGTCTTTTGAAAGGTCGATGCCGTTTTCTTTTTTGAACTGTTCTACTAGATAATCAATGACTACCTGGTCGAAGTCATCCCCTCCGAGACGGTTGTCGCCGGCAGTTGATTTAACTTCAAAAACTCCGTCGCCAAGCTCGAGGATGGATACATCAAATGTACCGCCGCCAAGGTCATAAACAAGGATTGTCTGGTCTTCGTCCATTTTGTCAAGACCGTATGCAAGAGCCGCTGCTGTAGGCTCGTTGATGATGCGCTCTACTTCCAGGCCGGCAATCCTGCCTGCATCTTTTGTCGCCTGGCGTTCAGCATCATTGAAATATGCTGGAACTGTGATAACAGCTTTCTCAACCTTTTCACCAAGATAATCTTCTGCATAGCCTTTAAGATACTGAAGGATGATAGCAGACATTTCCTGCGGCGTATATTCCTTGCCTTCTGCTTCCACTTTATGGTCTGTACCCATATGGCGTTTAACAGAAATGATCGTGTTTGGATTTGTAATGGATTGGCGCTTAGCTACCTCGCCAACCTGGCGTTCGCCGTTTTTGAATGCGACAACTGATGGAGTTGTACGGTTTCCTTCCGGATTCGGAATTACTTTAGGCTCTCCGCCTTCTAAAACGGATACACATGAGTTTGTAGTACCCAAGTCAATGCCAATGATTTTGCTCATGTTCCTTACCTCCCGATATATGTAGTTTTATTATTGGTTTACTTTTACCATTGCCGGACGGATGACCCTGTCCTTTAGCATGTAGCCTTTTTGGAATTCTTCCACAACTGTGTTGGATGCAAAGTTTTCGTCTTCAACCTGCATGACAGCCTGGTGCAGATGCGGATCAAACTCTTTTCCGACAGCCTCGATTGCTTCGGCGCCTTCTTTCTTGATCGCCTCCGCAAGACTGCGGTAAACCATTTCCATTCCCTGCTGGAGCGTTTTGGCCTGCTCATTGTCAGTTTCCATTTTCAGCGCTCTTTCGAAATTGTCAAGGGCTGGAAGCAGTTCAGTGATCAGTTTTTGTGCTCTATATTTTTCAGCCGCCTCCTGGTCAAGCTTTGCCCGGCGCCTGGAATTATCAAAGTCTGCCTGAAGACGGAGATAGCGGTTTTCTGCTTCCCCCAATTTCGCCTCAAGCTCTGCAATTTTTTCGTGTGCAGCCTTCAGCTCTGCTGAGTCTTCCTGGCCCATAGATGGCTCTTCACCATTTTCACCAGTTTCAGATGGTGCAGCTGATTCTCCGAAAACTGCTTCGATTGGCTCATTGCTGCCTTGTGCAGCGGCTGCTTCTTGTTCTTCTTCCTTTAAAAAGTCCTTATTGTCTGCCAACTAGTTCACCTCCCTTAAAGGTTAAGCATGCCTGGCGTGACTTGCATGCCATAGGACGCTGATTGGATATAAATATTTACACGCAATGAAAGGGATGGAAGACAGCTTCCACCCATCATCAATATTACCCGCGTCAGCTCTTTTGATACAGCTTCGTCAGGACGTCAGTGAGGTCTGCGCTGATAATCTGCAGCAGGCTGATCACCCTGGAATACTCCATCCTCGTCGGCCCAAGGACCGCGATGGTCCCCAGCTGCTCTGCCCCCATTGAATAGGTGGCAGTAATGAGGCTGCAGTTTTCCATGGCCGAGTTCTCATTCTCTCTGCCGATTTTAATATTGATTCCTGATTTATCTTTGCGTATTAAATCATAGATGCTTTCTTCCTGCTCAATCATATTCATCAGATTCCTGATTTTATTGATATCATGGAATTCCGGCTGGCTGAGCATGTTCGTCTTGCCGCCGAAAAAGAGTTTTTCATTGGCTGACAGCTTTAATATGTCAGCAAAAGAATAGAGCAGGAGATCATAGTGATTGACATGCTGCCTGAGCAGTACAGCCACTTCTTTATAGATTTTATCGTTGAGATTATCTATAGGCACACCGGCTAGCCGCTCATTCAGGATATTGACCAGTTTTTCTATTTCCCCAGGGTGGATATTCTCAGGTATGCTGAACATTTTGTTTTCCACATGCCCTGTATCAGTCACAATGATGGCTATGGCCGTATCCTTGTTCAGAGGGACAATCTGAATTTTTCTCAGCTTGTTTTCTTTAACGGCTGGACCAAGGACAATTGAAGTATAGCTCGTCAGTTCTGACATGATTCTGGCAGATTTCTGCACAATCTTTTCGAGCTCATAAATCCGCTCTGCAAAGAGGGACTTAATGGTGAATATATCCTGCTGGTTCAGCTTCTGGGGTGACAAAAGATGGTCAACATAATAGCGATAGCCTTTTTCAGAAGGAACCCTTCCGGATGAGGTGTGTGTTTTCTCGATAAAACCCAATTCTTCTAAATCAGCCATTTCGTTTCGTATAGTGGCCGAACTGAAAGAAATTTCTTCTTTTTTCGACAGGCTCCTTGAACCGACTGGCTGGGCAGACCGAATGAAATCATCAACAATCACCTGGAAAATCAATAATTGACGATCTGTTAACACGTTTATCACCTCTGTTAGCACTCTTCAACAGTGAGTGCTAAATCTAATAATAAATTATCAAATTTATAGGCGCGATGTCAATCATTAGATTACACCGATGAAGGATTGAAATACTTCGTTCCCAAGAAGGCGCCCTTTTCGCGTCAGCCGGATCGACTTCCCGCCAGCTTCGATCAGCTCTAATGTCTGAAGCCTTTCCAGCTCGCTCCTGAACAGCTGAAGGGGATCTTCTTCAAATTTCTCCATAAAGCGGGAAACTTCTACACCTTCCGTCTTTCTAAGCCCCAGGAACATTTCCTCTTCCATCCTTTCAGCTTTTGTCACAATATGCGATTCCATGACAGGAAGTTTGTTTTCCGACAAGGGCTCCATATATTTCTTCAGCGGCCCGTAATTGGCATTCCGGCTCCCGCCTGCATAGCCATGGGCCCCGGCTCCAAATCCATAATACTCTTCATTATTCCAGTATGTCAGGTTATGCCTGCTTTCAAAACCGGGAAGCGCAAAATTGCTGATTTCATATTGCTTAAATCCTTCAAGATCCATCCTTTCCATAAGAAGCTCATACATCGCTGCTTCTGCATCTTCACCCGGGGAAGGAAGCTTCCCTTTTCGCATAAGATTATAAAAAACCGTCTTCGGTTCAATGATCAGTGAGTATCCGGAATAGTGCTGGATATCCAGTGTAAAGGCAGTATCCAGCGTTTCCTTGAAGTCAGCGATGGTCTGGCCCGGCAAGCTGTAAATAAGGTCTACACTGATGCTGCTGAACCCTGTTTTTTTCGCAAGTTCAATTGATGCAAATACATCCTTGGCCCTGTGTGTTCTGCCGATCCTCTTCAGCAATTCTTCATTGAAGGTCTGGACTCCAAAGCTCAGCCTGTTTACCCCGGCATCATAAAGCGCCTTCAGCTTATCTTCAGAAAGATCGCCCGGGTTTGCTTCGAAGGTGAATTCTGCCCCTTCTTCAAGAGGCATATGCTTTCTGATTGATGCGCACAGCATCTCGAGCTGGCGTGCATCCAAGGCAGTCGGGGTGCCTCCGCCAACAAAAATTGAACGGAAAGGGCTTGAGGGACGATCCTGAAGGGTCAATTCCATTTCTTTTTCAAGGGCCTGCAGATATTCATCGACCGGCTGGCCTTTAAGAAACACTTTATTAAAATCACAATAATGGCATATATGTTCACAAAACGGTATATGGATATAAGCCGCATTTATCATACGTGTCGTCACAACCTTTAATAATTTGCTCATCGGCAGATCTTTTTTTCAATGAAAAAGAGGTTAGAGCTGCTTGTATGCAAGCATATCTAACCTCCGGCAACAAATCAAACCTGGAGCCTGTTACTTTTTGGGAGTCGTATCGTCCATTTTCAGGACTGCCATGAATGCTTCCTGCGGAACTTCGACAGAGCCGACCTGCTTCATGCGCTTTTTCCCTTCCTTCTGCTTTTCAAGCAGCTTTCTTTTCCGGGAAATATCTCCGCCGTAACATTTCGCCAATACGTTCTTCCTCATCGCTTTAATCGTTGAACGCGCAACGATTTTTTGCCCGATTGCAGCCTGGATCGGCACCTCAAACTGCTGGCGGGGAATCAGGTCCTTCAGTTTCTCTACAATCACTTTTCCACGTTCATATGCGAAATCTCTATGGACGATAAAGCTGAGCGCATCGACTTTTTCAGCGTTAAGCAGAATGTCCATTTTGACAAGCTTGGATTCTTTATAGCCAATCAGCTCATAATCGAATGAGGCATAGCCTTTTGTGCTGGATTTAAGCTGATCGAAGAAGTCATACACAATTTCCGAAAGCGGAATTTCGTACACAATGCTGACCCTGGTCTCATCCATATACTGCATATCAATGAAAATACCGCGTTTTTCCTGGCAGAGCTCCATGATTGCACCGACATAATCATTTGGCGCCATCATCGTCGCCTTTACATAAGGCTCCTCTACACGGTCAATTTTCTGTGCGTCAGGCATATCTGACGGATTGTCCACTTTCAGCAAAGTGCCGTCAGTCATGACAACATCGTAGATAACGCTTGGTGCAGTTGTGATCAGGTCTATCTTGAATTCCCGCTCAATGCGTTCCTGGATGATTTCCATATGAAGCAGTCCAAGGAATCCGCAGCGGAAACCGAAGCCCAATGCCTGGGAAGTCTCCGGCTCAAACTGAAGCGCAGAATCGTTGAGCTCAAGCTTTTCAAGCGCTTCGCGCAAATCATTGAATCTGGCGCTGTCAATCGGGTACAGGCCGCAGTATACCATTGGATTCAGCTTCCGGTAGCCTGGCAGGGGTTCTGTAGCTCCATTTTTCGCGCTTGTGATCGTATCGCCGACACGTGTATCGCCGACATTCTTAATTGCTGCTGTCAGGAAGCCTACATCACCTACAGAAAGCTCAGGCAGCGGAGTTGATTTCGGTGTGAAAACGCCTACCTCCGTGACTTCGAACTCTTTGCCGGTCGCCATCATCTTGACTTTATCACCGACCTTCACTGTTCCTTCAACAACACGGATATAGGCAACAACGCCTCTGTATGCATCATAAAGGCTGTCAAAGATCAGCGCCTTCAGCGGGGCATCTGGATCTCCCTGTGGAGCTGGAACCTTTTCAACGACCTGTTCCAGAATCTCCTCAATTCCGATCCCTGCTTTTGCAGATGCCAATACAGCCTCACTGGCATCAAGCCCAATGACGTCCTCGATTTCACCGCGCACCCGTTCAGGATCTGCACTTGGAAGGTCGATTTTGTTGATGACCGGTACAATTTCAAGGTCATTATCAATGGCAAGGTACACATTTGCCAGAGTTTGGGCTTCAATGCCTTGTGCAGCATCCACAACAAGCACTGCGCCTTCACATGCTGCAAGGCTTCGGGACACTTCATAAGTAAAGTCTACGTGCCCTGGGGTATCAATCAGATGAAAAGTGTAAATTTCTCCATCTTTTGCTTTATATTTTAATTGCACAGAATTCAATTTGATTGTAATCCCGCGTTCTCTTTCCAGGTCCATGGAATCGAGCAGCTGGTCCTTCATTTCCCGCGCCGTCAAGGCATTTGTTCTTTCCAGGATTCTGTCAGCCAGCGTTGATTTCCCATGGTCAATATGGGCAATTATTGAAAAATTCCGGGTTTTCGATTGTCTTTCCAGTCTGTCTTCTCTATTCATAGCGTTCACTCCTACTATACTCGCGCATATACACTATTTTTGATTATATCAGCAGGGGTTGGAACATTCAAGGAAAAGCGGAAGCACTGAGAAGGCCACTAAAATAAAACAGCCATCTCCCGGATGGCCGATTGTTCTCTATTATTTTATCAGATCCGCCACTTTCTGTATGGCGGTGTCTGCGGCCTTTGATAGCCCTTCGGCAAGATCCCTGCCGGCAGAGGAAAAGAAATTATATGCCTTCATCTCTTCCAGCTTTTCTCTTTTCTTTTCCAGGTCATGTGAAGATACGTCCTGGCCGAGTATGGAGGCCTCCAGCTCCCCTGTACTGCTTTCATTAATGGAGAAAGCAGGATTCAGCCCTTTTTCATCATAGCCTCTCATAGCCCTCGTCCCCTCATTGGCATGCTGCATGCCAAAAAGGACGGAAATGAACATCAATGCTGCAGCAAGGAAAGCTTTTACCATAAACATTTTCATCATAATCACCTTTTTCATTCTTTGCCGGCAGGGATATTTCCGGAAGAATCTACTTTCTCTGCCTGCCAGTAATATTCACTGAAAACTTCTGCCAGAGCTTCAGCTGATCTGTACAGCTCCTCGAAGGTATTGTCCACCCCTCCGATTTCAACCAGAATCGCATGCTCGGATAAATCCTGATTGAATTTACCGTTCGTCAGGCTTCCTTCCTTTGTGAATGCCCCCCTGCTTAAGCCTTTATATTTTTTTTCCAAAAGATTATGAAGTTCATTGGCAAATGAAAGATTCTGCTCATAACCTTTATGCTCTGCACCAATGATAAAAGCGACTTTAGCAAAATCGACATCATCTATTTCCGTCGTGGTATCACTTTTCCTTTTGGCATCCCGATGGATATCAATTAAATAAGACAGATGTTGATCAGCTGCGAGGGCAGTTTCGACGGCTTCCCTTGACTGGTCATATGACTGTGAATAGCTCCAGCCTTTTCTGCTTAAGTCAGCCTGGATGTCAGTCTTATCCACCGCTGCGCCAATGCCTTTTGCCTCCAGGGCTGATTTCAGGCGTTCTCCCACTTTGGTGATATTCTGTTCAGGATGAAATGCCTGATCAATATCCTTCACTCCATCCAAGTAAGGAAGGAAAGATTCACGATTATGCGAAAAATAAATATAAACGATCTTTTTGCCTACGGTCGTCATCCTTGTTTCTTCATCGATACCCGCCATTTTTCCGCCGTTCATCAGGGAAGCTTCCTGTTCAGCCCGCAGCGATTCAATCGGAGGCGGGGATTCAATTGGCATATTGGGATTATTCGTTTTTTCACCCGCTGTGAGGAGTGCGCCTTCATTACCTCGAAAGGCAGGCAGTTCTCTTCCAAGCAGACTGCCCGGGTCATTCAGGCGTACATTCGTGGACAGTTCGAATAATAGGCCTGAAAGGGGAGGGTGCACCGGTCTATCCGGCAGCGCTGCATGGAAATGGTGGTTCTCCAAACCAATCAGCTGGTACAGCCCCTCTGCTTTCATATTGGACAGCGCAGCCCTGATAGATTCAGGGACAGCCCTATATTCATTGCCCGGAAAAGCAACAGCCCCGCTGACTGCAAATACCAGGCCGGAAAACAGCAGACAGGCTGTGCTTGCCTTCAGAAATCCAGACCCAATCATGCCCGGGCTGTTATCAGTTGGTTTCGCTGTTTTCATAGGTCCACCTCTTCAGCTTAAGTCTAGTAAATCTTATGACTGTGCTAGAGTAGATAGAACCTCAAGAAGGCTACCTAGTATAAAAACCGGAATTTTCCTGGTTGATCCTGCTATGGAGGGCAGCATTCAGCCCATTGGCTACAAGATTGGACATATCCTCCATAAACACATCCACCTCTTTCGGTGTTACCATCAGATTATGGCCGATTGGAGAAAGCACCTCATAAATCAGCTTTCTCTTTTCTTCATCTGGAAGTGTGCCGACAATGCCAAGGAAAGTTTGCCGCTGCTGTTCTTCTGGCAGGTCTTCCTCTGTGAGCTTCTTCCTTTTCCCGAAATTCATGCCTGCAGGGGCCAGCGCCCGGGATGGCCTGTCACCTTCCTTAAGCTCCCTGCCGAAATGCTTAAGAATGAAATCAATTGTATCGCTTGTGATGCTGACTGCATCCACGACGGTCGGCACCCCAATTGCAATCACTGGAATCCCGAGAGTTTCCCTGCTGAGCTCCTTCCGCTTGTTGCCTACTCCTGAACCCGGATGGATGCCTGTATCAGAAATTTGGATGGTAGAGTTCACCCTTTCAATTGAGCGGGCGGCCAGGGCGTCAACTGCAAGCACAAAGTCCGGCTTCGTCTTCTCCACTACCCCAAAGATGATATCGCTTGTCTCGATCCCGGTCAGCCCCATAACGCCAGGGGCAAGGGCACTTACTGGCCTGTAGCCCTCTTCAACATTTTCCGGCTGAAGCTGATAAAGGTGGCGTGTGACCAAAATATTTTCACAAACCTGGGGTCCCAGTGCATCGGGCGTGACATTCCAGTTTCCGAGACCAACGACAAGGCAGCTTGCATCTTTCTTGATCCCCATCCCCTCAATGAAACGGGCCAATTCGCTTGAAAACACATTTTCGACCTTCTGCTGAAGCTCTGTGTCCTGCTGCCTGATACCCTGGACCTCAATGGTTAGATACTTGCCTTCTTTCTTCCCAAGGGATTTGGCGCCTTCTGATGTCACCTCAACATAAGATATCTTGAGATCATCTTCTTCTTTTTCTTTAATTATGACCCCTTCAAGCTGAGAGAGATTCTCTTCTTTCCCAAGGTTTTTTGAGCGTTCATCCATTACTATCTCCCTGGCTTCAATGGCAAGGTCGGTTCTTATTGAATAGCTGCTAAGATCTAATGGTTCTTTCACATTGCTGCCCTCTTTTCTTCAATCCGGCCTGGGCCGGTGCTTTTTCCTAGCTTTGCCTGAACCGCGCCAATTCATTCAGAAGCTGTCCCGCCTGGAGCCTATGTTCATTTGCTTCCCTAAAATGATCAAACTGCTTTTGGGTCCTTCCCGGCAAAAAGAATTGATTTTAAACTACAGTATTGCATTATTAGCATGCCTTTGATAAAATAGCACTTGTTCTTAATTATTGTTAATGAATGATATGAAAGTCGAGTTAATATAATCTCGATTGCTTTTTTCTAGGAGGTGAATGGAATGCCAAACATTAAATCTGCTATTAAACGCGTAAAAACAAGCGAAGCCCGCAATGCTCAAAACGTGACTGTTAAGTCTTCAATGCGTACTGCTGTCAAGAAAGCTGAAGCTGCAATCGTGAACGAAGATACAGCTGCTGCTAAGACTGCATATGCGAACGCAGTCAGCCAGCTTGACAAAGCTGCTGCAAAAGGCCTTATCCACAAAAACGCTGCTGCACGCAAGCAATCTCGTCTTGCTAAAAAACTAAACTCTTTGAACGCGTAATCGTTTAAAGATTCCCGGCTATCTTCACAGATAGCCTTTTCTTATGCCGTAAAAATGAAAAAAATGGCCTTTTGGGCCATTTTTTTATTTTGTCAGTTTGTGGAGGGCATGGTCGTGGAGCCTGAACAAAAACATCTCAATAAGCATTTCCTTGTTCATCCCCCCTGTTTTCATCTCATAATCTGCTTCTGCCAGAAGCTTCATGATGCGGGACAGTTCCTCATCTCCGAAAAGCTGGGCCTGTCCGGCTGCAAGCTTGACCCTGAAGGGATGGACCTTTAAGTATCCGGCCGTCTGCTGCTGGCCGTATCCCCTTCTCGACAGCTCCTTCACCTGGTAGATCAGCCTGAATTGGCCGGTCAGAATGGAAAGAATTTTAATCGGCTCTTCATTTTGCTTTAAAAGATCATAATAAATCCGCAGTGCCTCATCTATTTTTCTGTGGACCACCTTGTCGACAAGGGTGAAAATATTCTGCTCAAGCGACCTGGCAACCAGCTTGTCAACTGCCTCGGCATCAATCAGCTTTTCCTCGTCGGCATATAAGGCCAATTTATCAATTTCACCTGTCAGCATAAAGAGGTTGGTACCTGCCAGAGTCAGCATAAGCTGCACGGCATCCTCCTCAATCTGGACGCCGTTCTGGGCTGCCCTTTCCCTGATCCAGACTTTCAGCTCCTGCTCCCCCAGTTTTTTGGCCTCAAGGACACTTGCTTTTTTCTTCAGTTCCTTCGTAATCTTTTTTCTATCATCCAGCTTTTCATAGGGTGCCGCAAACACAATAATTGAATATGGCGACGGCTCTTTTAAATAGGATTCCAGCTTGGCCAGATTATGCTCAGTCTTCCCCTTTGTCTTTTCGGAAGTCAGAAAAGAGGGGTTGTGAAGAAAGATGAGCCTCTTATCCCCCATGAAAGGGAAGGTCTCTGCATCCTCAAGTGCCGCTTCTATTGGTGTTTCCTCCAAATCATATGTAGACAGATTAAAATCGCTCTCGTCTTCAGCCAGCACATTGTTGATAAGCAGCTGTTTTGTTTCATTAATCAAAAAGCCTTCTGTTCCGTATAATAAATATATCGGGGTAAATTGTTTGTTATTTATTTGCTTCCACACATCTAAAACCAATTGTCTCGCTCCGTTCAATACTTTTTTTCCTACTCCTATCCTAAAGAAGACCGGACGATTTGACAAGCATTCAAAGGAACCGGGCTCGCCGATGCCCAGTTCCCCATCTATATTGAACGTCGCCAGCCAAGGCCTAGGATACTTGATTGGCGGCGGTGCGAAAACATTGTGATGTTATTTTCTGCTGCGCGAAATCAAACTATTTGTGACAACTCCTTCTAGTCCAGGAAAACGCACACAGGAATTGTGGATTTTTTTTTATATATCGCTTATACTAAAAATGATATAGGAGGGGTAGACTGTGAACGAATTTGAAAAGAACGTCCAAAGCAAACGCAACGATGCTGTTGATTCCGGCGTAGGGTTTGCCGTATCTTTCGGCTTTTTCGCATTATTGTTTGTTATTGCAACAGTCATTAAATTCATTGGAGCGTAAAAACAGCTACATAGCGTAAATTTATGGAGACTGCATACACATGCAGTCTCTTTTCATTTCTGCTTATGAAGCCTGCGGTGAATGGGAAGGGCTTTCTTAATCTTATATTATGGGAGCTTGAGGGAAAACGTTCCTGCCTTTTCGGTAAATGTGTAGGTAATTGCCCCATGAAGATCAGTTCTCAAGATTTTTATTTTCTCGGAACTCAATCTTGAAAGTACTTCTTGGTGAGGATGCCCATACCGATTGTTCCTCCCGGCAGAGATGACGGCCGCTTTAGGCTCAATTTGCCGCAGAAACTGGCTCGAACTGGAGGAATTGCTTCCATGGTGCCCCGCTTTGAGTATATCTGCCTTTAAATGAGGATATTTTTGGATGATCCTGCCTTCTCCCTCCTCCTCAAGGTCGCCTGTAAAAAGCCAGCGCAACCCTCCGGCTTTCGCCAGGATGACAAGAGAACCGTCGTTTTTACTTCCATATTCTCTGCCCTGGATGGGGGAGATGATTTGGAAGCTGCTGCTGCCAGCCTGCCATCCGCTCCCTGATTCAGCATAGACCACTGGTATGGACAGTTCATCCGCCCGCTGGATCAGCAAATTTTCAAGCTCCCCGCCCTCACCCCCTCTAGGGAAGACGATTTCATTGATTTTAATCTCATCCAGCACACCAGCTGCTCCCCCTATATGATCAGCATCCCCATGGGTCAGGATCAGTCTGTCCAGCCGGGAAATTCCTCTGCTCTTCAAAAATGGCACCACAATATCCTTCCCTGGATCAAATATATCTTTTCTTTTTTCCCATTCTTCGGTTTCAAACTGAAGCCTGCCGCCTGTATCGATTAAATAATCTCCCTTGCCATAGGGCAGGGAAACCAAAATGCTGTCACCCTGCCCTACATCCAGAAAGGTGATTTCCCCTTTTGGAGAGAATTTTTGTTCCAATGGCTGAAAGGAGAAAAGCAACAGCATGCCTGCGGCCATTTTAAGGGTAAAGTGCTCTTTCTTCCTTTCCCATATGATCAATAATGCTGGTACTCCTGTTATATACATGGCCAAAGCAGGCCCGGATGGCTTCCCCAGCACCAACACAGCACCAGGCAATGATCCGAGCTTTCCGGCGGCCAAATTGGCCATGCCTGCGCTCCACTCAAGCACCTGCAGGATCAGGCCGGCATTCCCACCTGAAAGTATATGCAAAAGGAATCCCAGCAGGATGCCAGGCAAGAGGATAAATGAAAAAAAGGGGATGTAAAGAAGATTGGCGAAGAGAGCGAAAAGCGATATCTCATAAAAGAAGAAGAGAATGATCGGGGCGGATGCAAGCTGGGCAGCCAATGAAACAGCCACGCTTTGGGATATCCAGTGGTTCAGATTTTTAAAGATTGAGGGAGCTGAGATAATAAGGGCAAAGCTGACACAAAAAGACAGCTGAAATCCGGGTTCGTAGACTATATGAGGGGAGAAGAAAAGGCAAACGGCAAAAACAGAGCTTACGGCATCAATCGGCTGAAGCTTCTTCTTTCCTCTTGCAGCCAGCGAATAGATCAGCATACACATCAACATCAGTACAGCCCTGGTGACAGAAGGAGCCCCGCCGGTCAGGACGGCGTAAACCGGCAAGAACAGCAGCAGCAGGAATTTCATCCTCTTACTGGGGACGCCTGCTCTTTTCCCTATATAAAGGATCATGGCTGCCAGGAGGCCGACATGAAGGCCGGATATCGCCAGAAGATGCACAATGCCGAGCTTCTGATAGTCCTCCAGCAGACTGGTGTCCATCAGGCCCCTTTCTCCAAAAACAAGGGCGGCTGCCAGCGGTGCAAGGCTCCCGGGGAATTCCGTTTCAATATAAGCGATCCCTGACTGCCTCAGCCTCTTTATTTTTGCAACAGGATGGCTTGCCGTGCCGGAACACCGGCTGAGCATCAGCGAATCAGCTTCAAGAATCCAGAACGTCTGCTTTCTTTCCAGATAAAGCCTGTAGTCAAATCCATTCGGATTAGCTGCCTGCATGGGCTTTTCGAGAATGCCATCCACGCGGCATACCAGCCCTGGAACCAGATTGTTCCGCAGCAGCTGCTTTTCTTTCTGTGAATCCAGCTTATAGGCAAGAAGCAGTTTTTCCCCTGTCTTTCTGTCGCGTGAGTTTACAGAAAGGCTGTTTCCATCAATCTTCATTTCTGACAGCTCCAGCTGAAACGTTTTCTCGGCTCCGCTTAATACACTGTGATTTCCCTTTTCTGCAAAATAACCTCTGCAGGCAAATATCAGCAGCGTAATAAATAAAAGAAGAATCAACATTTTTGAGAATCGTTTTATTAGTGCAAATAGGCACATAAGGAATACGGCAAATAGCGATAATGCTATGTTCCCTTCCAGCACGATCACCAGTCCAGCCAGGGCAGCAGCAGCAAAATAAAAAGAATTCCCCTTCACTGATACCTCCTGCCCAGTTACTTAGCTGTAATGCCAGCCCCGGTTCCAAAAAGCTCCCCGGCTTCTGCCTGAAGTTTATCAATCCGCTCATGGTCTGTCCCGTTTTGCTTCATCTCTTCCAACAGGTTTTTAATATATTCAGCCTTTTCCGCGCGGTTAAATTCGAGAGAAATTTCTTTGTGCATTACCTGCTCCACCCTGACGCCTGCCTGTTCAAACAGCTCAATCGCATACGGATGGTTTTTGTAGGCTTCAGCGTAATACACTGTTGCAATGCCAGCCTGTATGATAGCCTTGCAGCATTGAAGGCATGGGAAATGCGTGACATAAATATCCGCTCCTGCAGTGGGCACACCGAATTTGGCGCATTGCAGGATGCTGTTCATCTCAGCATGTATAGTCCTGACGCAATGATTATCGATGACATAGCAGCCGTGGTCGATGCAATGGTCTCCTCCTGCTATCGAACCGTTGTATCCGCCTGCAATGATGCGTTTGTCGCGGACAATTGTAGCCCCGACTGCCAGCCTTGTACATGTGCTCCTTAAAGCCAGCAAATGGCTTTGAGCCATAAAATATTGGTCCCATGATAAACGCTGTTCCATTTTTCTCCTCCTAAAATCTCTTTGTTATAGAATAATCTCCTGGTACAAGTTTAATCTCTTTTTCAAAAGCACGTCAATGAGGCTCATTTCAATTTTATATAAGATTTAAGCTTTTCAAAGGTTTTTTCACCTATACCGCTAATCTGCATCAAGTCCTCAAGCGACTGGAACGGACCTTCCGTTTCCCTGTACTCAATGATGGCAGCTGCTTTTGATGGGCCAATCCCCGGAATATCCTGAAGCTCCTCACTCCCCGCACTGTTGATATTTACCATTCCATCTTCTCCCGAGGCTGCACTGATAGCCTGGGCTGGTTCAGTTCCACCTGACAATTCCTCCCCTTCCTCCGGTACGTAAATAACCATTTCATCGCCCACTCTCTGGGCAAAGTTTATCCGGGCCTCATCTGCGTTTTCTGTCAGCCCCCCTGCCTTCTGAATAAGATCAGCCACACGCTCTCCGTCAGCTGCTTCATATAAACCCGGGTTCCTCACACTCCCCTTCACATCAACCTTAATGACAGGCGGAGCAGCTTCTTTTTCTTTTTCTTTTTCCTCTTCCTCCCCCAGGCCAGGCAATGACTCCAGCTCCTCCTCCATCTGCAGACTTTCAAGCGGGTCACCATCCCCTTTGTTTCCCTGAAGAAAAAAATAAAACAGCAAAATTAATAAGAAAGCCGCACCAATCCCAGCCAGCGGGCGGCGCTTGATCCAATCCAGCATGATCGCATCCCCTTTCAAGGTATATTTGAGTTTTCAATTTCATATCGTTATATGAGATATCTTGCTGTCAAAGGAGGGTTATTTATGAATGTCGGATTTATCGGTACAGGGAATATGGGGAAAATTCTTATCCAGGCCTTGCTTGATGCCAAAGCCGTTCCTCCCTCCTCTGTGACGATTACAAACAGAACTTTGGAGAAAGCGGCAGAGATACAGAAAGAGTACAGCGGCCTGAAACTTGCGGAGGGAGCAGCCGAAACGGCTGCCAATTCGGATTTGATTTTCATTTGTGTGAAGCCTCATGATTTTGCGGATGTGATCCAGGAAATCCGGCCATATTTAAGTGATGAGGATTGCGTGATTTCAATAACAAGCCCTATCAGCGCCGAACAGCTCGAATCTTTTGTCCCCTGTTCAGCAGCACGGGTGATTCCAAGCATCACCAACAGGGCACACGCCGGTGTGGCTCTTGTTACTTACGGGGAGCATTTCAGGGATGAATGGAAGCAGAAGCTCATGCCGCTTATCGAGGCCATTGCCAAGCCTGTGGAAATAGAAGAAGAAATAACAAGGGTATCATCTGACATCGTAAGCTGCGGACCTGCATTTTTCAGTTATCTGACACAGCAATTCATTAATGCGGCCGTTGCGGAAACAAAAATAAATCGGGAGACTGCCACTGTTCTTGCCAGCGAAATGCTGATCGGGATGGGAGAGCTGCTGAAAAAGGGGCATTATACCCTTCCTGCCCTTCAGCGGAAGGTCTGTGTTAAAGGAGGAATAACCGGTGAAGGAATAAAGGTGCTGGAGAAGGAATTAGGTGATGTTTTTCGGCATGTGTTCCAGGCAACACATTCTAAATTCGAGGAAGATCTTACACAGGTCAAAAAACAGTTCACTGTCCATTAACATTCTCTGCTTCCTTTCAAAATTCCTTCTGCTGCCGCTGACTTTTTTTGAACAGCCTTACAGGAATACGAAAAAAAGCAATAGCCGCCCCCATCGGGAGCGGCTTTTGCTAGTTTTTGCGGCAAATGAAAAAGATCCTTTCCGACTCTTGCGCCGGGAGCTCGGTCTCAAAATCCGCTGTTATTTCCAGCAGGGTAAACCCTGCTTTTAAAAGCCAGTCTTTATAGATATCTATAGGATAAGTGCGCTGCAGATGGAGCTCATCATATCTGTCATATTTCATGAGCGAAGGGTCCAGCTGAAAGAAAGTCAATTCATGTTCAACACTGAAAGGATGCTCCCCAGGGAAGCATTCCCATATATAAGAGATTTCATCTTCATTCAAGGCAAAGGTCTGATCCCTGAAGATATGCTCCATCTTATAGACTGAATGCACATCAAAGATGAACAAACCGCCTTCCTTCAGGTGCCTTCCCACACTTTCGAATGTCTGCTCAACCTCTTTTTCGCTCTGAAGATAGTTCAGGGAGTCACAGAAGATCCCTGCAATATCATACTCGCCAAGCCCCTCGAGTTCTGACATGTCCTGCTGATAGAAAGAGATATCTGCCCCCTGCTCCATTGCTTTTGCCTGGGCGACAGCGAGCATATCCTCCGATAAATCAACTCCGGTTACATCGTATCCGGCTTGTGCGAGACGGACAGAAAGCTCCCCGGTGCCGCAGGCAAGATCAAGAAGGCGCTTCCCTTCAATCCTGTACTTCTCCGTACTGCTTTTTACTGTTTCCACCCAGCCTTCATAAGGCACATCCTTCATCAGTGCATCATAAAGGTAGGCGAACTTCCCATAGGTCATTGTCCAAGCACGCTCTGGACATCCACTGAAGGTGCATCGCCCCACAGGCGTTCTAAGTTATAATAGCTTCTCTCATCCTTATGGAAAACATGGGCTACAACATCCCCGAGGTCAACGAGTATCCATCTCGCCTCGTCAAATCCTTCCATCCGGTTGACTGTATAGCCAAGCTCTTCGCTCTTTTCTTTCATTTCACGGGCGATTGCCTGGACTTGCTTATCAGAATTACCGTGGCAAATCAGAAAATAATCTGAGATGAGGGAAATCCCTTTCATATTCAATACCACAATATCTTCTGCTCGTTTATCATCGGCTGCTTTTACAGCCATATCTAATAAGGCGCGTTCACTCATTTAATCAGTCTCCTTTTTCATTACAAGATCATTATACGACAGAAAAGTCAGCGGAAACACCGGCTGATTCTTCTTCATTAAAAACGTGATAGTATTCTGCATTGCTTTTATTAAGGCTGAATCAAGATCTGTTTCAGCCAGTTTCCGGACTTCATCCACACCCGGAAAATGCCGGCCGGGTTCAATATAGTCGGCGAGATAAATGATTTTATCAAGTAAGGGCATTCGCGGCCTTCCTGACGTATGATACCGGATTGCATCCAGGATTTCAGGATCGGTAACCCCTGCCTCTGTTTCAGCAAGGTAGGCACCAGCAGGGGCATGCCAAAGCTCGCTGTTGTACATAAGGAGCTCCTCAGGCATTTTTTGCTCTATGATAATCCTCTTCATTTCATCCTTCGGGCGGAACTTGGCATAATCATGGAGAATAGCGGCCGTTTCAGCCTTCTGGATATCAGCCCCAAAGGTGCGGGCAAGGCCGATTGCCGTTTCCATCACACCGATTGTATGCTGGTAGCGGTGTTCTGTTAACTGTTTCTTTACTATTTTTAGATAAAATTCACGATCCATACAAACGATTCTCCTCAATATACTTCCTGACGCTTTCCGGAATTAGATAGCGCACGGTATCTCCCTGGCTGAGCCTTTCCCTGATCATGCTCGATGAAACATCCATCTGCGGCACATCAACCGGGACAACCGGATAGTCAGTACGGCTGCTATAGGAAGGCCTGCCGACGCCGGCAAAGACGGCAAGCTCAAGGAGGTCATTTATTTTATACCATTTCGGCAGATACTCAATCATATCAGCCCCGATGATAAAATAGAATTCGGTATCCTTATTCTGCTCTTTAAGCAGCTTCATTGTATCATAAGTGTAGGATGGCCCCCCGCGTTCCATTTCAATCGTCTGGATTTCAAAGCGCGGGTGCCCCTCAATTGCAAGCTCCAGCATTTCTACCCTTGCTTGATCAGATGCAGCTGAAGACTTCTTTTTATGCGGGGGATCCTGGTTTGGCATAAACCAGACCTTGTCCAATGAAAGGGAATGGAGCACCTCATTTGCAATCAGCAGATGGCCATGATGGGGAGGATTGAATGTACCTCCAAGAATGCCGATCCTCTTCACCTGCAGTCCTCCTTTTGCCGCCTCTTGGCTGCAAACATGCCTTCATTATGGCAGCTGGATTTGTTTGTTTTCTTTTGATTCTTTATAAAGGACGATCATATTGCCGATGATCTGCACCAGCTCTGCTTTAGTCCCTTTAACGAGCTTCTCAGCCACTTCGTCTCTATCTTCATCACAGTTCTGCAGGATGCTTACCTTCAGCAATTCCCTTGCCTCGAGCGCTTCCCCGATCTGTGATATCATATTTTCGTTCACCCCGCCTTTTCCAACCTGAAAAATCGGGTTCAAGTGATGTGCTTTTGAGCGCAATAATCTTTTTTGTTTTCCTGTTAACATGTTTGTCCTCCCAGTTGTGTAATAACGCCTGCTTCCATCCTGTCTGTATCCGGAAAGGTTCCAGTCCACCTTTCAAAGGCCAATGCCCCCTGGCAGACAAACATTTTCAGGCCATTCTGGATGGATGCACCTTTGTTTTTAGCTTCCCGCAAAAATTTGGTTTCAAGCGGGTTATATATTATATCGCTGACAAAAGCACCGGCCTTCAGATTATAAAGTCCAAAGGGCAATGCATTTACGTCGGGCAGCATGCCGATCGGTGTTGTCTGGATGATGATATCATACTCAGCCAGTTTTTCTTCTGCCTGCTGAAAGCCTAAAGCATCCGTTCTGACAGGAAAGGGGCATTTATCCGCAAGAGCCTCCGCCTTTGCCGCTGTCCGATTGCAGATATCTATTGCCTGAACGCCTTTTTGTGCGAGCGTATAATAGATTGCCTTTGCCGCTCCGCCTGCTCCGGCAATCAGGATTTTTTTCCGGCTGAAATCAGGCACCTCAGAAGCGAGGCCTCTTACATAGCCCTCCCCATCCGTGTTGTACCCAATCAATTTCCCATCTTTATTAAGGACAGTATTCACCGCCCCGATTGCCTCTGCCAGCTGATCGATTTCATCCAGGAATGGCATGATTTCTGTTTTATGGGGTACAGTGACATTAAACCCTGCAACCCCGATTGCCCGGAGCCCCTTCACTGCGTCCCCTAAATCTTCCCGTCTGACTTTTAGCGGAACATAGCAGGCATCCAGTCCATATATAGCAAACAGATCATTATGCATCGCCGGCGACATTGAGTGGCCAATCGGATCGCCGATTACAGCAAAGAGCTTTTTCAAGTCCCTCTCCCCTTTCTGTTAAATCAGGGATTTCCTTACCATCGCCTGCACTCCTTTTGGTACATAAGCGGCAACCTTCGTTCCCGGCTCACTCACTGTAACCCAGCCCAGACCAGAAATCACAATATCGGTTTTCCCTTCCTTGACAGTGAATTCATGCCTGACAAGCTCAGGAAATTCATCCATCTGTTCAGGGCGGGGCGGCGTCAGCATTTCCCCTGCGTGCTTCTCATACAGTTCATCTGCATTCTCAAGCTTTGTGCGATGGATATTGATTTCGTTGGATACGTGGCAAATGAATGCCTGTCTGCTTCCGCTGATAAAATCAAAGCGCGCCAGGCCGCCAAAAAATAAGGTCTGCCCTTCATTAAGCTGATATACCTTTGGCTTGATTTCCTTCTTAGGCATAATCACCTTAAAGTCACGCTTATCGACAAAGTGGGCCATCTGATGATGGTTGATGATGCCCGGTGTATCAACAAGAGCTTTGCCGTCCTCTAAAGGTATCTCGATAATATCCAAAGTTGTCCCTGGAAAATGAGAAGTGGTGATGATATCCCCTTCTCCTGTTACCTCCTTAAGGATCCGGTTGATGAAGGTTGATTTGCCGACATTTGTACAGCCGACTACATACACGTCCTTGCCTTCCCTGTACTCATCTATCGCAGAAGCCACCTCCTGGATCGACTGCCCTTTCGCAGCACTGACAAGGAACACATCTTCCGGCCGGAGCCCCAGATTTTTCGACTCCTGCTTCATCCAGTTGATCAGTTTATTCCGCTTCACTGATTTTGGAAGCAGATCTGCTTTATTGCCGACCAAAAGAACCTTGTTGTTCCCTGTAAAACGATGCAGCCCCGGAAGCCAGCTTCCATTGAAATCAAAGATATCGACAATCTTGACGATCAGAGCATCGCTTCTTCCGATTTCATTCAGTATTTTAAGAAAATCATCATCAGTTAAGCTGACATCCTGGACCTCATTATAATGCTTGAGGCGGAAACAGCGCTGGCAGACAATCGCCTCTTTCTCTAAAGCTGATTTTGGCGCGTAGCCGAGCTCCTCGGGATTTTCTGTCTGGACCTTCACTCCGCAGCCTATACATACATATTGTTCACTCACGCATTAATCCTCCCATTGAATCTTGCCTTTTTTTCTGAACCAATTTAGAATCCGCCTTTCGACTTTGCGGTTAAATCTTGTTACAAATCCGTCCGTCTGGGCAACCGGGACGACAAGGATCGTATGGAACCCGCTCCTGTTGCCGCCTAGAACATCAGTCAGCAGCTGGTCACCTATGACAACAGTTTCTTCTTTTTTCAGGCCCATTTCACCCAAGGCCCTGTTAAATGCCCTTGTCATCGGCTTGCGCGCCTGGAAGATGAACGGAATGCCCAGGGGCTCAGAAAAGGCCTTTACACGGTTTTCTTTATTATTCGAAACAATTGTCACCTTAATATTCTGATGCTTCATTTCCTCAAACCATTTGATTAGCTTCGGGGTAGCAAGAGGCCTGTCCCACTCAACAAGCGTATTGTCCAGGTCAGTGATGATCCCCTTTACTCCCTTTGCCTTAAGGTTTTCGGGTGTTATTTCAAATATATTCTTAACATGCTGATCAGGCAAAAAATGCTTTAACATTGAAAACACCTCATTATTTTCATCCATTTTTGCAATGTATCCATCATACCCAATTTTAACCGCCAGTTCAAAATAAATCTTGCAAAGAGTGATCCATTTCTAAAAAGATGCCTAACAGGCTGCAAATAGATGCTCGTCTTTATTCCAAAGGTTATCTTAAACATTGTTGTTGATTTTGGGCTCATTTGAGCCGGATATTCAACTGTGCTGAAATGCGTGTGAAACAGAGTTTCACAGGAATGAGGCCAAAATCAGCATGAAGCAATGACAAGGCCATTCCAAAAAACAACTAAATATTTTTCGACAAAATTCAAAGCGCTTCCAGCATGTGGATAACTTTATTCACAAAACCCACTATGTTTTATATAATATTTTCCCCTTTATAAACAAAATAATCACAGGTTATCCACCGGTCTATGTGGATAATCAGAACGGTTGTTCCTGCCGTTTATTTCTGATAGAGTAAGGGTACAACAAAACATCTTACATTATATGTATATAAATATGCTTTTTAGAACCGTTATTTTACCGGACAGGAGGTACGGATTTAAATGCGCAAGCTGTCGGACGAACTGCTGATTGAATCTTATTTTAAAGCCAGGGAGCTGAACCTCAGCCCGGACTTCATCCGCCTGATTGAAACAGAAATCCACAGGCGTTCATTGACACATAAGATAAGGGTTTCCTCTTAAACAACAATGATACATACACATTTCAGACAGCATGAAAGAACAGAGGGTGAGCCCAGGGCTCACCCTTTTGCTTTGCTCTATATATCAGGAATCACTGCTGCACAAATTCCCCTATTGCTTCCCCGACCTTGATATGCGCTGGAAGCTGAAGATTGTCCGCAGGCTTGAAGGTGCCTGCTTCAAATAGAAGGACCACGGTCGACCCAAAGGAGAAATAAGCCATTTCTTTTCCTTTTTCAAGCTGTTCTCCTCTATGTGTCGCTTCAATAGTATTGACAAACATCGCGCCAACCTTAACAATGGCCAGATGGCCAAAAGCGTGTGCTACCTCGGTAACAGTACGATAATTTTTGGATAGGGGGGCTTTACCATATTTCAGTCCATGCTTATTGACTGGATAGGATTTGCCGCCCAGGGTCCATTGCCCTTCTACAGTCCCTGTCACCGGGCTGTGAATGCGGTGATAATGGCTCGGACTTAAGTAAAAAATCATATAATGACCATTCCTGTATTTCCCCAGGGCATCCTGATTGCCAAGCATTTCTTCAATGGAATAGACCTTTCCTTTTACGGTGATCATGTGGTCATCCTGAATGATCCCAATATCTTCGATCACTGCATCAACCGGGCTGCTTGCAGCAGCCGGACTTGCGTCCGCCGGGCGCAGCCCTCCCTTCAGCTGCCGGATGAAGAAGTCGTGAAGTGTAGGATATTCGTCGATGGACCTGTCCATTTCTTCCATATTAATATTATAGGCATTTGAAAATGGCCGAATCATGATGCGGCTCTTTTTCGAGCGTGCAAACCTGCGCAGAAGTGCAGAGGTTCCTTTGCCGTTAGTAAGTTCAATGAACATTCGATATATTGGACGAATCAAGGTTTCAGCCTCCAGTGTTTGAGAATGCTCTTTACGTACATGCATAAAAGACTTAAAATAAAATATTATTATATAACAAATCGAAAATAAGTTGTATCCTTTCCGGCTTATAAGGAGTGAAGAGATTGTTCTTATTGGAGGTTTTTGACAGCACGGTCAAAAAATTAAAGACCCAGACAGCGAATTCTTTAACACTTCTCAATCTTTCGCTCGGCGGTTTTGCCATCATTTACAGCCTTAAGGGCAGCCTGAATCTCAGCCTTTTGCTCATTTTTATCGCTGCGCTTGCCGACCGCTTTGACGGCATGGTGGCCAGAAAGCTGAATATTGAATCAGAGCTTGGCAAACAGCTGGATTCCATGAGTGATATTATATCATTTGGCGTGGCACCGGCGTTACTCATTTATCAATCTGTTCTGTTTGATTTCGGGGCTCCCGGCTCCTTTTTCACCGTCTTTTATATAGCATGCGGTGCTTTCAGGCTGGCCCGCTTCAATATTTCAGAGAATACCGGCTATTTTACCGGGCTGCCAATTACCGCGGCAGGCTGCCTGGCCACACTCAGTTTTCTTGCTGTCCCGTACTTTCCGCAGCATTTTTATTTATACCTCATGATGCTCCTTTCCCTTCTGATGATCAGCCCATTCAGGCTGAGGAAAATGTAAAAGCTAAATTGTATTTAAAAAACCGCACAGAATATGTGCGGTTTTCTTTGTTATCACTTTTCAGTCAGATTCAGGAATTCTTCTACATCGTCCATACACAGCTTTACAGCTTTTTCCCAGAAATCAGGCTTAGTCAAATCTGCATTCAAATGCTTCATCGCCAGATCCTCGACTGTCATGGAAGCTGTATCTTTAAGCAGGCTGATATATTTTTCTTCATACCCTTTGCCTTCCTCCAGTGCATTAGCATAAATGCCAAGGGAGAAAAGATATCCGAATGTATAAGGGAAATTATAAAACGGAACCCCGGTAATATAGAAGTGAAGCTTAGATGACCAGAATGACGGATGATACTCATCCAGAGCATTGGCGTAGGCTTCTTTTTGGGCATTGAGCATCAGTTCATTAAGGCGCCTGCCGCTTACCATGCCATTTTTGCGCTCATTGTAAAAGCTTGTTTCGAAAAGGAAACGGGCATGGATATTCATCAGGAGTGCCACAGAACGCTGGATTTTGTCCTCCAGCAGGGCCAGCTTTTCCTCTTCTGTTGCCGCATTTTTAACCGCTGCGTCAGCCACGATCATTTCAGCAAAGGTAGAAGCCGTCTCCGCGACATTCATGCTGTAATTCCTGTTAAGCGGATGCAGATCTTTCATGGCATAAGTATGGAAGCCGTGGCCCAGTTCATGCGCAAGCGTGGACACGTTTGAAGGAGTCCCGGAATAGGTCATGAAAATTCTGGACTGGCTGCTTTCAGGGAAGTAAGTATGGAAACCTCCTGGACGCTTGCCGGGACGGTCCTCAGCCTCGATCCACTTATTTTCGAATGCCATTTTTGAGAATGAGGTCATTTCCCCGCCAAATTTAGAGAAATGATCCAGAATGAATTCCGCTCCCTCCTGATAAGGCACTTTAGTCTCTGTAGAACCAAGCGGAGCATCAAGATCATACCAGCTGAGTTTTTCAAGCCCAAGCAGGCTTGCCTTGCGGTTCAGGAATTTTACCAGCGGCTGTTTGTTTTTGGAGATAACTCCCCACATTGCATCCAGTGTTTCTTTTTTCATCCTGTTGATTTCAAGCGGCTCTTTCAGAACATCGTCCCAGCCGCGCATTTTGTAAACATTCAGCCTGAAGCCGGCAAGATGATTTAGTGTCTTTGCCAGATAATCCTGTTCTTTGTCCCAGGCATTTTCCCATTCTTTAAATACATTCTTCCGGACACTTCTTTCCGGGCTTGAAAATTTATTGGCTGCCTGGCCGACAGACAAAAGCTGTTCCTGCCCTTTATCACTGAAAGGAATCCTGATTTTTCCGACGATTACATCATACATCTGCCCCCAGCTGTGATACCCGTCGATACCGAGTGCATTGATGAGGGATTCCTCCTGCTTGGACAGCTTTTCGGCTGCCCTTTCCCGGCGCTCTGTCAGGACGAACTCGAGCTCTGACAATCCATCCGCCTGCAGGAGCTGCTTCCAGCCCTCGTCAGAAAAACCGGCCAGCTTCTCGTCAAAATCAGTCAGCGCATTTTGAAATCCTGCACTTAGTACTGTGACTGCAGCACGGAGCTCATTGGCTTTGCTGTCAGCCATATTCTGTGCTTCAAGGCAGCTTACAAAGGCTCCTGCCTGGCGCAGTTTCTTGGTGGTGCCTTCAAATTTCCCGATCAGATTCAGCAGCGTCTGCTGATCCTGCTCTGCCGATGATGGCTGCCAGCCTTCTGTCAATGCGATAAATTCATCGATCAGCTGTTTTGTCTGATCTATATGTACGGCAAAA
Organism: Cytobacillus sp. T106; assembly: GCF_040492155.1. Taxonomy (NCBI): domain Bacteria; kingdom Bacillati; phylum Bacillota; class Bacilli; order Caryophanales; family Bacillaceae; genus Cytobacillus; species Cytobacillus sp. T106. The sequence continues at coordinate 382,005 of NZ_JBEUMK010000001.1, read as the reverse complement.
TCCCCGGAGGAGCTTCCCCCTTCGAAAAAAACATCCAAATCCCAAACTTCTGAATATAAAGCTGTTGCCATTGCAAGTCCCCCCTTATGTATTCTAGTCTATTATAGGTTTATTTTTCCGAAATTTCTATCAATATGCATGATTATAAGGGAAGGCCGGTCCACCTTCCCCATCGCTGCTAGCAGTTGCCATAATAGGTCCATCCCCCGAACACGATCAGCAGGATCAGGAGTACGACAATCAGCGCATACCATGCGCCACCTGCCCTGTAATAAGGCACTGGCGGAGGCGGCGGATAGTACGGATATGGATAATACACTGCTCCCTTACCTCCCTTCAGACTAAGCTTCCAGATGAAAATATTCAGACTTTCTGATGTATTTTATGCTGTACAAATGCCCCTGTTTGGGCAAACATGCCGGTTTCCGCTAAAAAGAGCACATATTTGTAGCAATTCATGGCCGGGTGAATACCCTGCATTATAGCTCACTGGAACGGGGGGTATTCCATGAAGATCATTTCCATCTGCCGGAGATGCAAAGGAACAGGCCGGTCTTCAGCTTGCAGGCTGTTCAAGAAAACCTGCTCTCTTTGCGGAGGATGCGGAAAAATAAAAATCACCATCTCAGATCGGCAAAAAAGCACTGGGCACTCATAAAGTTTCTCCTTCCTATAGAAGTACAGATTTTCAAATGGACAAGCATATGGCATCTTTAGGCTCTTTTATGTCTTTTCTGATATAATATTGTCAGCGCACAGGCTTATTGGGAAGCCTGTGCGCTGACTATACATAGCTGGAGTGGATACAATGAAGCTGAGAATAGCATTAATTCTCCTGTTTTCCTTCACCATTCTCATCATGCTGACTGGATGCACCCCTGAAAAAGAGGAGCAAAACAGCAGCCAGGAGAAGGAGCAGGAGCAGGAAGTGACAGAGGAAGCTTATGACATTAAAAAGGCAGAAAAACAGCAAATCAGCAATATTTATGGACTTGGCTATCCTGGTAATGATGACGCGCTTTATACAGCAGAAGAAGATGGCCTGAAGTTCTATAAAGACGGACAATGGTTTGAGCAAAATAAAAACAAGCATATGTATACGGGCTTCCAGGCAGTCGAAAACGGATTTATCTCAAGCGGAAAGCCTGCAGAAGGAGCTGGACTAAGAAGCCCGCTCGGCATTATCAAGAGCGATGATAAAGGAGCTACCCTGTCACAAATCAAGTTTTACGGCAAAGACCAGTTTTACTTCGTGGCCGCAGGCTTCAGCGGAGAGACCCTGTATATCATAAGCCAGGAGCCTGAATCAGAGCTTGGTGCCGGTGTTTTCCGTTCCACTGATAAAGGAGAGAACTGGGAGCCGGTGGAATTGGAAGGAATGGAGTCTGATACTCTAGGAATGATAGCTGTCCACCCTTCAAAGGAAGGCATGATGGCCATGTCTACCCGCTCAGGAATCTTCCTGTCCAATGATTTCGGAAAGACGGTCCAAAGAGTCTCAGATCCTGTCATGACAACTGCACTGGCATTTACGGAGGACCGTCTGATCTATTCTTCAGTAGAAAATGAAAAAATCCTTTTAAAAAGCCTTGACCTTGCCAGTTTGGAAACTGAGGGGCTTGATATCCCTTTTCTGAGTTATGACAACCCGATTACTTATATTGCTGCCAATTATAAGAAAGCCGGCACCATCTCGTTTTCCACCTATTTATATGATATATACGAATCTGCGGATTCCGGAGAACATTGGAACCAGCTGCTGAAGAACGGAAGAATTAAATAAAGAAGAGCACTATCTCCAGTGCCCTTCCTGTTAAGCAGGGATTATTTATCCCCGCTTTTTCTTTTCTCTTTTTCTGCCCGGTAAAATTCGTGGAACATTTTCATGAGCGCCCGCTTCTCAATCCTGGATACATAGCTCCTCGATATCCCGAGCTCCTTGGCAATTTCCCTCTGGGTCTTTTCTTTCTTTAAATCAAGCCCGAATCTGCCGATGATGACTTCTTTCTCCCGGTCATCCAGCACATCAATATACTCCTTAACCTTCTCCAGTTCCATATTCAGCTGAATCGTGTTAATAACATCCTCCGACTCAGACTTCAGCACATCAATCAGGGAGATTTCATTTCCTTCTTTATCCTGGCCGATCGGATCATGGAGAGAAACATCCTTCTTTGTTTTCTTAAGGGCCCTGAGATGCATGAGGATTTCATTTTCGATACAGCGTGCGGCATAGGTTGCAAGCTTTGTGCCTTTCCCTTCCGAATAGCTTTCGATCGCCTTGATCAGACCGATGGTGCCTATAGAAATGAGATCTTCTGAATCCTCTCCCGTGTTTTCAAATTTTTTCACAATATGCGCCACAAGCCGCAGATTATGTTCAATCAGCATATTGCGTGCATGGGCATCGCCTTCCGCCATGAGCCGCAGATACTTCCTCTCGTCGGCAGCTGAGAGCGGCTGGGGAAAAGCATTGTTTTTTACATAAGAGACAAGGAAAACAATCTCCTTTACCAAATAGCCAAGTGCTGTTGCAATTCCTGACATAAATGCACCCCCGCTTTCTAGGACTATTGCCTATAACTAATTCCTATGAAAGCGTAAGCCATGTTTTGTCTGTCCCACATATATTTTTCCAAACAATCATGCCGGGCAGTGCTGCCCGGCCAGCTGTACAGCATTAGACAAAACAGCTTATTCTCTATAAAATATAAGGACATGATATGAAAGAGGTTAAGTTATGTCACCGCAAAAATTAATCATTTTATTGGTTCTTATTATAGTCTTATTATCAACCGCAGCGGAGTTTATCTTTGAAGGGATTTCGGCAAGGGGGCTCTTCCTGCTGGCAGCGACTGCCGGCTTGACGTTTTATCTGTGGAAGCGTCCGGAGAGTGAGAAATAAGCTTAAGCGGGGATTTTTCCCGGATGAAGCAGAATAGTGGTCCTACCTCACTCCGCTGGAACCGCTATTTCCGGAATAAAGCAAAATTGTGATCCCGGCTCACAATTCCCAATTCGCTGCTCAAAAAAAAGCACAAGCAGGTCCCTGGGTTATCCCCCCAGTCCCGCTTGTGCTTCTTTTCTGTCACTCCGCCCCTACCTCGGCTGAGATGATCAGGCCGGCTGCACAGCAGACTACCAATCCCATTACAATCATGAACATGGTCAGCACTCCCTTGGTTTGTTATTTCCTGACTTGAATTTACCATATGGAAGCATCATGACAGCGCCCTTGTTGTGAAAGTTTTGTTAACCTTGTTTTTTAGCGGCCTTTTTCCGAAAATGCAATGTCAGCAGCAATACGTTCAATAGCATCATTCATTCCTCCCAACCGAACAGTTAGGTGGAGTCCTTCTCCACCCAAAAGATTGCTTGACGGCCCTGCATTAAATAAATCATCTAAAATTCCACCTTTCGCGAAGTATTTTTTCATTAAAGATTAAAATGGACGGTAGATTGAATATTGGCGATCTTTGTTTTGGTCATGGATCTTTTTGGCTTGCTCCTGCATCATAATTTCTTCTGCAGTCATCGTTCGCTTTCTGATCGTAATGGATAAAAATAGAATATTAAGTGTCATAATGTCTCACCTCCCTTGTCATATCCTGCGGGCACGCAAAAAGGCCGCAGAGGATTATCCCCTGCGGCCTTCAAATAGACATAAAAAGCCGCAGGGCACGATTCACCATGCGGCACGGATATGCTAATTTATGCTATGCATTGAAATTAAGCGTTCCATTCCTTTAAGGCTGAATACGTGTTAAATTTAGTTGTTTTTGACTTCATTACAATTACATTGATCATTTCGTTCAGCCTCCTTTTTCCAGAAATATTCGCTTACATTGGTAAGTATATCCACTTTTAATCCTTTTGTAAACCTAAAATCTGCCTTTTTTTTAATTTTTATTTTTTTCTTATCAGGCAGCTGTAAAAAAGCGGAATAGCATTGGGAAGTATCAGGATAAGCTTTATAAAAAGTAAAAGGGCTCGGAGTATATCACCCCGAACCCTGCTATCTATAAATCTTTATTTTTTCATCAGAAATTCTTCGCCTTCATCCATCTCGCTGAGCTTGCTCCGCAGCTTTCTGGAAACTGAGAAGAAATATATAGAACCAAGCAGAAACACCATTGAAGCAGCAGCCATGATATTAAGGCTGGAAGCTTCCTTCGCTTCCTGCGGAATGATCACACCCAAATAGAAAAACGCGCCGACTGCCAGTAAAGCAATTGCAAACCTCTTATAATCTACCATTTTCTGATAAAGCTGTTTTGCATGTGTCTTCAATGCGTTCACCTACTTTTCTAAGCTATGCATCTACCTTAACATAATTATGGCAGCTATTCGATGTAAATATCTGTTAAATTACTTTCTGATATAAAAGGAGAGCCCTATTCAGGCTCTCCGCTGTTTTACTTTTCCAGTGCGTTTTTCAAGTCTTCAATCAGGTCTTCACTATCTTCAAGTCCGACAGAAATACGTACAAGCCCGTCTGTTATGCCGAGTTCAGCACGGCGCTCCGCTGGGATGGATGCATGCGTCATCCTGGCCGGCACTGAGATCAGGCTTTCAACTGCTCCAAGGCTCTCTGCCAGGGTGAAGTACTTTACCTTGCTGAGGAGCCTGTCAGCATTCTCTTCGCTGCCGACATCAAATGAGACCATTCCGCCAAAGCCCTGTGCCTGTTTTTTGGCCACTTCATGGTTTGGATGCGATTCAATGCCAGGATAGTAAACCTTGCTTACAGCAGGGTGGTTCTGCAGGAATTCAACAATTGCTTTTGTGTTTTCTTCTGTTTCTTCCATGCGCACCCCAAGTGTCTTGATTCCGCGCATCAGCAGCCAGCTGTCCTGCGGGCCAAGCACCCCTCCTGTGGAGTTCTGGACAAAATGAAGATCCTCTGCCAGCTTGCTGCTGTTCACGACTACGAGGCCGGCTACTACGTCACTGTGGCCTCCGATATATTTGGTGGCGCTGTGAAGGACAATATCCGCCCCAAGACTGATCGGTGTCTGCCAGTATGGAGTTGAGAATGTATTATCGACGATAGTCAGCAGGCCATGCTTCTTTGCAGCTGCTGCAGCCCCTTCAATGTCTGTGATTTTAAGAAGAGGGTTTGTCGGCGTCTCAAGATAGACAGCCTTTGTATTGGGCTTAATTTCAGCTTCAATGTTGTCAAGATTGCTTGTATCTACAAATGATGACTCTATCCCAAAACGGTTAAGTACTTTGGACATAACGCGGTAGGTGCCTCCGTATACGTCATCTGTCATGATGACATGGTCACCGCTGTCGAACAGCATCATAACGGCTGTAATGGCTGCCATGCCGGAACCGAAGGCAAATCCTGCCTCGCCTCCTTCAAGGTCCTTGATCAGCTCTTCAAGCGCATGCCTTGTCGGGTTTCCTGTCCTGGAATATTCAAAGCCCTTATGTCCCCCGACACCTTCCTGCTTATATGTGCTGACCTGATATATTGGGATATTGACGGCCCCAGTATGCGGGTCTCCTGCAATCCCGCCGTGTATGAGTTTTGTTTTTCTTTTCATATTAAATGCCTCCTTCGTAAATCTTCTTGCTCAAATAGCGTTCACTGCTGTCAGGGAATATCATGATGATATTCGTCCCCGGTGCTGCTTCCTTCGCTTCAGCCAGCGCTGCATGGAGGGCGGCGCCTGAAGAGCTCCCGACCAGGAGACCTTCTTTTTCTGCAGCCTCCTTCACAAGCCTGAACGCATCTGCATCAAGGACAGTATGGATGCTGCTGAAATAGGCTTCATCCATATAATCCGGCAAAAATTCCATGCCGATGCCCTCCGTTTTATGCGGCCCTGATTCTCCGCCATTCAAAATAGATCCCTCGGGCTCCACAATGACGGTTTTGATATCAGGATTTTGTTCCCTTAAGTATCTTGCCGTTCCCATGAAAGTTCCGCCAGTGCCTGCTCCTGCCACAAACACATCAACGTTTCCGGCCATCTGCTCCCAAATTTCGGGGCCAAGCGTCTTATAGTAGGTTTCAGGGTTGGCCGGATTGCCGAACTGCCTTGGACAGTAGGAGCCCGGAATTTCCTTCAATAGTTCATCAGCCTTTGCGATTGCGCCTTTCATTCCAAGCTCAGTCGGAGTATTGATAACCTCCGCTCCCAAAGCCCGCATCAAGTCCTGCTTTTCCAGGCTGAATTTCTCAGGTACGATTACTTTCACGCTAATGCCTTTATTCAGGGCTGCCAGAGCAAGGCCAATCCCGGTATTTCCTGCTGTAGGCTCAACTACCGTACCGCCTTTTTTCAGCTTGCCGCTTTCAAACGCTTCATTCAGAAGCTCCATCCCGAGACGGTCCTTCACACTGCCTCCGGGATTCATGAACTCCAGCTTGGCAAACAGCCTGACTCCTTCAGGCACTTCGAAATGCTGAAGCTCTATGATCGGTGTATTTCCAATAAGCTCATGGACACTTTTAAAAACTTTCAAAGAGGCTCTCTCCCTTTTTTCGCCTTCCTTATGCTTTCTCTTTAAGCGAAGAAACGATTTTCATAACGAGATTTGCTGAATGCAGGGCCGCTTTCTCCAGGAACTGATCGAATGAAACATCAGATTCTTTCCCCGCTATATCTGATAAAGACCGGATGACCACAAATGGAGTTCCAAATTGGTATGAAACCTGTGCGATTGCTGCTGCCTCCATTTCTACAGCCTGCAGATCCGTAAATTTTGTCCTTATTGCCTCGACACGCTCATGATCACTCATGAAGGAATCGCCAGTTGCAATCAGGCCCCTTACAGTTTGTATATCGCTGATTTCCCTGGCACAGTCCTCGGCAATCCTGATAAGATCCTGATCTGCCTCGAATGCTGCAGGCAGCTGGGGCACCTGTCCGTATTCGTAGCCGAACGCCGTAACATCGACATCATGGTGGCGGACTTCCGTGGAAATGACCACATCTCCGACATTAAGCTCAGGATTGAAGCCCCCGGCTGATCCTGTATTGATAATATAGTCGGGCTTGAAGCGTTCGAGAAGAATGGCACTGGACATTGCCGCATTTACTTTGCCGATCCCGGAGCGAAGGAGGATAACCTCGGCTCCATCCATTTTTCCTGAAGTGAATTCACAGCCGGCAATCGTTTCTGCTGCTGCCTCTGAAATATTTTCCCTTAATAGAGTCACTTCTTCTTCCATTGCTCCAATGATTGCTATTTTCATGATAGAACCTCTTTCTTAAATTTTTTCACCTTCCATCAGCCAGACAAAGTCATTGCAGCGGGAAAAACTTGCCTTAAAACCATTCTGTTCCAATATCCCTCTAAGGACCGGGATGGTTGTGTAGTATTCACGCTGCAGATCCTCTGCAAGATTGTGGAAGCCTTGGTCTTCTGCATCTGATATCGCTTTCTTATAGGCTTCTTCAGACTCATACATTGTATCCGCAAAAACTATTTTACCACCTATCGCAAGCAGGTGGCTATATGATGCAACCGCTTCGTTCTTTTCTGCATCGGTCAAATGATGGAAAGCATAAGTAGACACAATCGTATTGACCGGACCCTGATCAGGATAGGATAGAAAATCTCCCTCTACGATAGACGCCTGCTCCCCAAGCTTTTCCCTCGCAATCTTCCTCATGGCAGGAGAAGGCTCAGCACCAGTTACCCGGAGCCCTTTTTCCAGGAGCTTTGCCGTCAGGTTGCCAGTCCCCGGGCCGAACTCCAGTACATGACCCGATGCGCGGCCGGCTACTGCATCCAGGATCCCTTCATAATTTCTGAAAACCTCTTTATATTCAAGATCATGTCCGGTCACACTGTCATCGTATGAATCCGCCCATTGCTCAAACAGCTCAATAAATTCTTTCCCCATTTTTTTCACTCCTGTTTTTGTATACTCATAAATCCTATAAGTATACTATGAATTAAAAAGTGACTTGTTCTCAATTTATCACAGACTATTTTTTTATTCAACAGAAATCATCCAGGAACTTTCTGCACAATCCTGTCCCAAATCTGGGCCGGCCTGTACAAAATCTGCGGAACTTCCTGTAAAATAAGGGTGACAAAGCAAGAAGGGAAGATTCTCATGAACTTTCAATTTGATATGATTGAAGATAAGGTTGAATTTTTTGAGGCGGAGAAATTAAAGGACCTGGAGAAGAAAATAAACGATCAGATTGAAGTAAACAAAGCGATCCTGCTGACTGTCCACCATGTCTCCCATCAAATGCATGTGGATGAGAACGGAAGGACTTACTTTTCTGCCGTCGTTCTCTTTAAATCTAAACATAAATAAAAACCGGCCCCCCGGCAATCTGTTTATACAGATCACCCGGCGGGCCGGTTTTTCCTTTAGGCTTTTTTCGTTAGATTGCTGCTTTCGGAAAAAGACTTTCTCTTTGTAAAGAGAGCAGCTCTTTTCTTATCATGATATTTCATGGTAAGCATTAATGGAAAACAACAAAGTTTAAGAAAAGAGCCTTACTTTATTGGATGCTGTTCAGCTCCTCCATTTTAACAGGCTTCCATCCTTGTCCGTCCACCCATTCAATATAGACACGGTATTTTTCCTGCTGGTCTTTGGTGGAGACGGTACCGACCGATTGATTGGGGCCGTTATTTCCTAAGAACCAGATGGTCATATTGCTCTCAGGTATTCCAGTGGCATAGGTGATGGCCTGGACCATCTCATTCCAGTCCACGCCTTCATAGACGGCTGTGTGCTCGCCTGTCTGGGAAGTGCCGACCGGCTGCCATGAAGGATTAACAATGGTCTTTTCGACATCAGGAGCACTGCCGCCGTCGGTGACCTCTGCATCTTCCTCAATATCCTGGTCTTCTTCCGCTTCTTCTCCATTATCCTCATCTGCATTTTCAGCATCTCCGCCATCCTGGGCGGAATCTTCAGCCTGGTCTGCTTCTTCTTCCTGGCCTGCTGTTTCATCAGATGTATTATTATCATTATTCTTATCATTATTTTCTGGATCGGCTTTTTCAGACGCCGGTGCCTGCTCGGCTGCTTCATCATCATTGCCGCCCAGGAATATCGCGGCAGATACAATAATGATCAATAAGAGCACAACCCCGATCAGCGTATTTAGAATAATATTGGTTTTTCTTCTTTTAGCCCTTTTCCCTGAGCGGGATGACCCGTTTGATTCTTCGAAATTGCCATTCACGTGTTTTTCTCCTCCCCATATATATGGTTGTCAACATTCTACCATGAGTGCCGGCAAAACATGAAGGAATTTGATGTTAGAAAAACTTGCCGGCTGCGGGCTTCTTCTATTCCATTTCTTCATCAAACCCATGGACAGCTTTAACCATATCCGCAAAAAGCGGATTGACTCCCCCTTCGTTCTCTTTGACTCCAAGATTGACTGCGACAAGGGCGTATTTGGGTTTTTCGTAAGGGAAGTATCCCGCAAACCATTTATTATGCAGCTGCTCTCCATCATCGAACTGTCCTGTCTCCGCAGTTCCTGATTTGCCGGCCACTGAATATGGAAGCTCTTTGAACCATCTTCCGGTTCCTTCTTCATTGACAACAACTTCTCTCAAAAGCTTCTGCAGTTTCATAGCCGTATAAGGGGATATTTTGCCGCCCCCTAAATCTTTGGACGGAAATTTCAGCAGCGAGGTTTCATTTTTATATTCAATTTCAGAGGCAACACGGATGCTTTCTTTTTTTCCGCCTTTGGCAATGGTGGCCATCATATTCGCCACCCCAAGCGGAGTGGCCCTCACTTCATGCTGTCCGATGCCGGTCAAGGCGACAAAATTGCTGTCCTTCTTGGCATCCTCTGAGTAAAATACCCGGCCTTCATCCTCCCGCGCGAGCTGATGGAAATCAGTGAAGTGATAGATATCCCCTTCCCAGCCTGACTTTCCTGTAAGAGACAGCTTTCCGGCATAGTCCTCCAGTATGGCAGGATCTATCTCTTTCAGTTCCTTGGCAATGGTTGCAAATGTATTATTGCAGCTCCTGGCAAAGCTGTCTGTAAAATTTAGCATTCCATGCTGGTAAATCGTGTCCGGCTGGCCATTGATTTTCCGGCTGCAGTCAAACTGCCTTTCCGGGCTGTCCAGGTTATAATCAATGGCTGCAGCTGCCACCACCGTTTTAAAAACGGATCCGATAATCTGCTGTTTGATCATTGCATTCACCAGGCCCCCGTCTTTATAAGGGGCCGTTTTATTGATCTGCGGCCTGGACACCATGGCAAGGACGGTATTATTCTCTATATCCAACAAAACCATCCCCCCATTCTGGATTCCATGCACATCTGCCAGCCGTTCTGCTTCCTCCTGAAGGGCCGCATCCAGAGTGGTTTTGATGTTGACAGGATAAAAAGGATTTGCAGGCTCGACATATTTGACGTTTATCCCAAACAGCGGGCCTCCTGCCGCATCCACATGGTAGACAAGTTTGGATTCGCCATCGGGCATCAGAAACTCATCAAAGCTTTCTTCAAGACCGGAAACGCCGATCACGGTATCTTCAGGAAGGTTTTTGCCGGGATAGCGCTTTTGCACCGCTTCTTTATTCTGTCCGGTGATGCCGATCAGCTGTTCTGCCAGATTATTGGCTAGGCTGTATTTTTTTTCAACAGCAAATACACCAGGTATCTTAAGTGAATTGATTTGTTCAGCTTGTACATCGGTCAATTCAAGAGGCTTCGGCTTGCCATAGGCAAACGGCTCTTTTGCTCCTTTGATGCTATATAAAAGGGCAGTTTCCGATATGCCTGTGATGGAGGCGACCTTTTGCGAATCCCAATCCATATTTTTCAAAAATGGAAATAAAACCAGTACAGGTATTTCTTGATGAGTCAGGGGCTCGCCATTCCTGTCCAGGAAAGAGCCTCTCCCGCTGTTGATTACCATCTCCTGGGAACGCTGCCTGACGCTTGCATCCAGAAGATTGATATTATGAGCAGAAAAGTGTTCTGCTGAAACAAGCTGGATCTGGATGAGCCGCCCGATCAGCAGAACAATCCCCAGCATGAATATACTTATGACAATGATGGCCCTTTTTTTCCACATAAAAAACACCTCGTCAAAAGTGTTGACGAGGTGTGCCCATTTCAAACCATATTTATGAAAAAGACTGGTTCCTTATTTAATGCTTGTAATGCGGACGCTCATATCCCCGCCCGGTGTCTGAACTGTCACTTCATCCCCGACCCTTTTGCCCATCAGGCTTTTTGCGATTGGAGAATCATTGGAAATCTTTCCTTCAAACGGATCTGCCTCTGCACTTCCGACGATTGTGTAAGATTCTTCTTCTCCATCCGGAAGTTCAACAAATGTAACAGAGCGTCCTAGTGTCACTGTATCGCCGCTTGCCTCATCCTCTTCGATGATCTTTGCATTGCGGATCATATTTTCAAGGGTAGTGATGCGCCCTTCTACAAATGCCTGCTCTTCTTTCGCTGAATCATATTCAGAGTTCTCGGAGAGATCGCCGAAGCTGCGGGCGATTTTGATACGCTCTACAACATCTTTACGCTTTACTGTTTTTAAATGCTCCAGTTCCTGCTCAAGCTTTTCTTTTCCAGCCTGTGTCATTGGGAATACTTTTTCTGTAGCCAATATCCTTCACTCCTTCTAGAATCACAACCCCCATTTAGATTGTGCATTGGTAAGTATGTAAGCATCTGCTTTATTCGCAAATGCACAGGAGCGCGTCCTTTTGACAAAGGGCGCGCATGCTTTCTGTTCATTAGACTTATCTTAACATTTTTTCTATGCTATTGTTTCATAAAAATGACTTTTGTTCAAGAATTGTATGAATTTTTGTTACCATCAGGTCAATGGCCACGTGGTTATGGCCGCCCTCCGGGATGATGATATCTGCGTATCTCTTCGTCGGCTCGATGAATTGGTTGTGCATCGGGCGTACAACATTGACGTATTGCTCAATGACTGAATCCATTGATCTGCCCCGTTCCTTAATATCCCTGAAAAGGCGCCTGATGATGCGCAAATCTGCATCGGTATCCACAAAAAGCTTCATATCCATAAGGCTGCGGAGCCTTTCATCCTCCAGTACAAGTATGCCTTCTAGGATGATGACATCCTTTGGCTCCACATGGATGACGTCAGTGGACCTTGTATGCATGGCATAATCATAGACAGGCTTCTCAATGGGTTCATAGCTCTGCAGCTTTTCGATATGCTCAATCAGAAGGTCGTTATCAAATGCAAGCGGATGATCATAATTTGTTTTCAGCCTTTCTTCAAAGGGAAGATGGGTCTGATCTTTATAATAATAATCCTGCTCAAGCATTAAGATCGAATGACCCTTAAAGCTTTCATAAATCGCTTTTGTGACACTTGTCTTTCCAGAGCCGGATCCGCCGGCAACACCAATAACAACAGGTTTGCGATTCATTATGTTAAAACTCCTTCCGCATCATGTTGTTAGGGTATACCGGCTTGTCCAGTTTAAACTGGACGATTTGCAGCGGATGGCGGGCAGCGTCAAGCTCGTTGCCTTTTTCATCCCAGATTTTATCGACCACCTGTGTAAAGTTCTCGATTTCCGGGCCGAAAAATTCCACTTCCTGCCCCGGTGCAAATTTATTGCGCTGCTGAAGTGTGACGATTTGCGTTTCTTCATCATATCCAAGGACCAGGCCGGCAAAATCATTGGTCGTCTTTTTGCTATGATTTCCAAACATCTGCTCTTTATACCCTGGAACCCCTTCAAAGAAGGCAGGCGCCGTTTCCCTGTTCGCACACTTTTCCAATTCCTCCAGCCATTCCTGCCTGATCACAAAATTATCGGGATCCGCACAATAAGCATCAATAACCTTGCGATAAACACTGACAACTGTAGCCACATAATGGATCGACTTCATGCGGCCTTCAATCTTGAGGCTGTCGATGCCCAATTCAATCATGCGCGGTATCGATTCTATCAGCTTCAGATCCTTAGGGCTCATGGCAAAAGGTGCATCCTGTTCCTGGAATAACGGCACTTCCTCAGAGTCTTCCAGCTTGTACAAATCATAATCCCAGCGGCATGACTGGCAGCAGCCTCCACGGTTGGAGTCCCTTGCTGTCATGTGGTTGCTCAGCGTACAGCGGCCTGAATAGGCGATGCACATTGCGCCATGGATGAATGTTTCAATTTCAATATCCACTTTTTCCTTCATTTCACGGATTTCTTCGGCACTAGTTTCCCTTGCAAGCACAACCCGCTCAAGCCCTTCTTCCTTCCAGAACTGAACGGCCTTCCAATTTGAAAGTGACTGCTGGGTGCTCAGGTGAACCTCGATTTCAGGGGCAACCCTGCGGCAGGTTTCAATGATAAGGGGATCAGCTACGATAATTCCAGCCACTCCCGCTTCCTTGAGGCCGAGAAGATAGTCCTCAAGCCCGTCAATATTTTCGTTATGGGCAAAGATATTGGTCGTTACGTAAATTTTTGCACCATAGCTCTTCGCGAACTCTACGCCTTCCTTCATTTCCTCAAATGTAAAATTGCCGGCATTTGACCGGAGCCCATACTCCTGGCCGCCGATGAAAACGGCATCTGCGCCATAGTGTACGGCAATTTTCAGCTTTTCCAGGTTTCCGGCCGGAGCAAGAAGCTCAGGCTTTTTGACGATTACCCTTTTGCCGTCCACTATTTGCGAGATATTATCTTTAATTGCGTTCACGATAAAACCTCCTGATTATAAGTCAAAATAGGCTTAATAGTTTTGAATTAATATACGGTTTCTTTAAAGAAGAAGCCTGTATCCAGCGGCCTGCTGTCAGGCTGGATTTCTTCCGCCGCGTTCAGCAGGTCATCTTTCACTTCTTCGTATTCTTCCGGACTTTCTGTGCACAAATCGATTGCTTTGCGGTAGAGCTTTGTGATTTCCAGGATATAATCTGCAGATTTTAAGATACCGTCAATCTTGAATGAATCCACACCGGCCTCGACCATTTCCTGGAGCTCATCAATAATGCAGATATCATTAGGGCTCATGATATGGGTCCCGTTTGCGTCTTCAAAAATCGGATATTTATTTTCCCGTTCTTTATCATGAAGGAACATATTCTGCTCTTTCGCCCGGTTTTCGACCTTCATCGCTTTTCCCTGGTATTCATAATAGTTCCCGAGAAGGGAGCGCTTAGATTGGAACATGGCAGTCATGCCGTGAACCTGGACCTCGATTTCAACTTCTGCGTTTTCCTTGATTTCAATAATCGAATCCATATTGATTTCACGGGCAAGCACAGAGCGCTTGGCACCTTTTCTTCCCCAGTAGTTGCATGTATACCAGTTTGTGGCTGTTGTTTCTGTATTCCAGTGCAGCTTCATGTCAGGTGCTGCCTCACGTGCTGCCATCAATACAGCCGGATCGCCGAAAATAACCGCGTCTGCCCCTGATTCCTGCACAAAACGGATATAATCGCCAAGCTCGTCCACTGTTTCATTATGGAAAATGGCGTTCATAGCCACATACACTTTTTTGCCTTTTGAATGGGCCAATGTGATTGCTTCTGCTACTTGTTCCCTGCTGAATTCGCCGGCCAGCCTCAGGCCGTATCTCTGCTCGCCAACTACAAAAGCGTCTGCCCCAGCTTCCGCAAGCGGGATGATATCTTCTGTACCTGTTGGAGTAACAAGCAATTCAGGTTTTTTCATTATGGTCACCTCTTTTTACTGATTGCAACGCCGTCGCCGACCGGAAGAATGACAGTATCATAATCCGGATGGTTCATCAGCCATGCGTTGAACTCGCTGATTTTCTTCACAAGACTGCGAATGCGCTTATTCTCGATCTCACTTTCACAGACTAGCCCTTTAAACAGGACATTGTCCGTTATGATCAAGCCGCCATCTGATAGCTGACGCGCATAGATCTCAAAGAATTTTTTATACTGGCCTTTTGCCGCATCGATGAATACCGCATCGTAAGGACCATATTTTAATGTTTCTCCCTCGAGCTCAAGGGCGTCACCCTCAAGCAGGGTGATCTGGTCTTCCCGGTCTGCAGCCCTGATATATCCGCGGGCCGATTCAATCCGCTCTTCATCCCTTTCAATTGTCACAATATGTGCATCAGGGATCGCGAACGACATCCGGAGAGCAGAGTATCCTATTGCTGCACCAACTTCAAGTATTTGCTTCGGCTTTTGAATCCTGAGCAGCTGGAGAAGCGCTTCTATCCCCGGCAGCTCCATGATGGGTACACCATTATCTTTTGCATACTCCTCCATCTCAAGGAAAAGTCCCGGCCGTTCAGGAATCAGTCCCTCTATATATCCATGTACTTTATCTGTCAGCAAGCAGTCTTCCCCTCCATCCTTTTACCGCCTGCAGCCCTCCGTTTCAGGCATGAAAAAATAGCGCACAACAGAGCGGATGTTTCGCAAAGCCTTAAGGAAGGCCGTACAGAAAAGGGCTTAAGTGAAGCCAATCCATGCTTGTCTGTGGTTCACGCTATCACACATGCGTATGAAGGATGCACAGGCTTACTGTGCAGAAAGATAATAATCGCTATATAGGCATCTGCCGGCAGTTCCGCTGCAGCGTGCCGGGCAGAAAGAATCCGCCAATTAAACAGTCTGTATAAAACACTTGAACTATTTTACCATAAACAAAAAGGGAATGCGAGTGTTTCAGCATTCCCTTTTTCTGGCCTCCCGAAACGCTTCTGAAGCAATTGCAGCACGTGCCGGGAGCCCTGAATCATTTCTAATTATTTGTTATGTGTTCTGCTTTCTTCTCATTATGCTCATCAAGTGTGTTGGAGAATAGGACTTCTCCCTCCGGGGTGGCAAGGAAGTACAGGAAATCCGTGTCCTCCGGGTTAAGGGCCGCTTCAATTGACATGGTGCCTGCGTTGGCGATCGGACCAGGGGTCAATCCCGTGTTTTTGTACGTATTGTACGGTGAGTCCACTTCAAGGTCCTTATAAAGGACTCTCGACTTGTGTTCTCCCTTTGCATAAAGGACTGTCGGGTCAGTCTGAAGCGGCATGCCCGTTTCAATCCTGTTGTAGAATACGCTGGCGATTTTATTCCGGTCCACCTGCTGGGTAGCCTCTTCCTCGATGAGGGAAGCCATGGTCAAAAGCTGGTGCGGAGTCATATTCTGCTCTTCTGCCTGAGGGCTGTACTCTGCAAGCACCTCTCGTGTCTTATCGAGCATAACTTTCACAATCTCTTCCATAGTTGGATCTTCTTTATAAAATGAGTATGTTGCAGGGAAGAGATATCCTTCCAGCGGATATTTGATATTTTCATTCAGAATTTCTTCTGTCAGCACCTCTGGATATTGTTCCATCAATGTGCTGATGAATTCCTTATCATTAAGCTTGGCAAAAACATCCTCTTGCTTCTGCCCGGTTTTATCGGCAATAATACCGGATATCTGGTCAAGCTGATTGCCTTCAGGAATAGCCAGCTTAAACACGGCTTCCTGCACGACCTTTCCAGTCTTCAAGCTTTCAATAATTTCAGGGATTGTCATTGACGGATTCAGAGGATAATCCCCTGCCATGAATCCGGATTCGTTTTTAAGCTTAACATAATACTTGAAGACGCGGGCATCCTTGATGAGCCCTTTATCCTCCAGCAGGCGTGAGATCTCGCCAACGGAAGACCCGATCGGCACTTCAACGGGAATTTTCTTCTTATTGCCCGGATCAGTTGGCTCAAGAGCCGACTTTATGTAAAAGTAGCCTCCTCCGGCAACCAGGCCGACTGTAAGCACAAGGACTGCCGCAATGATCAGCACAATCTTGCGGACTACCTTTGCCTCACTCTGACGCTCCAGCATCTTTTGCCGAATCAGGTCTTTTTTAGAATTCTTTTCTTCAGCAGACATCTAATCCCCCTCAGTGTACAGGATTCTAAGGCTGTTTGGCCTGTTCCTTTATATAATCTCGCATTATTATACTATACTTTCAAAATCAGCGTGCGAAATTTAGCGAAAAACCAAAAATTTTCCACTCTTTTCCTTGAGAAAAGCGTAAGCGCCTTGCTCACCCTTAAGGAACCCAGGCTAATAACGCCACGTCCTGTGGCAACGCCTGCATGACACCCATCCCCGGGGGCCTTATGACACCCCCCCCGGAAAGGCGTTCTTTTTGGGAGGATTGTCTTGTGACCTCGAGGGGGCAGGCCCAGCTGCTAGACAGTGATTAAATTAGAACAGAAAAGAAAAACCGGTCCCTCTAAAGGACCGGTTCAGCTCTTATTCTTCGCCTTCTTCTTCATCAAGGAAGGTATTGAGCATTTCCTCAATCATATCCCACTCTTCATCTGTTTCAACCGGCAGCAGGTCGCCTTCTTCACTTTCCCCAGGCACATATGCAGAAGCATGGATCTCGATGTCATCCTGATCATCTTCATCTGCTCCTACAGGATAGTATAATACGTAAGACTTGCCAAATTCCTCAGAGTCGAATGTGAATAGCACCTCACATAATTGTTCGTTGCCGTCTTCATCTACGATTGTAATGTTCTTTTCTCCGTGTTCCATTATGCCACCTCATCATTTCCGGCTGTCCAGATATCCTTGAAGGATCATGCTGGCAGCCATTTTATCGATTACTTTTTTCCTTTTTTTCCTGCTTACATCAGCTTCAAGCAGAACGCGTTCTGCTGCCATTGTAGTCAGGCGTTCATCCCAAAGGACGACAGGAAGCCCGAAGAGCCTTTCTAGCTCGCCGGCAAAAAACTGGCTTGCTTCTCCCCGGGGACCAATCGTCCCGTTCATGTTCTTAGGGAGGCCTACCACAATGGTGCTGACATCGTACTCTTTAATTATTTTACCTAATTGATCAAAACCAAACTCTTTTTCTTCTTCATTAATGCGGATGGTCTCCAATCCCTGCGCAGTCCAGCCAAGCTCATCGCTCAGCGCTACGCCTACAGTCTTGGAACCCACATCCAGCCCCATGCTTCTCATAATAGTCTATCCCTCTCGCTGCTGCTTTAAATACGATTTGACCAATTCTTCAATTATCTCGTCCCGTTCAAGTTTCCGGATGATATTTCGTGCATCTTTATGGCGCGGGATGTATGCAGGATCTCCTGAAAGAAGGTACCCGACAATCTGGTTAATGGGGTTGTACCCTTTTTCTTGAAGTGCTTCATAGACTTGCAGAAGAACATCATTTACATCATGTTCAAATGGCTCCTCAGGAAAATTGAATCTCATTGTCTTATCAAATGAGCTCATCACATTACACCTCGCTTTTCTGCATTGCGGCCGGAACCGGCACAGCTCATGAAGCTTGTACCGGCTTTTCGGCCCCGCACAGCAAATGTTAATAGTTACCTACATTCTACACTACTTTCAAACGATATCAAACGGATTTTACCCATTCTTCCACAAATTGAAGCGCACTTTCCAGTTTTTCAGGATCTTTTCCGCCTGCCTGTGCCATATCCGGACGGCCGCCGCCTCCTCCGCCGCAGCGTGCTGCCACCTCTTTGATGACTTTTCCGGCATGATAGCCTTTTTCGATATAGTCCTTTGTCACAGCTGCGATGAGATTCACTTTCCCTTCATTCACACTGCCAAGCACGACAACTGCCGAACCGAGCTTCTGCTTCAGATCATCCGCCATATTGCGGAGGTTGTTCATATCTGCTGCCTGAACCTTTGCAGCCAGATAAGTGATCCCATTCTCTTCCTTGGCTTTTGAAACAAGGCTTCCAGCTTCAATATTGCCCAATTTGGCTGAAAGGGATTCATTTTCGCGCTGAAGCTGCCTCATTTCGCCGAGAAGTGCATCCACCCTGGAAGCCACATCCCGCGGGCTCGACTTCAGTGAAGCTGCGGCTTCGGTCAGGATATTGACCTGTTCCTTAAGAAGCTTGTAAGCTGCTTCGCCAGTCGCTGCTTCAATCCTTCTTGTTCCTGCGCCTATTCCGCTTTCAGAGATAATCTTGAACAAACCAATGGCCGACGTATTGCGGACATGGCAACCGCCGCAGAGCTCAAGGCTGTAATCGCCCACTTGGACCACTCTGACAACATCTCCGTATTTCTCTCCGAATAATGCCATTGCCCCCATTGCCTTCGCTTCATCGATTCCTTTGTTTTCTATGACGACATTCAGGCTGCTCCAGATCTTTTCATTGACGATTTCTTCGATTTTTTCCAGTTCATCTTCCTTCACTTGCCCGAAATGGGAGAAGTCAAAGCGAAGGCGGTCCGGACCAACAAGTGAGCCTGCCTGGTTTACATGCGTGCCAAGCACATCCTTGAGAGCCTGGTGCAATAGATGGGTAGCTGTATGGTTCTTAATCACTTTGTTCCGGGAATCCGGATCGACTTTCGCCGTGACGCCGGCTTCGGTTTCCAGAATGCCGCTTTCCACTACTGCACTATGCAGGTTCTGGCCGTTCGGCGCTTTTTGGACATCTTTAATGATGACCTTAACCCCTTCGCCCTCAAGAACGCCTTTATCGGCAATCTGCCCGCCGCTTTCTGCATAGAATGGAGTCTGGTCAAGAATCAGCTGCACTTCTTCGCCTGCCCCGGCTGCTTCGGCCACTTGCCCGTCCTTGATGATGACAGCGACGACAGATTTCGCTTCAAGTCCCTCATAGCCGACGAACCGGCTTTCAGTCTTGATGTCGCCAAGCACACCTTCCTGGACCTTCATAGAGCCGACGTCCTGGCGTGCTGTACGCGCGCGTTCACGCTGGCCTTCCATTTCAGCTTCAAAGCCGTCCTGGTCGATCTTCATGCCTTCTTCTTCGGCATATTCCTCTGTCAATTCAACAGGGAAACCGTAAGTGTCATACAGGCGGAATACGTCCGAGCCCGGAATAATATTGCTGCCCTTTTCTTTTTCCTTCTTAATGACAGATGAAAGGATGGAAAGGCCGTCATTCAAAGTCTCGTGGAAACGCTCCTCTTCATTCTTGATGACCTTTTTGATGAATTCGGCCTTTTCCGTTACCTGCGGGTAGAAATCTGCCATGATTTCCCCGACAACATCTACCAGCTCAAACATGAATGGGCGGTTAATATTGATCTGCTTTGCATAGCGGACTGCCCTGCGAAGGAGTCTGCGCAGTACATACCCTCTGCCTTCATTGGAAGGAAGGGCACCGTCCCCGATTGCGAATGCAACTGTCCTTATATGGTCAGCTATAACCTTGAACGCTGTGTCCTGTTCATTGCTTTCCCCATATTTGCTTCCTGAAATCTTCTCCACTGCATGGATGATCGGCATGAACAGGTCTGTATCAAAGTTTGTTGCCACGTTCTGTACAACAGATGCCATGCGTTCAAGACCCATGCCTGTATCAATGTTCTTCTTTGGGAGCGGTGTATAAGTGCCATCCGGGTTATGGTTGAACTCGGAGAATACCAGGTTCCAAACCTCGAGGTAACGCTCATTTTCGCCGCCTGGATAAAGCTCAGGATCATTTTGGTCATCCCCATACTCTGGTCCCCTGTCATAGAAAATCTCGGTGTTCGGTCCGCTCGGGCCTTCCCCGATATCCCAGAAGTTGCCCTCAAGGCGGATAATCCTTTCTTCAGGCACTCCGATTTTATTCGTCCAGATGCTGAAGGCTTCTTCATCTTCCGGGTGGATGGTGACTGACAGCTTTTCTTTGTCAAATCCAATCCAGCGCTCATCCGTCAGAAACTCCCATGCCCAGTCGATTGCTTCTTCCTTAAAATAGTCGCCGATCGAGAAGTTCCCCAGCATTTCAAAGAAAGTGTGGTGGCGCGCCGTTTTGCCGACATTCTCGATATCATTTGTGCGGATTGATTTTTGGGCGTTGGTAATCCTTGGGTTTTCCGGTATCACCCTGCCATCAAAATACTTCTTCAATGTTGCCACACCGCTGTTGATCCATAGCAATGAAGGATCATCGTTGGGCACAAGTGGCGCACTCGGTTCTACAGAATGGCCTTTTTCCTTGAAAAATTCTAAAAACAGCCGGCGTATTTCTGAACCTGTAAGATTTCTCATTAGAATTTCCTCCTGATCTTATTTTGCCGCCATTGCTTCAAGTGCAGGGCAGCGAAGAATTCTTTAAAAACAACACAAAAAGCCCTCATCCCTGGACAGGGACGAGAGCTTGCTCGCGGTACCACCCTGATTACGAAAGTAAACTTTCGTCTCTCAAGCTCCTTAACGCGGAGAACGGCAGGGATTAGCTGCACTCAGGATTAGCGTTCTGTTATTCTTCATCCGGAATCCTTTCAGCCGCGGAATTCCTCTCTGGTGCACCACTTATAAAAGAGATGCCAGGATGGTCTATAACATACTCGATCCTTCTTCATGTTGTTCTTATCTTCAATTATCGTATAG
The DNA here is from genome assembly GCF_040492155.1 of Cytobacillus sp. T106. Taxonomy (NCBI): domain Bacteria; kingdom Bacillati; phylum Bacillota; class Bacilli; order Caryophanales; family Bacillaceae; genus Cytobacillus; species Cytobacillus sp. T106. The sequence goes on along the minus strand of NZ_JBEUMK010000001.1, from coordinate 360,715 downwards.
TCGCATTATACTGATATGAAAATTGATTTGTCAATCTGTTCTTTTCAGGCGGTTTCATTTTTACTCCTGACATCCGCTATTCGGCTGCCGGTTTTGCTGTAAAGTGCCTTCTCGCATGGATGGCGCCTACTTTAAGGACGGCCAGCACTGGAACTGCCAATATAAGGCCGGCAACACCGGCGATTTCCCCGCCTGCCAGCAGGGAAAACATAATAAGGAGCGGATGCATATGCAGGCTCTTGCCTACAATCAGCGGAGACAGGATGTTTCCTTCCAGGAATTGAAGAACCATGACGATGACTGCCGCAAAAATGATCATTTTCACTGACATGGTAGAAGCAATCAGTACAGCCGGCACCGCCCCGATGATCGGGCCAAAATAAGGTATAACATTCGTTGCCCCGATGATTGCCCCTAAAAGAAGCGGATACTTTATGCCAGCAATCCAGAAGAACAGGGAACTCAACGCACCGATGACTGCACATACAAGCAGCTGCCCCCGTATATAGCTTCCCAATGATTTATCAGCATCCCGAAGGAACAGGCTTCCGCTTTCCCTCCATTTTTTTGGCGTGAGATACCAGACTGCTTTTTTCATCAGCAGGAAGTCCTTCAGCATATAAAAGGATATAAACGGAATAATGATCAGAATCAAAGCAAAGTTCAGAATAGCCCCTGCAAATGCCATCGCCCTTGAGAGAAGCCTGTCAAGAGAGGCTTCTAGCGACTGGATTCCTTCATCGATCCTGAGCTGGACAGGCTCAGGCCATTGGGACGTCTTCGACTGGAGAAGAAGAAGCCACTCCCGGTACTGGTCGGCCAGCTGCGGAGCGTGCTCAGCCAGGTCCCTGATCTGGACTATAATGGCCGGAAGCCCCTTGTAAAGCGCATAGCCTGCTCCCCCAAAGAAAAGGGTATAGATGATGATGACGGCCAGGCCGCGATGGAGGCCTGCTTCATGGAGACGCTCAACTACCGGATGAAGAAGATATGTAATAAACGCTGCAGCTGCAAATGGAAAGATAATAATAAAAAGCGTCCTGATGACCGGGAGCCACAACGGCTGAAGCTTTAAAAATGTAAATAAGACAATGAAAAGCAGCAGAAGGAAACCAAGCCTGTAAAACCATTTCAACCGGATATCCATTTTTCCCACCTCATTTGTAGTGTGAAGCAGGAAGCTTAAAATATGCAAAAATCCCCCGGAATGGGGGATAGAATCATGAAAATGAACGAACAATCCTGTTTTGAAGTTTCTTCATCTGCCTTGAAGACATGATGTCATTTTTTTGTATATAATTTTGGGCTGCCATGCCGGCGCCGATGAGAAGAGCTGTTGTCATTAGTCTGTTCATGCTGTCACCTCTTCTATTCATAGTATATAGCGGCGGTCATCTTCATCAAACAGGTCATCCAGGGAGCTCAGGGTCCCGTCTTCCTCTACCTGATGGGTGCTGATGACTCCTTTTGACAAGGACAGCTCAATGAAGCAGCTCCAGCAATAATATTGGTTTATCCCGATTTTTCCAATATCTTTGCTTTGGCAGTTAGGGCATTTTAACATATGGTGGACACCTCGCATTGTTTGGCAAGCCAGCCTGTTCAGAAAGAGCAAACGGCTAATTCTTAGCGTTAACAATGATGGCATCTTTTCCAAATGCAGGCGGTTCATCTGAATTGACTACCTTTTTTCCTTCGGTTATATCCGAAAAGAAGCCATCTGATAACTCATACCCTACAATCGTGCCCAATTCTTCCAGAAAATATACATCCTCCAGAAGGCCGAGCTGCTCCCCCTCACGGGAAATCAGCATCTTACCGCAGATCCGATGCTGATTTTCAAAGGTATAGCCGGAAAGACGTTTTACCGGAGAAAGCCCGGAAGCTGTTTTAATCATCACTCCGCCGCTGCCAAAGCTTGCAATGGATGCAAAGGGAATCAGAAAATTTTTCTTCAGAAATGCGCCTTTGCGGAGGAGAAGACCGGTGATGCTTCCTTCCTCTGAAATGCATATATCATGCACTTCACCGACTGAAGTCCCGTTCTCCATGTCAAAGACAGGCATCCCTTTCAGCAAGGAAAAAGTCCGCAAAGATCGTCCCACCTTCCCGAACATTATTATTGTCTGCCCCCGCCCTTGAATTATGAGGCTAAAAATTTACCTTAACTAACAGGAACAAAAGCGTAAGCGCCTTGATCACCTTAAGGAACGCAGACTAAGAACCCCACGTCCTGTGGCAACGTCTGCATGACCCCCATCCTGGGGGCCTCAAGGCAAACCTCCCGGAAAGGCGTTCTTTGCCTTTTTGGGAGGTTTGCCTTGTGACCTCGGCGCAGCTGCTTGACGTGGATCAAGAGTTGGAAATTTTCCACAAGTCTTTCAAATTGTAAAATCTTTAACAGAAAAAACCTGCCAGGCGACTGCGCCGGACAGGTTCATTCTCATTCTTTTTCAGCTCTTTCAATGATTTCATTTCTTTCTCCGCCATCTGAAAGCTCTTCAGAAAATTGGAGTTCTTCTCCGTTTCCGATCAGCTCTGATGATTTAATTTCTGCTGCGGGGAGATTATTGTTCGGAGCGCTTTCCTGATTCCATTTTCTCATTTGCCAGCACCTCTGCGACTGAAATATGATATTCTTCAGTCTGTTCAGGAATCTGCCTGATTATGCTTTCTCTTCCAAAAAGTCATAAGGAGTGATGGATCCCATGCCTATCATGGGATCTGCATTCATGAGCTTTACTTCGTATGGAACCTCTTCGGCTTCTTCGCCTGCTTCTTCCTGGCCTGTCTGCTCTGGAGCTTCCCCAAGAGCATCCTGAAGCCGTTTTGTCAGGGAAGTCAGCCTTGCCTGCTCATCCGCCCTCTGCACCCCGGATCTCAGCGCTGATTCTTCACCGCAAAGGATGAGAAACTGTCTGCTTCTCGTAATGGCTGTATAAATCAGGTTCCTTCTGAGCATGCGGTAATAGCTCCGGACGATCGGCATAATGACAATCGGAAACTCGCTTCCCTGTGATTTATGGACAGAGCAGCAGTAGGCAAGCGTGATCTGGCTGAGGTCCTGCCTTGTATAGGTTGCTTCGTTACCATCAAAAGAAACAACGATCATATCCTGCTTTTCGGTATTTTCCTTTGCATAGAAGACAGATACAATTTCGCCCATATCGCCGTTAAATACGTTATTTTCCGGCTGGTTGACCAGCTGAAGGACCTTATCGCCCACCCTGTATTTCACATCACCGAAAGATAGCTCCTTCCTGGTGCCATCAGGATTGGGGTTTAAAATTTCCTGAAGGATCTTATTCAGATTATCAATTCCTGCCGGCCCCCTGTACATGGGAGCGAGAACCTGAATATCCCTGGACCTGTAGCCTTTTTTCCTGGCATTCAGGACTACCTTTTCAACCACATCGGCAATCTGGGCAGGGCTGCACTTAAGGAATGATCTGTCGGCCTGCTGGACCGCGATATCATCAGGAAGACCGCCTTTTTTGATTTCGTGCGCCAGCTCAATGATGGATGAGCCTTCTGCCTGCCGGTAAATATCTGTCAGCCTGACAGTGGGCACTTTTTCTGAAAGAAGCAGATCCTTCAGCACCTGGCCGGGTCCGACTGAAGGCAGCTGGTCTTCATCTCCTACCAGGATGACCTGGATGTTTTCCGGCAAAGCCTTGAACAGCTTGTTCGCCAGCCAGATGTCTACCATGGAGGTTTCATCGACTATCAGGATTTTCCCTTCCAGCGGATTGTCTTCATGGTGGTCAAAGCCTTCCGTTCCATTCCAGCCGAGCAGCCTGTGGATCGTTACAGCAGGAAGGCCGGTCGATTCGGACATCCGCTTGGCGGCCCTTCCTGTCGGGGCGGCCAGGAGGAACGGGAAAGGCTCTTCCTTTTTATAATCCTTCGGATCCAGTGAGCAGCCATGCAGCTCAGCGTACAGTTCGACTATACCTTTGATGACTGTTGTCTTTCCCGTTCCCGGTCCCCCCGTCAGGATAAGCATGGGACTCATCAGAGCGGTCTGGATTGCTTCTTTTTGCGAAGGGGCGTACTGCACACCTATCCTTTCCTCAAGGCTGCCAAGGGCAAGCAGGAACTCCGACTCAGGGAATTGTTCATCATACTCGGTCTGCTGCAGCAGCCGCTTGATGCTCGTTACAAGCCCCTTTTCAGCAAAATAAAGTGAGGGCAGATAAATCTGCTTATCTTCTGCCATGATCTTGCCTTCTTCTTCGAGCTTGATAACTTCCTGGGAGATGGAGCTGTATTCTATCTGATCTCTTTTATTTTCTTCAAGAAGCGACCTGGCTTTTTCCAGGAGGGTGCGGGCATGCACATAAACATTTCCGTTCTGCATGCTTTCTGTTTCCAGGATATACAGGCATGCCGCCTTGATGCGGTCAGGATGGCTTCCTGAAATGCCAAGCTGGTAGCCAAGCTCATCCGCCCTGCCGAAGCCGATGCCTTCAATATCCTCAACCAGCTTGTATGGATTGGTCTGCAGAAGCTGGACCGTCTCATCCTTGTACATCTGATAAATCTTCATGCTCAGCTGGGGGCCGAAGCCATACTGATTCAGTGCAATCATTGCCTGTTCCAGACCCTGATGCTCCATAAGTGTGTCGTAAAGGAGCTTTGCTTTTTCAGAAGGAAGTTTCGGGATCTCGTCCAGGAGGGAGGGCTGGTTGAGGATTCTGGAAATCGCATTCTCCCCAAGTTTATCTACGATAGATTCTGCCGTCTTTTTCCCGATGCCTTTAAAAAGCTCGCCGGAAAGATAGCCTACTACGCCCTGCTTGGTCTGGGGGATATCCTTTCGGAAATGATTCGCCAGGAATTGAAGGCCGAATTTCGGGTGCTCCTTGAATTCCCCATAGAAAATATACGATTCATGGTCATGCACCTTCGGGAAATAGCCTGTGATGACAGCTTCCTTGTCGTCATATTCATGATTCGTCTCTTCCACCCGGATCCGGAGCACTGTATATAGATTTGATTCATTATGAAAAATAGTCACAAGATGCTTCCCTTTGATGAATTTGCCCTGTTCGGCAAAAAGATCCAGAGAATCCTGCTTCTCCATCATTATTCCCCCTTCCTAAAAGCAGGCTGATTTTTTCGTTTTGTCAGCTTTTTTCAATCAATTTCTTGCCATATCCAGCAAGCATGTGATCCGGCTGGATTTCCAGTGCTTTATCGAACATTGCAAGCGCCTTTTCAGCTTCTTCCTTGAATCCATATGCTACACCAAGATTGTAGTAGCCATCGGCATGATCAGGGTCAATTTCCACACAGCGGCTGAACTGGACGATTGCTTCGTCAATCAATTCCTGCTGGGCAAGGCAGAGTCCGTACTGGAAATGGGCTTCAGCATCCTCCCCATTCAGTTCAGTGCTTCGCTGCAGGTAAGGCAGAGCCAGCCTGGCCTGATCCAGCTGCATCAGTGTGAGTCCGAGCATGAAATAATTATCGGCTGATTCGAGCCCCTTTCTCATTGCCTGTTCAAACATATTTTTGGCCAAATCCAGCTGGTCTGCTTCGAAATAAAGATTGCCTGCACTGTAATAGGCAGCAGCGGCATTTTCATCAATTTCAATGGCCTTTTGATAAAATTTAAGGGCTTGTTCGTTTTCCCCAGCCGCGGCAAGAACATTGCCCAAATTTATATATGAAACAGGGTCAGTGCCATTTTCACTGATGGCCTCCATGAAGACCTTGGCAGCTTCCTCCCATTTCCCTTCTCTCATAAGCTCAATTCCATGCTGGTTTTTATCCATATAAACCACTCTCCATCTATGTAATGCAAGGAAGCACGCGCAGATGCGTCCCACCCTGTTTCCTTAAAAAGCAATATTGCACCATAAGGGCGTCTGCAGAAATTATATCATAAAGACGCGGCCGATTTCTGCTTGGCGTAAGCCGATACTTCATTCCAGAAAAAAGCCCCGATTCCTGCTGGACCGGGGCATTGCTCAGCCGACATATGTCAGCATTTGTTCATTGTTGAATACGCGGTCGATTGTTCCGCCTCCAAGGCAGACTTCGCCATCATAAAACACGACAGCCTGGCCAGGTGTAACAGCTCTGATAGGCGAATGGAAGGTTACCTTTGCCTGTCCATTCTCAAGCAGTGTGACTGTTACTGAATTATCCGGCTGGCGGTATCTGAATTTTGCTGTGCACTCGAAAGTTTCGCCTGGCGCTTTTGAAACCCAGCTGACCTTGTCAGCAATGATGGAATCAGAATAGAGCTTTTCATTGTCGAAGCCCTGGCCAACGTATAAAACATTGCGCTTCAGGTCCTTCCCGATGACAAACCAGGGATCGCCTGCACCGCCGATGCCAAGTCCATGGCGCTGGCCGATTGTATAGTACATCAAGCCGTCATGTCTCCCTACCGTTTCGCCTTCCATTGTTTCCATGCTGCCGGGCTGTGCAGGCAGATAGTTGCCAAGGAACTCTTTGAAATTGCGTTCGCCAATAAAGCAGATTCCTGTACTGTCCTTTTTCGCAGCTGTGGCAAGACCGGCCTTCTTGGCAATTTCCCTTACCTCGGATTTCTCTATGCTGCCGATCGGGAACATGACCTTGGAAAGCTGCTCTTCAGTGAGCTGGTTCAAGAAGTAAGTCTGGTCTTTATTTTCATCAAGTCCGCGCAGCATCTTCACGCCATTTTCCCCATGCTCCACTCTCGCATAATGCCCTGTCGCGAGGTAATCTGCGCCAAGGCTCATCGCGTGCTCAAGAAACGCTTTGAATTTAATTTCCTTATTGCACATCACATCAGGATTTGGCGTGCGGCCTGCTTTATATTCATCAAGAAAATACGTAAATACTTTATCCCAATACTGTTTTTCAAAATTAACAGCATAATAAGGGATGCCAATCTGGTTGCAGACCCTGATGACATCTTCATAGTCTTCTGTTGCGGTACAGACGCCGTTCTCGTCTGTATCGTCCCAGTTTTTCATAAAAATGCCGATAACATCATAGCCCTGCTCTTTAAGAAGCAGTGCGGCCACAGATGAATCGACACCTCCTGACATTCCGACGACCACCCGGGTATCTTTAGGGGATTTTGCCATCTTCCTCACCTCTCTTGTGTTTCGGCTTTTATCGTAAAGGGCAGAAATGTTTCCTTCTCCCCTTTGGCTGCTGCCAATATGACAGAGAGCTTATTTCCTAAGCCTCTGGATGATTTTTGCCGTTTCTTCCCCGGCTTTTGCAATCTGCTCCACGGAATTTGTAAATCCGAAGCTGAAGCGGATCGAATTGGCCAGCCGTCCGGAATTCTTTCCAAACATGGCTACAAGGACATGCGACGGATCGATCGATCCTGCTGTGCAGGCAGAGCCGCTTGATGCGGCTATCCCTGCCAGATCGAGATTGACGAGCATGCTTTCGACGTTAGTTCCGGGAAAGCTTAAGTTTAAAACATGGGGGAGCGTGTTATCAAGTAATCCGTTCGGGAAGAATTCCACACCGGCTTCCTCAAGCTTTGACATGAAGACCCGCTTGAATTCACGGTATTTCCGGACGCTTTCATCCCTGTTTTCGGAGGCAATGCTGACAGCTTCCTGAAAACCGGCTATAGAAGCAACATTTTCCGTGCCTGCACGGCGCTTCCTTTCCTGTTCCCCGCCATACATCCTCGGGGAAAACAGCTTTGCAGCCTTGTTTTTATACAGGAAGCCGATCCCTTTTGGCCCATTGATTTTGTGGGCCGATACTGAAAGGAAATCCACATTCAGTTCATTCACATCCAGTTTTTCCAGCCCGTATGCCTGGACAGCATCAGTATGGAAATAGGCAGGATGATCCTTCAGGAGTGCACCAATTTCCCTGATCGGCTGGATGGTCCCGACCTCGTTATTGCCGTACATGATTGTCACGAGAATCGTGTCATCCCTCAGCGCTTTCCGGACATCTTCCACTTTTATAATCCCGGTTTCATCTACAGGGAGAAAAGTGACTTCAAAGCCCTGCTGTTCAAGCTGCCTGCAGGTATGGAGAACCGCATGGTGTTCAATCTCAGTTGTTATGATATGCCCTCCGTCCGGGCGGCCTGCAGCAGTTCCAAGGATCGCCAGGTTATCAGCCTCTGTGCCCCCGCTCGTAAAGATGATATCAGTTGCATGCGCACCGATGCTCCTGGCAAGGGATTCCCTTGCTTCATCGACAATATTCCGTGCACTTCTTCCATAAAAGTGGATACTCGACGGGTTCCCGAAATCTGACTGCATTACTTCAAGCATCCGCTCAATGACGCGCGGATGCATGGGAGAGGTTGCAGCATGATCAATATAAATTCTATCCAATCCATTCACCTTCTAATTGAATTCCTTTTATACAGCTATGCCCAGCTGTGTGTTTTTTAAAATCCAGCCCGCTCGCAAAAAGCCGGTGCCGGGACTAAATATAAAACATATAAGCATCAGATTCGCCGCTGTCTGTATGGTTTGCCAGATCCTCCAGCGTCGTGCTGTCCAGCACTTCCTTGACAGCATCCCGGATCCTCATCCAAAGCTCTCTTTTCGCAGGCTCTTCGTCTTCAATGCCTTCGACTGGGCTGATCGGCCCTTCAAGCACCCTGATGATATCGCCTGAAGTGATATCGGCAGGCTCATGGCCAAGCACATATCCGCCATAGGCACCGCGAATGCTTCTGACAAGTCCGGCGTTGCGGAGCGGAGCAATCAGCTGCTCGAGATAGTGCTCGGAAAGATCATTTGTCTGGGCGATAGATTTCAAGGAGATCGGCCCTTCTCCATGTTTTTTAGCCAATTCAATCATAATAGTCAAGCCATAGCGGCCTTTAGTGGAAATCTTCATGAACTTGCACCTCGATCTTGTTCTTTAAATGAAGGAGCACTTATGCCTCCCTTTTTGCTGCGCAGCTTTTCAAGCCATTTATCTGTCAATGTCTGGCATTGCGGCAGGGCAAGCCCCACCAGCGGCCCGATGACAAGCGTATAAAGAATTGTCGCCCAGAAAATCGGTCCGCCGAGCAGCCAGCCTGCAGCCAGGACCAGCAGCTCCATAGCACCGCGGACATCGCGGATCTTCCGGCCTGTCTTGGCTGCCAGGGCAATCATCAAACTGTCACGGGGCCCTGCCCCGAATTGGGCGGAGATATAAAGCCCCATTCCATAAGCATTAATAATGATGCCAGCGACAAGCATAATTATTTTTCCACCCAGACTGCCTGGAGTCTGCATGAAAGGCAGCATCATGTAAAAATCAATGAACACTCCGATTAAAAGCATATTCAGAAATGCCCCGACTTGGGGGATCTCCCCTGAAAGCAAGGCAGCGGCCGTCAGAATGACGAGCCCTACAATGATTGACCAGCTTCCGATCGTCAGGCCTGCCTGATAAAAAAGGCCGACATGGAGGACATCCCAGGGTGTTGCCCCAAGCTCGGCCTTTATAAGGAGCACGATGCCAAGGGCCATAATGAGAAGGCCTGAAAAAAACACTGCAAAACGGGGCCCTGTCTGCCCCTTTCTTTTTCTTATCATTGGTTTCTTCTGCTCCCTGTGCCAGAATGGCTTTTATATTAAATTTTACCAAAATGCTTAGTAATTATATAGACTTTTGACATTATAGCATATTTTCGTGTCTTTATGCAGAAGGCGCCCGCCCTTCTGCTGCCGGCAGGAGCCTTCCTTTTTCCTTTAGAAACCCATTTGCGGTACACTAATGATAAGAATCGGATCGGGAAACCGCTCATCCGCTATCAACTACATTGGCTGGAGAGATGCATAATGAATACCAAGCCGCTTGCCTTCCGCATGAGGCCTAAATCAATTGAAGATATCATCGGCCAGGAACATCTGGTCGGCGAAGGGAAAATCATATACAGAATGGTGAAGGCAAGGCAGCTTTCTTCCATGATCCTTTACGGGCCGCCGGGGATCGGAAAGACTTCGATAGCCAGCGCCATTGCCGGCAGCACACAATTTGCCTTCCGGACATTGAATGCTGTTACAAATAATAAGAAGGATATGGAAGTTGTGGCTGCTGAAGCCAAGATGTCCGGAAAAGTCATACTCCTCCTTGATGAGGTTCACCGCCTGGATAAGGCCAAGCAGGATTTTCTCCTTCCTTACCTGGAGAATGGGATGATCGTGCTGATCGGCGCCACAACAAGCAATCCCTACCATGCAATCAATCCCGCAATACGGAGCCGCTGCCAAATCTTTGAGCTTAAGCCGCTTTCTGAAGAGGATATAAAGAAAAGCCTGCTCAGAGCCCTGCAGGACAAAGAAAACGGCTTTGGGAATGAAAAAGTTGAAATAGATGAGGATGCACTGTCCCATTTGGCTTCTTCCTCCAACGGGGATGTGCGCAGCTCCCTTAATGCCCTTGAGCTGGCAGTCCTCTCAACAGAAAAAGATGAAAATGGAGTGATCAGCATTTCTCTCGGTACTGCCGAAGAATGCCTGCAGCGAAAAAGCTTTGTCCATGATAAGGACGGTGATGCACACTATGATGTACTGTCTGGATTCCAGAAAAGCATCCGCGGCAGCGATGTAAACGCCGCCCTTCATTATCTGGGAAGACTGATAGAAGCCGGAGATCTTGTGAGCATCAGCAGGAGACTGCTTGTCATTGTGTACGAAGATATCGGGCTTGCAAGCCCGCAGGCTGGTGCCCGCACCCTCGCAGCCATTGAAACCGCTGAAAGAATCGGGTTTCCGGAGGCGCGCATCCCGCTGGCAAATGCAGTGATTGAATTATGCTTATCTCCCAAATCAAACTCAGCTTATTCTGCCCTTGATGCAGCAATCGCCGATATCCGGGCCGGCAAAAGCGGCGAAGTGCCCCAGCACCTGAAGGACGCCCATTACAAAGGCGCCAAGGAGCTTGGCAGAGGGATTGATTATAAATATCCCCATGATTTTCCCGGAGGCTGGGTGAAGCAGCAGTACCTGCCTGATAAAATAAAGAACAAAATCTATTATGAGCCTAAAACAACCGGTAAATTCGAACAGGCCCTCGCAGCTATATATGAAAAACTTAACAAAAGCAGATGAAGAATCTCAACTTACAAAGGGGCTGTCCACACACAGGGACAGCCCCTTTTGTTGAATAAGATCATTTGTGCAGGTGACGATAAGAAATAAAGGAAAAGGAGGGCGGAGCATGACAGCCAAAAATAAAAAATGGACTGCCGAAGAGGACCGGCTCCTCATGGAAGCAATCGAAGAAGGAACAAACCAGGGACGTACGAAACAGGCCTGCTATGAAGATGCCGCCCAAAAGCTTGCAAGAACGGCTACTGCCTGCAGGGCAAGGTATAACAGTCTGCTGAAATATCAGGACGCTCTTTCTGTGAAGCAGGATGATCGTGAAGATCCTGCTCCTGGAGATATCCTGGACCTCAGCAATGGATTAGCATTCCTTCAAAAGCTGCAGTCCTTAATTCCGCTCGTAAATGAACAAAAAGCACTGCAGGAGGAGTCGGCCAAACTCGCAGAAAGAAACAAGCTCCTGGAAAAGGAATTAGAAGACAAACATTCAAAACTTCAGGAATACCTTCAGAAATATGAGGAAATGTTCGGGATACTGAAAGAAGCGGGGATCATGGCCGAGGAAGCTGGAATTGGGGTTAAAGTGGTTCATTAAAATATTGTCTAATTTATAGTAACCAATTGGAATAGATTGCAGATCTTTTCATTACCGAATAAAGTTATCAAACCCTGTTGATTGGAGTGCAAGGCACGAAGACTACTGCGGGAAATAGCGGAAGAGTTGAGACCCCGCAGGAGCTTGCTCCGAGGAGGCTCAACTCCGCCCCACGGAAAGCGAAATGCCTGGAACGCAAATCAACAGCCCCCCTCTAAAAAGGAGAATTTATTCTCATATGCTCTCTCAACATTATACTTCATTTGCTAATGCCTCCAACCGAAGAACCAAAAGACTGAGATCATGCCTTATTTGTAAGCACTAAAAGATTTTAATTCAGGATCTTAGCACTGCCGAATAAAGTTAAAAACCCTGTTGATTGGAGTGCAAGGCACGTAGACTCCTGCGGGAAATAGCGGAAGAGTTGAGACCCCACAGGAGCTTGCTCCGAGGAGGCTCAACTCCGCCCCGCGGAAAGCGAAGTGCCTGGAACGCAAATCAACAGCCCCCTTCAAAGTGGAAAATTTCGTCTTGAACCCATATAAAAGAGCACCACATTAACTGCAGTGCTCTTCAAAAATGCTTCCTTATTTATCATTAACCCTAACAATCTTAATATCCTTCAGCAGATCCCTCACCACATAGCTTGCCATGACCAGTCCGGCTACAGAAGGAACAAATGCGTTCGAAGAAGGAGGCATTTTCGCTTTGCGGATTTTGGCATCGTCCTTGCCTACTTCCTTCCTTACCTCCTCACGGATCACAATCGGGCTTTCATCTGAAAACACAACCGGAATCCCCTTGCGGATTCCTTCTTTGCGCAGACGGGTGCGGATCACCTTGGCAATCGGATCGGTATGCGTCTTAAAAATATCAGCAATCTGGAACCTGGTCGGATCCATTTTATTGGCTGCGCCCATGCTCGAAATCATCGGGATGTCCCTCTTCAGGCACTCCTTGATCAGGTGAATTTTATAAGAAATCGTATCACTGGCATCTACTACATAATCCAGCCCGTAAGCAAAAATCTCCTCATAAGTTTCTTCTGTATAAAACATTTTTAAAGCAATCACTTCACAGTCAGGATTGATGTCGTTGATGCGTTCCTTCATTAAATCTGCCTTCGGTTTCCCGACAGTCGAAACCAAAGCAATGATCTGGCGGTTGACATTGGTAATATCAACATCATCCTTATCAATTAAAATGAGCTTCCCGACTCCTGAACGCGCCAATGCTTCTGCAGCAAATGAGCCCACTCCTCCAATTCCAAGGACTGCCACTGTACTGTTTTTCATTGTTTCAAGGCCTTCCTGGCCAATCGCAAGTTCGTTTCGTGAAAATTGGTGAAGCATATATCTCAACTCCATTATCATTTTTTGAATAAATATGCCTGTATCAGGGGCATTTTTGCTCATACGGCCCCTTTATCTCTTATGTATCTATTACCCGATAATGAATATATCATACTTCATTATAAAAACAAGTATTTCTATGGGAATTAAGGGCAGTGAACAATAAAAAAACCACGCCTGTAAGCATGGTTTAGCATTCGTATGTAAGAAGAGTCCCAATTGTGCCGTCGCCTTGGATGCCTTCGTTTTGAACCCGCACTCAGCAGGTGGGTGCCCTATTCCCGCTTTTGTAAGTCCCCTAGCCAGAGGCGTTTACGCCGCAAGGAAATCCGGGCTCCCGAAGGAATAATGTTAGGTCAAAATGTCAGGTGAAACAACGAACACATTAGGACTCTTCTGTTATTGATAGTATAGTATCATATCCCGCCTGCCAGTATCAAGGAATAAGGGATAGGTAATTACTCACTTTTTTTCAGGTTAAGCTGCAGGTGAAGGTCGTTCAGCTGTGCCTCGCTTACTTCGCCGGGTGCATTGGTCAGGAGACAGCTTGCACTTGCCGTTTTCGGGAAAGCGATCGTATCCCTCAGGTTCGAGCTTCCGGCCAGCAGCATCACAAGGCGGTCAAGGCCAAGCGCAATGCCGCCGTGCGGAGGAGTACCGTATTCAAACGCTTCGAGCAGGAATCCGAATTGCTCCCTTGCCTCCTCCTTGCTGAAGCCAAGAACAGAGAACATTTTTTCCTGGATCTCGCGTTCAAAGATACGCAGTGAGCCTCCGCCGAGCTCATATCCATTCAGCACAAGGTCATAAGCCTGGGCCTTTACCTTTGAAGGATCAGTATCAAGGTATTCCAGGTCTTCACGGTTTGGCATTGTAAATGGATGGTGGGCAGCATAGTAGCGGCCTTCTTCTTCATCAAATTCAAGCAGCGGCCATTCTGTCACCCAAAGGAAATTGAAGAGGGACTGGTCGATAAGTCCAAGCTCTTTGCCAAGCTTCAGGCGCAGGGCCCCAAGGGCGTCAGCGACGACGCTTTTCTTATCGGCCACAAACAGGAGCAGGTCTCCTGTCTCGACTCCCAGCAGTTCTTTAATAGCTGCCTGCTCTTCCTCTGCAACAAATTTTGCAATCGGCCCTTTTAAGCCTTCTTCTTCTGCTTTCAGCCAAGCCAGACCCTTAGCACCATATCTTGAAGCAAATTCTGTCAGCGCATCAATGTCCTTGCGGCTGTATTTGGAGGCAGCGTCTTTCACATTGATTGCTTTGACTTCCCCGCCGGAAGAAATCGCACCTGCAAATACTTTGAAGCCTGAATTGCTCAGTGTTTCAGAGAGGTTGACAAGCTCCATTGCAAAACGGGTGTCCGGCTTATCAGAGCCGTAGCGGTCCATCGCTTCCTGATAGGTCATGCGCTGGATGGGCAGTGTGATATCAATGCCCTTAACCTCTTTCATCACCTTCGTCATCATCTGCTCTGTCATAGAAATGATGTCTTCCTGGCTCATAAAGCTTGTTTCAATATCGATTTGCGTGAATTCCGGCTGTCGGTCTGCACGAAGATCCTCATCACGGAAACAGCGGGCAATCTGATAGTATCTTTCAATTCCGCCCACCATTAAAAGCTGCTTAAAGATTTGAGGCGACTGCGGCAAAGCATAAAACTCGCCAGGATGGACCCGGCTTGGAACGAGATAATCGCGGGCGCCTTCAGGTGTACTCTTCGTCAGGATAGGCGTTTCAATATCAAGGAAGCCCTCGCTGTCCAGGTAATCCCGGATTGACTTTGTCACCTGGTGGCGCATCTTGAAGGTTTCGAACATAACGGGGCGCCTGAAGTCAAGATAGCGGTATTTCAGTCGCACATCTTCCGATACATCTGTCTGGTCAGCGATCACGAACGGCGGTGTCTTCGCTTCATTGATGATTGTTACTGCTTCTGCACTGACTTCAATCTTGCCTGTAGGCAGGTTTTCGTTAATTGTGCCAGGTTCCCTTGCAACAATCTTTCCTTCCACACTCAGTACATATTCATTCCTGATTTTTTCAGCTGCAGCGAGAGCCTCAGGGGAAGTTTCAGGATTGAACACTACCTGTACCAGTCCTGTGCGGTCCCTTAAATCAATGAAAATCAATCCGCCCAAATCACGGCGTTTCTGAACCCAGCCTTTAAGTGTAACTTTTTCACCTATGCTTTTTTCTGTTACTTCTCCGCAGAAATATGTTCTCCCAAACATACATTAACCCCCTATAAGCTCTTTTAATTGGTCTATGAATGAATCCAGGCTGACTTCGGTCTGATCACCGGTTTCCATGGACTTCACATTGATCTTGCCTGCTTTCAATTCATCTTCCCCAAGGACGGCTACATATTTTGCGTTCATGCGGTCAGCTGCCTTGAATTGTGTTTTGATCTTTCTGTCCAGATAATCTCTTTCTGCGGAAATACCTGCCATGCGCAGCTTATGCAGGAGGCCGACAGAATAATCCTTCGCCTCTTCCCCAAGAGCCACGAGATAGCAGTCGATTCCTCCATTAACAGGAAGCTTGATACCTTCTGCCTCCAAAGCTGACAGAAAACGTTCAATGCTGAATGCAAAGCCGATGCCCGGTGCTTCCGGTCCGCCGATTTCCTCAGTCAGGCCATTATAGCGCCCCCCGCCGCAAAGAGTCGTGATTGCCCCGAAGCCTTCAGCATCACTCATAATTTCGAAGGCAGTATGGTTATAATAATCCAGGCCGCGCACGAGATTTGGATCGACCGTAAAGTCGATGGATACATCCGCCAGGTACTGCTGCACTTTCTCAAAGTACTTCTTTGAATCTTCATTGAGAAAATCGAGAATGGAAGGGGCAGTCTGCATCAATTCGTGCTCTCTGTCCTTTTTGCAGTCCAGAATCCTCATCGGATTTTTTTCCAGCCTGTTTTGGCAGTCAGAACAGAACTCTCCGATCCTCGGCTTGAAATGGGCAATCAGCGCCTCGCGGTGGCTGTTCCTGCTTTCTTTATCGCCCAGGCTGTTGATGACCAGCTTGAGCTTCTTCAGTCCCAGTTCTTTGTAGATGCTCATAGCCAGGGCAATCACTTCTGCGTCAATGGCTGGATCCGAGCTCCCCAGCGCCTCTACCCCGAATTGTACAAATTGCCTGAAGCGGCCTGCCTGAGGGCGTTCATAACGGAACATCGGGCCTGTGTAATAAAGCTTTACAGGCTGATTGGCATAGCCATGCATCTTATTTTCGACAAATGACCGTACAGTCGGTGCAGTGCCTTCAGGCCTCAGTGTCAGGCTGCGCCCGCCGCGGTCCTCGAAGGTATACATTTCTTTTTGGACGATGTCCGTTGTATCTCCGACCCCTCTCAGGAAGAGTTCGGTATGCTCGAAAATTGGCGTCCGGATTTCCTGGTACTGAAACCTGCTGCACAGCTCTCTCGCTTTTCCTTCAATATACTGCCACTTTTCCGATTCTCCAGGAAGGATATCCTGGGTACCCCTCGGTATATTCATTGCCATTTCCTGTTTCCTCCTAGCATTCCTATGTATACTAACAGGGCATACCGGGGACATGCTGCGCTTTTTAAATGCAAAAAACTCCCGTCCCTTGTATTCCCATACAAGGGACGGGAGTTAGATCCCGTGGTGCCACCCTAATTGAAGGCATAACCATCATGCACTTCCACTTTTACAGTTAACGCCTGTCAACGTTCAGCCCCTACTAAAACGGTCCGCTTTTTCAGGGAGAATCCTACGGAGTGTTCATTCATCAAGCTGCCATGCAGAAATGCTTTCAGCCCAGGGCATTTCCTCTCTTTTCACACATTTCTCAACTACTGTTCTCCATCATCAGTGTTCAATATGAATAGTGATTTTATTTATCTAATCATAAAGACCATTTCAGCCATTGTCAAGGGGTAAAAGAGACGGTGACAGTATTTCCGGATGGCTCTTTCCCCTGTGCGGCTGCACCTGCTCTAGGAACGCTCAAGCTTCCTCTTCAGCTTCCTGACATCCCCGATGCTGAGGCCGAATTCCGAAGCAAGTTCGTACATGCCGGAACCCTGCTCCTTCTGGATGAAATCGTGAAAGTCCACTCCAAACAGCTGATTTCCGTTCTCATGGGCATGCATGCCCTTTTCTCCAAATCTCATCAGACCACCCTACCCGAAAAGTTTTTTATTCTTTCAGTATGTCTTGAAAGCCTCTTAAACATTCCCTTGGCAGCCAATTAAATTGCCTTTTCAGCTAATGGCTAAAATTGGACAGCAAAATTCCGATATTAACAGCAGGGGTTTTATGTTCTAAAATAGAACTTATATTTATACACTCCATGATTTTGCAAAAGGAGGGGACTTTTTGTTAAAAAGCAGCAACATATTACTATTTCTATGCTTCATCCTTTTAGCAGGGGGAGTATGGAGGCCATCCGAAAGCACTGCCGCATCCGGCGGAACAGCACTGATCGCAGACAGCGGAGTGAATATCCGCGGCGGCCCGGGGCTCAGCTATTCGATTGTCAAACAGGCAGCCAAAGGGGACCGGTATCCGATCCTGAAGGAAAGCGGGGACTGGCTGCAGCTCAACCTTGGCGGCGGATCAACAGGATGGGTTGCGGGCTGGCTGGCAGTGAAGGAAGCTGGAAAGAAAGAATCCGCCTCTGTATCTTCAGGCGGGACTGTCACAGCTGATGGATTGCGGGTCAGGTCAAATCCCGGTACAGATGCCTCGGTCATAGCTGTCCTGAATAAAGGGCAAAAGGCCGGCATTATTGAAAAAGAGGGAAATTGGGTCAGGATTACCGGCTCATTCGGAAATGGCTGGGTCTCCGCAGATTTTATCACAGAGGGAAGCAGCAAAGCCGAAGCAGCTTCTGCTGCTGAAGGAACAGTCACAGGTGATTCATTGAACGTCAGGAGCGCTCCCGGAACACAGGGCACGGTCCTCGGGAAGCTTCAAAGCGGTGGCAGGGTCAGCATTGTATCCGATAACGGGAGCTGGACAGAAATTATCTTCCGCGGCAATCATGCATGGGTGAGCAGCGAGTTCATTTCTTCTTCCAAAAGCTTAAGCCAGAACCCAAGTGCCGGCAGCAGCGCGAAGCCATCAGGAAGACTGACGGGAACAGTTACTGCCCAGACCTTAAATCTCAGGGATACAAGCTCCTTGAATGGGAAAGTTCTCGGATCGGTTTCAAAAGGCGAAACCTATTCAATTATTGAAGAAAAGAACAATTGGGCAAAAATTGAGTACAAGCCCGGTTCATATGGCTGGATAGCAGCATGGTATCTCGATAAGTCAGAGGTTTCCCCTGCAAACGGCAGCAAACCGGCAAAAGGCAGCACCATCACCATACTACATAACGGAACAAATATCAGGAAAGATGCCAGCACAGGAAGCTCTGTGCTGCAATTGGCCAACGCAGGGGAATCGTTCGAGGTGCTGGGCCGTGAGAAAGACTGGTACAAAATCAGCTTGGACGGGAAGGCAGGCTATGTAGCCGGATGGATCGTTTCCTTGAGCGGAAGCTCGCCCCAGATCGAAAAGCCGGGCGCAGAGCTTCACCTGCAGGGGAAAACCATCGTCCTTGATCCCGGCCACGGCGGCCGCGACAATGGCACAACCGGAGCGCGGGGAACCCAGGAGAAAACTGTTACCATTAAAACAGCCCAGCTTCTGTACAGCAAGCTGAAAGCTGCGGGCGCCAATGTAATCTTAACAAGATCCACTGACACCTATATCCCGCTCAGCTCGAGGGTCGGCTCCGCATCATACCATAATGCCGATGCTTTCATCAGCCTGCATTATGACAGCATAAATGACAAAAGTGTCCGCGGCATGACGGTTTACTATTATCATGGATTCCAAAAGCCTCTCGCCGAGAGCGTCCACAGCTCCCTGGCCGCCCAGACGAAGCTGAAGGACCGCGGTGTGCGGGCCGGCGATTATTTTGTCATCAGAGAAAATAATAAAAATGCCATTCTCCTTGAATTAGGCTATCTGAGCAACCCGGCAGAAGAAATGCTCGTTACCTCCCCGCAGTATCAGGAGGCAGCTGCAGCCGGCATTTATCAGGGCCTTGCCCGGTATTTTAAAAGATATTAATGCGATAGAGAGATCCTTCAAATTGAAGGTCTCTCTATTTTTTCAAAAAAAAAACAGCCTTCTCAGACTGTCATTTGCTTTCTATTATCAGTGTGACCGGTCCGTCATTCACCAGGCTGACGTCCATCATGCTGCCAAACTGCCCTGTTTCTGTTTTAATGCCCTTCTCCCGGAGAAGCCCATTGAACGCCTCATAGATTTGAAGGGCATGGTCAGGCCTGGCCGCTTCCATGAAGTTTGGCCTTCTTCCTTTACGGCAGTCGCCGTATAGAGTGAACTGGGACACAGAAAGAATTTCTCCCCCTACATCCAGCAAAGATCTGTTCATCTTGCCCTCTTCATCTTCAAATACGCGGAGGTTGGCAATTTTATCAGCCAGATATTCAGCATCTTTCACCCCATCCTCATGGGTGACGCCCACTAGCAAAACAAATCCGCGGGAAATGC
Source organism: Cytobacillus sp. T106 (assembly GCF_040492155.1). Classification (NCBI taxonomy): domain Bacteria; kingdom Bacillati; phylum Bacillota; class Bacilli; order Caryophanales; family Bacillaceae; genus Cytobacillus; species Cytobacillus sp. T106. Next base: position 341,184 of record NZ_JBEUMK010000001.1, on the reverse strand, counting down.
TGCCTACAGCCTTTCCTTCTACAGTCACACTCGCTTCTTTGCTTCGCTGAACAACTACTCGCATTTTGTATACCCCTTAGTTCATGATACGTCTGACAGAATAGATGTCAGGAATCTGCTTGATGCGGTCCACAACTTTCTGCAGATGGCTTACATTTGTGATGCTGATCGACATATTGATGGTAGCCATTTTATTGCGGTCCGATTTGCCAGACACTGCAGATATATTTGTTTTGGTTTCATTGACGGCCTGCAGCACTTCGTTCAGGAGGCCGCGGCGGTCATAGCCGTTGATTTCAATCTCGACATTATATTCTTTTTTATCATTGAGGCCTGTTTCCCATTCAACCGGGATGAGCCTTGCTTTGGCATCGGCAGTATCAATATTGGTACAGTCTGAACGGTGGACAGACACCCCCCTGCCTTTAGTGATAAAGCCGACAATTTCATCTCCCGGCACTGGATTGCAACAGCGGGAAAGTCGGATCAGGAGATTATCAATCCCTGAAACCCTTACGCCTGATTCCCTTTTCTTGACAGAAGGGAAGGATTTCAATTCCGAAACGGCATTGGAGATATCGGTAACCTGCTCCATATCACGCTTTTTCCGCCATTTTTCGGTCAGACGGTTTGCGACCTGCAGAGCCGTGACGCCATTATAGCCGACGGCGGCATACATATCCTCTTCACTGGCAAAATTGAATTTTTCAGACACTCTCCGGACATTCTCGGCAGTCAGGATTTCTTTGATGTCAAAATCCATATTGCGGATTTCTTTTTCAACCATCTCTTTGCCTTTTTCGAAGTTTTCGTCCTTCTGCTGCTTTTTGAAAAATTGGCGGATTTTATTTTTTGCCTGAGTCGTCTGGGCAAGCTTCAGCCAATCCTTGCTCGGCCCATAGGAATGTTTGGACGTGAGAATCTCAAGGATATCACCGGTCTTCAATTTATAATCCAGAGTGACCATTTTTCCGTTAACCTTTGCACCAATTGTTTTATTGCCGATCTCGGAGTGGATCCGATAGGCAAAATCAATCGGGACAGATCCTGAAGGCAGCTCGATGACATCTCCCTTTGGCGTAAATACAAACACCATATCAGAAAAAAGGTCAATTTTCAGCGATTCCATGAATTCTTCTGCATTCACGCTATCATCCTGAAACTCGAGGATTTCCCTGAACCATGTCAGCTTTTCTTCGAAAGAAGAGCCTTCATTGACAGTTTTGCCTTCTTTATATGCCCAGTGGGCCGCAATCCCGAACTCTGCGATTTGATGCATTTCGGTTGTGCGGATCTGCACCTCTAGCGGGTCGCCCTTTGGGCCGATGACCGTTGTATGCAGAGACTGGTACATATTCGCCTTCGGCATGGCGATATAATCCTTGAACCGCCCAGGCATAGGCTTCCAGCATGTATGGATGATGCCCAGGACAGCATAGCAGTCTTTAATGCTGTTGACCACAATGCGGACCGCAAGCAGATCATAGATTTCATTGAACTGCTTATTCTGAAGCGCCATTTTCCTGTAGATGCTGTATATATGCTTCGGCCGGCCGGAAAGATCGGCTCTGATGGACACTTCATCCATCTTGCCTTTCATTTCGCCGATGACTTCCTCCAGATAGAGCTCGCGCTCGGCACGCTTTTTCTTCATCAAGTTGACAATCCGGTAATACTGCTGCGGATTGAGATAGCGGAGCGCTGTATCCTCAAGCTCCCACTTGATTTTGGAGATACCTAGGCGGTGGGCAAGCGGCGCAAAGATTTCAAGCGTCTCATTCGATATCCTGCGCTGCTTTTCAGCAGGAAGATGCTTAAGCGTCCTCATATTATGGAGCCTGTCTGCAAGCTTAATCAGGATGACCCTAATATCCTGGGCCATGGCAACAAACATTTTCCGATGGTTTTCGGCCTGCTGCTCTTCCTGTGATTTGTATTTGATTTTCCCCAGTTTTGTCACGCCATCGACTAGCATCGCAACTTCCGGATTGAATGCCTCTGAGATATCAGCCAATGTGACTTCCGTATCCTCTACAACATCATGAAGAAAACCGGCAGCAACTGTCGATGGATCCATTTCAAGATCGGCCAGGATCCCTGCCACCTGGATTGGATGGATGATGTATGGCTCCCCGGATTTCCTATATTGTTCACGATGGGCATGTTTCGCAAATTCATAGGCCTTCCGTACGACTCCGGCATGCTCCTCATTTAAATATTCTTTTGTCCTCTCGATGACTTGATCGGCGGTCAAAACCTGGTCGTTCGCCATAGAATCACCTTTATCTATATAAAGTTTAATAAGAATCCAAGCTTGCCCGGATTCTCCCTAAAATCTCCGTTTACAACCATTCAATTAATGATAGAACTTAAAAAAGAATGATTGTTACTATTATCGAAAAAAAAACCGTGGATGTAAAGGGATTGGAAGTTATTTTTATATGGAATTGAAGATATTTGTCGAAAAAGCTCTTTTTTTGCCGGATTCTTCTTATGTTTTATTGTAAACTTTGCAGAAAAGGAAAAGCGGCGCACTATTTTGATAGTGCCCCGCTTTTTTTAAACAATTTTTTCAAAGACTATGCCTCAGTAGTTCATTAATGTAAGGATGTCATATCCGTCAAGCTTGCTACGGCCGTCAAGGTAGGTTAATTCGATCAGGAAAGCAATCCCGGCGACAACGCCTCCAAGCTCTTCGACAAGCTTGATTGTTGCGTCAATAGTGCCTCCTGTTGCCAGCAGGTCATCTGTGATCAGGACGCGCTGTCCTGGTTTGATGGCATCTTTATGGATCGTCAGTACATCTTTTCCATATTCCAGGCCATAATTGACTTTGACCGTCTCGCGCGGAAGCTTCCCTTCTTTCCTGACAGGTGCAAAGCCTACGCCAAGTGAATACGCAACAGGGCAGCCGATGATAAAGCCGCGTGCTTCCGGCCCGACTACAAGGTCAATTTGCTTTTCTTTCGCATATTCAACGATCTGGTCAGTCGCATATTTATAAGCATCGCCATTATCCATAAGCGTTGTGATATCTTTGAATCTAATCCCGGGCTTCGGCCAGTCTTCCACTATTGTTATATATTGTTTCAAATCCATTCTTCCATTGCCTCCTCAGTATGAACCGCCCCTTGAAGGACTGCATCGAACCAGCTTTTCAGTTCCTGGTATGAAGAATACAGCAAATCGTTTTCAAGGGTGTATTGTGCATGCTTCCTTTGATATGTCGGGGATTCTGTCAAGTCCCGCTTGTTTGCCTCTTTATTAAGGGCCATGAGCCCATTTTCCATTTTAGCAAAGTCCAGCTCAAAAAACACCTTTGACATAAAATCAATTGTTTCCCTGCTCCATCCTTTATGCTTGGCAAGCTGGTCCCCGAATTTTCTTATGTCGAATTGGCCTCTTTTGGCCAGGAATGAATAAAACCACTTAAAATGGTCCCTGTTTGGGATCGTGCTGAAATACTCGCTTTCTTCCTTATAGAAGTGGGCATAGATCCTGGCAGGGGCTTTACCCTGAAGGAGCTTTTCCAGCATCTGTTTTGAAGGAGGCAGATCTGCAAGAACTATATGCTCTTCTTCAATCACCAGAGCTTCCGCTTCCGTTTCAGAGCTTATGAAGAAAGTTGCATCTTCCGGCAATGAAGGAATCTTTTCCCGGCTTTGGCCGTCAAAGCATATCCACTTGGTACTTGATTCAGGAAGGAGTTCCTTTAGCTGTTCAAATCTCTTGATTCCTCTCAGATCAAAAAGCTGCCATTCGGCGACAGATAAATCGTGCAGAAAAATTTGCGGTTTTCTTATATTATTCCATTCATTTATAGATAATTCACCAATTACGGATATCCGGGAATCTGCCGAGATATGATGGAACAGCTCCCCAAGGCCGAATCCGATTCCGTCCAATGCGGATGAACCCTCGCCAAGTGCCATTTTAAGATGATTCTGGCCGGAGCCTATCTTGCGCATGCTGGCAATGGGGGCATCCTTGATCAGGACGCGCGGTTTAGGATTGTCCATTCCAAAGGGGGAAAGAAGCTGCATTTGTTCTATCGCAGGCAGGCTGACATCTTCGAGGCTTACCTCGGCATCGAGGCTTGCGACCGGTATGAAATCCTCGTCACTGAGCTGCTCTTTCGCGAGGCCGTTGAGCCTTTCCCGCAGCTCCCCCACGTCTCCAAGCCCAAGCGTCATCCCAGCAGCCATCGGATGGCCCCCAAAATGGGGCAGGATGTCCCTGCAGGCTGACAGATTTTTATACAAATCAAATCCGGCTATGCTTCTGGCAGACCCTTTTGCCGTCCCCTTTTCTTTATCAAAGCTGAGGACGATGGCCGGCCTGTAGAATTTATCGACAAGCCTTGACGCTACAATGCCGATCACACCGGCATTCCAGCCTTCCTTCCCGATAACGAGAACAGCATTTTCCCCTGCCGGGTACTTTTCCTCGACTTCTTTGATTGCCTCTTCGGCAATCTGGCTGACAATGGACTGCCTCTCTTTGTTCATGCTGTCAATTTCTTCAGCAATCATAGCTGCTTCTTCCCGGTCATCTGTCAGCAGCAGATGGACGGCCGGATCTGCGCTGTCCAGCCTGCCGGCAGCATTCAGCCTTGGAGCAAGCATGAACCCTATGGTTTCTTCATCTACTGCAGCCTGCTCCACATTTGCCAGCTTGAACAGCGCGAGCAGGCCGGCCCTTTTAGTCACCTTCAGCTTCTTGATCCCTCTCTGGACAAGGAGCCTGTTCTCTCCTTTCAGAGATACCAGGTCGGCCACGGTTCCTATAGCAGCAATTTCCAGAAGCTCCTCGGGGATATTTCCCAATAGGGCGTGAGCTACCTTAAAGGCCACGCCCACTCCGGCAAGCTCGCGGAAAGGATAAAGGCTTCCCTCAAGCTTGGGATGGATGATAGCCAGGGCCTCCGGGAGAACCGGACCGGGTTCATGGTGGTCCGTAATGATCAGGTCCATGCCCAGCTCTTTGGCAATTGACGCCTCATGGACTGCTGATATGCCGGTATCCACCGTAATGAGCAGCTTGGTGCCAATTTCGGCCGCATGCCTGAATGCTCCCTCATTCGGGCCGTATCCCTCCGTAAACCGGTTAGGTATGTAGAAATCTACATTGGCACCCAGGCTGCGGAGCGTTATCATCATAACAGAGGTGCTTGTGACTCCGTCTGCATCATAATCCCCATATATTAAAATCGGTTCATTTTCGTTTATCGCTTTATTTATTCGTGAGACTGCAGCATCCATCCCGGCCAGGAGAAAAGGGTCGTGGAACTCCCCATTATTTCCGTACAGGAAATCCTGTGCCGATTCAGGAGTATCGAGCCCCCGATTCACTAATAATGATGCCACAATTGGACTGATTTTCAATTCGCTGATCAGTGTGTCAGCTTTATCTTTATCCGATTGACGAACAATCCATCTTGTTTTTGACTTTAACATACGTTCACCCCTCAGCTTTTCTATTATACAAGAGGGCGTACCGGGATTCAATGAATTCCTGGGGTGTACAATCAGCAGAAAATAAAGGAAGCAGCAAGGCTGCTTCCTTCTAATGAATATCCCTTTTTAAATAATCTTCGTCACTGTCTGCTGCAGCTTCGGCGCTTTCCTTATCGGCGCCAGCTTTAAGAGCGGCGTTCTCTTTCTCAAGGGATCTGACCTTCCGCTGAAGGGCAAATACCCTGAATACACCTACTAGCCCGACGATGAGGCCGCCCATCAGCACTGAACCGAGGATGACCAGTATAAGCGGCCATTCACTTTCCCCAAAAACATAGTTGACTGTAACAGGATCCACATTAATAACAGCAAATACCGCGACAATAAGTGCAAAAAGAATCCCGAATATCAAGGCCCACTGAACTTTCACTCCACATCTCTCCCATCTTTAATCTGGATTGCCGGGATTGTAAGGGTTGATATGCACAAAGACATTATGCACATTTTTCTCCTGCATCAGCTTCTCTTTTACTTCCTTTCCTACCCGGTGCCCCTCTTCGACTGTCATATGGGGGTCTACGGCAATCTTCAGGTCTATGATGACATAATGGCCATGCTCCCTTGCATGAAGCTGGTTGATCTCTTTCACTGCCGGAACAGACAGAACTGCTTTCCGCAGCTCTTCCGTATCCTCATCATGAAGCACATGGTCCAAAGTATTATGAATCGATTCTTTGCCGAGTGACCATGCCATTTTTATGACAAGCAGCGAGACCAGCAGCCCTGCAACAGGATCTCCGTATTCCAGCCATCCGATCCCGGCTTTTCCCCCGATGACAGCTGCCCCGATCCCCGCCAGGGCGGCAATGGAGGAATAAACATCAGAACGATGCTCATATGCATTGATGATTAATGCATCGCTATTAAGCTTTTTTCCCAATTTATACTTATAACGAAACATTGCCTCTTTTACAACAATGGAAATAAGGACCGCAGCAATAGCAATAGCCTTGGGCGGCTCGATTGGATGGAAAAAAGCCTCAAAGGAAGATTTGCCGATTTCAAACCCCACAAGCATCAGCAGGACAGCAACGATGATGGCTGCAATCGATTCAGCTTTTCCATGTCCATAAGGATGGTCTTCATCGGGCGGCTGCTTGGCAGCCCTGAGCCCAATATAAACGGCAAATGACCCCGCAATGTCTGAAGCAGAATGGACCGCATCCGCGATCAGTGCACGGCTGTTGGCATAAACCCCCACTCCATACTTGAGGATTGCCAGCACAATATTTCCCACAATCCCGATCATAGCCGCAAATTCAGCCTGTTTAAAACGATCTTTGTTAGTATCCAAGTCTCAACTTCCTTCCCCGCATTTTTATACTTATAGTGTATCCGAAAATCAGCAATCAAAAAGCACTAAAGGGATAAAACAGGAAAAAACACAGGAAAGGTTTTCCTGTGTTTTTTCTTAAGCGGATCAGACCTGCGGCTCGTCTGATGCTTTGCGTTTTACTTTTTCTGTTTTGATTACGCCTTTTTTCTTCAGCTCTTTATTTTTCCATACCAGCCATAGCTGGGATGCAATGAAGAGTGAGGAATATGTTCCGGCTACAAGGCCGATAAGCAGGGCGAATGAAAAGCTGCGGATCGATTCGCTGCCGAAGATGAGCAGACCGACAACCGCGATGACAACCGTAATGACGGTGCTAACTGATCGTCCGAGTGTTTGCCTTAAGCTCTGGTTGACAACATCAGCGATATCATCGAAGGTTTTAAGCCTCTTCTTCTTCTGCATGTTTTCGCGCATTCTATCGAACGTTACGATCGTATCATTGATTGAGTAACCCACAATTGTCAGGATTGCCGCAATGAATGTTATGTCCACTTCAAAGCGGATGATGCTGAACAGGGCGATGATGAAGAATGCATCATGGAGCAGAGCTATGACAGCTGCAAGCGCCATGTAAATCTCAAACCTGATTGTTACATAAATGATGATGCCGACAGACGCAATCAGCAGAGCTTTGAAAGCATTCTTCGCAAGCTCTTTACCAACGGTAGGAGAGACGGTGCTGACATTCGGCTCCTGGCCGTACACATCATTCATATGAGTCTTCAGCTCAGCAATCTTATCCTTGCCCAGCGGATCGGTGAATCGCGCTACGCCTATATTCTGGTCATCTCCTGAAATGATGATATCATCTGTTTCAAGTCCGACTTTACTGAGTTCTTCCTGAATTTCACTCTTATTCACTGATTGCCCCGCTGTGATTTCAACCCGCGTACCCGCTACGAAATCGATGCCGAGATTAAGCCTGAATACGGATAAGGCGATGATGCCGGCAACAGCCATGGCAATCGAGAAAATAAAGAACTTCCTGCGATGCTTTACAAAATCGAAACGGTCATATTTTGTAGGCAGGTCAAGCGTATCATAGTTTTCAGCAATATCTTTGATTTCACTCTTTTTGACTCCAAACCAAGTAGGCTTTTTCGTAAAGATCCTGCTGTTTACCCATAAGCCAAGCAGCAGACGTGAACCATAGACAGCTGTGATGAAACTGGCCAGAATGCTCAGGATGAGCATGGTCGCAAATCCTTTAACCGAGCTTGTCCCATAGAGGAAAAGCACGACAGCGGCAAGAATGGTTGTGATGTTGGCATCAAGGATTGTGGACAGGGAGTTTTTGTTTCCTGCCTGGAAGGCGGACTTGACTGACTTACCAACCTTCAGCTCTTCCTTGATCCTCTCATAAGTGATGATATTGGCATCAACGGCCATTCCGACCCCAAGAATCAGTGCTGCAATTCCCGGGAGAGTCAGTACACCATTCATCCAATCAAAGACAAGCAGAATCAGATAGATGTAAATTGACAATGTTATAGTTGCAATAAAACCTGGGAATCGGTAAAACGCAATCATGAACAGGAAGATGACCAAAATGCCGATGATACCGCCTGTAATGGTCTTCTGCATGGCATCTTCACCGAACTTGGCACCGACACTGGTGGAATATTCCTCCGTCAGCTCAACTGGAAGCGCCCCCGCCTTCAGCAGGGAAGAGAGTGTTTTTGCTTCTTCAAGAGAAAAATTTCCGACGATTGAAACTGTATCCTGGTTGAATACCTGGCTGACCTGTGGTGCAGAAAGGTATTTTGGATCTTCTTTCTGTGACTCTTCTTTGAAAGAATCGCCTTCTTCATAGTCGAGCCAGATGACCAGCAGGTTATTTGGCGCTCCCATATTGACAATTTCCTGTGTGACTTCCTTGAACTTCTCGGCACTCTTCAGCGTCAAGGAAACGCTTGGCTTGCCGTTTTCATCGAAAGTCTGTTTAGCTCCGCCTTCTACAAGGTCAGACCCATTCATCATTTCACGGTCATTGACATCCCTGAATGACAGATTGGCTTCTGTGGAAAGCATCTCACGTGCCTGGTTTTGGTCTTTTACACCGGCCAGCTGGACGCGGACCCTGTTGTCGCCCTCAATCTGGATGATAGGCTCATTTACACCAAGGGCATTGACCCGGCGGTCGAGGGCCTCAGCTGTGCTGTTTAGCACCTCTTTTGTGGCTTTCTTTCCATCCTTGGTCTTTACATCGTAAAGTACCTCGAAGCCGCCCTGCAGATCCAGGCCGAGCTTGATATTATTCAGTATGTTTTTGGTTGTGCCTCCCATCAGACTGCCGATCAGAATGACAATCAGGAAGAAGGCGACAATCCTGCTGCGCTTTACCATTGTGCTGTTATATCCCCCTTAAACTTCCGGCCCCTGCAGGCATGCCCTCTTTCAGAGCATGCTGCAGCGCCGGGTGCTGCTTGCAATCTTTAAGCCTGCTCCGCTTTACGGCGGGCAGTCTTTTTCTATAAATAGGCCGAAAAAACCAACATATCCATTATGAAATAGAATGGAATGGCTGTCAATTTGTCCCTTCATAATAAACTGGCTCTTACATTAAAAAAATGAATTGTACATACCGCAACAGCCGCTTACAATCCTATCCTCACTCAAGCAGCTTCCTTCTGTCTTCCTCACTCAGCTCGCCAAGGCCTTTTCCTTTAAATGCCTCGACTGTCGCATAGCTGAAATAGTCAGCCGCTTTCACTTCCAGGATACCGCCCACTATTTCGAATAGTCTGGCATCTCCATGCGGTTTCCGCCATTTTTTTTCAGTCAGATACCTCCAAAGCTCATCTTCTGCAACAGCTCCATAATTCAGCAGCCGGAATTCCTCGAGCTTGCTTTGCAGTGCAGGCTGAACCTGCCGGCGAAACTTTTCATATACATGGCCTTTCATCACTAGGGCTCCTCTCCCGCTGTTCTATCAAAAATAGAAAAATCAAGAACTTGTCATGCTTTGTCCTAATCGCGGCATATAGTTAATTGTATATGATTATACCTATTTTGAGAAGGCAGGGAACAGGATGTCTAAGTTTTTAAAAGGAACGATTATTTTACTGGCTGCCGGCCTGGTGACAAGGGTTCTCGGATTCATAAACCGTATTGTGATTGCCCGCTTCATCGGTGAAGAGGGTGTCGGCTTATATATGATGGCATTTCCCACTCTGATCCTCGTCATTACAATTACACAGCTTGGCCTGCCAGTTGCCATCTCCAAAAATGTAGCGGAGGCAGAAGCCAGGGGCGATACGGCAAAAATCAAAAAAATACTGGCTGTATCTCTTGCTGTGACCATTTCTCTATCTGCCATTTTCACGCCGGCCTTGTTTCTGCTCGCTCCTATATTGTCTGAAACTCTTTTCACTGACCCAAGGACACATCTGCCCTTGCTGGCAATCGCCCCCATCGTGCCGATTGTAGCTGTTTCTTCTGTCATAAGGGGATATTTCCAGGGAAGGCAGCAGATGAAGCCCGCAGCATATTCACAGGTTCTTGAGCAGATCGTGCGAATCGGGCTTATCGCCTTGCTGACGAAGGCTTTCCTGCCTTATGGCATCGAGTATGCCGCTGCAGCGGCAATGTTTGCATCTGTAATCGGGGAACTGGTTTCACTGATTTATCTTGTGGCAGCTTTCAAACTGAAGAAAAGGTTCAGGCTGAGAAAAAATTTCTTCGGCTATGTCCAGTCCGGTAAAAGCACCTTCAGCGATTTGATGAAGATTGCTCTGCCGACTACGGGCAGCAGGATGATCGGATCGATTGCCTGGTTTTTTGAGCCTATTGTTGTCTCACACAGCCTTGCGCTTGCGGGAGTAGCCGCCATCGCCGCCACAAAGCAATACGGGGCCCTGACAGGCTTTGCCATGCCTCTGCTGCTGCTGCCGTCTTTCGTCACCCACTCCCTTTCTACCTCGCTTGTGCCTGCAATCAGCGAGGCCAACTCAAGAAAGGATATGAAGCTGATTGAACACAGGCTCCAGCAGGCGCTCCGGTTCTCTTTTATTACAGGGGGAATGGCAGTCGTGCTTCTCTACGTTCTTGCCAGCCCTTTGATGGAGGTTATGTATGGAAGTTCAAGCGGAGACCAGTTCATCAAACTGATGGCTCCTTTCTTTCTGTTTTACTATTACCAGGGACCGCTTCAAGCCACCTTGCAGGCACTCAACCTCGCAAGGGCCGCCATGATCAACAGCCTGATCGGGTCAATCGTAAAAATCGCCGTCATTTTTCTCCTTGCCAGCCAGCCGGCATTCGGCATCAATGGGGTGGCTCTCGGCATCCTGGTCGGCTTTGTTCTTGTCACACTGCTTCATTTCGGAACCGTACTGAAGACCATTTCATTCACTTTTTATATCATGGATTATGTGAAAACCTTTGCTGTCATGGGCCTTGCTGGCTGGGGTGGCCATACTTCATTCAGCATGATGCCGGAGGAGTTGCTTCTGGCCTTCAAGGTTATGATATCCACGCTGATCATGGGAATACTGTATCTGATTTTCCTGCTCATCTTCAGGCTGATTACAAAAGAAGATCTGCGGCGGATCCCGGTCATCGGCCAGCCTCTTTCAAGGCTAGCCTTCAAATAAAAAAATAAAAATGGCGTCCTGAACGCCATTTTTTTGACCATCTTATTTTTCATCGATGGGATCAATATAAAGGTTTCCGTTAGAGTAGCTGCAAAAAGATATCTGCTGTATTTCATCATAGCCTTTTTTCTTCAGCTGTTCTGCCAGCCACTGGCGCGATTTATGGACTGAAGCAAGATTGGCTTCCTGAAGGTTTCCGTCTATGATCAGAGGATGGTCTATGTCGCTGCCTTTCATATTGTCCTTTTGAAACACAGAAAGCTTGCCTGAAGGCTCCAGGATCGCAAATTCGACGTCCGCTATATTTTTAATATCTTTGTCCCGCAGCTGGGTGAGAAGATCATCGAAATTATATCGCTGCTGCCTCATCGTATTTTCATCGATTTTCCCCTGATTGATGATAATAGAGGGCTTGCCGTCCACAATATCCCTGAATTTTTTGCTTTTGAGTGATAGGATGGCCAGAACGATTTGTATAACCATGAGGAGCATCATCGGAAGTATGTTCTTCACCAGGCTGCCGTCAGGATTTTCAATCGCCACCACTGCCATTTCGGCAATCATGATATATACCACTAAATCCAGCACGCTCAGTTCGCCTATTTCCCTTTTGCCCATCAGCCGAAAGATCAGGAGGATGACCCCATATAAAAAAAGTGTCCTCGCAATGATTATCATATATTCCGCCAAAACTGCCTCCTCCTCTTTCATCACATTCCAACATTAGTATGCTTCACGTCCAGGACTGTCATTAAGAAAGCTTTTTCCATTTGGCACTGATTTTAGCCCCTCCATTCAGGAGGAAAAAGCCCGCCATTATGCAAAATATTTAATTCTAAAAAGCAGCTGCTGCGAATATGCTTGTACTAGGATTTATCGTTTGAAGGGAGAGGAAATCAATGGAAGAATCCAAACATATGGGGAGTGCGGTGCTATACGGGATAGGGAGCATCTTTATCATTGCGATTGCCAGCAGCCTGGTGTTCTCGCTGCTCTTGAAGTTCACTTCAATGGATGAGTCATCCATAAAGCTTCCCGCTGAAATCCTGGCTTTCATTTCACTGTTTGCCGGCGGCTTCATTTCCGGGGGAAAAGGAAAGCAGAAAGGATGGCTGCTGGGGGGGCTGACTGGCGCCATATATACACTGGTCATTTTTCTGTTTCAATATCTCGGGCATGACAGCCTGTTTTCCGCGGAGCAGACCATTTATCATACGTGTTTCCTGCTGGTCTGTATGATGGGCGGGATCCTGGGAGTCAACATGTCTTCAAAGTCAAGGGCAGCATAGATGCCTAAACTGAAACGCAACGGTTTTCTAAAGCCATAAAAAAAGAAGCAGAACAAGGTCTGCTTCTTTTTTTATTATGATTTTGCCAATGTTGTTTCGGCTGCTGCCCGCACTTCCCTGATCGCTGCGCGATCATATGTAAGTCTGCTGCCGTCACCGCATTTGATGACGATCTTATCTTCATCGATGGCATCGACAATGCCATGGAGGCCGCCGATCGTCACAATTTTATCTCCCTTTTTCAGATCCGACTGCATCTGCTGCACAGATTTCTGGCGCTTTTGCTGCGGACGGATAAGAAGGAAATAAAATAAGATGAACATCAGTAATAATGGTCCTAATGTACCTAAAATATCCATTCCTTTTTTTCACCCCTTTCGTGTATCAGAAATTTTTCGCATCCGGTTTATTGAAACCGTAACGTTCGAAAAATTCTTCTCTAAAATCACCCAGGCGATCTTCGCGGATTGCTTGTCTAACCTGTTCCATTAAGTTTACCAGAAAATAAAGGTTATGGTAAGTTGTAAGTCGTATGCCGAATGTTTCGTCAGATTTAATCAGGTGGCGTATATAGGCTCTGCTGTAATTACGGCATGTATAGCAGTCGCAATTTTCATCAATCGGGCCAAAGTCGCGGGCAAATTTGGCATTTTTAACGACAAGGCGCCCGTTGCTGGTCATCAGTGTTCCGTTGCGGGCAATCCGAGTCGGAAGGACACAGTCGAACATGTCGATGCCCCTGATGCTGCCATCAATCAGGGAATCCGGAGATCCAACCCCCATCAGATAGCGCGGCTTATCAGCAGGAAGAAGCGGCGTCGTGAATTCCAGCGCCCTGTTCATGACATCCTTCGGCTCGCCGACAGAGAGTCCGCCCACTGCATAGCCCGGGAAGTCCAGAGATACAAGGTCACGGGCACTCTGCTTCCTTAATTCTTCGTATTCTCCGCCCTGGACAATCCCAAAGAGGCCCTGGTCATTCGGGCGTTCATGGGCATTCAGGCAGCGCTCAGCCCAGCGCGATGTCCGCTCAACTGATTTCTTCATATACTCATATGTAGCCGGATAAGGAGGGCATTCATCAAAAGCCATCATAATGTCAGAGCCAAGTGCGTTCTGGATTTCCATCGCTTTTTCCGGTGAAAGGAACAGCTTATCTCCGTTCAGATGGTTCCGGAAGTGGACTCCTTCTTCTTCAATCTTCCTGAATTGGCTGAGGCTGAATACCTGGAAGCCCCCGCTGTCTGTAAGGATGCTGCCATTCCAATTCATGAATTTATGGAGGCCGCCTGCTTCCTTGATAATATCATGCCCCGGGCGAAGCCAAAGATGATAAGTGTTGCTGAGGATGATCCCGGCACCCATGCCTGCCACTTCCTCCGGCGACATTGTCTTAACTGTGGCCAGTGTTCCCACTGGCATAAAGACAGGCGTTTCAAATGAACCGTGCGGGGTGTGAACCCGGCCGAGCCGCGCACCTGTCTGTTTGCATGTTTTAATCAATTCATACCGTATTGCTGTCAAGTTATTCGTTCTCCTTCCGTTTCCATGCTAGATGATCAGCATGGCATCTCCAAAGCTGAAAAAGCGGTAGCGTTCCTTCACTGCTTCATTATAGGCGTTAAGCACATTTTCCCGTCCTGCCAGTGCACTGATCAGCATGATCAGCGTCGATTTGGGCAGATGGAAATTGGTAATCATCCCGTCAATTGCCTTGAACCTATAGCCAGGGTAGATGAAAATGCTTGTCCATCCGCTTCCAGCCTCGAACCTGCCTTCATTGGCGTCTGCAATCGTCTCAAGTGTGCGTGTTGAGGTAGTGCCGACAGTAATGATCCTGCCTCCATTTTCCCTGACCTCATTCAAAAGCCTTGCAGTTCCTTCCGTGACCTGATAGTACTCGGCATGCATACTATGATCATGGATATCCTCGACACTGACCGGCCTAAAGGTTCCAAGCCCTACATGCAGGGTAATAAAAGCGATATGCACACCCTTTTCCCTGATTTCATCCAGCAGTTCTTCAGTAAAATGAAGCCCGGCGGTCGGGGCAGCAGCCGATCCCCTTTCTTTGGCATACACAGTCTGGTACCGTTCGCGGTCATCAAGCTGCTCTTTGATATAAGGCGGCAGGGGCATCTCTCCAAGCTGTTCCAGCACTTCATAAAAAATGCCTTCATAGTTGAATTTCAGCAGCCTTCCGCCCTGCTCTTCTGTACCAGTGCAGACTGCTGACAGTAGGCCGTCCCCGAATTCGATCCTTGTTCCTTCCTTGACTCTTTTTGCCGGTTTAATGAGCGTTTCCCATACATCGCCTTCCTGCTGTTTCAGCAGCAGAACCTCAATTTTGGCGCCGGTCCCTTCCTTGGCGCCGAACAGCCTGGCAGGCAGAACTCTTGTATCATTGAGCACAAGGCAGTCGCCCGGATTCAAATATTCGGGCAGATTTTTAAATGTTTCATGCTGCAATGCCCCATCTTCCTTGTCGAGCACCATCAGCCGGCTGCTCGTTCTATCTTCTAGAGGAGTCTGGGCAATCAGCTCCTCTGGCAAATGAAAATCAAACATTTCTACTTTCATGGTGTTTCACCCTATCTGTTTTTTTAACTCAATTTTATTTTTCCAGTAACAGCTTCAAGCCTCTGGCAGCTCAAGGTTAAGGTGATGGTAGACAAGGTGCGTCACAATCCTTCCCCTTGGGGTCCTTTGTAAAAAGCCGATCTGAAGCAGGTACGGTTCATATACATCTTCGATTGTATGGGATTCTTCCCCGATTGTAGCGGCTATCGTCTCAAGCCCGACAGGACCGCCGCGGAATTTCTCTATAATTCCTCTTAATAATTTATGGTCAATATGATCCAGCCCTAAACGGTCGACCTGCAGAAGTTCGAGAGAATCATGGGCAAGGGCTGCATCAATACTGCCGTCGCCCTTGACCTGGGCAAAGTCCCTTACCCGCCTCAGGAGGCGGTTGGCGATCCGCGGGGTTCCCCGGGATCTCCTGGCAATTTCAGAAGCCGCCAGATCGTCAATGCCTGTTTCAAGGACATCGGCCGTCCTTGAAACAATATTTTTGAGCTGACTCTCATTATAATACTCAAGGCGGCAGAGAACACCAAATCTGTCTCTGAGCGGTGCTGATACTGAACCCGCCCTTGTCGTTGCCCCCACGAGAGTGAATGGAGGGAGATCGAGCCTCACAGACCGCGCACTCGGGCCTTTCCCGATGACGATATCAAGGCAGAAATCCTCCATCGCCGGATACAGCACCTCTTCTATCGAACGCGGCAGCCGGTGGATTTCATCGATGAAAAGAACATCACCCGGCTCAAGCGCAGTCAGTATGGCAGCAAGGTCCCCCGGCCTTTCAATGGCGGGACCGGCGGTTGTCCTGAGATTAACCCCCATCTCATTGGCTATGATGCTGGCCAGCGTCGTTTTTCCAAGACCCGGGGGGCCGTATAGCAGGACATGGTCCAAAGTCTCTCCGCGGATCCGCGCAGCCTGGATGAAGACCTCCAGGTTTTCCTTCACTTTATCCTGTCCGATATATTGCCTCAGAGTCTGCGGCCTCAAGCTCTGCTCAAAGGAGACATCCTGAAGGTCCGCTTCACCTGAAATGATCCGATCTTCCATAAGCTGTATTCACCCCTTGGCTGCCGGACGCTGCAAAAGGAGACTTCCGTCCTACTTAAGCAGCAGCTGCAAGCCTTTTTTAATATATTCATCTGTTGTAAGCTTCTCTTTTTCCAATGCCGGTTTGATGCGCTTGACCTCTTTTTCCGAATAGCCAAGAGCCCTGAGTGCCAGGATGGCCTCCTCAAGAAGAGCAGCGCTTCCTGTAGCAGCAGGCCTGGCTGCATCAGGATTGAACAGATTGGGAAAGAAGTCCGGAATCGCCTCCTGAAGCTTGCCTTTCAAATCAAGTATCATCTGGCGCGCCGTTTTTTTGCCCACTCCCGGGAATTTGACCAGGAACGCTTCATCTTCGTCCTCAATCGCCTGGACGACCTGAGCCGGCTCTCCGGATGCAAGGATCGCAAGGGCTCCTTTTGGCCCGATGCCGGAAACGTTCAGCAGCTTTGTAAACAGCATTTTTTCCTCACGGGAATGGAAGCCGTATAAAGCGAAAATATCTTCCCTTACATAATGATAGGTGAAAATCTGGATTTCCCCTCCCTGCTTATTTGAATAGCTGAATGGGTTGGGTGTGCTAATCTGATAGCCTAATCCATTATTTTCGACCACTATATATTCAGGGCCGATAAATTCGACCGTGCCTTTTATATATTCAAACAAATGTCTCGCTCCCCAAATTTTCTGTACCTCATTCTATCATACTACAAAGATTTGCCGAAGAAAAAAGTTGCAATTTTCAGGGTTATTTCTATATAATGGGAGAGGTTTTAAAAAAAATGACTGGGGGTCACCGAATTGAAGAAACTATTATCTCTTTTAGCAATTTTCACACTATTATTTGCCGTTGCAGGCTGCTCTTCAAATGAAGATGAGGGCAAAGAAGAAAAAGCTGCTGAAGAAAAGACAGCTGAACTGAATGATGCTGCTAAATCAAAGATCTATAATAGCGTCCGCATTGCGGAGCTGAAGGTAAACGAAGTATTCAACAAAGAAACCGCTGCTGACGAAGAAACGATCGTCATCAACTCAAGCTTTGCAGATGAAAGCTCTGCATCCGCATTCCTTTCAAAATACTACAGTGAAGATCTGGCAAAAGAAATGTATGCGCACTATGCTACAGACCAGAAATCTGAAGATGGCAAGATGATAGTCAATACTGAGCCGTTCTTCAATCCTTCTTTCCTTGATACAACACAGGAAGACGTTAAGATTGAAGGCGATGCAGACAAAGCCACTGTGACAACTGCCGAAAATGCAGCTTATACAGTGGAGATGCAAGACGAAAATTATGTAATAACAGGCTATGAAAAGTAATGAAGCCGGCCCTGGCCAATTGGACCAGGGCTTTTCTATCTTCACTCTGCTTATGCTACTGGCCGCTTCCGCTTTTTGAATAAGACTGGAAGGCCTCCAGCACCTCCACATACCTGTTCTTCGTCATGATTGGGATGCCCTTTTCAAGCTGTTCCCTTTTCTTGCTTTCAAGCTTCCCTATATCAATCTGAAAAAATGACTGGATGATTCGGCTTTTGTCCGGCCTGCCGTTATAGATGGTCAAGATGCCTTCATCCGTCAATCCAAAATACCCGTTCGATTTTAATAAAGGTGAAATGTCGTCCACCTGCTGGCGGAAAACCATTTGGCCTTCATCCATTTCAACCAGCTGCCATTCGTCATACTTGGACCAGAAATCCTCCAGGGACCACACGGTTTCCTGAATTTCTTCTTCGCTCATTTCCCCGTCGAGATACACTCTCTCCAGTATGACTGAGAGCTCGAGCGGGCCGCTTTCAGATGCACGCACCAGGATTCCTGTTTCTGTACCTGCAATTACAGCAAACCATACAGCTATCAGGAGAAATGAGGCAAGCAGCCGGATTGGATTGGTTCTCATAACAGATCACCCCTGGTTTGGTTTCCAAAACTTTATTTTTATTGTTTCCAGCTTCACATTAAATATGCCAATTTTTTTTAGGGATAATAGGAGCTTCAATTTTAGAAAAACAGCCTCCTCAGCATGGATAACATTAAAAGGAAAGCGACGGTAAATAATATGACGACCAGAATTTTTTCCTGTTTATTTTCTTTTTTCAACTCCTTGTCCTCCCTTTATTTTTTTATGTAAAGAAAAAGCAAAGCCGCAGCTCTGCTTTTTCAAAAATCAGCGGCCATTGCCATTGAGCCTGTGCCTGAGCGAATGGAACATATCCTTGATGTCCAGGTCAATCTGCTCTCTTGGCCCGCCATCCCGCAGGTCATTGTCTATATTGCGGATGCGGCTGAAGGTGCCTTCGTCCGCCACCACTGTACAGGATCTGCCCCGCAGATAAGGGGACACAGCCTGCTGTATGTCCTGCTTTGTCTCCTCTTCCCTGCTGTAGTCGGTCAGATCGACTGCAATCAGGACATCGCTTCCGTAAACGACAGAACGGACGTCTTCCACATTGCTGACGGCTGCTGTTTCATCGCCTATCTTTTCCGCAAGCTGCCCTTCGTAAGCCGTATAATAGGATCTTTTTGCTTCCCTTGTATTATCATCAAGATGCCCGTGGTAATTGGCATCACTGTGGCTGAAGCGATTATCATGCTGGTAGAAATTCTTATCATAGGCTGCAAGCGGACTGGACGGATTCTTATCCCGGTCCATGCCTGCCCCAAGCGACTCTGTGCGATGACCCGATTCAGAAGCTGTATCTCCGCCGTTTCCTCCCATAGCGCAGCCTGCAAGGCCAAGGCTTAATAATGCTGCAAATGGTACTGCCAGAAATTTCTGGTTCAAGCGGGTGACCCCCTTCGCCAATTTTGAGCTGTGCTCATTAATAGCTTTCCGGCGAAGGTTTGATTTCATCCTGAAAGTTTTGTCCAGCTAATCAGGCAGGTCATTCGCAAGGTCCATCAGCTCTTTGATGAAAGCCTTCCTTTCGGTAAACTGCCCTGCAGTCATATCGAGCAGCTGCCTTGTTTTATAAGGATCGTTGTATGTCCTTTCTCTGACTAATCTGTTCCATTCCCGGAAAATGTCGGAGGGAAACGCCAGAGCAAAAATAAACCCCTTTTTGCTGAGATACGGAGATAAAACATCATACTCTCTCAGCGCTTCGGCAGACCAGCCAATAAACGGCAGGATCCGGTTGGCATATTGAAGATAGTCCATGCATACTGCTCCGATGCTGATTAAATCAAAGTCGATCAAATGGACTTTACCGTTTTCATCCCTAAGAAAATTATGGTGGGCCACATCACCGTGAAGGACTGTTTCATTTTCAGCTTCAAAAAATGCTTTTTCCCGCTCCATGCCTTTCAGGGACCAATCCGCCCAGCCCATCAGCTCTTCAATCATTTCTTTCTGGACGAAAAATTTAACGACTGGCTGATTGTTCAGAAACAGCGCTGCCCTTTCACGCCATTTTTCAATCTGGCTGAAACGCGGCAGGACACAATCATAGCGACCGGCCACCTTCGCAGCTGTTTGGTGGTACCGGCATAACAGTTCAAGTCCGGCACTGCGGTCAGCTTCATCATGATAAGAAAAAGAGTCACCCGGGACAATGTATTTCATGACTCCATAGTAATACATCCCATCATAAAGCGGCTGGACGGATGACACTGTTTCAAAGCTGCAGGCAGAATCAAAACCTTCTTTTTTGAGGGAAGAGGTGAAAGCCTCCTGAATTTTAAGGCGCTGATAAGAGGAATACCCTTTCACCACATACATGTCCTGCCCGGTATCAATCAGCATGACATTGTTTCTGACCGGTGAGAGTTCTTTAACGGGAAAAGGGAGGATTTGGCGTAAATAGGAGAGGAGACGATTGCAATAAGAATCGTCTCCCCAGCTTTTAACCATTAAATTCATAGCTTTCATCGTCAAAGCGCGGCATTCCGAATGCCTGGCCGCCCATCGGGCCATATCCCTGCGGCTGGCCCATGTATGGCGATTGGCCGAAGCCCATCTGCTGTCCATACTGAGGCTGGTACGGGGCTCCATAGCCCATTTGCGGCATGCCCATCCCCATATGGTGCATTCCTGGCTGCATACCATGGTGCATGCCCGGCATCATCTGCGGCATGCCTGAGCCGCATCCGCAGTCATCAGACATTCCCTGGACGCCCTGCTGAGGCATGAGCGGCATCTGGGCTTCGGAAGGCATGAGCGGCATTTGGCTTTGCGAAGGCATTAATGGCATCTGGGCCATAGAAGGAGACTCATATCCCTCCATCGCTCCCTGTACCATAGGCTGCTGAGGATATCCGTATGGCATACCCGGTTCACAGGCACCATAGCCAGGGCCAGGCATTACTGGTGAAACCGGGTGAAGGCAGGCTGGGTATGGAGGAAATGGATATTGCTGCTGCATGGCAGGCATGGTCTGCGTCGGCTGGAGCGGAAGCTGCTGCTGGGACATAGGAGATAATGGCAGCTGCTGCTGATCTGACATTCCCATTACACCTGTAGGCTGGGCATACATCGGATTCGTGTTTGCCATAGGCATAAAAGATGAAGATTCTTCATAATGGTGCTGCATCTGGCCGGCACCTTCCATTCCAGGCATCATGCCGTATGGCATCTGCTGCTGGTATGGCATGGAAGCCCCCTGAACCTGAGGATAATGGCCAGGCTGCTGATAACCATGCCCCGGGTTCACCGGAGATCCTTGATAATAGTTTGGCTGATAAGGGTACATAGGCTGTTTATAACCTCCTTGCAGCGGCATCTGCGCTGTTTCTGGACTTTCCATCTCAGGGCTTTCTTCACCAGCCGGTTTAATGCCGGGAAGAATATTCATTGGCTTCGGCGGCAGCTGCGGCTGCTGCTTTGGCATGGTGATCGGCATCTGGGCTGCCGGCTCTTCCAGAGGCTTCGGCTTGTATTCCTGTTTCGGCATGGCCTTTGGCTTTGGCTGCGGTTTTGGCTGCGGTTTAGGGGCAGGCATGTTCATCATATAGTAATTGTTGATATCAATATCCGGAATGATCGGCTGCGGCATTTTTGGAACAAAAGGTGCTTTCGGCTGTTCCATCTTTGGAGCCGTCACCTGCGGCTTTGGTGCTTCTTTCTTTGGCTGCGGCGCTTCCACAGCCTGCATTGGCTTTTCTTTTGCAAAAGGATGCTCTGTTGTTGGCATTTCCTTCTTCGCGCCCATATTGATTTTTGCTTCAGGAGACATTCCCATCGGGGCTTCTTTCTTTATACTTCCCCCTGCTGTAGGAACTTTTATCTTCATCCCGGGCATAATCATATCAGGGTTGCTGAGCTGCGAATTCATCTTCTTCAGCTCTTCAAAGTTCACGCCGTACTTCTTGGCGATCTTCCAAAGAGTATCCCCTTTCTGTACGATATGGATCTTCACTCTGATATCCCTCCTATGCATAAGTCCATACATTGTATGACGGAATGGGCAAATTGCTAATCATTATCAAAAAAACTTATGCGGTTCCGGATAAACTTTGCGCCTCAAGCCTTGCAGCGGTGCCATGCAACAATTGAAAAACTAAATAAAACAGTCCCTTCGTCTTCAATGATATGAATGGCAGGCTTGCCATATAACAAGGAAGAAGAGGGACTGCTGAAAACCTCCGATATTTATTTGTCAGGACCGTGCAAGCATCCTTTCAAGGGCAAGCCTTGCATTGGAAGCAACAGGCTCCGAAACTGTGATCCTGTTCACAGCATTTCCTTCCGCCGCCATCTCAAGCGACCAGGCCAAATGCGGAAGGTCGATTCTGTTCATGGTCAGGCAGGGGCACATATTCGGGTTGAGTGAGATGATCTTTTTGTCCGGATGGGATTGAATGATCCTGTTCACAAGATTCATTTCAGTCCCGATTGCCCAATGGGTCCCCGGAGCTGATTTTTCGATTGCCTGGATGATGAAATTGGTTGATCCGGCCAAGTCAGAACGTTCGACTACCTCTCTCCGGCATTCAGGATGCACGATGATTTTCATGCCAGGAAAGTCTGCCCTGACCTGCTCGATGTTTGCCACTGTAAAGTTTTCGTGGACAGAGCAGTGACCTTTCCAAAGGATAACCTTTACTTCCTCCAGATTGCCTTCGTATTCAAGAATTTCAGAGATGGGATTCCAGACGGCCATTCTGTCAAGCGGGATAGCCAGATTGAAGGCTGTATTCCTCCCAAGATGCTGATCTGGCAGAAAAAGCAGCCTTTCTTTTTGTGTAAACGCCCACTCCACCATTTCTTCTGCATTCGACGAGGTAACGGTGGCCCCTCCATGTGCACCTACAAATGCTTTGATCGCGGCTGTTGAATTTACATAAGTCAGAGGCAGCATCGTATCGCCGAACATGGCAGACAGCCGGCTCCACGCTTTCTCAGTCTGGCGGATATCGGCCATATCAGCCATGGAACAGCCAGCCCTCATATCAGGCAGGTAGACCTTCTGATTTTCTGTAGTCAGGATATCCGCTGTCTCAGCCATAAAATGGACCCCGCAGAAGACAATATGCTCTGCGTCTTTATTCTCAGCAGAGAGCTGGGCAAGCTTCAGCGAATCTCCGGTAGCATCGGCAAATTGGATGACTTCATCTTTCTGATAATGATGTCCGGGGATGAAGAGCTTCTTTCCAAGCCTGCTTTTTACAGCCCGGACCCTTTCCTCAAGCTCTTCTGCTGGCATTGTTTTATATTTTTCCGGCAGCATCTTTGCCCCTTGCTCTGCTATCTCAAAAATATTCATCCTTTTACCCCCTGAAGCATTTTGACTTTCACACTGATATCCAGCGATTTGACAGAATGTGTGAGAAAACCGAGCGAGATATAATCAACATCTGTTTCCCCATAAGCGGCAAGTGTCTCCATCGTAATCCCGCCTGATGCCTCTGTTGTGATTCCTTCCGGGACGAGCGGCAGCCATTCCCGGATTTCTTTTGGTGACCGGTTGTCAAACATGATGACATCCGCCTTCACTTTAACCGCCTCAAGCACCTGTTCCTTCGTTTCTGTTTCAACCTCTATTTTCACCATGTGGCCAAGTCTCGACCTCACCGCTTCGACAGCATTAGAAATACTCCCTGCGAAGGAAATATGGTTATCCTTGATCATGACAGCATCATACAATCCATACCGGTGGTTAAAGCCTCCGCCTGTACGGACTGCATATTTCTCCAGCATCCTCAAACCCGGGGTCGTTTTTCTTGTATCCGTGATCCTCGTGCGGCTTCCGGCCATTAACTGTACGGCTTCATTTGTCCTTGTTGCAATCCCGCTCATCCGCTGCAGCAGATTCAGGATAACACGCTCCCCTTTCAGGAGGCTGTGAACAGGACCTCTCACCCTTGCAAGAGTCTGGCCGGCTCTTATCTGCCCGCCGTCCCTGGCGATTAAATCAATATCAATGCTGCTGTCCAGTAAAGGGAAGCCTGTCAAAAGGATATCAGCTCCGCAGAAAACGCCATCTTCCTTGGCCAAAAACACAATCTCCCCCTGCTCTTCTTCCCCAAATATTAATTCACTGCTCACGTCCCGGTCCCCGATGTCTTCAAGAAAAAATTGTTCAAGTAGCAGCCGCAGCTTTAATCTGTTCATTTTCCCCATCCTCTTCTTTTTGATCTTTCTGCTGGATTATTTGTACTCTCAGCCATTTCTGGTCATCCTCAAATGGAAAGTCGCTTCGGAAATGCCCTCCTCGGCTTTCGGTCCTTTTTAAGGCCGCTTCTGTGATGAGCCATGAGGCAATCAGCATGAAGATAACCTTCATATCCTCCCGGCGATACCCTTCAAGCGAAGCGCTGACCCACTTTTCCGCTCCAAATCCCTGCAGCCATTCCCTTTGTGCAAGAAGGCCGGAGGCGGTCCGGACAATCCCGGCATTCATCATCATTCGCTCTTTTATTTCCCCGATATTGGGCAGGTATGGCAAAGGGCGGGAATCGTCTGTCTCTACGCTCCTGGATCCCGCCTCATTGGGCTGTACCGGACATGATAAGATATACCGGGCAAGCTGCCTTCCAAAATAAAGTCCTTCGAGCAAAGAATTGCTCGCCAGCCGGTTCGCCCCATGGACACCTGTACAGGCAGCCTCTCCTATGGCATAAAGGCCGCTGACTGACGTCCTGCCGTCCAGATCGGTCCTGATTCCGCCCATCAGGAAGTGGCTGCCGGGAATGACCGGCAAAAGCCCCCGTTCAAGGGATATCCCGTTTTCCCTGCACATCTCCGTTATTGTCGGGAACCGGGAAGCGAAATTCCCGATAGAGGTAATATCAAGAAAAATGTCAATTCCGCTATTTATATACTCGAAAATGGTTTGCGACACGATATGGCGCGGAGCCAGATCCTTCATAGGGTGGACGTTCTCCATGATCGCGCGGCCATCAGCTGTGACAAGCCTTGCGCCTTCCCCCCTCACAGCTTCAGAGATCAGGCCTGCGCCTTTTCCGCCGATTGACAATAATGTTGGATGAAATTGAATAAACTCCATATCTGCAACCTCTGCCCCAGCCCTGTATGCCAAGGCGATTCCGTCCCCCGTGACAGTTGCGGCGTTGGAGGTATAACTATACAGCTGGCCGCAGCCCCCTGTTGCCAGCACAATGTGATCTGCATAAAATTCAGCCTGTTTCCCATCCTGCCCTATGCCCCTCACCCCATAACAGCCGGAATCATTTGTCAGAAGATCATAGACAAAAAAGTCTTCAATGATCAAAGCTTTTTCATTTGTTTGTCCCAGTAAAAACCCAATCAGCTTTTTTCCTGTTGCATCGCCGCCTCCATGGACAATCCGTTTTTCCCGGTGTGCCCCTTCCATTCCCAGGAGAAGCTCCCCGGCTGTACTTCTGTCGAATGAACAACCGGATGCAAGCAATTCATTGATCAATCCGGGGGCGGCTTCTGTCATACGCCTTGCTGCGTCCTCATCATTATG
Source organism: Cytobacillus sp. T106 (assembly GCF_040492155.1). Taxonomy (NCBI): domain Bacteria; kingdom Bacillati; phylum Bacillota; class Bacilli; order Caryophanales; family Bacillaceae; genus Cytobacillus; species Cytobacillus sp. T106. The sequence goes on along the minus strand of NZ_JBEUMK010000001.1, from coordinate 315,924 downwards.
CCAGCGGCCCGCTTCCAATGTATCTTTTAAGTGAAGAGAAGGGCTGTCCTTGCTGCCCAGAGCTGCCGCTATACCGCCCTGGGCCATATAAGAATTGCTATCTGTCGCTTTAGATTTTGTGAAAATAATCACATTCATATCACGGCTGAGCTCCTTTGCCATTTGCAAAGCCGCCACACCGCTTCCAATGATAATCACATCGGTGCGATTTGCCATATTTTCTTCCTCCTGTTTTACAGGTGTCTTGACACCTATATTTACATAGAATTAAACTTATGACAAGTGATTTTTAATATTCATAGATTGGAAGCTGGTTTACGATGAAATATTTTGATTATGCTGCGACGTCTCCATTAGATCAGGATGCGGCAAATGTATATGTAAAAGCGGCCGGGGAATATTTCGGCAATACAGGCAGCCTGCATGACACCGGCAGCCGTGCAGCTTCCCTTCTCGAAAGCTGCCGTTCCCAGCTGTCCCTCATGCTCGGTGCCGAGAAGGAAGGGATTTTTTTTACAAGCGGGGGAAGCGAGGGAAATTTCCTTGCCATCCATGCACTGCTTTCTGCTGCGGAAAAGAAAGGAAAGCACATCATAGCAGGCAAGGCAGAGCATTCTTCTGTCCACAGTACACTCAGGCGGCTTGAGGAAGAAGGCTGTGATATAACACTCCTGCCTTTTGATGAAAAAGGAAGAATCAGAATTTCCGACTTTGAAGCTGCTATAAGGGAAAATACAGTGCTGGCTGTCATTCAGCACAGCAATTCCGAGATCGGGACCATCCAGCCACTGATGGAAATAAGCGCACTTTGCCGAAATAATGGAATTCTGCTGCACAGCGATATGGTCCATTCTTTTGGAAAAATGGAGCTGGCCGGCATTCTTGGACATGTCGACAGCCTTTCAATTTCTGCCCACAAATTTTACGGACCGAAAGGAGCTGGAGCTGTATACGTCAGACCCGATCTTTCCTGGAAGCCTTATTATCCAGGCAGTTCGCATGAGAATGGTTTCAGGCCCGGCACTGTAAATGTCCCAGGGATAGCGGCTATGACAGAAGCCGCAGGCAAGGCATACAGCACCATGGCTGACTTTTCGGCGCTTGCTGACAGGCAGAGGAAAGAATTTCTTGGCGTGCTGAAAGAGGCGGACCTGCCTATTTCAGTATATGGTTCCGGCTTTTCCGGGGAGCAGCTTGCCTCTACGGTCGGGCTTGGGATCAGCGGGATTGAAGGACAATGGGTGATGCTTGAATGCAATCGGAGAGGATTTGCGATATCAACAGGAAGCGCCTGCCAGACAGGCATGCAGAATCCTTCCAAGACCATGCAGGCGATGGGGATAGAAGATGCTGCAGCAAAGGAATTTATCCGTATTTCCTTTGGGCGGGATTCTTCCTTTGAGGAAATCAGAGAACTTGGCAGCACAATTGCCGGCATCATCAGGGATTACAGCCGGCACAAGCCTGCCGCTGAATGATCGCTTTCAGGAAAATGCTGTGTTAAAATGGTTCATTATAAAAGGTGTTAGGAGAGTTTTGTATGAACGGACAGAAAAAAGTTCTGGGGGATGAACGGCGCTCTATGCTGCTGGATCTCCTGAAATCCCGCCAGGAGCCAGTCACAGGGAGCGAGCTTGCCAGAAAAGCGAATGTTAGCAGGCAGGTCATCGTCGGCGATATCACGCTTCTTAAGGCAAAGAATGAGCCGATCATTGCCACCAGCCAGGGATACCTCTATCTTCAGCAGGTTCCTCCCGCCCAGCTGTTCGAACGGACGGTCGCCTGCTCCCACTCTCCAGACAAGACAGAAGAGGAGCTGAATCTGCTTGTAGACCACGGGGCAACTGTTAAGGATGTGAAGATTGAGCATCCTGTATATGGGGACCTCACAGCATCCATCATGGTTTCCAACCGGCGGGAAGTCAAACAGTTTTTGGAAAAAATCAGGAAAACCAATGCTTCCTTCCTCTCAGAGCTTACCGGAGGCTTTCACCTCCATACCATCACTGCTCCTTCTGAGGCAATTCTGGATGCTGCAGAACAGGCCCTTTCGGAAGCTGCTTTCCTCGTTGACCTTCCGTAGAGCGGATGTTCATCCTAATACGCAAAAAGGCCGGGCTTCAGCAGCCCGGCCTTTCTTTTAGTAATTAATGCGCATTGGACGCCTTATCCCTCGTTTTCCTGCCAATCTGGTAATACGGATAGCTTCCCAGTATTTTCACTCCGCATCCCAGCGCTTCCAGCTCTGCTACCGCTCCCGGTATCAGGATATCATCGGCTTCCATATCAATATCAATGATGAAAAAATAATTGCCAAGCCCCGTTTTCATCGGCCTTGATTCAATCTTGGTCAAATTCAGCTTTCTCCAGGCAAATGCAGATAAAACCTGATGAAGCGCACCTGCCCGGTCTGAGGGCAAGGTGGCCATAACGGTCGTTTTAAAGCCCAGCGCCTTTGTTCTATCAAGCTTGACAGGCTTTTTCGAAATAACAGCAAAGCGGGTGTGGTTATATTGAAAATCATGAATATCCCTTTTTACAATAACCAATCCATATTCCTCTGCCGCGAGTTCATTGGCAATGGCGGCTGCCTTCTTTTCCGGATTCTCTTTCACAAATTGAGCGGCAGCAGCCGTCGAGGTCATATTTTCTGACGGGATGCCCCTCAAATCCTGGTGGAGGAATTTATGGCATTGGGCGATCGCATGAGAATGGCTGTAAATGATTTCAGTATCCTGCCACTCTTCTGCATGCTCCGGATGCACCATCAGATGCTGGCTGATTGGAGCCGTTATCTCCCCGCAGATCGGCAAATCCACTTCATGAACCAAATAATCCAGCGTAATATTGACAGATCCTTCAAGCGCATTCTCAATCGGAACAACCGCAAAATCAATTTCTTCATTCAAGACTGCGTCCATGCAGCCTGGAATGGTGCGGTAAGGGATAGATTCCGTCTCCGGAAACATCGCCCTTACTGCCAAGTCAGTGAATGTAGCCTTTGGCCCAAGATAGCCTGCTTTCATAGTCAATACTCCTCCCAAACAAATCCACAGTTCTTTTTATATACTTTAACACTTTACACTGTGTATGTCCTTAGTTTTCAAGATGGGAATGGATAAAACTCTACAAACCTGCAGGGGATGCCGCCCGGTTTTAAAAAAAGGCGCCGGGAATATGGCTATGCACCTGATCCCAGCACCTCTACTTTTTCAACAAATTCCAATTTTCTCAGCCTGGCCAAAAGCTCATCGATTTCAATTCCCATCCCGCTCGTATTGAGAGACATGGTGACATTCGCCCTGCTTTGCAGAGGGATGGTCTGATGAATCGTTAAAACATTGCAGCCTGAGGATGCAACAATCCCAAGCAGCTGAGATAATGTTCCTGACCTGTCCTCCAAATGGAAAAACAGGGTGATAAGCCGCTCTTTGATCACAGTATGAAAAGGGAAGACGGTATCCCGGTACTTATAGAAGGCACTTCTGCTCAAGTCGACCTTCTGGACAGCGTCCCACACCGATTCCGCTTTCCCTCTATCAATCATTTCCTTCGCTTCAAGCGTTTTTTTCATGGCTTCCGGAAGGACATCTTCACGGACCAAATAAAATTTCCTATCTGACTTATCCTGTCTCATTCCTTTCACCCCTTCGCGTAAAGCAGTGTCTATGTATGTAAAATTTTCCTTGAAAAAGCCATGAAGCCTGCGCCGGCCCGACACGGTTCCGGCGCAGCGGCTTTATATGCTATTCAACAAATTCAAATTCAAACTCAAGCAGCTTGATCGTGTCGCCATCCTTGGCTCCGCGTTCCCTCAGTGCCTCGTCCACGCCCATGCCCCTCAGCTGGCGCGCGAAACGGCGGACAGATTCTTCCCGTGAAAAATCGGTCATCTTGAACACTTTGATGACAGCATCGCCGGAAAGGACGAAGCTTCCGTCCGGATCCCTTGTGATTACAAACTCAGTCTGAGGCTTTTCATGCTTATAGACAACCCGGTTAATGCCATTATCCTCTTCTTCATCTTCCATGAGAGGAAATTCAGGCGTTTCCTCGATCTTATCTGCAACAGCAAACAGCAGATCCCTGAGGCCCTGCCTTGTAAAAGCGGAGATCGGGAAAATCGGGTGATCATCAGTCAGCCTGCTCTTGAATTCCTTCAGATTTTCTTCAGCTTCCGGCATGTCCATTTTATTGGCTACAATGATCTGCGGACGCTCTGTCAGGCGAAGATTGTACTCTTTCAGCTCTTTATTGATTGTCAGGTAATCCTCATACGGATCCCGGCCTTCCACTGCTGCCATATCAATAACATGGACAATGACACGGGTCCTTTCGATATGGCGGAGGAACTGATGCCCCAGTCCAACGCCTGAGTGCGCCCCTTCAATCAGCCCGGGCAGGTCTGCCATTACAAAGCTTCTTCCATCTTCTGTTTCAACCATCCCTAAATTCGGGGCGATTGTTGTAAAATGGTACTCGGCAATCTTTGGCCTTGCTGAAGACACAACCGAAAGCAGGGTAGATTTCCCGACGCTTGGGAATCCGACAAGCCCGACATCAGCGAGAAGCTTCAGTTCGAGGACTACTTCCCGCTCCTGGCCAGGCTCGCCATGCTCTGACAGCTCCGGCGCAGGGTTGGCAGGAGTAGCGAATCTGGTATTGCCCCGCCCTCCGCGTCCGCCTTTTGCGATGATGGCCCTTTGCCCATGCTCAGTCAGATCTGCTATAACTTCTTTCGTATCCGCATCGGTCACAACCGTTCCCGGCGGAACCTTGATAATCATATCCTTTGAATTTCTGCCATGCTGATTTTTGGACATTCCATGTTCCCCGCGGGATGCTTTGAAATGGCGGTTATATCGGAAATCCATCAGGGTCCGCAGGCCTTCTTCCACCTCAAACACAACATCTGCACCCTTGCCTCCGTCCCCGCCTGCAGGGCCGCCCTTAGGCACGTACTTTTCACGGCGGAAAGCAACCATCCCGTTGCCTCCGTCTCCGCCTTTCACATATATCTTCGTTTGATCGACAAACATATTAAAAACTCCTCCTGTCTGCTGTATGTACACAAAAATGCGAAGCTACAGCAGTAAAAATCTGCTTTGCCCTAAGCAAGGCTCAGCGAATCCCCTTCCGGGCGCACCCAGCTACTCCAATCCCCTGCTGAATGGCATAAACACTTCCAGGGCCAGCTCCTGCTCAGACAGCTCCTCCATCTTCATCCTGATGGCCTGGTGCTGCTCTCCCAGATAAGATCTGATCGATTCTCTCTCTGTTATTATTCCGCTAAAATCAAAAAACAAACGGATTCCATCCTCCTGAGGCTCTATCAATACCGATAAATGGTTATCATGAAAGGGTTTGACCGAATCGTCCAGCCTTGCAAAAAAGGACCTTGTCCAGCTCTCCAGGAACTGGTCATCCAGTTTTCTGCACTTGACATCATCCAGCACCTCATACTCAATCTGGAACGAATGGTTTTCCCAATTGTAGGTAAACAGCAGGGAGGCAAATTGGGGAATATTCAAGTTGGAAAGCTTTGCTTCATTCTGGGCTTCTACAACGATTTCATCGATGATTTCCTTGGCTCTGTCATATTTGCTTAGGGAAAGATTTCCTTTAATTAATTGTATTTTATTCATCCAGTCATGGCGTGCATGCCGCAAAACCTCAACTGTGCTCCAATCTTTTTCCATAAATGCACTCCTACACAATTATTAGTGTCATAAGATTGCCTGCTGATAGTATATCAAAAAAGAAGATGGGAGTAAGCAATTTCCTGTTAAAATTAAGAATTCAAGGCAGCCGGGCACAAGCCGGCGAACCGCGGAAAAGCCACGGCAGCCCGATGGGGGATCCATGCCCTTTCCGCGGTCCACGCTTGATCATCAGCCCTATCGCTGGAATCGCATCTAAAGGAAAAAAGAAAACTCTAACCTGTCGGTTAGAGTTTTCTGTGGTAAGCTTAAGCTTCTTGAGCAGCTGGATAAACGCTCACTTGCTTGCGGTCACGGCCTACACGCTCGAACTTGACAACTCCGTCCACTTTCGCGAAAAGAGTATCGTCGCCTCCGCGTCCAACGTTCACTCCAGGGTAGATCTTTGTACCGCGCTGACGGTAAAGGATAGAACCGCCGGATACGAATTGACCGTCTGCACGCTTAGCGCCAAGGCGCTTAGAGATTGAGTCACGGCCGTTCTTTGTAGAACCTACTCCTTTTTTAGAAGCGAAAAACTGAAGATCTAATCTTAGCATTTGTTTCACCTCCTATTTTTTGAAGGTTATTTTTATGTGCTTGCCATACTCACGCTCAATCGTCTCCAATGAAACAATCATGCCTTCCAGCAGAAGCTGGACTTTCTCTTGCGTCTCTTCAGGAAGATCCTGCGGAATGTCGCATCGGAGAAAGCCGCTGTCTCCCTGTTCGATGTCAGGCTCGACTCCTGTCAGCGCCATGATGCTGTTGATGGCACCGATGGACACTGCAGAAACGCCTGCACATACGATATCTTTGCCATGGTTGGCAAAAAGGGCATGCCCGCTCAATGAAAAAGACCTGACGCGGCCGGCTTCAGTACGAATAATCGTCGTATGGATCATACAGCCAAACCTTATGCGTTGATCTTTTCGATCACAACTTTAGTGAACGGCTGACGATGACCTTGCTTTTTACGATAGTTTTTCTTCGCTTTGTATTTGAAGACAATGATCTTCTTTGCACGGCCTTGTTTTTCAACTTTAGCCGTTACAGTAGCGCCTTCAACTACAGGGCTTCCTACCTTTACATTGTCGCCGCCTACGAATAAAACTTTGTCAAAAGTAACTGTTTCGCCTTCTACAGTGTCCAGCTTTTCGATGAAGATAGCTTGGCCTTCTTCAACTTTGATCTGCTTTCCACCAGTTTCGATAATAGCGTACATGAACTGCACCTCCTTATAGACTAAGACTCGCCAATTGCAGGCGTTTTGCAAAAAGCAAAAACTTGAATACCTGCTCTGAGCGGTTGTAGCTTGGTGCGCTACAAACATAACATAAGAATACTATCATATATTCAGAGAGTGTGTCAATACATTATCCCGGTTTTAAATCAGGAAGCTTTATTGCTTTTTATGCTTCGCTTCAATTTCCTTCAGGCTTCCCAGCTGGCGGATTTCATAAAAAGGAATCCCGGAGTCTTCTGCAGCAAAAAAGAGCCTGAGGCCGCATGTTTCTTCCAGCCTTTTCCGGTGAATGCCCTGCTCGCCCGAAAAAACATCCAAAACATCTGCAGAGAGCCTTATGAGGGCGGCTTCATAATCGCTTCCCCGCATTTCCCAAATTTCCCGCTCAAGCCGGAAGGCCGCTGTCTCTGCACTGACCATCCGCCCAGTCCCTTCACAGGCAGTACACTTGACCGTAAGCGATTCAGAAAGGGCAGCACGCGTCTTTTTCCTTGTAATCTGCAATATGCCTAGCGGAGTGAACCCGACGATCCTCTTCCTCCGCTCATCTTTGCGGAGCTCTTTTTCCATCACCCTTGAAATATGCTGCCGGTCTCTTTCCTCTTTCATATCAATGAAATCAATCAGAATCATGCCGCCGATGTCCCTGAGCCTGATCTGCCTTGCAGCCTCTGCCGCCGCCCATTCATTAGTCCTGAGAACCGTGTCGCGCAGATTTTCCCGGCCGGAGTATTTTCCTGTATTCACATCGATGACAGTCAGAGCCTCTGCTTCGTCAAAGATAAGATAGGCGCCGTTATCAAGCCAGACGATTTTTTTTAGCGCCCTATCGATTTCCTGGTCAAGATTATAGGCAGAGAAAATGCTTTCCTTATTATTGTAGTAACGGACTACAGACTCTGCCGCTGCTTTTTCCAGTTTCTGCTTTACAGCAAGGTCGTCAACCACCACCTCGCCGGCTCCAAGCCTGGCCATCTCAGCTGCCGCTTCCTCCAGGAAGGTTTCTTTTTCAGCAAGCTTTGCAGGCTTCTTTACCGAAGCAGCCTTTTTAGCAAGCTCACGGTGTTCTGCACGAAGCTCCTCCAGTTCTTTTTGGAATTCTTCTTCAGATGCTCCTGCAGCAGAAGTACGGAAGATGAGCCCTTCTTCTTCTTCCTTCAGTTTCATCCCGAGCGTTCTCAGCTCTTCCCTTTCAGAGTCATTCTCTATTTTCCTTGAAACGGCCACATACCGGCCAAAGGGCATATAAATCAGCTTTTCGCCCTGGAATTCAATGACATTGGTAAGCCGGGGACCTTTCGTGCCCGCCGCATCTTTTTCAACCTGTACAAGCAGTTTTTCACCTTCACGAACAAAAGAGGAGATTGATTTTTTGTCTTTCTTCTCTTTGTCTTCGGCTGAACGCACATATGATGCGAGCCTGTCGCGGTGCAGAAACCCGCTCTTTTCTTCCCCAATCTCAACGAAAGCAGCATTCATCCCAGGCAGCACCTTTGCGACCGTCCCGAGATAAATGCTGCCTACTGCGGATAGATTTTTCGGCTGGTCAATGATCAGCTTTTCCGGCTTGCCCGATTCATTCAGAACTGCATAACGTTTTTCCCTTGTTGCGTAATTGATGACTAATTTTTTCAACTTTATTCCCCGCTTTGATATATCTAAAAATCTTTGTCTATTATTATCAAGCTTTAATAGGCATAAAGCAAATCAGCCATTCGTGCTGTGGTAAGCTTTTCGGAAAAATAGGCATGAAGGAGCTCATTCTCATCAAGTGCTGCATGCTCCTTTCCATCCTTTTCCACAATAATCGGATGCTTGGTGCCGCGCTGGAAACGCTCAAGCACTTCGACAACCATCTCATCCTCTTTGACGATCAATGGCTTCAGTACTTTGAACTCATTCCGGTTTCCATAATACCGCTCCAGCAGGAATCTCATAAAAATAAACCGCCGCTGCTTCCATTCAAAATGCAGGGAAAAAAGCAGGAAGCCGAGCACAATCCAGACATTCGGATTAAGGGGCGCTGCCAGCAGCATAACCGCAGCAAAAATAAGGGCTGCCCCAAGTGAAATCCTTAAGGCCTGTTTGTGGGCATCTGGGAACGCCTTCTTTTGGGACAGGTATAAAAACAGCAGCTTCCCCCCATCAAGCGGCCAGATAGGCAGAAGATTGAAAATCAGAATCATGATATTATATTGAAAAAAAAGCTCAAACAGTGCCCCGTCCAGCACTGACATACTATAAAGAATGTAGGAAAGGGCAATCAGCCAGACATGCTGGAGAGGCCCGGCCAAAATAACGGCCGCTTCTTCCTTCAGCGGCCTGTTTCCATGCTCATCCATTTCGGCTACTCCGCCAAATGGAAGCAATGATATTCTTTTAATTCGCCATGAAAAGCGGGCTGCCGCCCAGGCATGACCCATTTCGTGCACAAAGACAATCAGGAGGAGCATCATCACCTCCTGAAAACGGGCCGTTGCCACTGCCAGCCCGATGACAGCCCACAGCAGGGGATGAATGTGGATATACCGGAATAGACTGAGCATTTTAGTCAAATTGCATCACCTGGATCGGATCGATAAAATCATCGCCTTGCTTTAGCGCAAAATAAAAAGATCCTTTGCCGCTCTCCGGCACTTCAGCTGCTGTTCCCACTGCGACACCTTTGCCGATATAATCATAAAGATTGACCTTGATCTCGCTCAAATTTCCATACCATGTCTCAGTTTTATCAGCATGCTGGACAATGACGGTTTTCCCGAATCCTTCTTTATTGCTGGCAAACTTAACAAGCCCCTCTTCTACTGATTCCACATTTGCATCGATTGCGACCTCAATCGTCACCCTCTGGCCTGTCTCATCGAACTCCTCAAGGATTTTGCCGGAGGCTGGGAGCGCATATTCCTGGGCGGGAGCTGACTCGTCCCTCTCCTTTTTTGAATCCGTAAAAGGCACCAGCGCCAAAGGCTCCCCGAACTGCTCTTCATACCATTCCGACACAGCGGCAAACTGAAAGTCAGTCTCCATCGTTTTGGCCACAAAGTTTTTGGCCGGCTCAAAGGCAGCTGACGGATTTTTGAAAAGGATGGCTGTGACCAGCACCAGGCATGCAGAGGCCAGCAGCTTAAAGAAGAATACTTCTTTTTTAAAAAGGGGATGCTCACCTTCTGGAGAGGTGCCTTCATAGGAAGGCATCTTTCCAAACCCGTGCTTTTCCTCCTCTTCTGCCCAGGGAAGCCTGTGCTGCAACTGTTTATTGATCCGTTCCTGGTCTTTTTTCCGTTTTTCGATTCTTTTGCGTATTTCATCTGCTCTTGAACGCATAATCTCCCCACCTGTCCCTAAACTGATTTGTACAAGTCTATGAGGGGTTTGGGGGGAGTATGACATTTTGGGGGAGAAAGAGGCGGAGAGATTGGGAGAATATCAACGATTGGGAACAGTTAAAAAAAGCAAACAAAAAAAGCCGGAGATTACCGACTTTTTTGACTGAAGACCAATCGTATTAAACAGATTTTTTGTTGCGCTTAAGTATGAGGCTGTTGATTTGCGTTCCAGGCACTTCGCTTTCCGCGGGGCGGAGTTGAGCCTCCTCGCGCTTTGCGCTGTGGGGTCTCAACTTTTCCGCTATTTCCCGCAGGAGTCTTCGTGCCTTGCACTCCAATCAACAGGATTTTTAAACTTTTACGGCACCAAAGTGCTAGGTCATAAGATCTCTAAGCAGATAGAATTTCTCAATTTAAAGCCCTTAATAACTTTGATACTCCTATTTTACTCCAAAGAATCTTTTCAGTTTGGTGAACATGCCTGTGTTTTCTTGTTCGAGCTGCTGGAGCGGAACGGCTTCGCCGAGGATGCGGCGGGCGATGTTGCGGTAGGCGACGGATGCTTTGCTGTTCGGGTTGAGTGCGATCGGTTCGCCGTGGTTGGATGCTTTGATGACTTCGTCGTCATCTGCCACGATCCCGATCAGGTCGATGGATAAATGGGCCGTGATTTCATCGACATCCAGCATATCGCCATTTTTCATCATATGGCTGCGGATCCTGTTGATGACAAGTTTGGGCGCTTCGACATTCTCTTCCTTTTCGAGCAGGCCGATGATCCTGTCGGCATCACGGACGGCTGAGACCTCGGGAGTCGTGACGACAATCGCCTTGTCTGCTCCGGCAACGGCATTCTTGTAGCCTTGTTCGATCCCTGCCGGACAATCGATAATGATATAATCATAGTCCTGCTTCAGCTCTTCTACCAGCTTTTTCATCTGTTCAGGATTTACAGCGGTTTTATCACTTGTCTGGGCAGCAGGAAGCAAATAAAGAAGATCTTCAAAGCGCTTGTCCTTCACAAGAGCCTGATGGACCTTGCAGCGGCCTTCAATGACATCCACCAGATCATAGATGATGCGGTTTTCAAGCCCCATCACCACGTCCAGGTTGCGCAGGCCGATATCTGTATCGATAAGGCAGACCCGCTTCCCCTGCAAAGCCAAAGCTGTTCCGATGTTGGCCGATGTAGTCGTTTTGCCGACACCGCCTTTGCCTGAAGTAATTACAATAGCTTCTCCCACACTAGTGTCCCCCTTCCAATCTCGTTAAGTTTGGTCTGAGATGCATTAAAACCTGCAATCTATCAACTATCATTTGTTCATTTTCATCTATGTAGGCACATTCCATTTCCCTCATGTCCTCGTCCTTGCTGTGATCAGGCGCCCGGTTGATGCAGTCGCTGATCCTTAGCTGGGAAGGCCTCATCATGCTTGCCGCTATGACTGCCTGCTTGTTTCCGTAGCAGCCGGCATGGGCAATTCCCTTTAAGCTGCCCATGATGAAAATGCTTCCTCCCGCCATGACAGTGCCGCCGGGATTCACATCCCCGATCAGGAGCAGGTCGCCAGGAACTTCAAGGACCTGCCCTGAGCGGATGATTTTTGCCACCGACATAATCTCATTTTCTTTCTTTTCCCTGTCCGCCTCTTCCTTAGTCAGAACATTTGAGCTGACAGAATCAACGACAAAGTTCTTCTTTGACCTGATCAAATCCTTCAGCTCTTCCTCCTGATCAGCGGTAAGATAGCGGTTTCCTGCCTGCACCCTTACAGACATAAGCGGACGGTCTACATTGGTTCTCGCGCTTTCGGAGAGCTTTCTATCAAGCTCCTTTTTCAGTTCCTCATAGGAACAGGAGTCGTCCAGATGAAGAGTCAGGCCGTCCTTTGTCCCTTTTATTGTCACATTCTGAGTTTTCTTCATTGCAAGATGTTCACCTCAATTAGAAAAACCTGGCATGTGCCAAGTCATTTCAGCCGGCTGGCCGGCTTTACATCCCCATCCGGAACAGCCATGCTGCTCCTTAAGAAGATTTGAGCCATGCGCCATACAAAAGATGTATGCCTTTTCTGCGGCTCCACATAATACAATTCGACATAAGCTCACAAAATCCTTTTTTCGCCTGTGCAGTTTTACATGCTGCCACAATATTTTTATCGGCTGCCCTCAAGCTTTTTCAATATCACTGGCCGTATTCATCAAGCTCGCGTGCGAACTTTTCGAAAAACTTCTTAAAAGGAAAGGATACCACAACGATGAAAGCAAGATTCAGCACAAGCGTCGGCAGCAGCCGCTGCTGCAGGAACACTGAAAACTCCATGTTTGTGCGGTGAATCAGGAAATTCATCTCGTACACACCCAGTTCCAGAAGCGCCAGTTCAAACAGAGTGATAAGGGCGACCACTGCAAGATTGGTATGCAGGATCCGGATGATTTTGGACGCAATATAGGCCAGCAGCGGCAGCATGAATAAATAGATGCCGATGATATCTGTATACACAATATCAAACAGCAGGCCGAAAATCAGTCCATAGATAATTCCATGTTTTTTACTGCCGTAGATGGTCAGGAAAATGATAATGACCGCCAGGAAATGCGGGACCATGATCCGTTTGCTGTTATACAATTCTGCAGACAGCAGCTGGACAAAAACGCTGTCCAGAACGAAAAAAAATAAAACGAGAAGAGGAAGAAGAAACCGTTTCATTCTCTATTCCTCCTCTTCTTCCAATATATCCAAATCAGGCTTCTCCATGGAAAGCTTTGCAACCATCACATGCTCGATATCATAAAAATCCGCACCAGGCTTTACATAAGCAGTCTGGTTCAATCCGAACTCATCAGGAACAACTTCTTCTACTACACCTACAGGCAATCCTGATGGAAAAACACCGCCAAGTCCTGAGGTAGAGACAATCTCTCCTTTTTCTACTTTGGCATCATACGGAATCCGTTTTAGCAAAAGAAGTTTCTTTTTAGTATCGTACCCTTCGATCGTCCCATAGATCTTTTCATTGATAACAGCCGAAATCCGGTTGGCAGGATCGGTGCTGCTGAGGAGCTGAACGCTGGCGGAAAGAGGGCTCGTATTTTTCACTTTGCCGATCAAGCCGCCGGCTGTTATAACAGCCATATCTTTTTCCAGACCATCTTTTTCGCCTTTATTGATGATCAGCGTCTCTTCCCAGCGGTCGGGATTCCTCGCAATCACAGTTGCCTGGATGGGCTTATATTTGCTTAAATCACCTTTTTTATCGAGTATCGTCTGCAGTTTTTCATTTTCATCCTTCAAGCGCTGGACATCGGCCTCAAGCATGGCAAGCTGATCAAGCCGGCCCTTCAATTCCTTGTTTTCTTCATATGTATTCTGCAAGTCTTTCACATTTTCGAAGAATCCGGCAGCATAGCTTGCCGGCCGGGAAACGATGGTCTGTGCCCAGCTCGCTGTATCTTTCACAAATTGCTCTGCCCATGAAAGCTTTTCCCTTTCTTTCAGGGAAAATCCGATTAATGCCACCAGAATAATGATACTGACAAGCAGGATGATCAGGCGTTTATTCAGGAAAAACTGTGGCATGGTTCACACCTCTATTTCTTTAAAAAGAAGAGACTCCAGGATAAAAGCGAATGACTGCTTCATGCCCGGAGCCGCCCTTTTTGTTATTAATAAGAATCTTTGGATTTGTTTTTAAATAAGTGAATATGGTCAAGTGCCTTCCCCGTGCCGATTGCCACACAGTCAAGCGGATTTTCAGCGATGAGGACAGGCATTTTTGTTTCCTCTGCAATCACCTTGTCCAAGTTGCGGAGAAGTGCTCCTCCGCCAGTCAGCACAATCCCCCGGTCCATGATATCAGCAGCCAGTTCAGGCGGCGTTTTTTCCAGGGTGACCTTTACGGCATCCACAATGCTATAGACAGTATCACGAAGGGCAGCGGCAATTTCCTCAGCTGTAATTTCTATCGTTTTTGGCAGTCCTGTCAAAAGATCACGGCCGCGGATTTCCATATTTTCAATGCCTTCAGGCTCACCGGCGGAGCCGATCTCCATTTTAATGCTTTCAGCTGTCCGGTCGCCGATCATCAGGTTATAAGTTTTGCGGATATAATTAATGATTGCATCATCCATTTCATCTCCCGCAATGCGGATTGACTGGCTCGTAACAATGCCGCCAAGTGAAATGATGGCAACTTCAGTCGTCCCGCCGCCGATGTCGACAACCATGCTGCCTGTCGGCTCCCAAACAGGAAGATTTGCACCGATTGCAGCAGCAAACGGCTCTTCAATCGGGTAAGCATCGCGGGCACCAGCCTGGCGTGTTGCATCAATGACAGCACGCTGTTCTACAGCGGTGATGCCTGAAGGCACACATACCATTACATACGGCTTACCGGCAAAGAAGCCCTTCTTGACAGCCTGTCTGATATAATATTTCATCATGGTAGCCGTTGTTTCATAATCAGCGATAACGCCGTCCTTCATAGGACGCATCGCCACTACATTGCCCGGCGTACGGCCGATCATATTCTTCGCATCATTGCCGACAGCGACAATGCTTTTAGTATCCGTCTGCATGGCAACCACAGATGGCTCCCTTACAGCGATTCCTTTTCCTTTTACATAAACGAGTGTATTGGCAGTCCCCAAGTCGATTCCAAGATCCCGTGTTCCGATTCCAAACATAGCTGTATCTCCCTTTCTGATACGAAATGCAATTTTTTAAGGTGATTTTTATATTCGAAGAAGGCTGAAAAAGCAGCCTGGTTAGCAGTTGGCAGACTTATTCTAGTCTAAAAAATCATAAATTATATTATATCCTAACAATCGGTAAAATCATAGTGTTATAAATAACCTTTTTCCTTTAAGCTGACATATTTGTTTTCCCCGATGATCAAATGATCGAGCACATCAATGCCGATGATTTTCCCGCACTCCGCCAGCCTCTTCGTGACTTCGATATCCTCCCTGCTTGGTGCAGGGTCGCCAGAAGGATGGTTATGGATGCAGATGATAGACGCAGCCGACCTCCTGAAGGCCTCCTTGAAAACCTCCCTGGGGTGAACGATTGAAGCATTCAGGCTGCCGATGAAAATCGTCTGCTTATGGAGCACCTGATTCTTTGTGTTCAGGTAAAGGCAGACAAAATGCTCCTGCGAAAGGAAGCGCATGTCATTCATGACATATTTGGCGCCGTCCTCAGGTGACCCGATCACAAAGCGGTCATCATAGGAGAGGCTGGAAATTCGCCTCCCTATCTCGACCGCGGCCAGTACCTGAATGGCCTTGGCCATGCCGATCCCTTTAATGCTGGTCATCTCATCAAGCGTCGCATCCTTCAGGAGGCGGAGGCCTTCAAAATGGGTAAGAAGCCTGTTTGACAGCTGGAGCACAGACTCCTCTTTAGTCCCGGTCCTGAGCATAAGAGCAAGAAGCTCATGATTGGACAGGCTTTCCGGGCCATTCTGGATAAAGCGTTCGCGCGGCCTCTCATCCTGCGGAAAATCACGAATCATCAATGATTCAGTTTTCAATATGGTTCCTCCCTTGCCGGCGGGAAAGGGAGGCAGACGATCGTACAGTATTTAAAAAGGCAGAGTGAATCCCGCCTTTTTCAATTCTCTTGCTGTTCTTGAAAGCGGAAGCCCGACGACTGCGAAATAATCACCATCAATCCGCTTCACAAGCGTTGCACCAAGACCCTGGATTCCATAAGATCCGGCCTTGTCGAAGGGCTCGCCGCTTTCGATATATGCCGACTTTTCGTCATCTGTCAGCTCCCAAAATTCCACATCCGTTTTTTCGTAAAATTCAACCTTGCTTTTTTGCGGAGTAATAATTGATACCCCGGTATAAACCGAATGGACTCTGCCGGACAAACGCGTCAGCATATCGTATGCATCGCCGCGCCCATCCGGCTTCCCTAGAATAAGACCGTCTGCAAAGACAATCGTGTCCGAACCAATGACAAACGCAGCTGGATTTTTCCGGGCGACAGACTCCGCTTTCCTGGCCGCAAGCTCCATGACCACATTTTCGGGAAGCATTCCCGGTTCGAATGTTTCGTCCACATCACTGCTGGAGACTTCAAATTTCAGCTGAAGATTTTCAAGAAGTTCTTTTCGCCGTGGAGAAGAAGAGGCTAATATGAGGTTCTGCAAAAAAATCACCCTATCCTTTACTTGTATCATTTTGGGAGATACAAACTAATCGTACCAAAATTTATAGGTTCTAACAATTTTTAAAAGAGTTTTGTCAAAAAAAATGGGAGCTTGTCGAATGAAGTCCGACAGCCCCCTATAATGTGCGATATTTCCTGGAAAATATTCACCCTTTTATTAAAGTGCAGTGTACGCTGCAATGAATGACAGCAGATGCTGCTGAATCGCGTAATAGCCTTTTTCATCCGGGTTTTTCTGATAGCTGGCAATTAGCTCTGCCGCTTCTGAGAGTTCCTTCTGCATGACCCCCACACGATCCGCAGAAAGCTTTGCTCCATCAAATCCTGCAAGCTGTACTGATACATCGGCCGCCTGCTTTAATGCTTCTTCCGGAATCGCAGCTCCAGGTGAAGCAGCCCCAATTCCTGCAGCCATTGCCGAATATATCCCCGGGGCCGCTTGCAGGAATTTTTCATCTTCCTCCTGCAGCTTCTCCACAGTTTTTCCGCCGGCAGCCAATTCCTTGGCAAATGTATCAATTCCCTTGCTCTTATAATCTGTTCCAAGCTGTTTCGCATCTTCCAGCGACCCTGCAGCTCCAAGGAACAGATAAGATTTTCCTTCCATCTCCATCAGCTGTGCCGGAGCACCTTTTTCAAAAATCGTGCTCTGGATCTTTTCAGCCGCATCCTTCGTTGAAAAAACACCGCCCTGAACAACAAAAACTGTAAGGGGCTCAAGGGCCAAAGTCCCATTTCCGGCTGAGCTTCCCTGATCGGTGCTGCTGACAGTGCCTGCTGTAGCCTGCGCAGCTCCTTCAGGCTCTTCAGCGCTTCCATCATGTATCACCATCTTCAGCATCAAAAAACCAAGGCTTGTCCCGAACAGGACAGCAAAGAATACAGATATCACCACTGAACGGACCAGCGCTTTCTGATTGGAAGGCTTTCCCGGTGAGCTGAATATACTGCTTTTCTTCCCGCTTCCCTTTTCCGTCTTTGCGGCAATCTTGTATTCCTTCGGTTCTGGATCCTCCTCCATGATTTCAGGGAGAATCCAGTCAAACTCATCATCTGCCGCTTCCCTGGCAGGAGCTGCCTCCAATTCAGCCAGTTCCTCATTTGCTGATAGAAGGTTCCCCTCTGCAGACTCTTCTTCCACATTCTCTAAGTGCTGCACTTCTTCTGCAGGATCTCTTTCCTTTTGAGCCGTTTTGTCTTTCATATACACGGCTTCCCGATCCTTGCCATTCAGCTTGATCGTAATGGTCCGTCCGTTCCCTTGGTTTTCCACAGCTTGTCCTCCCCGTGTCGATTGCTGGAT
Organism: Cytobacillus sp. T106; assembly: GCF_040492155.1. Classification (NCBI taxonomy): domain Bacteria; kingdom Bacillati; phylum Bacillota; class Bacilli; order Caryophanales; family Bacillaceae; genus Cytobacillus; species Cytobacillus sp. T106. The sequence goes on along the minus strand of NZ_JBEUMK010000001.1, from coordinate 298,169 downwards.
TTGCCTTCATCCTAACACAGGGGCAAAAAAAAATAACAAGACTTTTGTCGTCTTGTTATAGGATGCTTTCGTCAAATTTTTTAGTTGTCTTTTACGATTAAATCTATTGACAGCTCACGCACCGGGATCGGTTTGCCTGAAGCCCCCTGGTAAGAGCAAAGATTACGGTTCTCGCCGTACAGGCATACCGTCCTGATATGCTCCCCGTCTATTTCTACATAGCTGGCATCTGATGGTTCAATATAGTTGCCTGTATACGGATCCTTAAAAGCTTCCATAAAGCCTGCTTCTGAAACCATACTGAAAGTGATCCGCTGAGCGAGTGTATTGCCACTGGTCACTTCGCGCTTCACAAAATAGCCCGCTGCTTCATTCAGCGCATAGGCATTGCCGACAAAGGCTTTATCCCGTGAATTCTGAACCAGACTCAGTATGGAAGCAGTGGCGATTGCGGCAATAATGCCCAGGATTACGAGAACAGCCAGCAGTTCTATTAAAGTTAATCCCTTGTCATTCAGTCTAGCAAAGCTCTTCATCATACTAGACCCCGTTTCTATAGAATAGATTAAGGCTGAGTTTCTTCTTCTATCTCGACGTCCTCCTGGCTGGAGAAACCGCTCAAGGGGTTCTGCTTATTAGAAACAGCAGGAACGTCCAAAGGAGGCAGCTCTTTTTGGAGTTCTTCCAGATTAGGATAATAATATGCTGCAAGTGAGACTTCAAATTCTACATTCTCCGAATCCTGATCCACCGAATAAATTTCTGGCAGTCCGGTGAAGTTAAGGACCTCCACTTTAACGATCCGCTTCAGCGATTCCAGGCTCTTGATGAACTTTTCCATCTCAAAATAGGTTGCTGCTTCGCCGCTCAGCGTCAAGGAAATCTTTCGGATTCCATTGGGGAGGATCTCCTCTGCAGGTGAATTGACTTCACTTGTACTTTCATCGGAGGCTTCCTGATCATCGGCTGGTGATTTTTCCGGTTCCGCCCCGCCCTCTTCTGTTGCTGCTTCGGCAACAAGATCTATTTCCTCATCATCTTCTGTTCCGTCCAGCTTTAACTCTATGATATTTGTATCAGAAATAACTTCTGCTTTTTCAAGGTCAAGTAATAGCTGATCAAGCATCCGTTTGACAGGCACCTGCTTCTGCAGCTCCATTGTGCTGAGGATCGTCTTTTCACCGGTTTCAGCCAGTTTGTTTTCTAAAATGGTCAATTCCTGGCTGGCCAGCTTCAATTCAGTTTGCTTTCTGTCTATCTGCTCATGGACAGGCAGTATGAGCAAATAATAGGCACCAGCGACTGCCCCGCCAAGTATAAGGATGGAGAGAAAAATGATCAGCAGATGTTTTTTGGATAATTGGAGGTTCAAGGGGCAGTCCCCCCTTCAGCTTCCTTCTCCTCAATTTCTTGCTTAAGCAAGCTGGAGTTTATCTGCAATTCATAAGCTGCAAAATAACGCGGCAGGATTTCTTCTTCAGCCGCAGAGATCTCTTCATCATCATCTTTCAGAACATCTGTAGTTTTTGCCTCAGTCAAAACGGCCTCGTCGAGCCATCCCAAAGAGAGCAAAGAATTCAAATAATAGGCAGCCTGACTTTTAGTGTCAAACTGTACTATTTGCTTGATTTTGTTTTCTTCATCTTTTTCAAACTCAGTTATGTAGCCTCTTTCCGGAAGCAGCTTGGTCACTTCATTCAAGATGTAAACCATACTGAAAGGCTGCTCTTTTGCCCAGGAAATGGCATTTTCAAGTTCACCAACTGAATTGGAAGATTCATAATCAGCAAGTTTCACTCGTTGTGCTTCAAGAATTTCATTCGTCTGGGCTATTTGAGTTTCAACCTGTTTTAATTCCTCTTTTTGGCTGGCTAAGTAAACATAGAGGGACACAGACAAGATGACAGCTGCCAAACCTGCAGCTGCCAAAGAGATGTAGGCTGCTTTGCTTCTTTTTTCTTTTTGGGGAAGGAGATTGATATCTACAAGCATGTCTACACCTCTTTCAAGCCCAAACCAACATTAAGATTAAATTGGGGCTTAATTCTCTGTTCTGTGTTATGTTCCCCGCCCAGGTCTGCCAGGGGGGCGTCAAACCTTTCCGCAAGACTTGAGCGGATGTCCTCCATCCAAGGGTGATCGCCATCAGCTAAAATCTTAGTGATTTGTTTATTGCCCTGGTTCAAGGAATATCTGTAAAAATTCATGACCCGGTCCAATTCTTTATAAATATCCTCCAGTGGAAGAAGAATCTCGCTTTTGTCGCCTTTATACACCAATCCGCTCCCCGGTTCTGCTTCCCACTTATCATGATCTGCATCAATCATAAGATGGCGCATAAAAACCGGTTCATGTCCTTCAAAAATACTGACATTCACCTGCTGGGCATCAAACTGCACCATCATGAGATGTTCATCAGGAGCCGGAAGGTCGTACTCATAATAGAGGCGATACAAGGCAAGACAGGAGATATCCGCAGCAGACGGCCTTAAACCAGCTTCTTCAAAAAGGGAAACATACTCATTTACAACCTCTTCAGGAGCTGCAAACAGCAAAATTTGCCTCTTTTCTGATTCCTCCTGCAAGGGGGCAAAATCAAAGACTGGATCCTCGAAAGGAAGATGAATGCTTGTCCCGAGCTCCATATACAGATAACCTTTAATTTCTTCACTCGTCACATCTTCGGGAATAGCCAGTTTTCTAATGATGATAAAAGGGTCAGGCACTAAAAAGGAGATATTTCTTTTCTTGATCTTCCAGTCGCTCACGCATTCCTCAAGAATGCTGGAAAGTGTTTCAAAATCCTGGATCCTGCCTTCCCTAATAATTCCATTCGGCAAAAAACGCTCTTCACAGCGCAGAGGCTCGGGCTCATTACTGCTCTTCAGTTCGGCCATCCGGATGACATGATCCTTGATCGTAATATTGATGATTCGATTTTTCCCGAATGAAAATAGAGGGGCCATATCAATTTCTCCTTATATGAATGAATAAAGATACCAATCCAGAATACGCTGGCCAAAAAAATAGGCTGTAAGACTTCCAAGTGCTATGTATGGACCGAACGGGATCGGCTTGCCTTTTTCTACCTTGCCAATCAACATCCCCGCGAGGGCAAATACCGCTCCAAATATGGTTGCAAAGAAAAACGTCAAAAGGACAAGCTTTGTTCCGAGCGCCAGCCCAATCACTGCAAATAGCTTGATATCTCCCCCGCCCATACCACCCTTACTGATAACGGCAATGAACAGAAGCAGGAAAAAGCCGGCTGCCGCACCTAGAAGTGAATCCCACCATGGCGACAAAGGGAGGAAAATCCGTTCCAATAAAAAAATCACTGCGAACACAAGCAGGACTTTATCTGGAATAATCATATATTTAATATCTGAAACAAACACAATGACCATCAGAGAAATCAGAGTCCAAGCGATGATAAGCTCCAGTGTCCATCCCATCAAGAGCGGGGCAAGGACAAATAACAGGCCGGTCGCCAGTTCAACAGCAGGATACAGAAATGAAACCGGCGCTTTGCAGCGCCGGCATTTCCCTCCCTGCAGCAGATAGGACACTACCGGAATCAGCTCATAAGGCCTTAAAGTATGCTGGCAATATGGACAATGTGACCGCGGCTTAACTATTGACTGCTTTAGCGGCACTCGTAGGCCAACTACGTTGTAGAAGGAGCCTAGGAGGAGGCCGTAAGAGAAGGTTAATAAGTAGACCAATTTATAACTCCTTTAAGTTTTAAGGATTAGAGCTTGCTGGAATAGAAGTTGCTCCTTTTTTTGCAGCATCTATTTGTTTAACATCCGCACCATTGAATTTTATAGTGACACTTCCTACTGTTTGTTCTGCAGTAATTTTAAATGTTGTTTTTGATCCTGTTGTTGCAACCGTCACATAGTAGCCGGGTTTTAAATTGGGTTCGTCCACATAAGAGTCTAAATCTGTAGCTTTTAAAGTTTCCGTTGGAATACCATTTGCAGCTACATAAAGTTTTGCCCCATTTAATACAGCAATAGCATCCGCCTTCACAGCATCCTCCTTAGACTTCTGAATGATTCCCCCAATACTCGGAATCGCAATCGCCGCAATAATACCCAAAATAACAATAACTGCAAGAAGCTCGATCAGCGTTAGACCTTTTTCATTCTTAAGTCTTTGACCAAATTTTTTAATCATAATTCTCTCCCTTTCATCGTGAGTTTCGGCCCATTACTTTAGTAGGTTAATCCTATTATACTAAATTCTTACAATAACTAAAGTCGTATTTTAAATGATTTTGTAATTTTTTTGTACTAGCCGACATGGTTGAAGATTTCAAACATCGGCACCATGATTGAAGTAACGATAGTTCCTACAATTCCGGCCAGGAATACTATCATTAATGGCTCAATCAGTGATTTTAGCCGGTCTGTCGAACTTTCTACTTCTCTTTCGTAAAAGTCCGCTACTTTTGAGAGCATTTCATCCAAGGACCCGGTTTCTTCTCCGATGGCTATCATCTGTGATACTAGCGGCGGGAAAACCCAGTGCTTCCTCATCGGTTCAGTAAGCGAACGTCCTTCTTCAAGCGAGGTTCTTGATTTTTTCAGGACCTTGGCAACAACCTCATTCTCCACCACATTCTCAACAATTGCTATTGCCTGGAGAATGGGTACTGAGCTTGCAAACAAAGAGCTTAGTGTTCTTGTCATCCTTGCAAGAGCCGCTTTCTGCAGCATTTTTCCGAAAATCGGCATCCTCAATAAAGCATAATCCAGATAGTACTTAGAGCTTTTATTGCTTCTGACAGCAGTAAAACCGACAAAGAGTGCGATAAACAATATGACAACGAGCCACCAGTATGCCTGCATGAATTCACTAGAGTTTAGAACAAATTGGGTGATAGCGGGCAGTTCGCCTCCAAAATCTTTAAACATTTCTACAAAGGTAGGCACCACACTTACGAGGAGGAAGATGACTACCGCAACAGCAATAATGGCTACTGCCACAGGATATGCGAGCGCAGATACAATCTTCTGCTTCGTGAAGTGCTGCTTTTCAAAATGGACAGCAAGCCTCTCCAGCGTATCATCCATATTACCGCCTGCTTCTCCAGCCTTGATCATATTGACAAACATACTGGAAAAAATCTTTCTATGCTTTGCGGCGGCATCTGATAAAGGATTACCTTCTCTAAGATCCTGCTCAACTTCTACTAAAGCCTTTTTTAGTGCTTTGCTTTCAGTCTGTTCAGAGAGTATTCCGGTGGCATCCACCACCGTCACCCCCGCCCGAAGCAGCGTGGAAAACTGCCTCAGATAAATCACAAAATCCTGCAGCTTCACTGGGTTCCCTATGGAAAGCTCTTTGGTAAGCAGGGTTTCTGCTATCTCAGTAAGTTCAGTAACCCTGATGCTATCCTTCTTCAGCTGAAGCATAGCCTCCCGTTTTGAGGCTGCACTTATGATTCCGGACTTCTTCCCTTTCAGGTCACGGCCGCTGTATTTATACCGGGGCATATCAATTCACCTTTTCCTGGAGGTATGGCATGGCCGCCTCCTTGGATACTTGTCCTGACTGCACGAGTTCATTGATGCTTGCATCAAGGGTATGCATGCCCTGAGCCCTTGAGGTTTGCATGATGTTGGCAATCTGATGGACTTTTTCATTACGGATCAGATTGGCCACAGCCGAATTATTGACAAGGATCTCGGTTGCAGCCTTGCGCCCTTTACGGTCAATGATAGGGAAGAGCCGCTGTGATACGATTGAAACAAGTACAGAGGCAAGCTGAATCCTGATCTGTGCCTGCTGGGATGGCGGGAAAACGTCGATGATCCGGTTAATTGTCGCAGGTGCACTTGAAGTATGCAGTGTCCCGAAAACAAGATGTCCTGTTTCAGCTGCCGTTATCGCCGTCTGTATCGTTTCAAGATCACGCATCTCCCCGACCAATATGACGTCAGGATCCTGCCTGAGGGCAGCCCGCAGGCCATTAGCAAAATTATTTGTATCAAACCCGACTTCTCGCTGGTCAATGATGCAATTGCCATGCTTATGCAGATACTCAATCGGATCTTCGAGCGTGATAACGTGCTTCCTCATATTTTGATTCATATAATCAATGATGGAAGCCAGCGTGGTAGATTTTCCGCTTCCTGTCGGGCCTGTCACCAGCACCAGCCCCTGTGGTTTTCCTGCTACCTTCTTGAGAATGTTAGGCAGCTCCAGCTCATCAATCGTCGGGACTCTTGTTGGCACAACCCGGACCGCCAATGCAATGCATGAACGCTGATAATAGGCATTGACGCGAAAACGCGATACCCCTTGGACACCATAGGAAAAATCGAGTTCTCCTTTTTCCTTGAAGCGATCCCACATATTTTCAGGGATGATGGCTTTGGCCATGGACTCTGTATGTGCAGGCAGCAGATTTTCTTTGCCATATCGCTTCAGCTCGCCATTGATCCGGAATATGGGAGGCACTCCAACGGTCAGATGAATATCGGAGGCTTTCAGTTCAAAGCCGGCCCTTAAAAGAATATCAATTGCTTCAGTCATGGTCATTGCTCCTAATCAGGTATGGCGACACGAAGGACTTCTTCTGTCGTCGTAATGCCTTGTTTTACTTTCAGCAGGCCATCATCAATCAAAAATATAGTCTTATTCTTTATAGCAAGCTCACGAAGCCTTGAGAAAGATTCCCCGTTCATGATGACCCTGCGCATTTCATCATCGATTACAAGTACCTCGTGAATGGCAATCCTGCCTTTATAGCCTGTCATATTGCAGGAAGAGCAGCCTCTGCCGCGCTTGATTGTTTCTACCTTCATGCCGCGCCGCGCAAAAATTTCAATCTCCCTTTTTGTTGGTGCCTGAATTTCTTCACAATCCCGGCATACCCGCCTTACAAGCCTTTGGGCGACAATTCCGCTGAGCGAGGATGCCACCAGGAAAGGCTCTACTCCCATATCAAGGAGCCTCGTGATTGAACCAAGCGAATCGTTTGTATGCAGGGTGCTTAGTACAAGATGGCCTGTAAGAGAGGCCCTTATGGCAACCTCCACTGTTTCCTTATCCCGGATTTCCCCAACCATGATAATATTGGGGTCCTGCCTCAAGATGGCCCTCAAGCCTTTGGCAAATGTCATCCCTACGTTGGAATTCACCTGAATTTGATTGATGCCTTCAAGCTGATATTCAACAGGATCTTCGACAGTGATGATATTGACTTCTTCGCTGTTCAGCTGATTAAGCGCTGCATAAAGCGTGGATGACTTCCCTGATCCTGTAGGGCCTGTCAGCAGGACGATGCCGGTCGGCTTATTGATCATAGAAGTGAAACGGTTCAAATTCAGCTTGTTGAATCCAAGCTTGTTCATGTCATTTAATGAACTGCCCAAATCAAGCAGACGCATTACAATTTTTTCGCCATAAACAGTCGGCAGCGTCGATATACGGAGGTCAATCGGATGGAAATCAAGATTAATCTTAATTCTGCCATCCTGAGGCACCCGGTGCTCTGTTATATCAAGGTTGGCCATGATTTTAATCCTGGCTGTCAGGACACTCTGCATATGCTTGGGCAGCACCCTCTCTGTCCGAAGTACTCCATCTATCCTGTATCTTACTGCCACCTTTGTTTCCTGAGGGTCAATATGTACATCACTTGCTTTCATGGAGGCAGCGTTTCCAAGGATTTGATTGACGAGCCTGACAATCGGTGAATCCTCATCGGCAATCTTATCGTCCTGCAGTTCTTTTGTGCCAGGTGAAGCGTCAAGGAGTTCCTCAAATCCTTCGTCCATATCATAGTACTTATTGATGGCACGCAGGATATCATCCTTTGTTGCAATGGCAGCCTCTACATGAAATCCGGTTGACAGACGCAGATCATCAATTGTGTAGAAATCCATGGGATCAGCCATGGCGACAAAAAGCTTTTCTCCCTCTTTCTTTAAAGGAATGATCAGATTTCTCTTCGCAAGATCTTTTGGCACCATACTGAAAAGCTTCACATCAAATGGATAGCGATAAAGGCTGACATGCGGGATTCCCAGCTGGAATTCCAGCACTTCTATCAGCTGCTGTTCTGTAATATAGCCCCGCTGCAGGAGGGCATCCCCGATCCTTTGATCTTTATGCTTTTCCGTCAGCGCCTGCTGCAGCTGTTCTTCTGATATCAGACCTGAATCAACAAGCAAATCTCCTAAACGCCTTCTTGTCTGTTTCATTGATATCCCTGCTTTTTCTTCATATTATTTGGCTGCTTCATTCGGCTTTCCCCAAAGGCCATCATCTTCTTTTTCTTGATCAGACTGGCTGGACTCTTCTCCGCTCTGAGAACCGTAGGGCTCTTCCACGGACCCGGCATTATCCGAAGATTCCTCTGGATCTCCAGCTGTGCCGTTCTGCTCTTCGGGAAGACTTCCTGATGTTTGTCCGCTGTTTTCCTGTAAGCTGCCTCCATTATTCAAGTTAGCAGACTCCTTAACTGTCAAACTATGAATAATCACTGTATGCACCGGCGGATAAAAGTCTTCTGAAATGGCTTCTGTTTTAATGATGCTCCCATCGCGGTCTACTGTATCCCGGTAGACCTTAATAAGCATCCCGGCCACTCCTTCAACAGCGGTCCTTTGTTCTCCAAATCTCAGCTTTGCATCAAATTGGACGACCGTCTTCGGCTTAAAAGCTTCCTTATCCTTTAATTGGATATTATAAGAATAAACAAGGCTCTGTCCTTTGAGCGCTGTATAGAAGAGGCTGTCGTTATAAGAAAACTCAAGAGTGTAAGCCTGGTCATTGGGATTGGCAATAATCAAATCCATGTTTTTATCTTTGCTGACCTTTGCTTCAAACCCTGGTTCTGCATAATCGGGAAGCTTCCTTCCGATATGTCTCTCAGCAAAAGTAAAATTGGTCGGCATAACAGCTTTATAAATGGTACTGGCTACAGCACCGAGAGATTGTTCGTTGTAAGTGACATTGCTTTCTTCCAGGAACTTAAGCAATGAAAAGGTCGATTGAGGCAAAATCTCTATCTTGGGGAATCTTTTGGCCCAGTCTGCCAGATCTTTGGCTGTTTGGTCATCCTTTAATACAGCCTCAGACAGTGTTGCCGCATCTTCTTGAAGCGGAAGGTAGTTTTCAAGCTTAATGGCATGTTCGCCAGACTGTAGCGCTGACGGGTATAATAACAGGTCTGACTTGAACCTGGAAAACTCAAAGCTTTCAGATGCCAGATCTGGAGATATCCCGGCCAAAGTATTCTTTATATCAGCTTCCTCTATATTGGCAATCAGAAGATTTTCTCCTCCTGATACTGCTGAGCCAATCGATTGCTCCAAATCAAAAGTAAAAAGATCTGAAGGCAGAGTGGTTTCCTTCTCTTTATATTTTAGAACCAGCTTCGTGCCACCGACCCACTCAGCAGTTTTGCCAGCCACTTTTTCCATTGCACCAGACGGATCTAATCCCGATATATCTGTATCGGCAATGATAGTGCCTTTTTCAAATGCTTCATTTGGATTCACAGCATTATTGAATGCCATAGCCCCAAATTTAGAAAACGAGAAGATATAAGCCGTGCATAGAATCAGAACAATTGAAAGCTTTACTATTTGTTGAGATTTCATAGCAAGATGCCCCCCCTTGCATTAGGCTTCGACATTCATGGACAATTCAACGACTATATTTGGGCCTTCCTCTTGTGCCTTATTGATAATTTCCCTAGTCAAGATCGTTCCCTGGCTTATGATCACTTCGCCATTCATACCATATATATCTTTTAATACAGCTTTGCCAGAAAGAAGTTCAACCTGTTTTTCCTTTAGAAGCTGGATTTCTTCATCGTTCTCGAAACTGCTGCCAGCTTCAGTGGCTGCCTCGTTGTTCTTTTCATGCGCAGACTGGTTTGGATCAAGAAGGGCTGCATCAATTAAAAAGCCATCAGCGGCATCTTCTTTTACAATAACGATGTCTTTGCCATATGTTAATACAAAATCAGAACGCAGGATTTGTTCACTGCCGCCGCTTTTAATGTCCATACCAAGGATATTGCCTGTTTCATCATCCACATAGAATTCGGAAATTTCGCCGATCAATTCCCCTTTTCGAGTCATGACCTTTGTATTGGTAATCCTGATTTTTTTATTTACAAGCTGGTTGGCAATAGGAATTTCATTCAAATCTATAACAGCATTATCACTTTCTACTGTTACAGCATATTCACCAATACCGACCACTTTTTTGAAGGGAATGGCTTTCACGCTCACTTGCCAGTCCTCGTGCTCTATTGTCAGGAAATCAATAGAGCCTTTTTCAGGATTAATTACTAAAGACTTTACTTTTCCTACCTGCTGTCCATCTGAAATACTTATAATCGGTAGACCCGTAATTTGTAAACTTGTTTTCAATTTATGTCACCACACCTATATTTTAAATTTGTTACATTCATAACAGTTATATTACAACTTTTTCCCACAGGCAACACTCTAATTCGATAAATATATTTTTTGTAAAAAATGGATTTCCTGTAAAATTACAGGATAATTACTAAATTTGGATTCCAAATCACCCAGGAGCAGCAGAAGCTTCTGATATTCTTTTGATGCTGCATAATGTTTTATGAGCAGATTTGCAAATGTATAATAATCAGGAAGCGGAAGGCTCGGGCTCAAACAGCTCTTTACCATCCCTTCATATTGACTCTGTCCAAGGACTCTTTTAGCTGCGTGCAATTGAGCCAGCAGGTTTTGAAGAAGCTGATTCTGCAGCATTGCCTGTTCATTTGTACTATTGTTCATTTCCTCTAAATCCAAATTGTCATATGGAGCATTGCTGTTTTCCAAGGCTGAATCCAGTTTTTCAATATCGTTAAATGTCAGAGCCGAATCTTCTTGGATAAGGTCTTCGCCATTATGAACGGCAATTTCATTTGAATATTCTTCTTTCTCAAATAGTAATTCCGCCTCAGCCTGTCTATTTATCTCATAGATCTCTTCAATATTATCTACTGTGCCAACCGGGATGTCAGATTCTTCAATAACAGGTATCTCTTCCTGCTGCACAAATGGAATATCAATTATTTCTTCACTGTCTTTTTCCCCTGGCAACTCAGTTTCTTCAAGCATCAGCTTTTCTAAATCTGCCATATATTCCGGAACAGGAAGATCGGATTCCACGATCTTGATCTCTTCACCTTGTTCATCTTCAACCCCTGTTAAGCTGAATTCGGGAAAAGGTTCTATTTCATCATCATTTAAGCTTGAATCAGATAGAGCTAATTCTCTCTCTTCATCAGAGTAGAGATCTGTTGATGCAGAAAGTTCTTCGAATTCCTCAGCAGATTCAGTGTTTCTTCCTGAAAATAAATCTTCCAGCTCTTCTTCTTCCAATCCGACGCTGAAATCTGCAGAATCATTCGTATCGCCCGCTTCTTCCATAACCGGTTCGGTTTCAATTTGATACTCTGGCGCAGCTTGTTCGACTGCTTCCGCTTCTGGAGATGTTTCCAGATCAAGCTCAGACGCCAAAGCAGTTGACTCTTCATGAGGATAACTGAAGCCTGTAAAAGAATCTTCTGCTGTTTCTTCAGCAGAATCAGCAGAAAATAAGGCATTAGGCATTCTGCTTCCCATAAAATATGCCGCAGCCAGCACTAAAGCAAGCATAAGCAGTAAAATCTGCCACCAAAGAAAGCTTGCTTGTGCAGCAACCCCCATTACAGCGAACAGCAGGGATGCAGAAATAGTAATCATTTTACCTTTCAGTGTCATGCCCAAAGGCAGAAAATAAATAATCGGGATGAGCAGCAATAAAGAAATCAACGCAAATATGTATGTGCTCAAAAACACTTCTCCTTCCAGCAGCAAGTAATATAGTCCTATTAATCTTTTCTTTCTTTATTCTCCTTATATATTTCACTTGTCTTTTTCGACCTTTTAAGACAAATATAGCTATAAAATATTGTATAATATAAGCAGAAAGAATGAAAGAAGGGTCTGAATGAAACTTAAAAAAATAATAAATAGTTCCAATGGACTAACACTTGTAGAAGTACTCCTTTCCCTTACAATCTTAAGCATCATTCTTTTGGGCTCAATGAAATTTTTCACACAGGCATACAGCTATACCAGCGGCAGCCAAAACAAAACTGCCGGAATCAATGTAGCAAGAAATGCTCTAATGTACATAGAAAATGAAAGTTTTATAGAAATCAGGAAAAAATTCACTGACGACCCGGCTGAGGAAATGAAAATAACAATCTGCGATGAGAGCTACAGGGGAGCATGGAAGGATGGAAGCAGCCTTCATTCGGCCGAGGCTGCAGGTGCTCCAAGCTGCATCCCCACTCCTATAGTAATCAATAATGTTGAATACGATGTTACAATTGCGTTGCCAGAGGGACATATTCCAGAAACTGATGCCTCCTCCATCCCGCTTAGAGCAACCGTAGAATGGGTAGGCAGCGAAACTCCAGTAAAAATTGAAGGAGCCATAAAAAGTGAAGATCTTCGATAACAAGGGGTTTACCTTATATGAACTGCTCGCTGTTCTTGCGATAACAGCTATCGTTTTGCCGGTCATCTATGGCGTTTTCACTTCGGGCATTAAGCTTTATAACAAAATTCAGGTCGAAGGGCAGCTGCGGGATGATGCAGACTACACCTCCACGATGATTATGAATGCCTTTTACTCTTATCCCTTTGACTATGTAAAGAGCTGTGGTGATGATTGTATTGAACTGGTCAACTCAACGTTCACTGGAGTAGACAAAGTTGAAAATAACAGCAGCGGAGCAACATTCTATGGCGTGTATCGCAATAAGAAGAATACATTGGAAACCTCAGTTAGAATTGAATTGACAGAAAAGGCCACAGAAGATGGGACAGTGCGGGTTTTCGAAATCGATGGAAAACCTCTTGAAGTCGAATCTGATTTTAATAACTCAAAGCTTGTTTATAAGTGTGCTAATAACGCAGATGAGGCTGCATGCGGTAAAGGCATGATCAGCCTGGACTACAGCCTGGATAATCATCGTCTGGAAGAAGCTTTAGACCTTCACAGCAAATTTGGTTTTTCTGCAGGAGGGCCGCCTGATGAAGAATGAACAAGGAAATGCTTTAATTACTGTTCTGCTCATTTCCCTTATCTTCACTATTCTGGGATTGAGCATCATTGCTTCTGCCATTGGAGGTGCAAAAAGGACAGAGACGAGGGAGTCGGACATCGACTTAACATATAGCAGCATAAAGGTGCTTGAGAACATGACCGCTGACCTTTCCCGCTCCCTGGCAGCTTTGGATTTGGAAGATTATATGAATTATGACAAAAAGATAGTGGAAAGCGGCTATAATACAAAGCTGCACAGTATCTTAGAAGATGTACTTGAGAAAAGCAGGGCTGAGAACTCCGCACAGCTTGAGTGCCTAAATATCATAGACATCAGCAAAGGTTCAGACAATCCTATTGACCCTTCTGTTTCATGCGGGAAACAGCTTTCTTTCGACCAGGCTGACTATGAAATTGACATAGGTTCCGATTTTACCAGGGTACTTGATTTAGTCTTAGTGACTAATAACCCCCAGGAAACAGAAGGCGAAATTTCCCGTACCATCAAAAAGCGGATCATTCTGTCACCGCTGCCAAGCTTTTTAAAGTATGCGGTCGGCTCAGAGTCGGATGAAGAGGATTCCGGCTTATTCTTAAATGGCTCCCCTAACATCGTTGGTAATACTTATGCGAATAGGCTGTATATCGACGAGGACGCTCACTACGAAGTTGACGGGGGCACAGAGAAAACTCATGGAACACCAATGCCTTCCCTGATGGGGGACTTGTTCAGCAGTTCATCCCATCTGCTCGACATAGTTAAAGATGAAGATAATTTCTACAAAGGGGACATCCCTCCATTAAAGCATGACAGCCAGTTTTTCAATATTGATTACGATAAAACCTTCAGGCAAAGTCTGCGGGATATGCTGAAGGATACTGAAATCAGCCAATCCGTCGCTGACGAAGGGACAAGCTTTAAAGAAAAACTCAGAAGCGAGATTTCGGCCTTGCCTGTAAGGGCTTATGAAATTACGGAGGATGGCTTTGTAAAAGTGATTGAAGGGCAAAGCAGCCCTTTATCAACCCTTGGAGAAAATATAACTCCTACGGCAGGAAGTTATATCATTGACAGCAGTGAACAGGGACTTTATATTTCTGACGATTTTAAGATTTATGGAAACCTTGTCGTCATGAGCACGCAGAATCCAATTACATTCGGCGGTAAATTGATTGTAGAAGGTGATCTGTACCTTACCAGCTATCAAAATCTGACGCTGATGGATAATGTATATGTAACGGGTAAAACCTACATTTTAAACTTAAACGGGAAGCTTGATATGGAGAAGAAAGTTATATCTGCAGATTCGATTATGGCCGAGTCTCATGAAGGCGCCAAATTAAAAGCAAAAGGCGATATACTGACAGGTGAAAGCCTGACCATCCAGCCTTCCAATACTTCTATAGAATTCAGCGAAAATATTATTGCTGCCAATGAGTTCACTGTCAAAGGGGAAAACTCTGATGCCGGCCAGGAGGACGACGCCGTGAAATTTGATTCCGTTGTTTACGCAGGCGGCAAAGCGTCCATTTCTAATGCCAATATTTTAGGTTTATCCAAAGATGGCGAGGAACAGCAGATTATCTTGATGGCCAAACAGGATTTAATGATTACAAGAATCGATGAATTTAACAATTATAATGATACAGATGAAGGTAAGAAACCATATCTTCCAGAAAATGATTCAAAAATCAAGCCGCTTAAAGGGTTTTTCTATACCGAAGAGAATGCCGTGCTTTACGGAGTAGGATCGCTGTTTTATATAAACGGTGGTATTTTTGCCAAGGAGAATTTGACAATCAATGCCATCCGGGGAGAAGTTGGTTCAAACATAGATAACCTGCCAACCTTAACACAGGAAGGAAAGTTCTCCAGATTTGTTGTAAAATACGACCAGGATGTTCTTCTAAAAAGGATTGAATTATTGCCGCTCGCTGAACAGCTGCAAATTTTCTCAGATGAACTGCTGGTAGAATAAAAAAAGGTGCTGCACTTGCTGCAGCACCTTTCTTTTGTATGCTTTTTTATTTACCATCGGCCTCCGCTGCCTGTACCGTCATTTCCAGATCCATCCGGATTGACTACTTCAAATAAAGCCGAAGCTTTTGGCTTGGATTTATCCCGTTGTTCTTCGGCAACAGCTGTTACGGTTGTATAGCCGATACCTGCTGCTTCCAGATAAAAATCGTCTCCATCCTGTACAACTCTAACACTGCCATTCTTCGCATCGGCTGTGAAAACCTCAGTGATTTTCTTCTTTGTAGCCTTTTCTGGATTGAATATCAATAGTGATTCAATATTGACTTTCTTATTAATTTCCAGCTTATAGACTGCCTTTTTGAAGTTAATTTCTTCAAGGGCAATGTATGGATCTTTAACGATGATTTTGACCCTTTTTTCAAGCTTTGAGCCATCAGTCGTTTTGACAATTAGTTCTGTTTCACCCTTTTTATGTCCATAAACGGAATCTTCTCCAACCAGGCTTGCAATTTCATTATCAACTATCGATATTTCCAATTTCTTATTGGTCGCCTGTGCAGGCAGGATTTCCACTTTGTATACCGCTGTTTTATCTATTTCCACTTCAATTGGATCAGGTGAAACATTGATTGATTCTATTCTTTTCTCAATTGTCAGTGATTTTGTAACTGGCTGATCAGTAGCAGAGAACCCGCCAATCGCTTTAATCTTTATGGTGTTTTCCCCCGGCTCTGTCAGAGGGATTTCTTCATCTGGTGAGAACTCCTTCCATTCGGTTGTGCCTTTTTCGTTTATAATCTTGTAAAAATATTTAACTCCCTGTCCTGCCACCAGCTTTGTCAGTTTAACATTGACATGTTCATTTGCCTTTTCGCTGCTGTTATAAGACTTGCCTGTGTCCACACCTGTCATTTCATAATCAAGTACCAGATAAATTGTAGCCTTGCTCCCATCACTGTATATAACTTCAATTGATTTATTGTTATCAGTAAAACGCATTTCCATAATTGGTTTATTAAGCAGCCCGTGATCATTTGGGAATCCTGTCTGCGCCAGCTTTTTCCCATTGTCGCTAAGATCGATTTTGCTGATGATGCCTGCTGCATCACCATCATACGCCTGCTGCTTTGTCGTGTCCTTCAGCCTGACTTTCATATTGATGACCTGGCTGGAGGCGGCGATTGTTGTCTGCTGGTTTCCAAAGCGGCTGTCCTTATAATATAAAATGGCAGCCGGCATCTTGACGTTGCTGAGCGCCCAGTCCCCCTTCAGCTTGAAAGCTCCTATCACAAGGTCAGGAGTGAAACGGCCATTGCTGTAACCCACTGAGCCTGTAAACGATAACTCAATCGCTTTTCTGCCGTCCGGAAGATCGATAGCTGCTGCTCCTACAGAGCTTACTAGTGATACCCCTTCAGGAAGCGGCTGGACAATCCTCAAATTCGTTAACGAGCCTTTTACAGTATTGTTTACAAGTCCAAACGGATTTAGCGAATACTGCACCTCAAACTCATTGGTCTTCTCTGCCGATCCGCTAACTTTAATTAGATTGTCAGGAGTGTTGATTGACCCATTAAGATTCATTGTCCCCTTGAAGCCAGGCGGAGCATCGGCTTTGACCTCTATTGTCACAGAGCTATGAGGCTTGGTGATTTTTCGGCCGTTCAAGTCTGTATAGGCCATGCTGATATTATCGAAAGTATAAATTCCCAGCTCTTTAAAGCTTAGTGGAAGGTTTAGATCGATTGGCTGCGGTGCATTTTGATTTATCGGATACGGAAGATTGAACTTTATGCTGGCAAAGCCGTTTTCATCAATCCTTGCCCCGCTGCCTTCAACCAAACTGACTTTATCACTGTATTTCTTCAAATCTACCTTTATCTCCCCGCTGATGGATGGAGTATCCATGTCAGCAGAAATATCACGGAAAATGGAAGCTATATTTTCCTGAGTGGCTTGCCTGGCCGCTACACCTGTTACAGACGAAAGGCTCCTCAAATAATTCATATCAACTTCAGTGTTATTGCCAAAACCAATGGAAAAAAGCTTGATATCCTTCTCTGCAAGTTTTTGAGCCACCCCGAGACCATGGGCCCTTATACTTTCAACTGTTTCGTTAACTGATTTGCTTATAGATGTTTTCTGGCTGCCATTATAGAAATAGACTGAATTGCTTAAGTTAGGTTTTTGTCCATATAGCTCATAACGCACTTCTTTCATTGCAGTAACATTTTCACAGCCCCAGATTAGAAAAGAGCAGGATCTGTATGTAACCTTTTCATTCACGTTGGAAAACGTCGGCTCCCCATCCGTCATAAATAATACATATTTATTATTAGTGCTGTTCCCAAACATACCTAATGCTGCTTCCAGAGATTGCGTGTAGTTGGTTCCTCCCAGTGCTGAAAGGCTATTCGAATTCGAGTTAATCAGGTTAAGGCTGGCTATATTATTGTTGGGAGAAAATGTGACAACCTTCCCTGTTTCAACACCATCGTCAAACGGCACAAAGCCAAACCGGTCATTCGGCCCTGCATTTTCCTTGAAAAAGCCCACAGCGGCCGTCATGGCGTCTTTTGCGCTCTGAAATTTCTGCGGATTCCTGCCTGAGTCATTCATCGAGCCGGATTTATCAAACACAAACACTACATCAATCGGGTCGCGGTTTGCGTTAGTGGCTTTGCCTTTTGGCGTCAGGTGGAAGTCGATGCTTCCCTCGGCATTGCTGTTCTGCGGTTTAACGATGACAGATTGCGATGCCTTTGCGCTAAAATCCACCCCCGCTTCTTCTGCTGCCAATATATCCTTTCCTGTATAGGAAAGCATAAGGATCAGCAGCTGCAGCATCAGGATGGCAGATATAGCTCTGCTATACTTCCTCATCATGTTCCCCCTTTCTCATTTTCCTCTATATAAAACTCTCAGATGTCAACTGTGTCATTTTTACTATTATTATACCAATTTACCTATAGATTCCAAAGCTTTATCTTGCGGAATTTATCATATTTTGCAGTTTGATTCTTCATAACAGGAACTGCCAGAAAACAACAAAATAAAAAAATCCCCAACAGGGGATTTTCCTATTTCACATACTCCGCCACCCGATTCCTCCCTGCCCTTTTCGCGCCTACATACAAAGCGCGGTCGGCATGGCGGATAAGGGCGAGCGGATCATCTGCATCCACTGGTGCAGATGCAACCCCAATAGAGGCAGTGATGCTGACTGAGAGCCTGGAGCCGTCGCCGTCCATATGCTGGGTGATGGTAAAAGGCTGGGTGGCGATGGCAAGGCGGATGACTTCGGCAAGCTCGAGAGCCTCCTGCTTTTCCACGTCAGGAAGCAGGACAACAAACTCCTCTCCGCCATATCGCGCTACAGTTCCGTATGGCTCTGTGAGCAAGGATAGCCTTTCTGCCAGTTCGATCAGGATCTCATTCCCGCTCTGGTGCCCAAAAGTATCGTTTACGCTTTTAAAGTGATCGATATCCAGGATGATGAGCGAAAGTACGCTTCTTTTTCCAGATTCCATCCTTATGAACTCTTCTCCAAGAAGCACGTCAAAATAGCGGTAATTATACAGCTTCGTCAATGCACAGCGTTCGCTGTTTTCCTTTGTTCTTTCATAGTTCCTTGCGTTTTCAATGGCGACGGCGAAGTGGGAACAAAGGATGTCCACAATCATCAGCTGATATTTTTCATAGGCCCTTTTCTTTCGGGAGGCGAGAAGGAGGACACCGACAACTTTGCTTGAGCGGGCGATGGGAACGCAGAGGACGCTTTCGACCTCCTTCGGCATATAGCCTTTGGCTGCTGTCTTCCATTCTTTTTTCGTACTGAAAAGGGCAGCTTTCCCTGTCGCCCATACAAGCCCGCTGATGCCCTCATTTCTGCGCAGCGGGAGTGCTGACGGTGTGGTCCGCTCTCCATCCTCCACCTGATAAAGAAGCTTGAGCTCAGACTCATCGACCACATCGAGGATATAAGCATAGTCTACCGGCAGCATGCCGATCAGCTTTTCGATAAAAAGCTCCATCACTTCATACCTGTTGAGGCGCTCAGCAAGCTGATGGCCGATTTCGGCTGCTTTGTGCAGATAATCGTTCACCTTTTCGCTGGAATTATAGAGTCCCAGGATAATAGACAGGCTGGCAAAGGGTACACCTACAAACAGGATGGATAATAGCCCCACTTCACGATAGAGGATATAGAGCATGAATCCGACCGGCAGCGTCATGATCGATGTAAGCGACTCCCATATAAAATCCTTCCCGAAAAAATTCGTTTTCTGCTTATGCAGGAAAAAAAGGATCAGGGAAAGGACGAGCTGATTCACAACATAATAGACAATCGGATACAGGATGGACAGCCATAAGGAAGGACCGTGCTCCATCAGGTCTGCTCCCTGCTTTCCGCCAAGGGAATAATAAAAAATCCCGCTTATGAAGGAAACCACAAAGAACATAAATGAATTGAGCGGAAACCTGTAAGACTGGCTTTTCGGAAGCCGGAGCTTCAGAAGGAGAAAGATGACTGAAGCCTGTACAAGAAGCATTTCGATAAAGATGCCGAAAGTCAAAAAAACGGCAAAAGCCACCCACTGCAGCATAAACACGGGCACGTTATTGATGATGATCGGCATGGATGATACAAAAAACATAAGCAGCATAAATGCCAGGACATCGACGTTCAAAGCTGCAGGCTGCGGAGGATAGAGGGTATAGGTTAGCCAGACTCCGGCAGGCACAGTCAGCGCCCAGATGATCCATATGTATTTTATCGCTCCCTGATTCACCTTATCCCCTCCTTCTTCCTTGCCCAGCAAAACACACACAAACTAGTAGAATAGTCACAAAATAAATATTATTGTATCAAATTTCCAAAAATTTGTCACTCTAATAATGCGCTGCTCTGCCAAAGCATCAACACCTTTTCCCAATCAGTGAATTCAGAAATGGTTTTGCGGCAGAGAGGAAATAGAGCGACCCTGTAATCACCAGAACATCAGCAGACTGCAGGTTCGACAATTCTGTCCTGATGGCCTCTTCCCAGCTGGCACAGGCCGTTTTATTTCTGGATATACTAAGGCCGGCAAGCATTTCAGCATCCGCCGCCCTGTGGAAGTCAAATTGGGTAAATGTAATTCTATCGGCAGCTCCATCAAGGATTCTGATCATTTTGTCCAGCTTCTTGTCTGACAAGGCTGCGAAGACAACTGCTATTTTTTTGCCATCATACCTTTTGCCCAGCTCATCTGCAAGAGCCATGATGCCTTCTTCATTATGGGCTCCGTCCATGAGAACGACAGGATTGTCAGAAAGGAGTTCAAGCCTGCCTGGCCAATAGGCTTCGGACAGACCTTTCCTAAGATCTTTTTCTTCTATCATAAAGGAGTAGTACTGGTTCAGGATTCCTGCGGCCGCAGCTGCAAGCGCGGCATTCCTTGTCTGATGAGATCCCAGCATGCTGATTTCAAGGTTCTTATATTCCCGGAAAATCGTGCTGACGGTAAACCTTTCACCGTGGTCAGACGATTGATGATCACTGATTCCGATTTCGCTGCCAAGCCGGTACAGCTTCGCGTTCTTTTCTTTAGCTGTTTTTTCAATAACAGAAAGGGCTCCCTCTTGTGAAACAGCCGTCAAGGCAGGGACACCGCTTTTGATGATTCCAGCTTTTTCAAAAGCTATCTGTTCATAGGTGTCTCCAAGGATGGCTGTGTGGTCAAGGCCGATGCTGGTGATGATGGACAGAAGCGGATGGACGATATTGGTCGAATCAAACCTTCCTCCCAGGCCGACTTCAAACAGGGCGATATCAACCGGATTTACGTCGGCAAAATATCGGAAGGCCATTGCAGTAATAACTTCAAACTCAGTCGGTGCCCCAAGCTCCGTCTTTTCCAGCTCCTCGCTGAGCGGGTAAATATCATTAACAAGCCTGAGGATTTCTTCATCCTTCACAGGCTGGCCATTCAGGCTGATTCTTTCATTGAATTGTTCAAAATAAGGAGAGGTGAAGGTACCAGTCTTGAATCCGGCACTCACAAGGATGGAACGCAAATAGGCAACCGTTGATCCCTTCCCATTCGTTCCTCCGATATGTACACTCTTGAGCTTTCTCTCGGGATGGCCCAATTTTTCCATCATCCATTCCATCCGCTTTAGCCCTGGCTTGATTCCGAGGCGAAGGCGGGAGTGGATCCAGGATATTGCTTCTTCGTACGTTTGAAACATAAGTATCTGCCTCCATACATAGGAAACCATACGGAAAGACGAATCCTTCCTGGATCCGCCTTTTCCGTTATGGGTGGTTTACCCTTTTAGTTCATTTAAGCGAGCTTCTACAATCGCTCTCTTTTCAGTATAGTCCTTTTCTTTGGCGCGTTCTTCTTCAATGACCTTTTCAGGCGCTTTTTTAACAAAGCCTTCATTGGAGAGCTTCTTTTGAACACGCTCAACCTCTTTGTCCAGCTTATCCCACTCTTTTTTCAACCGGGCAATTTCTTCATCGATGTTGATGAGTCCCTCCAGCGGCAGGATGATTTCAGCTCCGGAAACGACTGCTGTCATCGCCTTGTCAGGTGTTGCGGCAGCTGGGCTGATCTCAAGCTCTTCCGGGTTGCAGAAGCGTTCAATATAAGCTTTATTGGCTGTGAGAGTAGCAAGAACCTCGTCATCATTCGGCTTCAGGATCATCTTGATCTTCTTGCTCAATGGTGTATTCACTTCTGCACGGCTGTTCCGGACAGAACGGATGATTTCAACAAGCAGCTTCATATCGCCTGCTGCCTTTTTATCAGTGTATTCTTCTTTCACCTTCGGCCATTCGGCAATAGTGATTGATTCGCCGCTGTGAGGCAGGTTCTGCCAGATTTCTTCTGTAATGAAAGGCATGAACGGGTGGAGAAGCCTCATGGTATTATCCAGTACATATGCAAGAATCGAACGGGTCGTTTTCTTTGCCGCTTCGTCTTCCCCATAAAGCGGAAGCTTCGCCATTTCAATATACCAGTCGCAGAAATCGTCCCAGATGAAGTTATAAAGCACACGGCCGACTTCACCGAATTCATAGCGGTCTGAAAGCCTTGTTACCGTTTCAATCGTTTCGTTCAGCCTTGTGAGGATCCATTTATCAGCTACTGATTTTTCTCCTGTTAAATCGATGTCTTCAAATTTCAGGCCAGCCATATTCATAAGGGCGAAGCGGGAGGCATTCCAAATTTTATTGGCAAAATTCCAAGTTGCTTCTACCTTTTCCATGCTGAAGCGCAAATCCTGTCCAGGCGAGCTTCCAGTTGACAGGAAGTAGCGGAGTGAATCGGCACCGTACTGGGCAATGACATCCATCGGATCTACACCGTTGCCGAGTGATTTGCTCATTTTCCTGCCTTGCTCATCTCTTACCAGTCCGTGGATGAGTACATCTTTGAATGGGCGCTCTCCTGTAAACTCAAGGCCTTGGAAAATCATCCTGGATACCCAGAAGAAGATGATGTCATAGCCTGTTACAAGGCTTGCTGTCGGATAATAGCGCTTGAAATCAGGGTTTTCTTCATCCGGCCAGCCCATTGTAGAGAATGGCCATAGGGCGGAGCTGAACCAGGTATCAAGAACATCATTATCCTGGGTCCAATTCTCAGCATCAGCCGGAGGCTCGGAATCTACATACACTTCGCCTGTTTCCTTGTGATACCAGGCCGGGATGCGGTGGCCCCACCAGAGCTGCCTGGAGATGCACCAGTCGCGGATATTTTCCATCCAGCGGAGATATGTGTTTTCAAAGCGGTCCGGGATGAAGTTGACTTTGTCTTCTTTCTGCTGCAGCGCTACCGCTTCGTCTGCCAGCGGCTGCATTTTGACAAACCATTGTGTGGACAGATATGGCTCAACTACAGCTCCGCTCCGCTCAGAATGGCCGACAGAATGCATATGCTCTTCAATTTTGAAAAGTACGCCCGCGTCCTGCAGGTCCTTTACGATCTGCTTGCGGCATTCAAAGCGGTCAAGGCCGTTGTATTTGCCGGCATTTTCATTCATGGTTCCGTCCTCGTTCATGACAAGGATGCGCGGAAGATCGTGGCGGTTCCCGATTTCAAAATCGTTCGGGTCATGTGCAGGAGTGATTTTAACCGCACCAGATCCGAATTCCTTATCCACATAATCATCGGCAACAATCGGGATTTCACGGCCGGTAATCGGGAGGACAACATTTTTCCCGATCAGATGCTGATAGCGTTCGTCTTCAGGGTGGACTGCTACCGCTGTATCGCCAAGCATGGTCTCCGGACGGGTTGTGGCAACCTCAATGGATCCTGAACCGTCTGCAAGCGGGTAGTTCATATGATAAAAGGCGCCCTGGACATCCTGATGAATTACTTCGATATCTGAGAGCGCAGTTTTTGTGGCTGGATCCCAGTTGATGATATATTCGCCGCGGTAAATCAGGCCTTTTTTATAAAGAGAGACAAAAACTTTATTAACCGCCTTGGAAAGCCCCTCATCCATTGTGAAGCGCTCACGGCTGTAATCAAGTCCCAGGCCGAGCTTAGACCACTGCTGGCGGATATGCTCTGCATATTCTTCTTTCCATTTCCATGTTTCCTGGACAAATGCTTCGCGGCCGAGATCGTAGCGGGATTTTCCTTCGCTTTTCAGCTTCTGCTCGACTTTCGCCTGTGTTGCGATGCCGGCATGGTCCATGCCTGGAAGCCATAATACATCATAGCCCTGCATCCTCTTCATGCGGGTAAGGATATCCTGAAGCGTGGTATCCCAGGCATGGCCGAGGTGAAGCTTTCCTGTTACGTTCGGCGGCGGGATGACGATCGTATAAGGCTCTTTGCTTTGATCATCCTTCGCTTCAAAAAATTTGTTACCGATCCACCATTCATACCGTCCCTTTTCAATATTCCGGGGATCATACTTTGTTGGCATCGCCAATTCATTATTCTCCATTGTATTCCCTGCCTTCCTTGTATCTGTTAGTGTTGTGGGTACCTGAACAAATAAAAAACTCCATCCGTCAATAAAAGGACGAATGGAGCTGATTTCGCGGTACCACCTTTTTTCCGGGCAAGTAATGCAATCCTGCCAGGCGCTTAATCTGATAACGGTTTTCCCGTCTTTCGCTACTGTGAACATGTTCTGTTCGCGAAAGAAGCTCAAGGGCGACCTTCCAATGATTCTGCCTGGAAAACCTTTCAGCTTGGGGTTTTCCTCTCTTTAGGCAGCTTGCACTGTACTCTTCCCTGTCAATGCTTTTCTAATGATATTTATATATGATATAGTACCGAATTTCGCGGTTTATAGTCAATAAGTATCGGCAATATTTTTTAAAATCATACGTCCGCCCGTACGATTCTAAAAAATAGGCACTTAACCTGGGGAAGGGACATAGAATGGTGTAAAAGAGATTAGGGGGAAAACAGATGAAAAGGAAATTCAATCCTTATACCCTGCCTCCATGGCTGAGGACCTTTAGAAGTGTTTGTGCCCAATTCATAATTCCCTTCTGTGTCTTTCAGGGAATACGGACCATTCTTATTCCTACGACCTTTGATGTTCTTTTGCTTTCAGTCTTTATCTTGCTGGCTCTGGCACTCCATCTTGAATTCATTTAGGAGCCCTCAGGACGAATTGTCCGGGGCTCCTTCCTGTTCGGCCTGGGCTTTTGCTGCTTCCTGTGCCTGCTGCTTCTGCCTTTCGATTTCGTCGATCCTCATGACGATGTACTCTGTATTCTTCAGAAGCCAGAATTGGCGCTGAAACTGCTGGACGAGCTTTCTTTCATCTGCGGCACCGCGGTTCTTATGGTAGTTTTCCGCCTCTCTCAGGACAGGGCCCGGGTGGGCAAGATAGCTCTGGAACAAGAGCATTTCATCCTGCTTGAACGGCATATATTTAAAGTAGGTATACAGCCACTCAACCGATTCATCGCTCCGCTTCGGGTAGCTTCTTAAAGAGCGCGACAGAAACGGCAGGAGATCGTGGAGCGGGGAAGCCTGGCGCGATTTTTCAAAATTGCTGAAATATCCGTAGCCTCTTTCATCATACAGAAAATGCTCTGTTGAAACTTTTCCATGGATGATGACAGTCCGCGCTTTTTCATCATCCTTCGTTTTTTCATGCCAATCCTTCAGCTTGCCTTTCGAAAATTTCAGCGCCTGGGTAATATCATGGTAATACAGGCAGAAAAGGAGCTCGAATGGCGCCATATACTGCTTTCTTTCACATTCATCAATAAATCCCTCGCAGAATTCTGTCTCCTTCTCCCAGGCGAGCAGGGTCTTTTCATAATGCTCCTGCCGCTCCTCGCTGGTGACATTGACTTCCTTCAATGACAGTGTGTGCAGCCGTGCCAGTTCCCGGAACATCTGCTGATGGCGTTCAAAACGGTTTTCTTTTTCTTCATTGGCGAGCCATGGCATTAAATAATACAGTTCACTCTCATGAAAAACAGCGTAGCGGCCGTCAGCAGCCGGATAGATCGGCACTATCCGGTTGTAGCCCTTCTGATAAAGGGACTGAACCTGCCTGATAAAATCGGTCCCATGCTTTGCTTTCAGCTTTTTCAGTGCAAAAACGCCTTTATCGGAATAGATCTTCCTGGTCCTGCCGTAGTCTTCCACAAAGTGGGGCTGGACGGCATAGTGCTTTAAAATCGGGGAAACCGCTGCTAATCTGTTGCTTCCTTCCATACGCGTATCCCACTTTCTTATTGGCGTAGTGATCCTCCGGAAATAAAAGAAACAGTTGAACAGGTACCTCCATACCTGCCCAGCCTGTTTCATACATGTCTTATTGCCTGCAGAAGGCTATTTCTGATAGGCATGCACAGGGACATACAGCACCTGGCCTTCATAAACGTCCTGGTTCAGCTCCAGGTGATTGACTCTCAGCAGCGCCGGAACAGGAACCTCATATCTTTCTGCGATAATATCGAGTGTGTCGCCATGCTGGACGATGCACACTTTCATCCTGGCAGACTGCTCTTCTTCCTTTCGGGCCAGAAACTCAGCCAGTGACAAGCTCTTGCTTTTTTTCTTATTGGCTGCTTTCTTCTTTTTTGGAGCCTGGTCAGAAGAAGATTCACTTTCCTCCTGCTGGGCCTTGAAGCCGGTCAATATTTCTGCCGGCTGCATTTCCGGCTTTTGGTTACCGGCATAAGTATCTTCTGCTGCCTTTTCACTCCTGAACGTTGCAAAGCTATGGTCAGGCACTTGTTCTGCAGGTTCAGCATGGTATGCTGCTTCCGGGACCGGAAGCTCATGATCTTTGATGGTGTCAAAAAACGCTGCCGGCTTTTCTTCTTTTTCAGCCTCCTCCGGCTGCTTTCTCGCTTCGGCAGTAAAAGGGGCAAACAGATCGGCAGCTTCTGCGTTCTCTGTTTCATCTTCCTCTTCCGCTCCTGCCCCGGCTTTATAAATAGAATCTTTGAAACCGGCATATTCCGGGAGCTGCACCTCTTCATTGTTTTCTATTATTAACTCTGCCGGCGCTGCCGAACGGAATAAAGGCTCCAGCTCCTTTTCAGTCTCCTCTTCTGCTGCAAGCAGTGGCTCAAAATGATCCTGCTGCTGCTCCTCTTCCTGAGCTTCTGCCTCAGCTTCCTCTTCTTCCGGCCTTTCATCGTGTTCCTGTGCTGCATCTTCCTCATCATACTCCGCGGCAGGATGCTGCTGTTCCCCGTAGAGGCCGGTGATGGTCAGATCTGCTGTCAGCCTCATGCAGCTTCTTTCCTGGAATTGATAGTCAAAAGAATCAATATAGACATCCAAATCATAGACGCTTCCTATCCTATTATTCGGAATGGTTATATCAACAGGAAAATGGTGAGAAAATTCACAGATCCCCCCTTCCCTCTCTTCAACGGATTGAATGAATTTCGGGCTGGCAAAAGATTCTTCCAGTTCACCTTCTTCATTTTTCCGGTACTCCCCGGCCAGCTTCAGCGATCCTTGAATCGATACATATTGTTCATGTTCCTGGATGGTTATATTCGGATCAAGCGAAATAGAAACAAGCTCAGATACTTCCTGTCCTTTTTGGAACCAGACGGATTCTTCTAAAGAAAAGCGCAGGCATGATTGATCTTCCTGGGACAAAGCGACTCCTCCTTTCAGCTCTTTCACGTATAATCACTATGTCATTATCACTCTATGAACGGCTGATAGTAATTATGATTAGATTGTGAAAAGTTATGGAGCGCAGGAGAGTAGGGGGTGAATATTAATGAGGCAATGAGGGGGGATTCGTGTATAAGGACACACACAAAAAACAGGCCGGAGTTAACCGGCCTGCTTCCATCAGCCTTTCAGCTTGGAAAATGCAAGCTCGGCTGCGTTCAATGTTTTTTCAATATCTTCATCCGTATGGGCGGTTGATAAAAATAATCCCTCGAATTGCGATGGAGGCAGGAAGACTCCTTCATTCGCCATTTCACGGTAATAAGAAGCAAAATAGTCCAGGTTGGAGGTTTTCGCTTTTTCATAATTGATGACTTCTTCGTTTGTAAAGAAGAAACCGATCATTGAACCTGCACGGTTGACCGTCAGCGGGATATCATGCTTCTTCGCTGCTGCATAAAGGCCTTCTTCCAGCCTGTCAGCCTTCCGTTCAAATTCTTTGTACGATTCAGGAGTGAGCTGGCTCAGCGTTTCGTATCCGGCAGTCATGGCCAGCGGATTGCCTGAAAGTGTTCCTGCCTGATAGATCGGGCCGCTCGGGGCGATTCTCTCCATGATTTCCGCTTTGCCGCCATAGGCGCCTACAGGCAGGCCGCCGCCGATTACTTTGCCGAGGCAGGTAATGTCAGGGGTAACGCCGTAATAGCCTTGAGCGCAATGATAGCCGACACGGAAGCCTGTCATGACTTCGTCAAAAATCAGGAGCGTCCCATATTCACTCGTTATGTCCCTTAATGCTTCAAGGAATCCTGGAAGAGGAGGGACAACCCCCATATTGCCGGCAACAGGTTCTACGATGACCCCGGCAATATCTTCGCCGAATTGCTCAAAAGCATATTTTACACTTTCCATATCATTGTAAGGCACAGTAATTGTGTTCTTCGCAACGCCTTCAGGCACCCCCGGGCTGTCGGGAAGGCCGAGTGTGGCAACACCTGAGCCTGCTTTGATCAGGAGGGAATCGCCATGGCCATGGTAGCAGCCTTCAAATTTAAGGATTTTGTTGCGCCCTGTATATCCGCGGGCAAGGCGCAGGGCGCTCATTGTCGCCTCTGTACCTGAAGAAACCATCCTGACGATCTCGATGGACGGCACCCGCTCAATCACAAGCTTGGCCAGCTCATTTTCGGCAATGGTCGGAGCGCCGAAGCTTGTGCCAAGTTCCGCGATTTTCTTGATCCCTTCCACTACCCTGTCATTCGTGTGCCCAAGGATTAACGGCCCCCAGGAAAGCACATAATCGATATATTCATTGCCGTCAATATCATAGATCTTCGAGCCTTTTCCCCGCTCCATGAAGATCGGATCCATATTGACCGATTTAAAGGCACGGACCGGGCTGTTGACGCCGCCTGGCATCAGCGATTTCGCTTCATTATAGGCTTCGGCCGATTTAGTATAAGAACGCATGCT
Source organism: Cytobacillus sp. T106 (assembly GCF_040492155.1). Lineage (NCBI taxonomy): Bacteria > Bacillati > Bacillota > Bacilli > Caryophanales > Bacillaceae > Cytobacillus > Cytobacillus sp. T106. The sequence continues at coordinate 269,489 of NZ_JBEUMK010000001.1, read as the reverse complement.
TTTCCCTCTTTTCTTCTTTTTAATCATTCAAGAATAGGATGGCTTTACTGGCATTACTGCTGTTCTTTAATCCATCTTGCAGCATCTTTGGCATGGTAGGTGATGATTAAATCTGAACCGGCACGCTTCATCCCGGTCAGCATCTCCATTACAATGTTTTTCTCGTCGATCCAGCCATTTTGCGCTGCCGCTTTCACCATTGAATATTCGCCGCTCACATTATAGATGACCATTGGCAGGTTCACTGCATTTTTCACGTCTCTTACAATATCCAGATAAGGCATTCCAGGCTTTACAATCAGGAAGTCTGCACCTTCTGCAAGATCAGCTTCTGCTTCCCTGAGTGCCTCCATGCGGTTGGCAGGGTCCATCTGATAAGCTTTCCGGTCGCCAAATTGAGGCGTGCTGCCGGCTGCATCACGGAATGGGCCGTAGAATGCTGAAGAATATTTGACTGCGTAAGACATGACCGGCACATCCTGGAAGCCTGCCTCATCCAGTCCGGCCCTGATGGCTGCAACAAATCCATCCATCATATTGGAAGGGGCGATGATATCAGCGCCTGCTTTCGCCTGGCTGACTGCAGTCTGGACAAGGAGCTCAAGGGACGCGTCGTTCAGGACTTTTCCATCCTCTATCAGCCCGCAATGCCCATGGCTTGTATATTCGCACAGGCAGGTATCGGCGATGATGACCACCTCAGGAAATTTGGACTTGATCAGTCTCGTTGCCTCCTGGACAATACCGTGATCGTGATAAGCCTGCTGGCCGCATTCGTCTTTTTCGAGCGGAATTCCGAATAAGAGGACTGATTTGATCCCTAATGATACAACCTCTTCCATTTCTTCCTCAATGCGGTCAAGGGAAAGGTTATACTGGCCAGGCATAGAAGGGATTTCCCTTTTAATATTTTCTCCTTCTGCGGCGAATATCGGATAAATCAAGTCTTCAATACGAAGATGATTTTCCCTTACAAGCGCTCTCATACTGGCTGTCTGCCGTAAACGGCGGTATCTTTTGAACTGCATATCCATTTCATTTCCTCCTCTGATTCAATTCAGCTGCTATGCTTTTTGCCAAATCTTCAATCGTATATCCGGCAGGGACCACATGGACACCAAGCCCCAGTTCTTCCGCCCTTTTCTGAGTAACAGGGCCGATGCAGGCCACAAGGCAGCCTTTGATAGCTGCTTCAGCACCCGTCTTGCGGACAATCTCCATAAAATGCTCTACAGTCGACGGGCTGGTGAAGGCCAGCACATCCAACGATCCATTTTTCAGCATGACTGCGAGCTTTTCTCCGCTATCTTCAGGAAATCCGGTTTCATATATAATGATTTCCTGCGGCTCTGCCCCTGCCCTTTTAAGCTCGTCTGCAATATAGCTTCTTGCTTTATTCCCTTTGGGGATCAGCACCTTCATGCCTTTTTCGACAAAGGGAAGGAACTCATCAATAAATCCTTCTGCAGCAAATTCCTCCGGAGTAAAGCTGACAGCAAGCCCTGACTCCTCTGCGGCCCTCTCTGTTTTTGTGCCAATGGCCGCAATCTTGGGAAAAACGGCATTTCTGCCGGCAAAGGATATAAAAGTTTCAAGGGCATTTCTGCTGGTAAAAATGACCCAATCGTATGTAGGAAGCTCCCTGACAGCATGAAGGATTTCTTCTGTTACCTCTGCCGGCCTGAAAGCAAGCAGCGGTATTTCCACTGGTATGCCGCCATAGCTGCGGATCAGCTCAGAAAAAGGTCCGGCCTGATCCTTCCCCCTGGGTACAAGCACTTTTTTGCCTGCAAGGGGAAGGCTCTCCCCGGTCATTCTCCGTCAAGCTCCTTTTTTACATCATCAATAAGCTTTTTGGCGCCTTTTTCAATCAGCTTTTCCGCAGTTCTCAGGCCCACTTCTACAGGATCAGCTCCAGTCACTTTTTCTTTATAAATCGTTTTTCCGTCCGGTGAAGCCACAAGACCTGTAAGCTCAATTTCATCCTTCTCATTCAGCACAGCATATCCTGCAATAGGAACCTGGCATCCGCCCTCCATTTTATGAAGGAATGCACGCTCGGCACGGACTGTCTGGTTTGTTGTCCCGCAAGTGAACTTGCTCAGCAGCTCAAGCAGCTCCTTATCGCTCTCGCGGCACTCAATGGACAATGCCCCCTGGCCAACGGCCGGCAGGCAGACTTCCGGCTCAAGGAATTCCGAAACAGTATCAGTTGTCCATCCCATTCTTGACAGACCTGCTGCAGCGAGAATGATGGCATCATACTCCTCTGTTTCAAGCTTTGCGAGCCTCGTATCAATATTGCCCCTGATCCATTTGATTTCAAGATCCGGGCGCTTTGCAAGCAGCTGTGCGCCTCTTCGCAGGCTGCTTGTGCCGACAACCGCTCCCGGCTTAAGCTGATCCAGTGTCTGATGCCCTTTTGAAATCAATGCATCACGGTGATCCTCCCTTTCAGGAATAGAGCCTATCACAAGGCCTTCCGGCAGGACAGCGGGCATATCCTTCATGCTGTGGACTGCCATATCGATTTCTTCATCAAGCATAGCCTGCTCGATTTCTTTTACAAATAAGCCTTTTCCGCCAACCTTGGATAAGGTCACATCAAGGATCTGATCTCCTTTTGTCACGATTTCTTTCACTTCAAACTCGAAAGAATCGTCTATCTTCTTCAACTGGTCCATCACCCAGTTGGTCTGTGTTAATGCAAGCTTGCTGCGCCTAGAACCGACTATAATTTTTCTCATGACAGCCTCCTATGTATAGGGGGCAAGGCTTTTGCCAAGCCCCCTGATATAAATCATTATTATGAGCTCCAGAAGTGGAAGGATGAAAGCCTTCCAAACAGGAAAAAGTTGATAAGTACAATTAAAAAGGATGCGAGATTCCACAGGGCCAGCGATTTGCCTGAAAAGCCCCTTGCCACCCTCACATACAGGTATACGCTGTATACGCCAAGCACGATGAATGAGCCAATGACTTTCGCATCATACCAATGCATATCTGGTACCTTGATATAAGCCCATTGCGTCCCGAGGATCAGGCTTATAATCAGCATCGGTACACCGATTACATTTAATACATATGACATATGCTCAAGCTTTGACAAATCTGCAATTCTCAGGAGCCTGGATCCCCATTTTTTCCTCTTTAGCAGGTCATACTGAATAAGATACAGCAAAGAGAAGACAAATGACAGTGAAAAGGCGCCATATGAAAGGATTGCGACTGTTATGTGGATCAGGAGCAATTCCGAGACGAGCTGCTGGGCCATGACTTCAGATTCGTACTGAACGGGTGCAAAAGTGTGGATGGCCATGATGACAAAGCCGAGCACATTAGTGAAAAAGACGATAAAATCCACTCTCAGAAGGCGGTTGATTCCGAGCGAAAGAGTGATAAGCACCCAGGCATAAAAATATAGCCCTTCAAATATAGTCAGCACCGGAAAACGCCCTGTATTTTTCATGTACAAAAACAGAAAAACAGTCTGCAGAATCCACACAAATGCAAGTAACCAGAAGGCAACCCTGTTGGCCTTCCGGTTATTGTGAAGAAAGTCGATGAAGTATAAAAGCACGCATAAAGCATACAGAACGACTGTTAACTCATGCAGCCTTGTCATATAGATGTCAAACATTGCCCAGAACCCCGCTTATGACTGAAAAGAAGGCACGGCCGGCTTCACTGCTGCCCGCTTTGGTTCTGCTGCCTTCACTTCATCATCATGTTCTGCAACAAGGTCTTCAATATTGAAGATTTTCACAAATAAATCCAGCGCTTTATCGGCATCAGCCTGGGCAGCCATTTCCTTGGCCTGCAGGATTGGGTCTTTCAGCATCTGGTTGATGATGCTCTTCGTGTGTTTGTTCAGCACTTTTTTGTCGCGCTCACTGAGATGAGGCAGTTTTCTTTCAATGCTGTTCATGGTTTCGGACTGGATGGCCAAAGCTTTCTCACGCAGGGCGGAAATGACAGGAACAACCCCAAGGAGGTTGAGCCACTGCTTGAATTCCACAATCTCGCCTTCAATCAGCATCATGATAGCTGCTGCCGCTTTTTTGCGTTCCTGAAGGTTAGCTTCCACAATGCCTTCCAGATCGTCAATATCATAAAGGAATACGCTGTCCAGCTCAGAAAGCTTAGGATCAAGATCACGCGGCACGGCAATATCCACCATAAAGAGCGGTTTGCCTTTGCGCATCTTCTCTACATGGACCATCATCTCTTTCGTAATGACGAATTCCTTTGCACCTGTAGAGCTGATCAGGATATCAGCTTCCATTAAAGCGCACTGCAGCTCCTGGAGGGTCTTGGCTTCACCGTGGAAGCGGCTCGCCAGATCCTGGGCCTTTTCAAATGTACGGTTGATGACAGTCACCTTGCTTGCCCCATTGGCATGCAGGTTCTGAATGGCCAGCTCTCCCATTTTCCCTGCTCCAAGGACAAGGACATGCTTCCGGTCAAGAGATCCGAATATCTTTTTAGCCAGCTCGACGGCAGCATAACTGACCGAAACCGCATTTGCGCCAATTTCAGTTTCAGAATGGGCCTTCTTCGCCAATGTAACAGCCTGCTTGAAAAGCTGATTAAATACAGTGCCTGTCGCCTGCTTTTCCTGTGAAGCCAGGAAGCTAGTACGCACTTGTCCAAGAATCTGTGTTTCGCCAAGAACCATGGAGTCCAAACCGCAGGCAACTTTAAACAGATGCTCTACAGCACCGTCCTGTTCGTAAACAAACAGATACGGAGAGAATTCTTCATGGGCCATATCAAACCACTCAGACAAAAATTCTTTTATATAATAGCGGCCGGTGTGAAGCTGATCGACCACTGCGTAAATTTCAGTGCGGTTGCAAGTAGAGAGGATAACATTTTCCAGGATGCTCTTTTTGCTGTTCAATGCCGTCATGGCATCCCCCAGAGAGTCCGGATTGAATGTCAAACGCTCGCGGATTTCGACAGGGGCAGTTTTATAATTAAGACCTGCTACAATAATATGCATAAAGTGTTTGCACCCCCAGCTAAGTACGTAATTCAATACTATAATTATAACATTTTTTTCGTGTGAAATTGTGAACAGATAATGAACTCATATGGTAATATAAATGATTGAAAGGTGCTCTTGCTGCATGGCTCAAAAGAAGCCTGCAGGAGCAGAAAGCCTTAGCCCAAATTACATATATCGACAAAAAGGCTTACTTATGTACAGTACCAAAAATAAAGCCGGGATTCAAGTGAACCTTACTGGAAGTGGTGTAAAAATGAAAAACCAGCGGATTTTCCCAGGAATCATCCTTATAGGCTTCGGTGCCTATTTCCTGATGCAGCGCTCAAACGTACAATTATTCCAGGATTTCTATTCCTGGCCGACACTATTATTGATCGTCGGTATTGCTTTTCTATTCCAGGGATACGGAGCCAAAGAATATGAAGCGATCCTTCCCGGCGTCATCCTGGCAGGGTTTGGATTGCACTTCCATATTGTAAGCCGGCTCGAAGTGTGGCCTGACCATATCGGCACCTTCATCCTGATCATCGCCCTCGGGTTCCTGCTCAGAGCCCAAAAGACGGGGGCAGGCTTTGTCCAGGGGCTGCTTTTCCTGTCCATCAGCATCCTGCTTCTATTCAATGACAAAGCAGAAAACATTTTAGGACCATTAGGGCCGGGCCTATCATCCATCTTAAGATTCTGGCCGGCTGCACTTGTGCTGGTAGGCCTGTACCTGCTGTTATCAAAGAAAAAGTAGGCTTATACTGCCTATCATTCCACACTTGCACAAAGATAAAACACCCGGCCGGGTGTTTTATCTTCCTTTATTCAAAAATCTCCACTGCCTTACAGCACAGAATCCAGGAAGCTTTTTGTCCGCTCTTCCTTCGGGCTCAAAAACAGCTGCTCCGGATGGCCTACCTCGACAATCCTTCCTTCATGCATATATACCGCAAAATCGGCGACTTCTCTCGCAAAGCCCATTTCATGGGTCACGACAATCATGGTCATCCCTTCCTTCGCAAGGTCCTTCATGGTGGCAAGCACTTCACCGACCAGCTCGGGGTCAAGCGCAGAGGTCGGTTCGTCAAACAGCATGATATCAGGCTTCATGGCCAATGCCCTTGCAATGGCCACCCTTTGCTTCTGCCCCCCTGACAGCTTGGCGGGATATACGTCCTCTTTATCTGATAACCCCACTTTTTTCAGGAGCTCTTTTGCCTCTTTCCTGGCCTGCTCCTTTGGCACTTTTTTTACATACACCGGGGCCTCCATTACATTCTCAAGGACAGTCCGATGGGGGAACAGGTAGAAATGCTGAAACACCATCCCCACTTTTGACCGGATCCTGTTCAGGTCATGCGTTTCTTTCTCAACCTTCTCCCCTTCAATGACAATGTTTCCGCTGTCCTTCATTTCAAGGAAGTTGAGGCATCGCAGCAGCGTGCTTTTTCCTGACCCGCTTGCCCCGATCAAACAGACTACATCGCTTTCTTTCACTGTCATATCTATATCCTTCAATACATGAAGGTCCCCAAACGACTTGTTCAGCTTCTCCACTTTTATCATGACTGCTTCATTCATCTGCCATTGCCTCCTCTTTAATCACTAATTGCCATCCGCTTTTCAATAATGCTGACCAGGAATGAGAATACGAGCACCAGTATGAGGTAATAGACTGCCACGATTAAAAGATAGCTCATATAGTCATACTCATTTGATCCATATGTGGTCGCCACATTGAAAAGCTCGTACATGCCAATGAATGAGGCAAGGGATGAATCCTTCAGCGCTATAATGAATTGATTGCCAAGAGGCGGCAGGGCCCTTCGAACTGCCTGCGGAAGAATGATGCGCCTCATAGCAAGCCCCGCTGACATGCCGAGCGACCTGCCCGCTTCCATCTGCCCTTTTTCAATGGACTGAATCGAGCCCCTGAAAATCTCCGCTATATAAGCGCCGTTATGGAAGGCGAGCCCAAGGACAACGGCCAGAAACTGCGAGATATTCAGAGATGTCAGCCCAAAGTAGAAGATAAATATCTGGACAACTAAAGGCGTTCCCCTTACAAGGAATATATATATATCTGCAATCCATTCAAGAACTTTTATTCGCGAGATTTTTAAAAAGGCAAAAAACAGCCCGATGAAGATGGCTATAAAAACAGAAACAATCGTCAATTCAAAGGTAAGAAGCATGCCCCGTAAAAATACGGGATATGTTTCTATAAATTTTCCTGCAAGTTCCATAGGCTTTTCCTCTCTTTAATTGTAATATGAAGCATTTCTTTTATGTACATAAAGAGGCGAATGCAAGTTGCAGTACATTCGCCTTCTTCCCCTTATTCCTTTTCAGGGTCTTTTGTGATGTCCTCACCGATGTACTTCTTGCTGATTTCTGTCAAAGTTCCATCTTCATGAAGCTTTTCAAGCGCTTCATTGATTTGATCAAGCAGCTCTTCATTGTCCTTCGCTACGGCAATTGCCTGTTCACTGCGCCCAAGCAGCTCCTTGCCTTCGATTTCCATCCCGGAACCGATAGCCTCTTTGCCTGTGATGAAGTCAGTGATGACGGCATCATGCTTCCCCCTGCTCAATGCTTCGAGGGCGGTTACATCACTGTCGTAAAAAATGATGTTGTCTGTCACCTCTTCAGCAGAGTCTGCATAGGTTGAACCTTTGGATACAGCAATCTCCAGATCCTTCAGATCATCAAGGCTTTTCGCCGAACTGTCAGGACGGACAAAAATCTGCGGTCCTGAATAATAATAAGGAATGGAAAAATTCACTGCCTTCAGCCTGTCTTCATTGATGGTGTGGCTCGCTACCGCGGCATCAAAACGCCCTGATTTGACGCCTTCAACAATTCCGCCAAACTTAAATTTCTTCTGAACCGGTTCAAGGCCCAGCTCCTTGGCCACTGCTTCTCCGACTTCAATATCAAAGCCGGTCATGGTCCCATCCGCTTCTGTCACGCTGAAAGGCTTGAATTCACCTGATGCAGCATATGTAAACTTACCTTCGTCTGCAAGCTCCATCCCCCCGGAGGATGCCTCTTTTTTCCCGCATGCTCCGAGAACAGCGGCACAGCATAAAATTACAACAGCTATGATCCATTTTTTCAATTGTTTTCCCCCTCAATGTTTTCTGAATTTCATTTCAAGCTTATTACCCTTATTACCATAACATTACACTTACTTTTGCCACAAAATTCAAATTTAGCTGTATTTTCAGTCATTAACCCCCATACTGGCCTGACAGCCGCTCAGCTGTACAATGCTATTAAATGGGGGCATATACTGCCCTCTTCTCCCATTTCCTCCCGAACGGCCGCCATACAGCAGCAAAAGAGCTGTTTTTGCAAAAAAAAAACGCCAAATCGGCGTTTTTTAGCTCTGCATATATTTCTTGAGAATCCCCCAGGCCTCATCCTTGCCTTCACCGGTCTCGGATGAGAACAATACAATATCGTCCCCAGGTTCAAGCTCCAGAGTCTCTTTCGTGATTTTGAAATGCTTCTGCCTTTTTGTTTTAGGAATTTTATCAGCCTTTGTGGCTATGATGATGCATCGGATTCCGTGGTGCTTCAGGAAATCGTACATCATGATATCATCCTTGGTAGGAGGATGGCGCAAGTCGACGATCAGGACAGCTGCCTTCAGCTGCTCCCTGGAGGTAAAATAGGTTTCAATCATCCTACCCCATGCTTCGCGCTCCTTTTTGGAAACTTTGGCATAGCCATATCCCGGGACATCGACAAAATGCATCATTTCATTGATCAGATAGAAATTCAATGTCTGGGTTTTGCCTGGCTTCGAGGATGTCCTCGCCAGGTTCTTGCGGTTAAGCATTTTGTTAATAAATGAGGATTTGCCGACATTGGATCTCCCTGCCAGGGCAAACTCGGGCAGGGACTCCTCAGGATATTGTGCCGGTTTGACCGCACTTATAACGATTTCAGCACTATTTACTTTCATTGCTGTGCACTCCATTCAGGGCGTGCTTGAGAACTTCGTCAACATGTGATACGAGAACAAAATCCAATTCGTCGCGGACACTCTCTGGAATATCATCAATATCTTTTTCATTATCTTTAGGAAGGATAATTTTAGTCAATCCCGCTCTATGGGCACTTAAAGTTTTTTCTTTCACTCCGCCGATCGGCAAGACCCGGCCGCGGAGCGTTATTTCTCCTGTCATCCCCACTTCTTTGCGTATCGGATTCCCCGACAGCGCTGAAACAAGGGCTGTAGTGATGGTAATCCCTGCAGATGGGCCGTCTTTTGGAACGGCACCTTCAGGCACATGGATGTGGATATCGTACTTTTCATAAAAATCTGCCTCGATGCCCAGCTCTTTCGCTTTTGAACGGACATAGCTGAATGCAGTCTGTGCAGATTCTTTCATGACATCCCCAAGCTTGCCTGTCAGGACCAATTTGCCTTTGCCTGGAGATAAAGATACTTCGATCTGCAGCGTGTCTCCGCCAACTGTTGTATAAGCAAGGCCGGTCGCAACCCCGATCTGGTCCTCGACCTCTGCCTGGCCATATCTGAACTTTGGCTTGCCAAGGAAGTCTTCTATATTCTTTTCAGAAATGATGACCTTCTTTTTCTCGCCTGAAACAATAATCTTTGCAGTCTTACGGCAGATGGAAGCCAGCTGGCGCTCAAGCCCGCGGACACCTGCTTCTCTTGTATAATAGCGGACGATTTTCTGGATTCCGTCCTCCCTGATCTGCAGCTGGGATTTAGAAAGCCCGTGCTCGCTGATCTGCTTAGGCAGGAGATGGTCCTTTGCTATATGAATCTTTTCAAGCTCCGTATAGCCTGCAATCGTGATAATTTCCATCCGATCGCGGAGAGGGCCCGGTATGGTTGCCAGATTATTCGCTGTTGCAATGAACATAACCTTCGACAGGTCATATGTTTCTTCAATATAATGATCGCTGAAATTGTGGTTCTGCTCAGGATCCAGGACTTCCAGCATGGCTGATGAAGGGTCTCCCCTGAAATCATTGGACATTTTATCAATTTCATCAAGCAGGAACACCGGATTGATGGTCTCTGCCTTTTTCATGCCCTGGATAATCCGGCCCGGCATGGCGCCGACATAGGTCCTTCTATGTCCGCGGATTTCAGATTCGTCCCGCACCCCTCCAAGGGAAACGCGGACAAAGTTGCGGTTCAGCGACGCAGCAATAGACTTGGCAAGGCTCGTCTTACCGACTCCCGGAGGCCCGGCCAGGCAAAGGATGGGACCTTTCAGCGAATTGGTGAGCTTTTGCACAGCCAAATATTCCAGCACCCGCTCCTTGACCTTTTCTAGGCCGTAATGATCCCTATTCAGGATCCGCTCTGCATTATGAATGTTCAGGTCATCAACAGTTGCCTCGGTCCATGGCAGAGAAACAAGCCAGTCGATATAGTTGCGGATTACCGCGCTTTCAGCAGAGCTGGAAGGCACCTTTTCATAACGATCAAGCTCTTTTAATGCAGCAAGTTTGACATGATCAGGCATCCCGGATTGTTCGATTCTATCATTGAGCTCGGCGATTTCGCCTGTTTTGCCTTCCTTATCGCCCAATTCCTTCTGAATCGCCTTCATCTGCTCACGGAGATAATACTCCTTCTGCGTTCTTTCCATGCTTTTTTTGACGCGCTGCCCAATCTTCTTCTCAAGATTCAGGACCTCTTTTTCATTGTGGATAATCTCTATGACCTGATTCAGCCTTTTTTTGACATCGATCATTTCTAGAATATCCTGCTTTTCCTTCAGCTTCAGCGGCAGATGGGAAGCGACGATATCTGCCATGCGCCCCGGTTCCTCAATATCGGATACTGAGGAATAGGTTTCTGCAGAAATCTTCTTGGATACTTTTATGTACTGTTCAAAGTACTCAAGCATCGTCCTCATCAGCGCCTGGTCTTCGGCATCCTTGTCTTCTCTGTCATCATAAGTCTCAACACTGACTGTATAATGATCTCCCTCATCGGTGAGCTCGGTAATTTCTGCCCTCTTCAATCCTTCCACCAGCACACGGATTGTGCCGTTTGGAAGCTTCAGCATTTGTTTTACACGGGTAAGAGTACCCATTTTGTATAAGTCATCTTCCGCCGGCTCATCTATTGAAATATCCTTTTGAGTCGTCAAAAAAATAAGATGGTCATCTACCATTGCTTTTTCAAGCGCCTGCACGGATCTTTCCCGTCCAACGTCCAGATGCAGGACCATTGTAGGGTAGACGAGCAAGCCCCGAAGCGGCAGGAGGGGGACGATGATGTCTTTCTTATTCGCCATAGTTTGCACCTCCAAATGCAAATCAAATATATTATCTGCCTCATCCTTATTCTTTGCACTAAGCCCGCAAAAAATGAGAAAGAGAAACCAAACAATCATTCCAAACCCGCATCATATCACAGGTCAAGCCTTTGTACAATTCTAACTTATTTATTTGTGGGTGTCTATTAATAGAAATGCGGAGGGCGCTTGCCCAGCCCCCTTATCTTATTGCTTCATTGATTATATGACGAATGAATTCCTGTTAGACAGCTTATTTCTCTTTTATCCTGTCAGAATAAAATAAAACTCCGGTTTGAAGCATATGCTGCAAACCGGAGCTCCTTTAGATACTTTCTTTCTTAGAAAGCTCGATTGACGCTGTGAGGGACTGGTCTCTTGCATAGTCCTTCAGCAGGGCTGCAGTGAACACCTGGCTGAGGTGGCTGACAGGAATGATGTCGATTCCCTCTATCTCTTTCAAAATGCTTTGCATATTTTCTTCAGGGATGATAACAGTCCTGGCGCCGGCTTTCTGGGCAGCCTTTACTTTGGCATACACTCCGCCGATCGGCTTAACATGGCCGTGGATGCTGATTTCTCCTGTCATGGCCACTTCCCTGTTCACCGGCCTTTTATATATAGCCGAATAAATTCCGGTAGCCATAGCAATCCCAGCAGAAGGACCGTCAATTGGCACACCGCCTGGGAAATTCACATGGATATCATAATCTTCAGCAGGCACTCCCATTGTTTTTAAAACGGTCAAAACATTTTCAATTGAACCCTTTGCCATACTTTTCCTGCGTATTGATTTTCCGCGGTCCCCGATGCTTTCCTCTTCAACAATCCCGGTGATATTGATAGAACCTTTTTCCTTTGCAGGCATGACCGTCACTTCTATTTCCAGCAGGGCACCTGTGTTTGGCCCATATACAGCAAGTCCGTTTACAAGCCCGACTGCCGATTCTTCACTGATCTTTCTTTCCATCCTTGGAGAGAGCTGGCTTGAGTTAATGACCCATTCAATATCCTCATCCTTTATGTAATCCCTATCCTCGGTAATGGCAACCCCTGCAGATATCTGCACAAGATTTACCGCTTCACGACCGTTTCGTGCGTATGAGGCCAGTGTCTTTAAGCTTTTTCCGCTGATTGGCATTTTGACCTTATCCGCCGCCTTGCTGCTGATCGTTTCCACTTCATCTTCTGTGAGCTCTTTAAAAAATACTTCCATGCAGCGTGATCTGATTGCCGGCGGAATCTCACTCGGAGTCCTTGTCGTCGCTCCCACAAGCCTGAAATCTGCAGGAAGCCCGTTCTTAAAAATATCATGGATATGCTGAGGAATTTGTGTATTTTCTTCATTATAATAAGCACTTTCCAAAAAGACCTTGCGATCCTCTAAAACTTTAAGCAGCTTATTCATTTGAATCGGATGCAATTCGCCAATTTCATCTATGAACAGCACTCCCCCATGCGCATTGGTGACTGCTCCCTGCTTTGGCTGCGGAATGCCTGCCTGTCCCATAGCCCCTGCACCTTGATAGATGGGATCATGGACAGAACCGATCAGCGGATCTGCTATCCCCCTTTCATCAAAGCGGGCTGTTGTCGCATCAAGCTCAACGAAAACAGAAGATTTCCGAAATGGAGACTTGTCCTGCTTCTTTGCTTCTTCCAGCACCAGCCTTGCCGCAGCGGTTTTACCGACTCCAGGCGGCCCATAGATGATGACATGCTGAGGATTTGGTCCGCAGAGTGCCGCTTTTAATGACTTAATTCCATCTGCCTGACCGACGATATCTTCGAAGCTTGCCGGACGCACTCTTTCCGAAAGCGGTTCAGTCAGCCTGATGGAACGCATTTTTTTCAGCTGGTCCATTTCTTTTTTTGACTCCCGGTCGATCGACACCTTTTGAGTCCTCTGGCTCTTTAGCAGATTCCAGAAATAAAGCCCGATAATGATTCCGAAAAACAGCTGGATGAATAAAGCTATCCCGGTCCAACTCATAGTATCCCTCCTGCACTTTTGTTCAAGCTGATACTTGGTAGTATCTCCTTGTACAGGTTGGAATAAACAAGAATACACTGTAAAAAACTTCCTGAGCAAAGACTTGAACAGAATCTTAACGTGCAGCAGTGAATACAAAAAAGCCAGGCAGAGAAAACCCCGGCCTGGCTTTATTTATTCTGTTATCAGGCAGAAGTTTTACGCTCTTCTTCCACAACCGTACCATCATTCAGCACAAGCTTTGGCACGCTGTTATCTGTAACTGTCTCTTTTGTGATGATGCATTTAGAAATATCATCACGGGACGGAAGATCGAACATAACATCCAGCATAATGCCTTCAATGATTGAACGGAGTCCGCGGGCGCCTGTTTTTCGCTCGATTGCTTTCTTCGCAATCTCATGCAGGGCACCTTCTTCGAATTCTAGCTCAACATCATCAAGCTCAAGCATTTTCTGATACTGCTTAACAAGAGCATTTTTCGGCTTTGTCAGAATTTCAATAAGAGCTTCCTCATCCAGCTGAGTAAGGCTGGCAATGACCGGAAGACGTCCGATGAATTCAGGGATCAGACCGAATTTCAGCAGGTCTTCAGGAAGAACTTTTGAAAGCAATTCCTTCTGGTCAAGCTCCTGCTGCTTCTGTTCAGAACCGAATCCGATCACTTTCTGGCCAAGACGGCGCTTAATGATCTGCTCGATGCCGTCAAATGCACCCCCGCAGATGAACAGGATATTAGTTGTATCAATTTGGATAAATTCCTGGTGCGGATGCTTTCTTCCGCCCTGTGGAGGAACACTTGCTACAGTTCCTTCCAAAATCTTAAGCAATGCCTGCTGCACACCCTCACCTGATACATCCCTTGTTATGGACGGGTTCTCAGATTTACGCGCCACCTTATCGATTTCATCGATATAGATAATGCCTTTTTCTGCCTTTTCCACATCATAGTCTGCAGCCTGGATCAATTTCAGGAGAATATTTTCCACATCTTCCCCAACATAGCCAGCTTCCGTAAGTGATGTAGCATCAGCAATTGCAAATGGAACGTTGAGAATACGGGCAAGCGTCTGGGCAAGGAGGGTTTTACCGCTTCCTGTCGGCCCGATCATGCTGATATTACTTTTTGAAAGCTCAACATCATCGATCTTGCTGTTTGAATTGATTCTCTTATAGTGGTTATAAACAGCCACTGACAGAGATTTCTTTGCCTGTTCCTGGCCGATTACATACTCGTCAAGAATATCGCGGATTTCTGCCGGCTTTGGCACATCCTTGAATTCCACTTCTTCCTCTGTGCCAAGCTCCTCTTCCACGATTTCCGTGCAGAGCTCGATGCATTCGTCACATATATATACACCTGGTCCGGCAACTAATTTACGTACTTGATCCTGTGTTTTCCCACAGAAGGAACACTTTAATTGCCCTTTTTCATCATTAAATTTAAACAATGCCTTCACCCCTTGAATTACTTCTGTGCCTTATATAAAGCTTGCGGATCACTGCAAACAATTTTTACTATTCAGCTTTTTCAGCTTATGGAATAACGGCTGGGAAAATCCCAAAACAGCCCCTGTGCCTTTATGTCCTTTTGATTGCTATTTGTCAATCGATTGGTTGGGAACAGTTCACACAGGAGAAAACTTTAACAGTTATGTATTGCATTGTAACACATTTAACAACTGGACAGGAAATGATAACTCTTAGAAAAGTATGTTTCATTTTTATCATGATCTGTCTGCTGATCCGCATTTAAAACTATGTACCCAATAAGCTTATCCATAAAACAGAGAGTTAAATCCCGATTAAGGGATATTTAATTACGGCGGTTATGTATAGAATTTTTCCTGTCCGTTTTAAGCCTTAATATACTATATGCTGCTTTTTATTGTATAAAACAAGGCACGATCAAATCGCGCCTTGTTTTATTAAAAAAGTTTTTGCAGCCATTGCTGCTATTACAAACATTTATTTTTGGCTATTAAGCAGTTTTGCTGTTTTCGATAAGGAAGTCAACAGCTTTTTTCACTTTAAGGTCTGCTTTCACGCTGTCGAGGCTTCCAAGCGCCTGCTTGATTGCATCGGCAGTCATGTTGTACATTTCAGCCATTTTATCAAGCTCGGCAGTAACCTCTTCGTCTGTTACTTCAATGTTCTCTGCTTTTGCGATCTCTTCAAGAGTCAGGTTGATGCGTACACGCTTTTCGCCTTCTTCTTTCATCTGCTCGCGCAGGGCACTTTCGTCCTGGCCTGAGAACTGGAAGTAAAGCTCAAGGTTCATACCCTGCATTTGAAGGCGCTGTTCGAATTCCTGCATCATTCTGTCGACTTCATTGTCGATCATTACTGCAGGCAGGTCGATTTCAGCATTATCAGCAGCTTTTTCGACTACAGTGTCGCGAAGGTTGTTTTCAGATTCCTGCTTCTTGCTTTCTTCAAGGCGAGTCCTGATTTTTTCCTTAAGGGCATCAAGAGTTTCAACCTCTTCGTCAACATCTTTTGCAAACTCGTCATCAAGCTCAGGAAGCTCTTTGCCTTTGATTTCGTGAACAGTCACCTTGAATACTGCCTTCTTGCCGGCAAGCTCAGCAGCATGGTATTCCTCAGGGAAAGTCACTTCAACATCCTTGGATTCGCCAGCAGCTGTTCCTTCAAGCTGTTCTTCGAAACCAGGGATGAACTGGCCTGAACCAAGCTCTAGTGAATAGTTCTCAGCTTTTCCGCCTTCGAATGCTTCGCCGTCAACAAAACCTTCGAAGTCCATGACAACTGTATCGCCGTTTTCAGCTTTGCCTTCTTCTTTAACGACCAATTCAGCCTGGCGCTCCTGAAGGGAAGTGATTTCATTGTTTACATCTTCTTCAGTTACTTCTGTTTCAAGCTTTTCTACTTCAAGGCCTTTGTATTCGCCAAGCTTAACTTCAGGCTTAACTGTAACTGTTGCCTTGAAAATAAGGCTCTTGCCTTTTTCAATTTGCTCTACATCGATTTCAGGGCGGTCAACAGGCTCGATCCCTGTCTCATCAATTGCACTTGCATATGCTTCAGGAAGAAGGAAGTCAATTGCGTCCTGGTATAGAGATTCAACGCCAAAGCGTTTTTCGAACATCCCGCGCGGCATTTTCCCTTTACGGAATCCTGGCACGTTTACTTGTGCAACAACTTTTTTGAATGCAGCGTCCAGACCTTCTTTGACTTTCTCTGCATCTACTTCAATTGTGAGAACCCCTTGGTTCCCTTCTAGCTTTTCAAACTTAGCAGACATACTATAATTCCCTCCAACAATCTATTGTCATTACCATTTTTGCGGACTTTGTATGAATATTGCCTAAATATCATAGCATATTCATCTTTTTGATATGTAAAATAACTATTTTTACACATAACAGCCACTATATTATAACATACGTTATCTTTGTTTCAACAGAGATACTCAAATATTGGGATAAGAAATTTCTTCTATCTTCCCTATAAAAATCCTGGATGCCTCAAGAGTATCTTCTTCCACCCCATATTGGCCGGCCATATCCCCCGGATCTCCATCCATGCCGTAAAATGAGCATCCGACAAGATGATATGCAGCTGCCCAAAGGTCAGGCTGATCAGGCTGCAGCTTGAACGGGTACAACAGGAAGAACTGCCTCTGGAGCAAAGCGATGATATTTTCCAGCAGGACCGGATCTTCGTGTTCAAGTTTATCTTTAACCGCTGCTTCAATTGCCCTCAGCTGCTTATGATCATGGACGTCATGAAGTGCCGATGGGATGAACTCTTCATTCATCCCGAGCTTTTTTACAGTCACAGGCTTATCATATTCCTGCTCTTTCAGTATATTGATAATCATTGTTTTCAGGAAAGGATGCCCTTCCTCTGAAATCAGGTAAGACTTCAGCTCTTCAAGATATGGCCTGATGTTGATGTTTGCAAGCTTTGCCAGCAGCAGGACCTGCTCTTTGGGATCTTGATAGGACAGGAGGTTCAATTCCTTATCCCTGTATTCTTCGCGGAGCTGTTCTTCTGCAGCAGGATCAGGGCTTCCCTCCGCCATACGCCTGCTGAAGTGCAGCATTTTTGCGAAATGCTCCAGCTTATCCTTAGGGATCTCCCTTTCCTGGAGAAGGGCTTCGATAGTGGCGGCTATTTCCCCATATTCATGGAGCTGGACCATGATCATCAGATAAAGATCTACGATTTCAAAATAATCTCCGATCCCCTCCTGAAGCATGGATTTGGCTAGATTTTTGGCCTTTTTCAGCGCTCCGGCCTCAAAATAGGCCAGGACAAGCCCTATATGTATATCACTGCTCTCCGGGTCAAGCTCTTTGGCGTCCTCAAACAGCTGGATTGCATCTGAAAACTTCTTTCCCTGGAGGCTCTCAAGCCCTTTCTCAAGCAAACGTTTTTCCAGACCGGGAAAGGGGATGATATTGCTGCTGTCGTTCTGGTTCCGCTTAGTCATGAAAAAACCGCCTTCCCTGTTAATATTGAAGATAGTATAGCATGCATGGAAAGAAAAAAGAAATTCAAAGAAGAGAGCCTTGAAAGGGGGAATAGATTAACTTCCACAGTAATCGAGTAGGAGGCACGTCACCGTGCCGACCTCTCACAGCACCGTACGTACCGTTCGGTATACGGCGCCTCGAAAGTTTTATGAAATGATTACTTGTAACGATTTTAAACCTAGCTGTCGCCAATACTTATTGCTCAAGGCGGCATTAATTACAGGGTTTCGGGAGTTGCGCCAATAACCCTTTCGGGTGTTGGCGCTTTTCCGTGCATTTTCTCTTGAGATACCTAATTTCCTAAGGTTTTGGTACTTGGTCTTTATCTTTTTCCATTGTTTCCACAGGCACGCTCTCAGTCTACGACGGGTATGTTTATCGATATCCTCTGCGTATGATTTTATATCCCCAACTTTAAAATAGTTCCCCCACCCCTGGATGAGTTGATTAATTTTAAGGATTCTGTAAGTCATACTTACTCCCCAGTTACGGTTTGTCAGCTTCAGTAGTTTGGTTTCAAGCCTTTGTTTTGATTTCTTTGGCACGTACACCCTGGTTTTCGTTCTATAGAAACTCACTCCTAAGAATGTCCGTGCACTCGGCTTTCCCACCGCACTTTTCTCCTCGTTGACCTTTAGCTTTAATTTTCTCTCTAGAAATTCTGTAACTCCTTGTTTAACTCTCTCTCCAGCTTTAATGCTCTTAACATAGATATTGCAGTCATCTGCGTAGCGTACAAATTTATGTCCTCTTTTCTCCAGCTCCTTATCTAATTCATTAAGGATAATATTGCTGAGAAGAGGGCTTAAGGGACCTCCTTGCGGAGTCCCCTCTCTGTTGGTAATAACCACACCGTTCACCATAACCCCGGCTTGAAGAAATCTTCGGATAAGCTTAAGTGTCGGTTTATCAGAGATGGTCTTGGCTATCAGAGACATGAGCTTATCATGCTGGACTCGGTCAAAGAATTTCTCTAGATCCATATCTACAACGAAGTTGTAGCCTTCTTCGATGTATTGTCTTGCCTGTTCAATGGCTTGATGTGCACTCTTAATTCGGTCGAAAACCATAACTAAAGTGGCTGAACTGCCTTTCAAATATAGGTGTTAACCTTTGAACCATGGCTTGCTGAATCACTCGGTCCGTCACAGTAGGAATCCCAAGTTGTCGTTTTCCACCATTAGCTTTTGGTATCTCAACCCTTCTAACTGGCTGAGGTTTTTATTTTCCTTCTCGTATCAGTTGAATAATCTCTTGTCCATTTTCCCTCAAATATAGGCGAGTAGCTTCTATATCTTTCTCATCGACACCTGCTGCTCCTTTGTTTCGTTTAACCTTTTTAAAAGCAAGGTCAAGGTTTTCAGTATCAACGATACGGTCAATTAATGTTTGGTTACATTCCATATTGTTTCCATGCTCTTGAGATTGCACAAAAGTAACTCCACGCTAGTTTAAGGTTTCCAGCTTTCCGAGCTTTCTGCCTTAAACCAGATTTGTTGGCTGTGTCATCGTTCTTTTGTAAAGTTCTCTAACATGGTAGCTCCTTTCGTTCCGCCCTTCTCAACAAATCGTTGATACTATGGCTTCTGCTGACTTCTCTTAGTTCAGCTGCTTATCACTAAGCAGGTTCTCCTTCCGGAGGTTTCTAAGAGACCTCCCGGGGTAAGTTCATCCACTTTCTCCTCATATATCTGCCACATTTATGTCTGTTCCATCCGGGGATATTTTGGACTTTGTTTTGTTTTGCAAACTCGTCCTGAAACAGTCCACCTCAAATGTGATTCGTGTACCTCAGACCGAGGATTTGCCTAGGGCTTCCTTCAGATTCCACGTCGCCATGGACACCCTTGCCTTCAGCTAATGGTTCGCATATCCCAACGCCCATAGCGGACTTGCACCGCCTAGTTGATGAACATGCCCGGCACACAAAAAAGAAGATCCACATGAGAGTGGATCTAGCTTGTTTTTTCATACGCCTCTATTTCCTTCTCAAGCTGAAGCGTTATTTCAATTTCATCCCACCCATTAAGAAGCATTGTCTTCCAATAAGGCTGGATCGGAAAGCTTGCTGAGAACCCATCCTCACTATAGACAGTTTGTGTTTCAAGATCAACTGTCAAAAACAGCTCGGCTTCTGCTGCTTTCAGCAGGAGCTGTTCTGTCTCCCCCTGGCTCAGACGGATGGGCAGCAGACCATTTTTCAGGCAGTTCTGATGGAAGATGTCAGCGAAGGAAGGGGCAATTACCGCTTTAAATCCGAAGTCCTGCAGAGCCCAAGGGGCATGTTCTCTTGAAGAGCCGCAGCCGAAGTTTTCATTTGCAATCAGAATTTCCGCACCGCTGTTTTCAGGCTTATTCAATTCAAATGCAGGATCAAGCTGTCCATCTTTATAGCGCCAGTCATAGAATAGGTATTTCCCAAATCCGGTTTTCTCGATTCTTTTTAAAAATTGCTTCGGTATGATCTGATCAGTATCTACATTAACCCTGTCCAGCGCAGCTGCTTTGCCTGACAGCTTTTTGAAACCGCCCATTCTATCTCCTCCTACACTGTAATTGATTCTTCCATCAATGTTTTCCGGACATCAACAAATTTTCCATTCACAGCAGCAGCTGCTGCCATAAGCGGGCTGACAAGATGGGTCCTCGCACCTGATCCCTGCCGCCCCTCGAAATTGCGGTTTGAGGTTGATGCGCAATGCTCGCCCGGAGGCACGATATCATTATTCATGCTGAGGCACATACTGCAGCCTGATTCCCGCCATTCAAAGCCGGATTCAATAAAAATATGGTGAAGCCCTTCCTTTTCCGCCTGCTCCTTCACGGCCTGTGATCCCGGTACTACAAGGGCCCTGACACCCGGATGGACTTTTTTGCCGGCCGCAAACTCTGCAGCCTGCCTAAGGTCCTCGATGCGCGAATTTGTGCACGATCCGATGAACACATGCTGAATGCTGATATTGCTGATCTCCTGCCCTTCAGAAAGACCCATATACCGAAGAGCCCGCTCAAGTGACGTCCGTTCTGTTTCGGTCTTGCAATCAGCCTCAGAAGGTATCCTTTCATCAACCCCCGCTGCCATGGAAGGATTGGTCCCCCAGCTGACCATCGGCGGGATCTCCCCGGCATCGAGCGTGATTTCTTTGTCATAATTCGCATCAGAATCCGATGCGAGGGCCTGCCAATGAGCAAGGGAAGTATCCCA
Source organism: Cytobacillus sp. T106 (assembly GCF_040492155.1). Classification (NCBI taxonomy): domain Bacteria; kingdom Bacillati; phylum Bacillota; class Bacilli; order Caryophanales; family Bacillaceae; genus Cytobacillus; species Cytobacillus sp. T106. The sequence goes on along the minus strand of NZ_JBEUMK010000001.1, from coordinate 248,497 downwards.
TTCATTGTCTTTCGGTGCATATTTCCGCCCCTTTATATAAGAGAAGGTGGTCTCATCAGGACTGACCAGGCCAGCCCTTGCTCCTCCCTCTATCGACATATTGCATATGGTCATCCGCTCTTCCATGGACATAGACCTTACAGCCTCTCCGCAGTATTCAATGACATGTCCTGTTCCGAACCCGATGCCAAACCTGCTGATGATATACAGGATGACATCCTTGGCTGTAACCCCGCTTTCAAGCCGGCCATCAATCTGAAGCTTCAGTGTTTTCGGCCTGGACTGCCATAATGTCTGGGTTGCAAGGACATGCTCCACTTCACTTGTTCCGATGCCAAAAGCAAGCGAACCAAAAGCACCATGGGTGGAAGTATGGCTGTCCCCGCAGACAATGGTCATCCCCGGGCGGGTCAGGCCAAGTTCAGGGCCGATGACATGGACAATGCCCTGATCCGGGCTGTCCATTCCTGCAAGCGGCACACCAAATTCCCGACAATTTTTTTCAAGGGTGGTCATCTGTTTTTTGGCGACTGGATCATCTATATGGCCGCGGTTGATTGTCGGCACATTATGATCCATAGTAGCGAAGGTTTTGTCCGGGCGCCTGACTTTCCTGTTTTTCATCCGCAGGCCGGAAAATGCCTGAGGGGATGTGACTTCATGCACTAAATGCAAATCGATATAAAGCAGATCAGGCTTGTCTGTTTCTGTATGGACGATATGCCGGTCCCAAATTTTCTCTACAATTGATTTGCCCATCTATTTTTCTCCCTCCATCTTTTCCGGGTCCTTCTCCCGGAATCTTTTATAAATAAGTACACGGCTGGAAAACCAGCCGTGATATCCTGAATCTGTCAGGCATATGCCCCCATTATCTGCAGAATGGCTTCATTATCCAGCAGAGCAGCTTTAATTTCCTCGGTCATCACCTTGGTAGAAGCTGCCTTCCCTCCTGAAGCCAGATCAGCTGTGCGAATGCCTGATTCGAGTACATCACTGACTGCCTTCTCGATTGCAGCAGCTTCTTCTTCCATCCCGAAGGAGAGGCGGAGCATCATGGATGCGGAAAGAATCATTCCAACCGGGTTGGCGATGCCTTTGCCTTCGATGTCCGGGGCCGATCCGTGGATCGGCTCATAAAGATATGGCCCGCCTTCTGACAGGCTGGCAGATGGAAGCATGCCGAGGGATCCAGTCAGAACAGAAGCTTCATCACTTAAAATATCTCCAAACATATTCTCGGTAACAATCACATCAAACTGTTTTGGATTTTTAATGATCTGCATGGCTGCATTATCGACCAGCATATGCTCAAGCTGTATATCGGGATATTGGGCTGCAATTTCCTCTGCCGTTTCCCTCCACATCCTGCTTGATTCAAGGACATTCGCCTTATCCACGCTCGTTACCTTTCTGTCCCTTCCCCGGGCGAGTTCAAAGGCCAGCCTAACCACCCTCTGTACTTCTTCCTTTTTATAAAATAAAGTGTCCACGGCAGTTTCTTCACTGCCATTCCCGGCCCTTTCGCTCGGCTTTCCGAAGTAGAGTCCGCCCGTAAGCTCCCTTACCATTAAAAAGTCGGTACCTTCAATGACTTCCTTCCTTAAAGGAGAGGAATCTGCCACACTCGCAAAATAGCTGGTGGGCCGGAGGTTTGCATATAGATTCAGATCTTTACGGATTTTCAGGAGGCCGCGTTCCGGCCGGAGGCTTGGATGGAGCTTCTCCCAGCGCGGGCCGCCAACAGCTCCAAGCAAAATGGCATCACTGCTTTTACAGAGTTCGACTGTTTCATCCGGCAGCGGCACCCCGGTGGAATCAATTGCTGTTCCGCCAATTTTCCCATAGCTGAATTCAAATGTATGCCCAAATCGTTCTCCTGCAGCCTGCAGCACTTCAACTGCCCCTGCTGCCACTTCTTTTCCGATGCCGTCACCAGGCAGCACTGCGATCCGCTTCTTCATGCCTAATCCCTCCGTTGCAAGTTTTATAATGCCACTTTCGTCTTTTCCTCCAGGTAGATGACCCTGTTAACAGCGTTCAGATAGGCTTTCGCGGATGCTTCAAGTACATCCTGCGCAAGCCCCCTCCCGCTCGTTTCCCTGCCATTGTATTTCATTTTGACGAACACCTGCGCCAGGGCATCCCTTCCGGCCCCAACCGACTGGATCCGGTAATCCAGGAGGTTCACCGTACCATTCACTGATTTCTCCAGCGTATTGTACAAGGCTTCAATGCTTCCCGCCCCGGTTGCTGCCTCCTGGACGACTTCATTCTCCCTGCCTGAAAGTGTCACTGTCGCTGTTGGCACTTGATTGGTCCCGTACTGGACCTGGATCTGGAGCAGTTCATAGAATTGCTGATCCTTTGACAGTCTTTCCTCCAGTACGATGGCGGCAAGGTCATCATCTGTCATCTCTTTCTTTCTGTCTGCCAAGTCTTTAAAAATAGCAAACAGCGGCTTGATTTCCTCTTCCGGAACAGCGAGCCCAAGTTCTTCAAGGCGGGATTTAAAAGCATGCCTGCCAGAATGCTTTCCGAGAACCATGGAATTGGAATGGAAGCCGACAAGTTCAGGCGAAATAATCTCATAAGTGGTCTTCTCTTTCAGCACGCCATCCTGGTGGATGCCTGATTCATGTGCAAAAGCATTTCTGCCGACAATAGCCTTGTTCGCCGGTACAGCCATACCGGTCAGTTTGCTGACCAGGCTGCTTGTTCTGCTGATTTCCTCAAGCTTGAGGCGGGTCCCTGCCTGATAATGGTCCTGCCGTATGTGCAGAGCGACGGCAAGCTCTTCCAGCGCAGCGTTCCCGGCCCGTTCCCCGATGCCGTTGATCGTCCCTTCAATTTGCCCAGCCCCATTTTCGATGGCTGCAAGGGAGTTGGCAATCGCCATGCCAAGATCATCATGGCAATGAGCGGATAATATGACTTTATCAATGGAAGGAACATTCTCTCTTAAATATTGAAAGACTTTCCCATATTCACCTGGCGAAATATATCCGACCGTATCCGGAATATTGATGACACGGGCCCCGGCCTGGATGACCTCCTCAACGATGCGGGCCAGAAAAGGCAGCTCCGTCCGGCAGGCATCCTCTGCCGACCATTGAATGAGCGGGAATTTCCCGGCTGCATATTTCACAGCAGAAACCGCCGTCTCAATAACTTCTTCCTTTGACTGCTTCAACTTATACTGCCGGTGGATGGGAGAGGTTGCGAGGAAGACGTGAAGCCTCGGATCCTCCCCCTCTCTCAATGCTTCCCAGGCTGCATCAATATCTGACATCACTGATCTTGCAAGCCCTGTAACCGAGCAATTCCTGATGAGGGTGGCGATTTCACGGACTGAAATAAAATCACCTTTTGAAGCTGCCGGAAACCCGGCTTCTATAATATCGACATTAAGCCTTTCGAGCTGTTTGGCAATTTCCAGCTTTTCAGATAGATTTAAGTTGACTCCCGCAGACTGTTCCCCGTCACGCAAAGTCGTGTCAAAGATGTTAATGGTTCGCACTGACAGCCACTTCTTTCTTTTTCTCTTTATTCACAAATGGCATCATTTTTCTCAGCTCCCTGCCGACCTGTTCAATCGGATGCTCATTTTCCCTTGCAAGGATACTGTTGAAGACCGGACGGTTTGCCTGGTTTTCCAGGATCCAGCCTTTCGCGAACTTGCCTTCCTGGATATCCTTCAGGACAGCTTTCATCTCCTGCTTCACTCTCTCATCGACTACTCTCGGCCCGCTGACAAAATCACCCCATTGCGCTGTATCCGAAATGCTGTAGCGCATGCCTTCAAGGCCGCCTTCATACATCAGATCAACAATCAGCTTCAGCTCGTGGAGACACTCAAAGTATGCCAGCTCAGGCTGATAGCCTGCCTCAGTCAATGTTTCAAAACCTGCTTTCACCAGAGATGTCAGGCCTCCGCACAATACAGCCTGTTCGCCGAATAAATCAGTTTCTGTTTCTTCCTTAAAAGTGGTTTCCAGCGCCCCTGCCCTCAGTGCCCCAATCGCTCTGGCATAAGCGAGCGCAAGCTCCTGGGCTTCTCCCGTTACATCCTGATGGACTGCAAATAATGCCGGCACTCCTGCTCCTTCCTGATATGTCCTTCTTACCAGGTGGCCAGGGCCCTTAGGAGCCACAAGCAGGACATCACATGTCTTTGGCGCCACAATCTGATGGAAATGGATATTGAATCCATGCGCGAAAAGCAAGGCTTGATTTGTCAGATTCGGCTCAATTTCTTCCTTATAGACTTTAGGCTGAAGCTCATCCGGCAGGAGGATCATGACAATATCGCTTTGAGCAACAGACTCTCCAACAGAAAATACCGGGAACCCATCCTCTGACGCTTTATCCCATGAATTTCCTTTCCTCAGGCCGATTACTACATCAGCACCGCTGTCCCTCAGGTTCTGTGCATGGGCATGACCCTGTGATCCATAGCCGATTACCGCTACTTTCTTTCCATTCAGATATGCTGGATTTGCGTCTCCGTTATAATACATTTTCGCCATGATTTATTCTCCCTCTCGTTTTTGGAATATTTTTATTTAAATTATTTTTACACGATTGAATAATTCTTCGGCTGCCCCTGGCTCCTCTGGCTTCCTCTTGTAAAGGCTGTTGTCCCTGTCCGGGCAATCTCCTTGATTCCATACGGCTTTACAAGCTCAATGAAGGCTTCTATTTTTTCCGACTCACCTGTAATTTGGATGACCAGGCTGTCTTTGCCAACATCTATCACCGATGCCCGGAAAGGCTCAATCAGCGAGTATAACTCACTCCTCGTCTGCGGAAGCGAGAGCACCTTTATGAGCGCAAGCTCCCTGGCGACAATCTGCTGGCCGCTTATATCATTTACTTTCAAGATATCAATCTGTTTATTGAGCTGTTTCGCAATCTGCTCTGCGGCCTCTTCATTGTCCACATGGACCGTGCAGGTAATCCGGGAAATCCCCTCCTGTTCAGAATGCCCGACCGAGATGCTTTCAATATTGAAGTTGCGCTTTGAGAACAGGTTGGTGATTCTATTGAGGACCCCCGGCCTGTTCATCACGGTTAAACAGATGATTCGTTTCATGGTTTTACACCTTCCATCTCATGGTGCCCTTTGCCCGGGGCGATCATCGGGAATACATTTTCATCAGGAGCTATCCTGAAATCGAATAACACCGGCTCATCGCTTTGGAGTGCTTCATCCAGCGCCTTAACAGCTTCTTCCTCAGTTCGGATCTCATAAGCTTTAATATCATAGGCTTCCGCCAGCTTGACAAAAGAAGGCTGATACTGGGCTTTGCTGTGCGAAAAGCGTGAGTCATAAAAGATTTCCTGCCACTGCCTTACCATCCCCAGCGCTCTGTTATTGAAAATAGCTATTTTTACCGGGAGATTTAGCTCACGGATCAGGCCGAGCTCCTGCGCGGACATCTGGAAGCCGCCATCGCCAACAATTGAAACGACCAGGGAATCCGGTGCAGCAAGCTGAGCTCCGATGGCCGCTGGCATTCCGAATCCCATCGTGCCGAGCCCTCCTGAAGTGACCCATCTACCAGCTTTCTTAAAGCGGTAATATTGGGCTGCCCACATTTGATGCTGTCCGACATCTGTTGTGACAATCGCATCTCCGCCCGTCTTTTCAAACAAGAGCTCCATGACCCGCTGCGGCTTCAAGTCAGCCGATTTGTGAAAATGATAAGGAAATTCTTCCTTCCAGCTTCTAAGCTTTGTCATCCATTCACCATGTTCAGGAGGCTTCCCCTTCTGGCTCACAAGCTGATTCAAAGCCTCTTTCGCATCAGCCACAACCGGAATCAGTGTTGGGACGTTTTTGCCGATCTCTGCAGGGTCGATATCAACATGGGCCACATCTGCCTTAGGTGCAAAATAGGCAAGATTGCCGGTGAGCCTGTCATCAAACCTCGCCCCTATATTGATGAGCAGATCGCATTCATGTAAGGCCATATTGGCTGCATAGCATCCATGCATACCGGCCATCCCGACAAACAGGCTGTGGTCTGCAGGAAAGCCCCCGAGTCCGAGAAGGGTATGCACGACCGGAAGCTGCTGCTGTTCGGCATATTCCTTAAGCAATCCGGAAGCCTTTGCATGGAGGACGCCCGCCCCTGCCAGGATGACCGGCCTTTTCGCACGGCTCACAGCTTCTGTCAGCTTGCGGATCTGAAGATAGTTTGGCTTTAGAGTCGGCTGGTAGCCCGGGAGGAAGATCTCTGTCTCCTCAGAGGGCTGTTCTGCGCCTGCAGCAATATCCTTCGGAATATCAATCAATACCGGACCAGGCCTCCCTGTAGAAGCAATATGAAAGGCCTCCTTCACAATCCTCGGAATGTCCGCTATGCTCCTTGCCTGATAGTTATACTTGGTTATCGGGGTGGTAATCCCGAGGATGTCAGCCTCCTGGAAGGCATCCGTTCCGATGACGCCTGTTGCCACCTGCCCGGTAATGACGACAAGAGGCAAAGAATCCATCATGGCATCGGCAAGGCCTGTTACAATATTGGTCGCCCCCGGTCCTGAAGTCGCGATGACAACTCCAGGCTTGCCGGAAATCCTCGCATATCCTTCCGCAGCATGGATGCCTCCCTGTTCATGCCTGGGAAGCACATGAAGTATGCCAGAATCATAGATTTTGTCATAAATCGGAAGAACAGCTCCTCCCGGGTAGCCAAAAATCACTTCCACCTGTTCCTTCTCCAGTGCCTGCAATAGCAGTTCTGCACCGGTTGCCGGCTTCGAGCCAGTCTTGTTTTCTGCAAAGGCAGCTTCCTGCAGCATTTTGAAATAACCTCCTTTTGATTCAAGAAAAAAACAATATAAAAAGCCTTCCCATCCCCAAGAACGCCTGCATCAGCAGACGAAGGGATGAAAAGGCTTTGTCAGCCTGTTCCACGGTACCACCCTGATTCACGCAATTTGCGTGCACTTATGGACGGCAGAGCCATCCTTTTTGATAACGGGTGCTCTCACACCCGGCCGGCCCTACTCGTCAAGCTTTCAGGCCGGCGCTCTGAGGGGAGTTCATGATGCGGCAGGAATGCCGGCTCTCAGCCTGCCCGGCTCTCTGTAAATCCTGATCCGCAAAACTACTTATCCTCATCCGCGCTTTTAACATATAGTGATTAGCTGTCAGCTTACATGGGGTTCAAAATGTTTCGATGCTACTTTAACACCTTCCGAAACTACTCTTTCCCTAAATTTCACCAGAAGCTCTTTTGTATGTGCCCCCGGATAGCCTTCACCGATTGTCCGTCCGTCCACCTTTACGACTGCAATGACTTCCGCTGCCGTCCCTGTAAGAAATACTTCATCTGCCGTATAAACATCGTGCCTTGTGAAAGGCTCCTCCTTCACTTCATAGCCAAGCTCCCTTGCAATTTCCATGACCGCATTGCGGGTGATCCCTTCAAGTGCCCCAACGTATCCTGGAGGTGTGTAAAAGCATTTATCCTTAATGATGAACACATTGTCAGCCGAACCCTCCGCCACATAGCCCTGATCATTCAGCATGAGCGCTTCACTGACATTTGCCAGGCGGGCCTCAATCCTTACCAGCACATTGTTCAAATAATTCAATGATTTGACTTTAGGGCTTAATACATCAGGTCTGTTCCTTCTTGTCGCTACTGTGACTATCTCAAGCCCTGTTTCATACAATTCTTTCGGGAAGATGCTCAGCGGCTCGACGATCACGACAACATTTGCTTTTTTGCAATTGTATGGGTCCAGCCCAAGGTCGCCTACTCCCCTGGAAACAACGACCCTGATGTAGGCATCTTCATACAAATTCTTTTCGACAGTGGCAACAATGATATCTGTCAGCTCTTCCTCCGTATATGGCATTGTCAGTAATATGGATTTGGCTGAACGATAAAGCCGGTCCATATGCTCTTTCATCCTGAAGATATTTCCGCTGTATACCCGGATCCCTTCAAAGATGCCATCGCCATACAGGAAGCCATGGTCATAAACGGATATTTTTGCATTCTCTTTCGTCACAAACTCCCCGTTTAAAAATATCAATTGCTCAGACACGAAAAACACCTCTTCGATTTAATGTATACACGCTTTAAACGGTTGAAATGACAGGTTAAAAAAATATGGGTTCCACACTTCCAATTCCCGTGTGGAGCGGTTTGTTTTATTATTTGAGGACTATCTTACGCTCATTTTTTTTGGGAGTCAACACCATTTTCAAGAATTATTTGATAATTTAGATTAATCTGATTTATTGAATGCGCTTACATTGCTTGTATATATGAATTTATTCAGCCAAGAAATTTTTTATTTTATTTTTCAATCCCTCGAGCAAGGTTCTCCGCTCTTTTTTATCAGCATCGAAAGATCCGTACTGGGGATATACTTAAGAATGCTTTTTCAATATAAAGATGGAGCATATAGGAGTTAATGGCGCATTTTCAATGAACATATAATATAGAAGAAACCAGTTGATCATGTCAGGTTTATTGACATACAAAGAAGCGCTTTCATTTAGCGGGAGGTATAATATTCAGCTGCAGCACTGAGTACTTTTATAAACCCTGTAACCTTAATCGGAGAAGATACAGATTTTTCGAGGAAGAACAAAGGCGTAAGTGCCTTGAACACAAAAAAAGCCCCGTCCTGGGGGCATCGAAACATCACCGGCATGAAAAGAGTGAGTCATGAATAGCAAAAGGCTTTATCTATGCATGGTCGGCATGAAAATGAGGCTTGTAACCCCCGAGAACCCCGGCACAGCGGCTGGACTCGGATCAAGGATTTCTAATTTCTTAACGACAAAAAAACCGCCATTTGATTAGAAATCAAACAGCGGTAATATAGGTGTATGTAGTAATGGCGTCCCAGGAGAGATTCGAACTCCCGACCGACGGCTTAGAAGGCCGTTGCTCTATCCTGCTGAGCTACTGGGACATTTTTTTAATTAGTTATCGCGAGGACATTTTTTATTATAGTAGACAAATAAATGAAAGTCAACAACTTCTCAGGAAAAATATAATAAACCTGGCATCTTTTTTTCCGGCCATATAAATCTGTTTATTGCAAGAGGGGTTCCCCCCTCATGCAATAAACGGATTCATGCCCTTTCCGGAATCTGAAAAGTCTGTGACAGCTTTTCAAGCTTTCCGGTTTCAAAGTCATATATATCCACACGGATTTCCCTCTCCGCCGTTTCCAGCAGAAGATAGGTTCTCTCATAGCGCCCTCTCGGCAGCCTCAAGCTTCCCGGGTTCAAAAACAGCCTGCCATCAATCATTTCTGCCCCAAGCTCGTGCGAATGTCCGAAGCAGATGATATCTGCTCCTTCTTCCTCGCCTTTATATTTCAGCTTCATAAGGCTGCTCTTCACTCCGTAGAGATGCCCATGGGTAACAAAAATCGTCAAACCTCCAAGGTTTTTGACAAGCTGGTCAGGATAAGCATCATCATAATCGCAATTTCCCCTTACTCCAGCAAAACCCGACATAGAAGGGTGTCCGGCAGGCAGCTCGGAATCCCCGCAGTGGATCATGAAATCTGCTTCTTTTCCATGCCTCTCAGCGAGCTGCGCCAGCTCCTCCTCAAGCCCGTGGCTGTCACTTACGATCAATATTCTAGCCATTGGCACCGTCCCCTTTAAAAAGGGCTCCCAGACTGTTTTCCAGCTTCACAAGGGCTTTGGCCCTGTGGCTGATCTGGCTTTTCTCTTCAGGGGGGAGTTCTGCCATGCTTTTATTTTTTTCAGTCACAAAGAAGATCGGATCATAGCCAAATCCATGGCTGCCCCTTTTATCAGTCAGGATCCTGCCCTCACACGCTCCGGAGACTGTGTAAGCTTCCTTGCCTGGCACCGAAACAGCCAAGGCACAATAAAATCTGGCTGTCCTCTTTTCTTCCGGCACACCTACTAGCTCTGCGAGCACCTTTTGCATATTTGCTTCATCACTTTTCGCTTCGCCGGCATACCTTGCGGAGTAGATGCCCGGACGGCCCTCAAGGGCATCGATCATAAGGCCGGAATCATCGGCAATGACGATTTTTCCAAAGGCTTTAGAGACAGCCTCTGCTTTTAGGACTGCATTTTCCTCAAATGTGCTTCCAGTCTCTTCAATATCCTCAAATTCAGGAAAGTCGAGAAGGGTTTTCACTTCATAGCCCAGCGGCTTGAACATCCTGCTGAATTCTTTCGCTTTCCCTGCATTTTTCGTTGCAATAATAACTTCCTGCACAGTTTTCATCTCCCTGGATTTACTTTGCGATCTGTGAGCTGATTTTTTCGCCGAGCACTTGCTTTTGAATATCAAACAGCCTGCCTACGCCTTCTTCCGCCGCTTTTAACAGCTCCGTCAGCTGGCTCGCTGAGAATGTTGCTTCTTCTCCTGTACCCTGAAGCTCCACAAATTCGCCATTGCCTGTCATGACCACATTCATGTCGACTTCCGCCTTGGAATCTTCAGCATAATTCAGGTCAAGGACTACCTGTTTGTTTTCAAGGATTCCCACACTTGTAGCTGCAAGAAATTGCGTAATCGGGAATTTTGACAATTTTTTATTGCTATACAGCTTTTCGACAGCAATTGCCATGGCGACAAATGCGCCTGTTATGGAAGCTGTCCTTGTCCCGCCATCGGCCTGGATAACATCGCAATCCAGCCAGATTGTTCTTTCACCAAGTGCCTCAAGGTCCACGACTGCCCTTAATGCCCGTCCGATCAAGCGCTGTATTTCCATTGTGCGCCCGGTGATTTTCCCCTTTGCGGCTTCACGGATATTCCTTTGCTCTGTTGCCCGGGGCAGCATGCTGTATTCAGCAGTAATCCACCCTTTTCCTTCCCCTCTCATAAATGGGGGCACCCGCTCATCTATGCTGGCTGTGCAAATCACCTTTGTATTGCCCACACTGATCAGCACAGAACCTTCAGGATGCATTAAATAATTCGTTTCAATATGTATCGGTCTTAACTGCAGCTGTTCACGCCCGTCTTTCCGCATGTTCATTCCTCCTTCGAACCTGTTCCGGCATGTATCCGGAATCCAATAAAGAAGAGGCGGCAAATAATTGCCTACCTCTATCCTTGTCATTATATAGTATATCAAAAAAGTTTTTTTAAAAACTACCTGTATTCACATTTTCAGGCCGTGTAACCGGTTCTGTCAGCTTTTCGCCATTTTCATCTACCAGCTCTGCCTTTCCATTTACAGTGACTGCTACACTTTCAATGCCCTTTTGTTCAGTCAGGGACAGTACTAATGAATTAAGCAGGTGCTGGGAAATGATTTTTTCTTCAAAGCTGCCATAAACGGATTCATTGAAATCCAATGTTGCCAGACCGTTTTCGATCTTAGGGTCGCCGAGCAGCTCAACCTCCGGCATAAAGTCTGTAAACAAATTGGATGTGAAGCTAGGGCCTTTGACAAGCTCCTTCACTACCGCTTCAACCTGATTGTCTTCCTGTGCGCTGATGCGCTTTGTCACAGGAACATAATAGTAGGCGCCTTCTTCACCGCCCAGATAATAAACCGTCAGGGATTTTGTATTAGAAATATCCACTGCATCGGACGTGTCCATATTGATGCCCTTTGACCTGGACAGGGTTTCGCTGATCGGCGTCCCGTTTACAGGCATTTCTGTCAGAGCATGGCCATTCATCTGGAGCTTTACTTTCTCGATCGAATCGAATTGTGTGAGGGTCCAGGTAATAGATTCAAGAATTTTTTCTTCATCCTCGGCCTGATAGTCCCCGAACTCTTTCGAGAAATCAACGGTAGCCACCTTATCCTTCACGTTTACGCTTATTTTCGTATCTGCAGGAAGGACGGCCCTGAAGTCATTCGGCAGCATATCGGTAACTGGCCCGTTCTGCACGAGATATTCCAGCGCCTGTGTAGCAACAGACTCTGTTTTCGGCAGAGTTAGCGTCTGCGGAACTACATAGCCATTTTTATCAACCAGATATAATTCGGTCTGGACAGACCCCTCCACCTCTGCCTCTTCACCTGACTGCTCTGCCTCAGTTCCAGCTGTTTCCTCAACAGCTGTTTCATCCTCTGTATAGCTGACCTCTTTCGGAGGATCGATCTTTTCTTTTTCCCCGATCCCGAACAGCCCGCATCCGGATAAAAGCACAGAAGAAGCCAGTACGGCTGAAACCATTGTTGTCTTTTTATTTATAGACATATTGAATCCCTCCCAGAACAGTTTGTACTACATATATACGAGCCTTCCGGAAAAATAGACCCGTGAGAGAAAAAAAAATAGGACAACTGAAATGTGGAGGGCGCTAGTTCTATTAAGGAACGCGACTAGGAACTCCAAATCCAGCGCCATGCCCATGCGCCGCTTTCTGCCCAATCCAAACAAGCAGTCCCTGTAAAGGCCTGCTTGTTTTACCATATTCATGATGTGACGGCTGCTTCATTTTTAATCAGTACTGCTTTGATTGTAAAATAGTCGATTTCATCCCCGAGGAGCTCTTTTATGGGCTTAAGCTTTGTATCTCCGCTTTCCACGGCTGCCGACATGATCTTCTGCTCTGTTTCCTCATCAAACAGCTCAGACCAGTTGAAAGGATTCCCTTCAGTCACTGCCCGGAGGACATGGTTCTGGACGGTCACTAAAGAAAAGCCGCGCTGCTTGGCAATCTCTTTTATGCCCATCCCCTCCATATAGTGCTTGTAGGAAACCATATAGCTTGGCTCCTCATCAACCTTGAGCCTGTCCGCCTGTTTTTCCTCTTTCGGGGGGAGGGCAGACGGCGGTTCAATATTGTTCTCCTGCATATATAATTTGATTTCCTCAGCGAACATGCTGCCGTATTTATCATACTTCATCTGCCCGACGCCTTTGATCTGCAGCATAGACTCTCCATCAGCCGGGTAATACTTGCTCATTTCGCGCAATGTGCTATCAGGGAAAACAACATATGGCGGGATTTTCCCCTGTTCAGCCACCTGCTTCCGCAATGCACGCAGCCGTTCAAACAGGTCATGATCCCCTTCAGCTTCGGGCTTCTGTTCGATTGCCTTTGTTTTGCGCATCATGATCGTTTCCTGTCCCTTAAGAACCCCTTGGACCCTTGATGTCAGCATGATCACCGGATACTTCCCGTCTGTCAGGCTGAGAAAACCTTCAGCAAGCAGATAGTTAATAACAGCAGCAATTTCTTTTTCTGCACGATTTCGCATCAATCCATAGGTAGACAACTCATTGAATTTCATATCACGGATTCTTTTATTATTGGAACCTTTCAGCACCTGCGCTGTCAGACTCACGCCAAAGCGCTCACCCATGCGCTTTATACATGAGAAAATCATCTGTGCTTCAAGCGTAATATCAATCTTCTCTCTGTCATCCATGCAATTGCTGCATTTTCCGCAGCGGCTTTCATCGCTTCCATGGTCGAAGTACTCAATGATGTAGGATTGAAGGCATTGCTCTGTATGGCAATAGTTCACCATCCGGTTCAGCTTGCTGAATTCAAGCTCCCTGTTCCGGCTGTCAAGGCCGGTTTCCTCGATCAGGAACTTCTGCAGCTGGATATCCTGCTGGGCAAAAAGAAGGATGCATTCACTCTCCTCCCCGTCACGCCCGGCCCTGCCGGCTTCCTGATAATAGGCCTCAATATTCTTCGGCAGGCTGTAATGGATAACAAAACGGACATTTGATTTATCAATCCCCATGCCAAACGCATTGGTGGCCACCATGATGTCTGTCTGGTCATGGACGAAATCATTCTGGGCTGTTTTCCTGTCTTCCTCATTCATGCCGGCATGGTAGCGTGAAGCCGGGATGTTTTTCCCCTGCAAAAATTGCTGCAGCTGATCGGTTTCCTTGCGGCTCGAGGTGTAAATAATACCCGGCTGTCCTTGATGCTTACGGATATAACTTGCAATGAATTCTCTCTTGTTGACGCCTTTGGCCACTTTAAAAGCAAGGTTTTCCCTCGCGAACCCGGTAATGAATATATCTTCGTCCCTGATCTGCAGCAGCCCGCAGATATCATTGGCCACATCCTCTGTCGCAGTTGCGGTGAGCCCGACAAGGATCGGCCTGCCGTTCAACTGCCCGAGCGCAGGAATAATGGAGCGGTAGCTCGGCCTGAAATCGTGGCCCCATTGGGAGATACAATGTGCTTCATCGAATACAATCATCGAAATATCGATGGAATTCAGCAGATGGATGAATCCAGTGGAATCAAAACGCTCCGGCGCAGCATAAACCAGCTTATACTCTCCATTCCGGATCCCTGAGGTCCTTTCCATCAGCTCCTGCTGAGTGAGGCTGCTGTTTATGAAAGTGGCGGACACGCCTGCTGCAAGCAATGCGTCTACTTGGTCCTTCATTAAAGAAATGAGCGGGGAAATGACGATGGCGGTGCCAGGCATCGCGAGTGCGGGAATTTGAAATGAGAGGGATTTTCCTCCTCCTGTCGGGAGGATGCCAAGAGTATGGCGGCCATTCATGACATTCTGAATGATTTCTTTTTGGCCATTACGGAAGGTGGAATAGCCGAAATATTGCTTAAGCAGCTTTTCCGCTTGTTCTATCAATATCATCACCTTTTTCTTTTAGAGATACTAGAATTGTACCATTTTCGGAAGCCTTATGCCTTTATTTCTGCTATTAACTTTTGGCATTGTTAAACATTGCTGTTGATTTTGGGCTCATTTCAGCTGTTCTGAAATGAGCCCAAAATCAACAAGGTACAATAACACAGCCTGACTTTTTAAAAAATCGAACAGCAAAAGCCCCCAATAAGGAGGCTATGCTTCCAGCTTTATTTTTTCAATATGGTCAATCGGCCTTTGCAGCCATTGGCCCGCAATCTTCGTAAAAATGCTTATGGATCCTGTCGCAAAATATTTATGGACAGGCTCGTCCGCACTTTGATTGAGCAATCCCCGGTAGTCCAGTATGGTGCTGACTTCCCTTGCGGTCTCTTCACCTGAGCTGATCACTTTCACACCCGGCCCCATGATATTTTTAATCAAGGGTTCAAGCAGCGGGTAGTGCGTACACCCAAGGATCAGTGTATCAAGATCCTTGTTCCTTAAAGGCTTCAAGGTTTCAGCAACAATTTTCTTGGCTACAGCACTCCCATATTCCCCGCTTTCCACAAGCGGGACAAATTTCGGGCAGGCCAAAGGTTTCACACATACCTTCCGGTTGATTTGCTTAAGGGCCTTTTCATAGGCTTTGCTGTTGACCGTGCCGATCGTGCCGATGATTCCGATCTTATTGCTTTTGGATACCTTTAAAGCCGCCCTTGCCCCGGGATAGATGACCCCAAGGACAGGAATGGGGAGCTTTTCCTGTATTTCCTCAAGCACGACCGCAGTTGCCGTATTACAGGCAATCACAAGCATTTTGATATCCTGAGTCAATAAAAACTCAGTCATCTGCCATGTAAACCGCCTTACTTCTTCAGCCGTCCTCGGCCCGTAGGGGCACCGGGCAGTATCTCCCAAATAAACGATATTCTCATTCGGCAGCTGCCTCATGACTTCTTTTGCCACTGTCAAACCGCCGACCCCTGAATCAATGATCCCAATTGGTTGCTTCAAACATACCGCCTCATTTTTCGCGCATATCTTGGTGTAATTGCGTTAAGTTGTTCTTCAGTACGGTTACTTCATCCTTGGAGAAATTCTTGAGAACCTCGCGCAAGTAGATCTGCCTCTTCACGATAACCTCTTCGATGATCCGCTCTCCCTCCGGCAGCAGATGGATGCGGACGACCCGCCTGTCATTCGGGTCCTTCACTCTCTGGACGAGCTCGTTTTTTTCCATTCTGTCCACAAGGTCTGTCGTTGTACTGAAGGCTAAATACATTTTATTAGAAAGCTCGCCGATTGTCATGTCCCCTTCCTCGTGCAGCCACTGCAGGGCAACAAACTGTGGGGGCGTAATTGTATAATTGCTTAATATTTCCCGGCCTTTTTGCTTAATGATGCCGGATATGTAGCGAAGGTCTTTCTCAATATCTGCAACAATATCAATCGTTTCTTTTATGTCTTTATTATTTCCATGCGTCATCCCATACAACTCCCATTTAAGCAATTCCAGTCTTTATGCAGGCGGAAAGATTGCAGTTCTTTGCTTTATTGTCTACTTTTTTCATCCAATTTTCAAGATGGAAATCCAGGCAATGCAAAAAATGCGTCAATTCTGCAGACTGCACGTCCTGCCGGCAGGCTCTCCCCTGCAAAACTGCCCTATAAAATATGATAACCGGCAACCTTATCCAAGATTGCCGGCCATAATCAAAGTTCTAGCTCTCCCATTCGAAGGAGCTCTACAACGGCTTGAGAACGCCCCTTAACGCCAAGCTTTTGCATAGCATTTGAAATATGGTTGCGAACCGTCTTTTCGCTAATAAATAGTTCACCAGCGATTTCTTTCGTTGTCTTGTCTTGAACTAATAGCTCGAATACTTCTCTTTCACGTTTGGTGAGTAACGGCTTGTGAGTATATTCGTTCTCCTTCAAGTATTGTAACCCTCCTTGCCTTCGCCAGCTATGAACCGCGGGATGGGTATATATTTAGTCACCATATCATATGTAATCTGTACTGGCGGAGTGACTGCATTTACTGGAAGGAGAGATTATTTTTTCTAAAAGGGCTATTGCCTGGTTTAGTTGGGGGTCCGCGCCATACAGCCACATGATTTATGATTCATGCTCCATACACCTGCTCCCCCAATTATATGCAGCTGCAGGAGCAGGTGTGAAAGAACTGCTCCTGCGGCTTAAGCGTGGATGGTTTTTCCGGCTGTAAGAAGATTCCTCATTCCCTCGGTCCAGGGTACGCCTTTTCCTGTTTTCCTGGAAATTTGCACGATTGTCCCCCTGCCCGCAAAGCAGACTGCTCCATCTTTCCGTTTTGCCATATAATGAAGATCTGCTGAAGACCGCCCAATGCTTTCTGCTTTTACATGGATGCTGAGGCTTTCATCGAAAAATACCTGCTTCAGGAAATCGCACTGCAGATCGGCTACAACAGGAATCGTTTCGTTCCCAGGCTTCACCCATTCCTGCATGAAGCCGATGCTCTTGAAAAACTCTATTCTTGCTTCCTCAAAATATGTGAAGGGAACTGTGTTATTCAAATGGCCAAACATATCTGTTTCTGAAAACCGGACCTTGACAGGATGGGAAAACACAAAGCTTTCCTCCCAAGCCGCAAAGTCATCAACATAATTCATTTTACTCATGACGCGCCTCCAATAATGAATGAACATTCAGTCGTTTTATATTATTATAATTTCTTTCACCGGATTTGGAAACATCAAATGCACAAAAACCCCCTTTCAGCCTGAAAGGGGGTCTGTTCTATTAAGCCTGATCGCTTCCGAAGAAGCTTCTGAATGACTGGATTGTTGTATCCCGGTTCAATGCTGCGATTGAGGTAGTCAAAGGGATGCCTTTCGGGCAGGACTGAACGCAGTTCTGGGAATTTCCGCAATTCGCCAGTCCGCCATCGCCCATGATCTGCTCCAGGCGTTCGGATTTATTCATCTCACCAGTTGGATGGGCGTTGAACAAGCGCACCTGTGATAACGGGGCAGGACCGATGAAATCGGCTTTGCTGTTCACATTCGGGCAGGCCTCAAGGCAAACGCCGCAAGTCATGCACTTGGACAGCTCATAAGCCCATTGGCGCTTCTTCTCAGGCATGCGCGGTCCAGGTCCAAGATCGTATGTTCCGTCAATCGGAATCCATGCTTTCACCTTTTTCAGGGAGTCGAACATGCGGCTTCTGTCTACCTGAAGGTCGCGGACGACAGGGAATGTACGCATCGGCTCAAGCCTGATCGGCTGCTCGAGCTTGTCGACAAGCGCAGTACAGGATTGGCGCGGCTTGCCGTTTATGATCATTGAGCAGGCGCCGCATACTTCTTCAAGACAGTTCATGTCCCATGCAATCGGCGTCGTGCTCTCCCCTTTGGAATTAACCGGATTACGGCGGATTTCCATCAGTGCTGAGATAACGTTCATATTCGGGCGGTAAGCCAGTTTGAACTCTTCTTGATAAGGGGCTGAATCAGGCGAGTCCTGCCGGGTGATTTGAAATGTAACCGTTTTGTTTTCAGACATCGTTTATTTTCCCCCTTTCTTCTTCGTGTAATCACGTTTACGAGGCGTGATCAGGCCTGTATCTACTTCCTCGTAATGGAATTGTGGCGCTGAATCAGGACCAGCGAACTTTGCCATGGTCGTCTTCAGGAACTCATCATCATTACGGTCAGGAAATTCAGGCTTATAGTGAGCCCCGCGGCTTTCATTCCGGTTATAGGCACCAATTGTGATGACCCTGGCAAGCTGCAGCATGTTTTGAAGCTGGCGTGTGAAGACAGCTCCCTGATTGCTCCATTTTGCTGTGTCATTGATATTGATATTTTTATAGCGTTCAAGCAATTCTACGATTTTTTCATCAGTTTTCAATAGCTTATCATTATGGCGGACAACCGTTACATTATCTGTCATCCATTCGCCCAGCTCTTTATGGAGAACATATGCATTCTCTGTTCCATTAAGGGACATGATGCTGCTCCATTTTTCTTCTTCCTGTCTGACATACCTGTCGAAAACGGAAGACGAAACATCTTCTGCACTCTTTTCAAGGCCGGCGATATATTCGAGTGCTTTCGGACCTGCAACCATTCCGCCGTAGATGGCAGACAGAAGGGAGTTGGCGCCCAGGCGGTTTGCACCATGCTGGGAATAATCGCACTCCCCTGCTGCAAATAAACCTGGGATATTCGTCATCTGATCATAATCTACCCACAGTCCGCCCATCGAATAGTGTACGGCAGGGAAAATTTTCATAGGTACCTTGCGAGGGTCATCCCCCATGAATTTTTCATAGATTTCAATGATTCCGCCTAGCTTGATGTCAAGCTCTTTAGGATCTTTATGGGACAGGTCAAGATAAACCATGTTCTCGCCATTGATGCCAAGCTTCTGATTGACGCAGACATCGAAGATTTCACGTGTGGCGATATCACGCGGCACCAGGTTTCCGTAGGCAGGATATTTCTCCTCCAGGAAGTACCATGGCTTCCCATCTTTATAGGTCCATACACGGCCGCCCTCACCGCGTGCTGATTCACTCATCAGGCGCAGTTTGTCATCCCCCGGGATGGCTGTCGGGTGGATCTGGATGAATTCGCCGTTTGCATAATATGCTCCCTGCTGATATACGATCGATGCAGCAGACCCTGTGTTGATGACAGAGTTGGTTGATTTTCCGAAGATGATGCCCGGGCCTCCGGTTGCCATGATCACGGCATCCCCTGAGAACGATTTAATCTCCATGGATGTGAGATTTTGAGCAATTACCCCGCGGCAAATGCCTTCATCATCGACGACAGAGCCAAGGAACTCCCAGCCTTCATATTTTGTTACAAGGCCAGCCACCTCATGGCGGCGCACCTGCTCATCCAATGCGTACAAAAGCTGCTGGCCGGTCGTGGCGCCTGCAAATGCTGTACGGTGATGCTGGGTTCCGCCGAAGCGCCTGAAGTCCAGCAGTCCTTCCGGTGTACGGTTGAACATGACGCCCATGCGGTCCAATAAATGGATGATTCCCGGCGCTGCTTCAGTCATGGCCTTTACAGGCGGCTGATTGGCAAGGAAATCTCCCCCGTAAACCGTATCATCGAAATGCTCCCAAGGTGAATCCCCTTCACCCTTTGTGTTGACCGCTCCATTAATACCGCCCTGGGCACAAACAGAGTGAGAACGTTTAACCGGGACAAGAGAAAATAATTCAACCGGAGTCCCTGATTCTGCTACTTTAATTGTTGCCATCAAGCCGGCCAGTCCGCCGCCGACAACGATTACTTTTCCTTTACTCATCATGGCTCACTCCCTCAATACTAGTACAGCTCTATTTCAAACTAAGCCTAAGCGCATTTTCCCCTGCGCTATGCTGAAAATTACAAGATTTAAGCACTCTGAAACTCTTAAACAAATGCCGTGATTGCGCGGATCCCAACGATGGAAAGGGCAATGAAAATTGCGATTGTAACATAAGTGGAAATCAGCTGTGAACGAGGAGTAACGGTGATTCCCCAGCTTACTGCGAAAGACCACAAACCGTTTGCAAAGTGGAATATTGTAGAAATAACGCCGACAATGTAGAACCAGAACATAAACGGATTCGACAAAATATTCTCCATCATCTGGAAGTTGACATCTGCGCCAAAAGCGGCAGCAACCCTTGTCTCCCACACATGCCAGGTAATGAAAATAAGCGTCACTACACCGGAAACACGCTGGAGAAGGAACATCCAGTTGCGGAAAAATCCGAATCTGCCAGCATTATTCTTAGCAGTAAAAGCAATATAAAGGCCATAGATCGCGTGGAACAGCAAAGGCAGGAAGATGACTACCGTTTCTAAGACATATCTGAATGGAAGCTGCTCCATAAAGTGTGCTGCCTTGTTAAACGACTCTTCTCCTCCTGTTGCAAAATGGTTCACTACAAGGTGCTGAACAAGAAACAGCCCAACTGGAATGACCCCAAGTAATGAATGCAGTCTGCGATTGAAAAACTCCCGATTACCTGCCATTGATTTACCCCCCCTGAATTTTGAAGAAATGATGAAAGGCCTTTTCTATGAAAATATTATTTCTGGAAAACAGGTCCTTTCCATCATCGAGAAAATGTTAATTATTCATTTTCTTACAATTAAGTGACATGTCCATTTTACTCCCATCGGAATAGAGCGTCAAGAAAACGGATACATAAAATATATGATATAAATAAAATTTTTAAAATATATTGATATTATATAAAGAACGAAAATCCTCTATTTGGCTATGATTCCTTATGTATAGGAGAATATATTGAAATAGCATTTTTTTCTTATAGGACTGAAGCTGTTTTTTCTTGAATCAGTGCTTTATTTTTATCTGGATTGTATATAATAGAATCATAGAAAGAGGGGAGACGATTGAGCAATATGACATCTGCAGAAACAAAGGCTGAGCACGGGCCGGAAACCGTCCCTGCTTTCGGCTATGAATTGATCCGGGAAGAGATTCTTACCGATATGCTCGGCAAGGATGCAGCCGAAATACTTTATTGGGCCGGCAAAAGGCTGGCAAGGAAATACCCGCTTGAATCGATGGAAGCAGTCATTGAGTTTTTTGAAAACGCCGGATGGGGAAATCTTGCTGTAAAAGAAGAAAAAAGGAGCGAAATGGAGCTCCAGCTTTCAAGCCCATTGTTCGCCAGGCGCTTTAAGGAAAATCCAGATTGCACTTTTCAGCTCGAAGCTGGTTTTCTTGCACAGCAGCTGGAATCCCAGAAAGAACTGCTCTCTGAAGCCTTTGAGCATCCCAAAAAAAGGGGCGGCCTTGTCCTTTTCACAGTGAAGTGGGATAAAAAAGACCGCATCAGCCCGCTATAATGGATAAGCTGCTGTAAGCATAAAAGAAGGGATGGCACGAAGCGCGGCGCGCATCCGGGAGGAGATCCTTCCCCGATGCATCCAGCCCGGCGCCTCTGCCATCTTTTTTGATTTACACGCTCTTTGCCGGAGTGCCTGACAGTTCGAACGCTTCGTGGAGGGCTTCCACCGCTTTGACCATAGAGCTGTCACTGATGACCGTTGACACCTTGATCTCTGAAGTGCTGACCATCTTGACCTGGATCCCATTTGAAGAAAGCACTTCGAACATCTCCGCTGCCACCCCAGGATTCGACACCATTCCCGAACCGACAATAGACACTTTTGCAAGTCCTGATTCTGATTCAATCCGGTCATATTTCAGTGTATCCCGATTGTTCTCCAGAACCTTAAGCGTTTCTTCCAGATCATCATTTTTAATTGAAAAAGACAGGCTTCCTGTTTGTCCTTCAGCAACACTCTGAATAATGATGTCAACATTGATGTGATGCGCAGCAAGTGTCGTGAAGACAGTGGACAGGCCCTTCAGGCTGTCCTCCAGCCCAAGGATTGCTACCTTGGTGATCGCATTTTCAAAAGCTACTCCCCGTACAACTAAATTTTCTTCCATCGTTGGCTCCTCCTCAATGATCGTTCCTCTTTCCCTTTCAGTGCTTGATCTGACTTCAAGCGGCACTTCATAATTCTTGGCAAATTCCACTGCCCTCGGATGAAGCACACCTGCGCCGAGATTCGCAAGCTCTAGCATTTCGTCATATGACAGGGACTGCAGCTTCCTTGCTCCTTTTACATAGCGCGGGTCAGTCGTATAGACGCCTGTCACATCTGTATAAATATCGCACTTATCCGCTTTCAGCACTGCTGCCAGCGCCACTGCCGTTGTATCTGAGCCGCCGCGTCCAAGGGTGGAAATGCTCCCATCTTCTGTTACTCCCTGGAATCCGGCAACCACGACGATCTTTCCTTGATTAAGCTGATTTTGGATTTTCTCCGGATCTATATGTACAATCCTTGCGTTCCCATGCACAGCCTCAGTTTCTATTCCTGCCTGCCATCCAGTGAAGGAGATGCTTTCATAGCCTTTTTCGTTCAAAGCCATGCTCAAAAGGCTGATTGTCACCTGTTCACCTGTTGTAAGGAGCATATCCATTTCACGCTTGCTGGGCGAAGCAGAAATTTCCCTGGCCAGGCCTACAAGCTGGTCAGTCGTTTTCCCCATTGCAGATACAACAACGACTACGTCATTGCCTCTCTCTTTTTCTTCAATTGCGCGCTCTGCTGCATTCATGATTCTTTCTGTGCTGCCAACAGAAGTCCCTCCGAATTTCTGGACAATTAATCCCATCGTTTCTCCTTCTTTCATCTGGATATCGTTTTTCCGGCCGCCTGACATGTAAAAGAGAGGTTATCCATTGCTGATTTGAACACAAAAAAGCAATGAGAATAACCATCCCATTGCTGTGTTTTAAATACATATAAAATATGCCCACACAGTGAGATAGCTCTCCAAGACGGCGCTGTCTTGACAATCCAGTATTTATTCAATACAGGACCAGAAAAGAAAGAAATGAGACTTCCTTTTCTTCGGCAAACATTCCCTTTCAAAGCTTTTCACGGAAACTCATCTTTCTCCAAGCTTTTACTGATGAAGTTTGCACCTCTACCTTCACTTTAATGCTATAAAGTGATATTGCTATAAAGTTGAAATCATTATATCATAGCGTTTTTTTTATATCAATGCTATTCAGATAATTTATTTTTTAATTCCTGTGCGACATTAGCCGGAATTCCGATAGCTGTAAATTCATCCAAGCCGGCTTCTTTCATTTTCTTTACGGATCCGAAGGTTTTCAAAAGCAGCTTCTTTCTCTTCTCGCCAATTCCGGGAATGTCATCCAACAATGACTGGAAGGCGCTTTTTCCGCGGAGCTGCCGGTGGAAGGTGATGGCGAAGCGGTGGACTTCATCCTGGATGCGCTGAAGCAGATAAAACTCCTGGCTGTTCCGCTCAAGCGGTATGATTTCCAGCGGATTCCCATACAAGAGCTGGGAAGTCCTGTGCTTCTCATCCTTGGCAAGGCCGGATATCGGGATATCAAGCCCGAGCTCATTTTCAAGTACATCCCTGACCGATTCAATATGGCCTTTCCCGCCGTCGACAATAATAAGATCCGGAATGGGCAGACCTTCTTTAAGCACCCTGGTGTACCGCCTCCGGACAGCCTCGCGCATGGATTCATAATCATCCGGTCCCTTGACTGTCTTGATCTTATATTTCCTGTATTCGCGCTTTTCCGGTTTGCCGTCTATGAATACAATCATGGCAGAAACCGGGTCAGTGCCCTGGATATTCGAGTTATCAAAAGCTTCAATGCGGTGCGGCGTATAAATGCCCAGCTGCCTGCCAAGATTTTCAACCGCTTTGATCGTCCGTTCCTCATCCCGTTCTATAAGGGAGAACTTCTCCTGGAGGGCAATCCTGGCATTTTTCCCCGCCAGCTTGACCAGATCTTTCTTCTGGCCGCGCTGCGGTTTGAGCACCTTTACTTCCAGGAGCTTTTCTGCCATTTCTTCATTGACCGTATCCGGCACCAGAATTTCACGCGGTTTAAAATGGTTTGCCTTTGTATAGAACTGGCCCATGAAGGTAAGCATTTCTTCCTCAGGCTCCCCGTAAACCGGGAACAGCGAAACATCTCTTTCAATCAGCTTCCCCTGTCTGATAAAAAAGACCTGGACGCACATCCAGCCCTTATCGACGGCAAAGCCGAATACATCGCGGTCAGTAAAATCGGTCGATGTCATTTTCTGTTTTTCCATCGTCGCTTCAATATGGGCGATCTGGTCCCTCAGTTCCTTCGCCCTTTCAAAATCCAGTTCCTCTGCTGCTGCCGTCATTTTGACTGTAAGCTCTTTCTTGATGTCTTTGTAGCCGCCGTTCAAAAATCGTGCAATCTCATCGACAATATCTTTATACTGCTTTT
Source organism: Cytobacillus sp. T106 (assembly GCF_040492155.1). Classification (NCBI taxonomy): domain Bacteria; kingdom Bacillati; phylum Bacillota; class Bacilli; order Caryophanales; family Bacillaceae; genus Cytobacillus; species Cytobacillus sp. T106. The sequence goes on along the minus strand of NZ_JBEUMK010000001.1, from coordinate 224,085 downwards.
CGCTGACCGGCTTGACGCAGGGCGCCAGGCACTGGCCCATATGATAGTACAGGCAGACCCTGTCAGGCAGGGTCGAGCACTTCCTGAGCGGATAGATCCGGTCAAGCAGCTTTTTTGTTTCATTCGCCGCCTGGACATTCGGATATGGCCCAAAGTACTTCCCTTTGTCTTTTTTGACATTCCGGGTTGTGATCAGCCTTGGATGGCGTTCAGCTGTCAGCTTGATGAACGGGTAGCTTTTGTCGTCCTTCAGCATGACATTGTATTTTGGATCATACTTTTTGATCAGGTTCATTTCAAGAATGAGGGCTTCCATATCTGATGATGTGACAATATATTCGAAATCCTCAATTTCATTTACAAGGCGGAGCGTTTTGCCGTCATGTGAACCGGTAAAGTAAGAGCGGACTCGGTTCTTCAGTACCTTTGCTTTCCCAACGTAAATCACGGTATCCTGCCTGTCCTTCATAAGGTAGCAGCCTGGCTGGTCCGGCAGCAGCATCAGCTTATTCTTGATTCTTTCGTTCATATTTTCACCCCCGGTGCAAAATCAATCTATATACACGCATTGCGTTACAATTTAGATGCCGCCCTTCCATTTTAATAAAAATTACAAAAGGAAAAAAGCAATAAAGGAAAGGAGGGCAAGATTACTATTATAAAAATTCCACAGGACTGCGTCAATATTTTCTTTTTTTATGAAAACTTCCAGCCTGGCATCAGGAGACATAAGGCAATATTATACATAACAAAACCCCGGCTCTTAGAACCGGGGCCATCTTCAATGTTTACGCGTGTTTTGAAAGAAGTTCTGAAAGAGCTTCTTTTGGCTGGAAGCCGACCACTTTGTCAACGACTTCGCCATCTTTAAGGACCAGCAGTGTAGGAATGCTCATGACACCGAACTTGCCTGCTGTTTCCTGATTTTCATCTACATCGATCTTGACGATTTTCACTTTGTCGCTCATTTCGCTGTCAAGCTCTTCAAGCACAGGTGCAATCATTTTGCATGGTCCGCACCATGGTGCCCAGAAGTCAGCAAGAACCAGGCCAGAGCCAGTTTCTGTTGCAAAAGTTTGATCAGTCGCATTTGTAATTGCCATAATATATGCCTCCTAAAAAGTATAGAGTTTGCCGGGAAGTCCCGTCTGGATTCAGATTGAACAATACAGTTTTCCCGGGCAGCATATCTATGCCTGGCTGCCCAATCAAACCGCCAGCTCGAATTCTAATGACAGTATATCACCGTTTCCCTGACGAAGCTAATAATCTGTTTCGTCCGTAATATACCCTTTTAACACTGTTATATTCATGGTTTGACCCAGAATTAAACCAGGGCCAAAAGAGAAAGAGCGGCTCGTGCCGCTCCCCTCATTATGCGTTTACAACTACCTTTCTGAATTCCTCGGTCAGCAGCGGGAGCACTTCAAACAAGTCTCCGACGATCCCGTAGTCTGCCACTTTGAAGATATTTGCTTCAGGATCTTTATTGATGGCTACAATCACCTTTGAATTGGACATCCCGGCTAAATGCTGGATGGCGCCGGAGATGCCGCATGCGATATAAAGATCCGGTGTAACAACTTTTCCAGTCTGGCCGATCTGAAGTGAATAATCACAGTACTCTGCATCACAGGCACCGCGGGAAGCCCCGACCGCTCCTCCAAGAAGATCTGCAAGCTCCTTCAGCGGCCCGAAGCCGTCTTCACTCTTGACGCCGCGGCCTCCTGCTACAATTACTTTCGCTTCAGAGAGGTCCACCCCTTCAGAAGCTTTTCTTACCACTTCTTTAATGATGGTGCGCAGGTCTTTGATTTCAACAGAAAGTGAAGCTGTATCCCCAGTGCGTGACTCATCCTTTTCAAGCGGTGCGATATTATTTGGCCTGATCGTTGCAAAGATCAGCCCGTCTGTGATGATCTTCTTTTCAAAAGCTTTGCCTGAATAAATCGGGCGTGTGAATACGATATTTCCGCCGCTTTCTTCAACGCTGACTGCATCAGAGATGAGGCCGGATTCAAGCTTTGCCGCAATCCTCGGCGACAGGTCTTTCCCAAGCGCTGTATGTCCGCACACGATCCCTTCCGGACCTTCAGAATCCACCACAGCCAGGAGTGCCTGTGAAAAGCCGTCTGAACTATATTGCTTCAGCTTTTCGTCCTCCACAGTAACAACCCTGTCTGCACCGTACTGGATCAGCTCTGCTCCCAGTGCGCTGACTGAATCCCCAATCAGAACGCCGACAACCTCGCCTCCTTCAGATGCAATTTTGGCAGCTGCAATCGCTTCGAACGATACATTCCGCAATGATCCGTCCCTGACTTCGCCCAATACCAATACTTTTCTAGCCATTTTGTGTACCTCCTGAGTATTTATTCTGTATCAATGAATTAAATGACTTTCGCTTCAGTGTGAAGAAGGCTGACAAGCTCTTTGACCTGGTCTTCAAGGTCGCCTTCCAGCACTTTACCGGCTTCCTTCTTCGGAGGGAGATATATTTCGATCGTCTTTGTCTTCGCCTCTACATCATCTTCTTCAAGGTCAAGATCATCCAGCTCAAGCTCCTCAAGCGGCTTTTTCTTCGCCTTCATGATTCCCGGCAGAGAAGGATATCTCGGTTCATTCAAGCCCTGCTGAGCTGTAGCTAGAAGAGGAAGGCTTGTTTCAATCACTTCAGAATCACCTTCAACATCCCGGACGATCGTTGCTGTTGTACCGCTGATGTCCAGTTTCGTGATAGTAGTGATATAAGGGATATCCAGCAGCTCTGCGACACGGGGGCCAACCTGGCCTGAGCCGCCGTCAATGGCCACATTTCCTGCCAGGATCAAATCGGCTTCTTTGTCCTTTAAGTATTCGGACAGGATCTTGGCTGTTGTGAACTGGTCTCCAGCTTCCACATCATCTTCCGTGTTGATCAGTACCGCTTTGTCAGCTCCCATCGCAAGTGCGGTCCGGAGCTGCTTTTCAGCTTCCTCCGTGCCTACGGAAATGACCGTGACTTCGCCGCCATGCTCATCCCTCACCTGGATCGCTTCCTCGACGGCATATTCATCGTACGGGTTAATGATGAATTCTGCGCCATCTTCATTGATCTGTCCGCCCGAAATGGAAATTTTCTCCTCGGTATCAAAGGTTCTTTTTAATAAGACATAAATGTTCATTATGTTCCCTCCCAAATTGATAGGTTAGATGAATCGAATAATTGTTTGCGTTTACATTTTAGAAAAAAATATCAGTTTAAAAGATTGGGAAAATTCAGGGCGGAGTAAATCCCCAGCCAAGAAGCTGAGGGAAACACTCTCTTTGCAGCAGTTATTTTCCTTTAAAAGCAGGCTCTCTTTTTTCAATGAAAGCCGAGATCCCTTCCTGCCCATCTTCAGAGGCGAACACTTTTCCAAAGAGTTCCGCTTCTTTTTCTACCCCATTATAAAACTCAGCATGCTTGGAATGGCTGAGAAGCTCAATTGCCGCTTTCAGCGCGATCGGGCTCTTCCTGGCAATTTTCTTTGCCATATTAAACGCATTCTCCAGCAGCTCTTCTTCAGGGAATGCATGGTTGGCCAAGCCATACTGGACTGCCTGGATGCCTGTGATCGGATCACTTGTGAACAGCATTTCCGCTGCCCGTGCAGATCCTACCAGCCTTGGCAGCCGCTGTGTGCCGGCAAAGCCCGGGACAAGACCCAGCTGAAGCTCTGGAAGGCCCAGCTTGGCTGTTTCGGAAACAAGCCTGAAATGGCAGCCCATGGCAAGCTCGAGGCCCCCTCCAAGCGCAGCTCCGTGAATGGCGGCAATAATCGGCTTCGGAAATGATTCCATCCTTTCGAACAGATCCTGGCCGAACTTGCCCAGTTTAGAAAAGTCGCCGCTGGACTCTACCTCTGTAAATTCTTTGATGTCAGCGCCCGCTGAGAAGAAACGGCCTTCCCCATGGATGAGGACCACCCTGACCTCGTCAGTTTCTTCAATTTCATCCAATACACCGGAAAGCTCTTTAAGCACGCCGGAAGAAAGTGCATTTGCAGGAGGCCGGCTGATTGCAATCTCGGCAACCATATCCTGATGCGACCAAGTTAAATACTCCATGTTTACCCTCCTATAATCGTCGGTTTACTCTTATTATCAGAGTCTGCCTGCCCTAACGGCTGGAACAGCCGTGCACAAGCAGTTTATGGACAGCAGGGGCCAGATCAGTCAGGCTGTACTTTTGGTCGTTCATGACCCAGGTCGTTACAGTTTCGTCTATTGTGCCAAAAATCATCTGTCTGGCCAGCCTGATATCAAGCGAGGGTGAAAATTCCCCGGTTTCAATTCCTGATGCAAGTATCTGATCGATCGCCTTCAAATAGCCTTTCAGCACGTCATTGATTTTTAAGCGCAAATCCTTATTGGACTGCCTTAATTCAAGCTGGGTGACAATGGCCAGATGGTGATCTTCAGATAAAAGCTTGAAATGATTTTCGACCATCATTAATAATTTCTCTGTGGCTGAGTCATTTCCTGCAATATTCTGTTCGATTTTTTCAACAAAAGATCCCATTTTCTCTTCAAAAAGTGAAATCAGGATATCTTCCTTATTCTTAAAATATAAGTATATCGTCCCGTCAGCCACCCCGGCCTGCCTCGCAATTTTCGAAACCTGGGCCTGGTGGTAGCCGTTTTCTGCTATAACCACTACAGCAGCTTCAATAATTTGCATATATTTTGGTTTATTCTTCTTCAACATTTTTCCCCCGTTCCATTTATCAAAAAGCGCAAAGAAAGGGATAATGCTGTCATGCAGATTGTTCCTTTGTGCTAAAATGAATGAATCATCATTCATATTTTTATAATAGTATTACAAGCAAAAGTTGTCAAGAATTTGTCATAATAAAATTTTCTTACCGGCGCTGAGGCGGACAAGCTCTATTTTTCAAAATAAAGAGTCCGAATGGAGATCCGGCCTCAGGAAGGATCTGAATCTGTTTGTTTATACTTTACTCTATTATCCCCTATTTTAAAAATGATCAGGCTTGCTTTTTCTGTTCTTCTTCCAATTTCTTTTTCTCTTCTTCTACAAGAGCCCGGCGCAGTATTTTTCCGACGGCTGTTTTCGGGAGCTCACTCCTGAATTCATAAATCCTTGGAACCTTGTAGGCAGCAAGATGTTTCCTCGTAAATTCATTCAATTCTTCTTCGGATGCCTCATGCCCTTCTTTCATGACTATATAGGCTTTGACCGTTTCCCCCCTGTATGGGTCAGGGATCCCTGCAGCCACAACTTCCTGTACGCCCGGATGTTCATAGATGACTTCTTCTATTTCACGCGGGTAAATATTGAAGCCGCCGGCAATGATCATATCTTTTTTGCGGTCCACAACATAGAAATAGCCTGATTCGTCCATATACCCAAGATCACCTGTGAGGAGCCAGCCATCCCTTAAAGTCTGGGCCGTATCTTCCGGACGGTTCCAGTAGCCTTTCATGACTTGAGGGCCCTTTACTGCTATTTCCCCGACTTCCCCGGGAGGCAGCTTTTCGCCATTTTCCATTGAGAACACCGCAGCATCTGTATCTGGCCATGGCACACCAATGCTTCCTTTAACCCTCGGACGGTCCCATAGATAGTTTGAATGGGTGACCGGCGAAGATTCTGTCAGCCCGTAGCCTTCAACGAGCTTTCCTCCCGTCACTTCCTCAAAACGCTGCTGTACTTCAACCGGCAGGGGAGCTGAGCCGCTGATGCAGGAATCGATCGATGACAGGTCATATTTCTGAAGATCCGGATGGTTGAGAAGCCCTATATAGATGGTTGGCGCTCCAGGAAACAGGGTTGGCCTTTGCTTTTGGATGGTTTTCAAAGTTGTCTCGGCATCAAATTTCGGCAGCAGGACCATCTTATATGCCTGCATAATGGAAAGGATCATCACGGTGGTCATGCCGTACACATGAAAAAACGGCAGCAGGCCAAGTACAATTTCTTCCCCGCGGCGGCATTTGTACAGCCATGCCTGGCACATGGAAGCATTGCTGACAAGATTCCTGTGGGTAAGCATGACCCCTTTGGGGAATCCTGTGGTCCCGCCTGTATATTGCAGAAGGGCGATATCTTCTTCATAGTCGAAGCTATGCTCCTTCAGGCTGCCGATGGGACGCTTCAATATTTCCTTCAGCAAGTGGTTATTTCCTTCATGCTTCACATTAACTACAATGCCATATTGCTTTTTCTGGATATACGGGTAGACAAGATTCTTCGGGAAAGGGAGAGCATCTTTGACAGCGGTTACAATAATATGCTTGATCTCTGTTTTTGGGACAGCCTTTGAAACACGCGGAAACAGAATATCAAGTGTAATGATGGCTTTTGCCCCGGAGTCTTTCATCTGGTACTCAATTTCTCTTTCCATATAGAGCGGATTGGTCTGGACTACCACCCCGCCCGCTATCAGGATGCCATAGTAGCTGATGACTGACTGCGGGGTATTGGGAAGCATGATGGCCACTCTGTCCCCTTTTTCGATGCCCAGCCCCTGAAGATAGGAGGCAAGCTTGAGCGCCTGCTCATACACCTCCTTAAACGTAAATTCCCTGCCCATAAAGTGAATGGCGCTTTTGGTTGGAAACTCCTCTGCTGCTCTTTTTAAATACTGCTGTACCGGTTCGTCTGTGTATGTCAAAGTCGGGGGGATATCTTCCGGATAGCTTTGAAGCCAAGGCCTTTCTTCTGTCATTTTTTTCCCTCCTTCAAAAATGATTTGTTAGAACATTCTAACTGTTCCCATTCATTATAGTATAAGGAAATAATCATGACAATCTGTATGAGCCAAAGGACCTGCTGTTTGGTTCCTGAAAAATAAAAAAACTGCAGGCATGCCCCGCATTAAGGGTTTGCCTGCAGTTTTTGCCGCCATATGCCGGCGGCTCTAACTTTATGCGATGAAAAATATATACACGGCTCCGATGACTATAAATAGCCCGCAAAGCACCAGAAGAATTTTCGCCAATTTTTCCACAGTTCTCCCGCTCCCTGTTAGATGCCTGCCCCGATGACATATGACAATCCGATTGAAATGACCATGGATATGAATCCGACCGCCTTGTTATTATTTTCGATTTCCTCATCGATCCTGAACTTCGGGGTCAGGAATTCATAAATGAAATAGCCTGCCAGCAAAAGGAAAAACCCGAAGACCCCCCAGCCGATCATGGTGAAAAGTGAATCATGCTGAGAAATGGAATGCCTGAAGATGTTGGCGATCCCGAATATCTTCCCCCCTGTTGCCATGGCTACAGCAATATTGCCTTTTTTGATTTCTTCCCAGTTTTTATATTTAGTGACAAGTTCAAAAATGGCCAAAAACACAATCATGCACAAAATGACGACGCTGTAATATGCCGCTGTCTGGATATACTCATTTTCCCAAAAACCGTTCATTCAGACTCTCCCCATCATTTGAACTCCACCACGGTTACGCCTGATCCGCCTTCACCCGCTTCCCCGAAACGGATCCGCTTTACAGACCGGTGGTTCTTCAAGTATTCCTGCACTCCCTGGCGCAGAGCCCCTGTCCCTTTTCCATGAATGATCGAGACCCGGGGATAATTGGACAATAGCGCATCATCAATATATTTCTCGACTCTGATCAGCGCATCCTCATACCGCTCACCGCGCAGGTCCAGTTCAAGGCCTACATGGGAGTCCCTGCCTTTTACGATGGCCATCGCCTTTGTTTCCTTCGGCTTTGGACTTTTAATAAACTCCAGGTCCCGTTCTTTTACCTTCATTTTCAGGATGCCGATCTGAACCTGCCACTCGTCTTCTGAAGCTCTTTCCAGAAGATGCCCTTTTTGGCCAAAGGTCAGTACCTTTACTTCATCCCCGGCTGCAAAATCATGCTTGTCAGACTTTCTTGCCTCTTTTTTGCTTTTGCTGACTTTCGGTGCAGCATCCTCCAGCTTCTTCCGGGCGTCGATCAGCTCATGCTCCTTCACTTCAGCATGCTTTTCGATGCGCATCTTTCTGAGATCACGGATGATCTCTTCTGCTTCCGCCTTCGCCTTCTCGACAATGTCAGCGGCTTTGGCGGCAGCCTTTTCCTGCATCTCGTCCTTTTGCTCATAATACTCCATCATCTGCTTCTGCATATCCTTATGGAGCATATCAGCGCCCCGCAGCAGCTCGTGAGCCTCTTCCAGCTCTTTTTCCGCCTGGCGCCTGCTGTCTTCAAGAGACGCGATCATGTTCTCGATCTGGCTGCTGTCCTCGCTCACATGGGAGCGTGCAGATTCGATTACAGAATTATCGAGGCCAAGGCGCCTGGAGATTTCAAAGGCATTGCTCCGGCCCGGTACCCCGATCAGGAGTTTATAAGTGGGGCTGAGCGTCTCAATATCGAATTCGACACTGGCATTGATAACTCCTTCCCTGTTATACCCGTAAGCCTTCAGTTCAGGATAATGGGTCGTCGCAATAACGCGGCTGCCCCTTTTGTATACCTCATCAAGGATGGAAATAGCAAGGGCTGCCCCTTCCTGCGGATCTGTCCCGGCTCCAAGCTCATCGAAAAGGACAAGGCTTTCAAAATCAGCCTTGGCTAAAATATCAACAATATTGACCATATGTGAAGAAAATGTACTCAAGCTTTGTTCAATAGACTGCTCATCCCCGATATCCGCATAGACAGCCCCAAATACAGACACCTCTGATCCATCCAGAGCAGGAATCTGCAGGCCTGCCTGGGCCATCAGCGTACACAACCCCACAGTCTTAAGCGTTACAGTCTTTCCTCCGGTATTCGGTCCCGTAATCACAATGGTTGTGTAGTCCCTGCCTAAGGAAATATCGTTAGCCACCGCTTCATCTATCTGCAACAGCGGATGCCTTGCCTTGAATAGATTGATCCTTCGCTCATTATTCACTTCCGGCTTGGATGCTTTAAGCCTCCTGCTGTACCTTCCCTTTGCAAACATAAAGTCAACCTCGGCCAGGACCTCGACGATCATATCGAGCTCAGGCTGATAGGCCGCCGCCCGTCCGGAAAGTTCAACTAGTATGCGCTCAATTTCCTGCTGTTCCTTCACCCTGATGCTCTGCAGCTCGTTGTTCAGCTGCACGATTGCCTGCGGTTCAATGAACAGCGTCTGCCCTGATGAACTTTGATCATGGATGATTCCCCCGTAATGGCCGCGGTATTCCTGTTTGACCGGGATGACAAAACGGTCATTCCGGATGGTGATAATGGCATCTGACAGCATTTTCGCCGCATTGGAAGAACGGATCATGCTCTCCAGCCGCTCACGCACACGTGACTCCCTTGTGCGAAGCTGTGTTCTGATGGACCGGAGGGCATCGCTCGCACTATCCAGCATTTCGCCGTTTTCATCGATTGCCATGCGGATGGCCTCTTCAAGCTCAGCCAGCACGATTACCCTATCCATATACTCAGTCAGTATCGGCAGTTCTGATTCTTCGTTTGAAAAATCATCAACAAAGCGCTTCAGCTGTCTGCTTGCATGGACTGTGCTTGCAATCTGCACCAGTTCCTGGGGGCTCAGCATGCCTCCAATCACTGATCTTTTTACATGGGGACGGATATCAAAAATGCCCCCAAGCGGAATATTGCCTTTTATCCGCAGCACTTTAACCGCTTCATCTGTTTCCTCCTGCAGCCGCACCACTTCTTCGTAATCGGCAGAAGGAAGGAGCACTTCTGCTTTGCTGCGTCCAAGCGAAGATGACACATGCTCAAGCAGCTGCTCCCTGACTTTATTAAATTCAAGCACCTTAAGCACCCGTGAATCCATGGAGTAATTCCTCCCTTTTTCTTTCTAGTCCTTCTCTATATAAGCCCTCAAGTCCGGCTGTAATTCTCCGCCTTTGACAAAGGGATCATCAATCATTCCGTTTAAGGAAGGAAAGAAGTTCTTCCATGCTGTAAGCATTTATCACATTTTCCTTCCTCAGCCATGCCTTTCTCCCTGCTGCAGCACCGATTTCCATATGGATGAGGGTGTCAAGCTTATGCGCATCTGTATTGATGACAAGCTTCACTCCCGCCTCCTGTGCCTTCCTTAAATGTTCTGCTGCCAAATCAAGCCGGTTCGGGTTGGCATTCAGCTCCAGGGCAGTATTTGTCTCCCTGGCAAGCTCGATCAGCATCTCCATATCCACCTGATAGCCTTCCCTCCGGCCGATCAGCCTGCCGGTCGGGTGGGCGATGATATCCACATGGCCGTTCATCAGGGCCGTCTTCAGACGTTCCATTATTTTATCCTTTGGCTGGCTGAAGGAGGAATGGATCGAGGCGATGACCACATCAACTTCTGCCAGCAAGTCATCTTCAAAATCGAGCGTCCCATCCGGAAGGATATCCATCTCGATCCCTGTCAGGATTTTGATGTCGTCATATTTTTCATTCAAGCTCCTGATCTCTTCCATTTGCTTTCTCAGTCTTTCCGGCGTCAGTCCATTTGCTACCTTCAGGTACTGGGAATGATCAGTGATGGCCAAATATTGATAGCCTCTTTTGCGGCATGCCTCTGCCATTTCTTCAATAGTGTGGGCACCGTCGCTCCAGGTGGAGTGCATATGAAGATCTCCCTTTATATCTTCCAGGGAAATGAGCTCCATGCCTGCCTTAAAATCTTCTACCTCACGGCCGTCCTCGCGGATTTCCGGAGGGATGAAAGGGAGGCCGAAATGCGCATAAAAGGCTTCTTCATCCTTGAAAGTAAGGACTTCGCCCGTTTCAGCATTCTCAACACCATACTCACTTATTTTTTCCCCGCGTTCCTTTGCCAGCTGGCGCATCCGCACATTATGGTCCTTAGAGCCGGTAAAATGATGAAGCGCTGTCGCAAATTCATCCTGTGATACGATCCGGAAATCAGCAGACACATCATACTGATGATCAAATGTCAGCGAGACCTTTGTGTCGCCTGCAGCAATGACATCCTTAATGCCTGGAAGGCTTAGCAGGGCTTCTTTCACTGATGAAGGATCATCCGAAGCAATGATAAAATCCAGGTCCTTGACTGTTTCCCGCATCCTGCGCAGGCTGCCTGCCCTGGAGAACCTGATGATCGAATCCACCCCTGCAAGCCTTGCTTCAATATCCTCTGCAATCGGAAGCATAAAGGCAGCCGGGAGACGGTCCGGCCTTTTACCTGCATTGGCAAGCGCTTCAAGGATCTTTTCCTCTGTTTTCTTTCCGAAGCCTGCAAGCGCCTGAACCCTGCCGTCCCTGCATGCCTGCTCAAGGTCTTCAGCGTCCTCGACCCCAAGCTCCTTATAGAGCTTCGCTATCTTCTTGCCGCCAAGTCCCGGCAGCTGGAGCAGCGGGATAAGGCCTGCAGGCACTTCTTCCTGCAGCTCCTTCAGCACGGTTGATGTTCCTTCTTCGATATATTCCTCGATGACCGCAGCCGTCCCTTTACCGATACCGGAAAGCTTCGTGAAATCCTTTATTTCTGAAAACTTGTCATCATTTGCTTCCAGGGCTCCTGCAGCCTTCCGGAAGGCCGCGACCTTGAACGGATTTTCACCTTTCAATTCCATATATACTGCTATTGTCTCCAATAGTCTTACCACATCTTTTTTATTTGGGTTCATTTTCTGCACCTGCCTTTAGAACATTCTCTCTCCTTATCCTTACCCTGAAACAGCGATTATTCTCCCATTCCATCCAGGAGAGCATATAAGTATAATAGCAAACATAGCCTACTATCACGATTTTTTAAATAAACTGTGCTAAACACGCTGTTGATTTTGGGGAATCAGCACAGCTGAGTGGCGAGTGAAACAGAGTTTGACACGAATGAGCCCCAAAACAGCATCTACCACTAACAAAGCATTATAAAAAGAAAACTTCTCTGCTCAAAGAGAAGTTATGCAGCCTTATATTCAATCCACATTTCCTTTAGCTGCTGCGAAAGTGCAGGTGTATGGTTTATGATGAACTTTGCGGTGCCTGAATCATCGATCGGCTGCTGGACTGCTTCCACAGGGAGCAGTGCTCCTATGTATAACAAGATAAAAATGATAAGATAGACTTCAGCAAAACCGAGCAGTCCGCCTGCCCAAACATTGAGCTGCTTCAGCACAGGCAGTGAAGATACAAAATCCAGCATGCTGCCGATGATCTGCAGAATGATCCTTACAGCAAAAAAAATCACGACAAAAGCAATGGCGCGATAATAGGCATCCTCCATATTGGCATTGTCGAAAAACAGCTGAAGGGAAGAATCGCTTCCAAAATTCGGATAGGGCACCCAAAGGTTCAGCTTGGGAGCGAGGTCATCATAGTACATATTTGCTGCAATAAAAGCAACGATGAAGCCTGCTAAATGGATGAGCTGAAGGATAAACCCCCTTTTTAATCCCATAAAAAATCCAAAAACCAGTAATATTAAAATGGCGAGATCCAACATGACCCTGTTCAGTCCTTTACTCTTTTTAATTCATCTTCAAGCCGTTCAAGGCGGTCTAATATCTTAATATAATCATTAACGGCATTGACTGCCGTCAGGACGGCAAGCTTGCTGCTGTCAAGTGAAGGATTCAAGGAGCTTATTTCGCGCATCTTTTCATCAACCATAGAAGCGACAAGCCGGATATGGCCTGAGCTTTCCTGGCCGACGATGACATACTGCTGCCCATAAATATCAACACTTGTGCGGTTTTTCTGCGTATCTGACAACGCTAATGCCCCCATTCCTTCCAAATCCTAATCTATATGATAACATGAACGTAAAAGAGTGGGAAGTCAAAGCCTGTCAAATTAAGCCGTATCAAGGGGAATGCTGCTGTTTTTATGGATCGTTTACATGAAGACTGATGCTGGAGTTGATCGGCGGATTCAATTTTGGCCTGTAAAGTTTTGTTTATACATATATATTTCTTTTCTAGGAGTGGTAGATATGAGCCATGTTGTACTTCAGAAACATCCCTCGGAAATCGAGGAAATGAAAGCTTACTATAAGCCGAACCTGTCCGGAAAAACACCACAGGGAGGCATTTTTGCCGCCAAAACGGCAAATTGCAGCATAACTGCATATAAATCCGGGAAGGTGCTTTTCCAAGGGGCCGGCTCTGCATCAGAAGCGGCAAAATGGGGAAGCCCTGCCGAAAAAAAGGCGGCATCACCCAAAAGCCCCCAAGGCTCACACCTTCCGCCTTCTTTTGAAAGCCTTTCTGTCATCGGATCAGATGAGGTCGGGACAGGCGATTATTTCGGTCCAATCACTGTTGTTGCGGCATATGCAAAAAAAGAAAGCCTCCCGCTGCTGAAGGAACTTGGCGTAAAAGATTCAAAACATCTGAAGGATGACCAGATTATCAGGATTGCCAAGGAAATAAAAGAGGTTGTTCCGTACAGCCTGCTGACGCTTAAAAACAGCAAATATAACCAGCTTCAGCAGTCAGGCATGTCCCAGGGGAAGATCAAAGCGCTGCTTCACAACCAGGCAATCGGCAATGTGCTGAAAAAGATGGCACCAGAAAAGCCTGAAGCAATCCTGATTGACCAGTTTGCAAAAGAAGATGTCTATTATAGACATCTTCAAGGACAGTCAGTAATCCAAAGGGAAAATGTCTTTTTCAGCACAAAGGCTGAAGGCATCCACCTCTCGGTCGCCGCCGCCTCCATTCTGGCCCGCTACGCCTTCCTGCGGTATTTCGACAAGCTCAGTGAAGAAGCCGGATTTACCCTGCCAAAAGGTGCCGGGGCTCAGGTGGATAAAGCTGCGGCACGGCTGATCAAGGCTAAAGGAAGGCAGGTTCTGCCTGATTTTGTGAAATTGCATTTCGCTAATACAGAGAAAGCTTCGCGGATTGCAGGCATTTAGCCTGAGACTTAAAAAGGAAGCCTGCAGCTAATTGATTCTGCAGAAAAAAGGGGTACGGAATCTTCCGTACCCCTTTTTACGCTTATGCACCTTTATTCAACAACGTGTCTCCTGTATTAATTAAATTATCCTGGGTGCAGAGCTGAAATCATAACTTTCGTAACCCTGTTAATCGGATTGGAAGGCACGTAGGCTCCGGCGGGACTGCACGGGCAATTTTCACACAATCCGGGCGCAGCGGGAGAAGGCCCAACTTATCCTAAGGAGCGACGGACTTTAATCAGACATCTGCAGCCTCTATAATTGGCCCTGCAAACTTACCCAACTAATTTTTAAGAACCCTGTTGATTGGAGTGCAAGGCACGCAGACTCCTGCGGGTTTGCAGCGGCAATGCTGAGACCCCACAGCGCGCAGAGGGAGGAGGCTCAGCGTCGCCCCGCGGAAAGCGAAGTGTCTGGAACGGAAATCAACAGCCCCATTAGCTGAGCCTGCAAACTTGCCCAACTAATTTTAAGAACCCTGTTGATTGGAGTGCAAGGCACGCAGACTCCTGCGGGATTGCAGCGGCAATGCTGAGACCCCGCAGCGCGCAGCGTGAGGAGGCTCAGCGTCGCCCCGCGGAAAGCGAAGTGCCTGGAACGGAAATCAACAGCCCCATTTACAATAGCAACTTCCTTCAAACTCAATTTTTTTATTTACAAAAGGCAGCCTGTCGGCTGCCTTTTATATTAATATTAACCTCGCAATACTGCTCCGGCTTTTTCTTTTACTGCTTCAAGCACTTTATCATGAGCTTTGGCGATATCTTCATCTGTCAGTGTTTTCTCCGGATCAAAATATTTCAGGGAGAATGCAAGCGATTTTTTGCCAGCCTCCATCCTGTCTCCTTCATATAGATCGAACACTGCGACTTCCTTCAGAAGGCTTCCGCCAGCTTCCTTGATGATGCGCTCCAGCTCTCCTGCTTCTTTTCCAGAATCAATCACAAGGGCGATATCCCTTGTGATTGACGGATAGCGCGGAATGGCTTGATATTGAAGCGGAGCGGTTTCCTCTTCAAGCACATCCTTGAGGGAAAGCTCAAATACATAGGTTTCCTTCAGGTCAAGATCCTTCTCGACTGTTGGATGGACTCCCCCGATAAAACCGATTTTTTTGCCGGAAAGAATAATTTCAGCTGTTCTTCCCGGGTGCATGCCGTCAACTGAGGCACGCTGGTATTCAACTTTTCCTTCAAGGCCAAGGCGGGCAAATAAGCCTTCCACGATTCCTTTTAACACAAAGAAATCGACCGGCTTTTTCTCTCCCTGCCATGGGTGGGAGTGCCAAAGGCCTGTGACTGCCGCTGCAAGATGCTCGCGCTCCTCCGGGAGGCTCTCGCTGCCATTGGACAGGAATACGGAACCTGTCTCATATACGGCAAGGCTGTCATTCTGGCGGGCTGTGTTGTATTTCAATACCTCGAGCAGCTGCGGAACAATGCTTTGGCGAAGGATGCTGCGGTCTTCGCTCATGGGCATCGCCAGCTTGATCGGTTCGCGGCTTTCAAGGGCATATTGACCTGCTTTCTTTTCGCTGGTCAAAGCATAGGTCACTGCCTGGTATAACCCGGCACCTTCAAGATAGCGGCGGACGATGCGGCGTTTCTTTTGATACTCCGTCAGGCTTCCTGGAGTCGATTCCCCGGAAGGCAATGTAACAGGAAGGTTATCATACCCATACAATCTTGCCACTTCTTCAATCAGGTCTTCCTCGATCGTGATATCACCGCGGCGGCTTGGGACTGTTACGGTAATGGAACCATTGTCTGCAGATGCCTCAAACTGAAGGCGGGCGAAGATATCTTCTACCTCTGCCATCGCCAGTTCAGTTCCGAGGACCCTGTTGATCTTTTCCAGGGAAATGGAGATGACTGCAGGCTCGATTGTGAGCGAATCAGCTTCAACTGATCCTTCAAGAACTTCACCTGAAGCATACTTCTCCATCAGTTCAGCTGCTCTTTCTGCAGCAGCACGGACACGGTTAGGGTCTACACCCTTCTCGTAGCGGGTGCTGGCTTCGCTTCTCAGGCCGTGGTCTTTCGACGCTTTGCGGATCGTTCCCGCTGTGAAATACGCAGATTCAAGAAGGACTGTCGTTGTATCTGACTGCACCTCGGAAGTAGCGCCGCCCATTACACCTGCAAGCGCTACAGGCTCACTTCCATTCGTAATGACAAGATGCTCTGCTGAAAGCTTCCTTTCTGCATCATCCAGCGTGACAATGGTTTCACCTTCATTCGCACGGCGTACAAGGATTTCTTTGGAGCCAAGGCGCCCATAGTCAAAAGCATGGAGCGGCTGACCGTATTCAAGCAGGACATAGTTCGTGATATCAACCACATTATTATGCGGCCTAATGCCCTCAGCCATCAGCCTCGTCTGCATCCATAGAGGCGAAGGGCCGACTTTCACGTTTTTGATTACCTTTGCCACATAAAGCGGGTTGTCTTCCTTGGCTTCTACATTCACAGTGATATAGTCTGAAGCTTTTTCAGCTGATTCGGCTGCCTGCGGGGATGGAAGCTTCACTTCTCTTCCCAGAATGGCTGCAACCTCATAAGCTACACCGAGCATGCTCAGGCAATCTGCACGGTTCGGGGTGAGTCCAAGTTCCAGGATATGATCATCCCTGTTGAGCATTTCAAGCGCATCCTCGCCCACTTCCACGTCATTCGGGAAAACAAAGATGCCTTCAGAGAATTCCTTGGCCACAAGCTTGCTCTCAATTCCAAGCTCCTGAAGAGAGCAGATCATGCCGTTGGATTCTTCGCCGCGCAGCTTTGCACGTTTGATTTTGAAGTTGCCCGGCAGGACAGCGCCGACTGTTGCAACGGCAACCTTCTGCCCTTTATCCACATTAGGCGCGCCGCAGATAATCTGCACAGGCGCTTCTCCTCCTGTATCAACCAGGCATTTATTCAGCTTGTCGGCATTCGGGTGCTGCTCGCGTTCCAGCACGTGGCCGACAACTACACCTTTGATGCCTTCGTTCAATGTTTCGATTCCTTCTACTTCTATTCCGCTCTTAGTAATCTTTTCTGCCAATTGTGCTGCGGAGATGCCGGATAAATCTACATACTCCTGCAGCCATTTATATGAAACCAACATAAAGCAGTCCTCCTATTCCTGTACTGAAAATTGTTTCAAGAAACGAATGTCGTTTGTATAAAAATGGCGGATATCATCTATGCCATATTTCAGCATCGCAATCCGCTCTACGCCCATGCCGAATGCAAAGCCGGTATATTTCTTCGGATCATAGCCTGCCATCTCAAGCACATGCGGGTGGACCATGCCTGCACCAAGCACTTCGATCCAGCCGGTGCCTTTGCAGACACTGCAGCCTTTCCCGCCGCAGATCTTGCAGGAAATATCCACTTCAACAGAAGGTTCTGTGAACGGGAAGAAGCTCGGGCGGAGGCGGATTTCCCGTTCCTCGCCAAACATCTTTTTAGCAAAGACCTCAAGCGTGCCTTTTAGATCTGCCATGCTGATCCCTTCGGCCACAACCAATCCTTCTATCTGCATGAACTGATGGGAGTGAGTCGCATCATCGTTATCGCGGCGGTATACCTTGCCTGGACAGATGATTTTGACAGGCCCTTTCCCTTCATTTGCCTCCATTGTGCGCGCCTGCACAGGAGAGGTATGGGTACGGAGAAGCGTTTCTTCCGTAATATAGAATGAATCCTGCATATCCCTGGCAGGATGCCCTTTCGGCAGGTTCAGCGCTTCAAAGTTATAATAGTCGCTTTCGACTTCATAGCCTTCCGCTACTGAATAGCCCATCCCAATGAACAGGTCTTCAATCTCTTCCACGATTTTCGTCAGCGCATGATGAGTCCCGGTTCTGACTGGGCTTCCCGGAAGGGTCACATCGATGGTCTCTTCGGCCAGCTTTTGTTCAACTGCTGCCCTCTCAAGCTTTTCCTGCTTTTCTTCGATGGCTGAAGAAATGCTGTCGCGCACTTCATTTGCCAGCGCCCCCATTTTCGGACGCTCTTCCGCCGATAATTTGCCCATCCCTTTCAGGACTTCAGTAATCGGGCCTTTTTTGCCAAGATAAGATACACGGATATCATTGAGCTCTTTCAGGTTCTCAGCTTTTTCAACTGAAGTTAAAGCTTCCTGCTGCAATTCTTTTAAACGATCTTGCATCTTTTTTCCTCCTTTTTACGTAACAGCGATATTTTTAGGCAAAATAAAAAACCCCTCCCTGTTAAGGGACGAGGTTTTGGATTCGCGGTACCACCCTTATTAACAGCCGCCTTTCAAAGAAGGTGCTGTTCGCTTCATTCAGATAACGGCTGTGCCGGGGGCATCTTTCGATTTGCAGTGTCTGCAAATGTTCCCGATGCCAGCTCAGGAGGTGAACTTCACTTAAAAAATACTCTAAAATGCTTCCAGTCACGGCATTTTATCCCTGGTGAGCTTTTATAAGCTACTTTTCTCCATCATCGCTTTTTTATGTAATGCAGTTTTGCTGTTTATTATAGTATATTCTTCCCTTTGTTTCAAACTCTTTTCAAGTTTTTGCTGGCCCAATTCAATTCTTCAGATAATACAGTAGGATGCCTGCTGCGACCGCAACATTGAGCGACTCGCTTTTTCCGTATATCGGGATATAAAGATTCTTATCTGCCCGCGCAAGCAGTTCAGGGCTGACCCCGCTGCCTTCATTTCCGACCAGAAGCGCAAAACGGCCGGCCGGATGGGTCTCCTTGTATGGTGATCCATTTTCAAGCGCAGTCCCGTAGACCGGTATTTCCTCTTCCTCAAGCCTGTCCATCCACTCATTGAGACTGCCTCTTATAATCGGAAGATGGAAGTGGCTGCCCTGGGCGGACCGGAGAACCTTAGGATTATAAATATCTGCACTGCCTTTCCCGACTATCACTGCATCAATTCCAGCAGCATCAGCTGTCCTGATCATGGTTCCCAGATTGCCTGGATCCTGGACAGCATCAATCAGCAGGAAGGTGCTTCCCTTTACAGAAGCCGGCGTTTTTTCTTCTTTGCATACCGCGATGACCCCCTGGGGAGTTTCGGTGTCTGAGAGTGATTTGATGATTTCATCGGTTACCATTGTTACCGGCAGCTCGCCGTAATCCCAGCGGACAGGCAGCTCTGCATTTTCACTGATGATCAGCTCGATGGCTTTTTCTCCCTTTAGGGCTTCTTCCGCCAGGTGATATCCTTCAGCAAGGAATATGCCCGTTTTATCGCGCTCTTTCTTGGCCAGCAGCTTCCTCCATTGTTTGATCTGCGGATTATTGGCAGATTGAATATGCTTCAACACGGTCTCTCCTTTATCTTTCAGCTTTCAATTTTCTTATTATAGCTTACCCTCTGTACATAATAAATCCAAAAATAGAAAACATATTAAAGAATTGAATATGAAAGGGGTGCGTGCAGATGAATCTGAACTTGCGCAATGCCATTATCCACAATGTTTCCGGCAACTCTCAGGACGAGCTGAAGGAGACCATAGTCGACGCAATCCAGAACGGCGAAGAAAAAATGCTGCCTGGCCTTGGCGTCCTCTTCGAAGTCATCTGGCAGAACTCATCAGAAGAAGACAAAAAAGAAATGCTCCAGACCTTGGAGAGCAGTTTGAAATAGGAGCTGCAGGGATGGTGACAGGCACCTATACCAATTCCGAAAGTGGTATAGGTGCCTGTCACCCGCTGAAAACCAAAAAACGAACAGCCCCGCAAAGAGGGGCTGTTCGTTTTTTCAATCGAAAGTAATCCTGTCAACAGTTTCCTTATCCAAACGTTTAATCACTTCAACGATGAGCTTAACTGCATTTTCATAGTCGTCGCGATGAAGCATGGCAGCGTGTGAATGGATATACCGTGTGGCAATCGTGATGGCCAGGGACGGCACCCCATTATGTGACAGATGGATGGCGCCTGAGTCTGCACCTCCGCCGGCAATGCTGTCGAACTGATATGGGATATTCATTTCGTCCGCTGTATCTGTGACAAGGTCGCGCAAGCCTTTGTGGGAAACAAGGGATGCATCATAAAGGATGATCTGCGGTCCTTTGCCCATCTTGCTCAATGCTTCCTTCTCAGAAATACCCGGTGTATCCCCTGCGATTCCTACATCCACGCCAAATCCGATATCCGGTTCAATGAGGTTGGCAGCTGTCTTTGCTCCTCTCAGCCCTACTTCTTCCTGCACAGTACCGACACCGTATACCACGTTTGGATGCTCGGCATCTTTAAGCTGCTTCAGCACATCGATGGCGATGGCGCAGCCAATGCGGTTGTCCCATGCTTTGGCAAGCAGCATTTTTTCGTTATTCATCACAGTAAATTCAAAATAAGGGACTGCCATATCACCTGGCTTGACTCCCCATTCCATCGCTTCTTCGCGGCTGGAAGCACCGATATCAATGAACATATCCTTGATGTCGACCGGCTTTTTGCGGGCTTCAGGAGGAAGGATATGCGGCGGCTTGGATCCGATGATGCCTGTAACGTCCCCTTTGCTAGTTACAATGGTGACACGCTGGGCAAGCATAACCTGTGACCACCAGCCACCGACCGTCTGGAAGCGGAGGAAGCCTTTGTCATCAATGCTTGTGATCATGAATCCTACTTCGTCCAGGTGTCCGGCAACCATGATTTTCGGTCCGCCCTCTTTTCCTGTTTTCTTGGCCACAAGGCTGCCAAGGCCGTCAGTTGTCACTTCGTCTGCAAATTCTGTTATGTATTTCTTCATGACTTCGCGAACTTCGCGCTCATTGCCCGGAATGCCTTTTGCATCAGTCAATTCTTTCAGCATCGTCAGCGTTTCATCTAATTTTGCCATTTGTTTCGACTCCCTTAATATTTATTTTCTTTTCCATTATACCTTACTGTCCCATGGTGTAAAAAGAAAAATCCGAATCTTGCGGATTCCTCCCGAACGGACAAAATTAATCTGTTAGTATCCTTGCCGCTGCCTTTCATAATTCACTTCATTTTTCTCCACATAAGCCCTTTCAATTTGTTCTTCAGAAAAGCCAAGCATTTCTGCCAGACTTATATAAGCGCCCAAAAGCACATTAAAATCCTCAAGGGTCCTGGAAGCTTTGAATGTATCTATTAAATGATAGAGATTCAGAAACTGATGGGACAATGATTCGCCTTTTTCCTGCGGCTCAATGGCGGCACTTTCCCCAAATCCGCATTCAATTCCGAGTGACAGGATGAAATGGACGCCGTCGACGAATTCCTCAAGAATGACTGCAGGCTCAGAAGCCGGCTTCTGGCTCCAGAATTTAAAGCACCTCGTTTCATTGGCCAGCTCACCCAGTTCTACCAAAAGGGCAAGGATTTTTCTGTCAAAAAGATTTTCTTCTGTTAATTGGTGCTCTGTCTCAATATGAAGGTCAAGCGCTCTCTGCATATCAAAAAGCCTGTTAATATTCATAGCAATCAAACTTCTCCTTTCAAACCGGCCCCCTGGATTGGCAGCTGACGGTGATGGGCCATGGCAAAAAAATCATCCGTCAGAAAAAATTATAACAAATTAAAAAAAGAACGAAACTTTTTTGAGATATATCCGTAAGTAAAGATAAAACTGTGACCAGTGGAGGTATTTTATGATGTGGGCGATACGCTTGCTTTTGTTTGCACTCATTTTATTTCTCATCTACACATGCGTGAAATATATAATCAATCCAAAGCGGAAGCTCGAGCTTGCCCATGAACAAAAGCGCTATTATTTCCTGGATGACCAGAATAATGTCCGCAAAAATTTCCTGATTACGTACAAGGGCGTCCTGCTTGAGGGGGAGAAATATTTAGGGACCACTGACAATGCTTTTGAGGTTGTTTCCATTTTTATTTGGCCTCATAATCCGTCCTCTCTCAAAGGGATGGTAAGGGAAGACTTTCAATTCATTGAAAGAAAAATTTCGGAGCAATATCCCAATGCAAAGCTTGACTGGAAGAGCCCCATCAAGGAATTCATGAGCAAAGGCACAGACTCTATTTAAGGGAGTTTGAAAGCTGAACTTTAGAAAAAGGAAAAGGCGCCAATCATCCGGCTGGCGCCTTTTTATCATGCAAAAAAATCGACTTATACCCAGCGGCCGGAGCGATGTTCTTCTTATGCTGTTTCCTTGAAAAAATCCCGCCATTGAATAACGCTCATCTTCTCTCTTAGTATATACACTAAAACTCCAAGTACCAGCAGAATTGCCAATGCGGCCGGAAGCGAAAACCGGCTGATGAACCCGCCAAACATGGTATAGCATACCGCCATAGGCAGATTGGTCAGCCAGCTTCCCTTCACAAACTCCCCAAACCGTTTATACCGCTCAAGCAGACAAAAGGTGAGCAGATGATAATGAACGAAAGGGATCAGCCGGAGAACAGCCACCTGGCCTGCAGTAAGATTCCTGTATTCGCCGAACCAGCGTTTCTTCAAAGAAGTCAGCTTACTGCGGGCAGCGGGCATTTTTTCCAGCAGCCAATAAAAGAGCATATTCCCAAGGAGAAGCCCTGCAGCAGAATAGGCGGTGCCCGGAACCATTCCGAATGCCGCCCCTCCCGCTATGCAAACAGCAGCCGCAGGCACGAAAAGAAACAGCCTTATTGTATGAAGCAGAATGAATAAGACCGGAGACAGCCAGCCGCCCGTATGGACGGCGGCCAATACGAGAGACAGCATTTCATTCATGGTTGCCACCTTCTTTGCTGTTAAATCTTGATGTTACTTTAACATATAGCAAATGAAGGCAGCTTATGACCAAACGGCAAGCAAATATATACAGACTGCCGCTTCAATTATGCTCAGCGCCGGCAGCCCGTATTTAAAAGCATCATGCTTTGTTTTATGCCTGAATTTATTCATGCCGGCGTACATTCCCGGAGCCCCGAAAACAAAAGCTATGGTCCAAAGTGTTCTTTCGCTTATCCGATATTGATTTTTCTGTGCTTTTTGTTTATCTGCCCTCATAATAAAATAGCCTGCTGCATTGATCAGCAGCAAATACAAAGCAGCCCATTGCATTAACAGCCAGCCCCTTTATGTATAGTCATATTATTGAAAAAAGCCATCCTCATAGCGAGAATGGCTTTCTAAAGGCCTCAGCCTTATTACTTGCTCAGGTTCTGCTTTGCAACAGAAGCTAATTCTGCAAATGCTTTTTCGTCAGCAACTGCAAGTTCAGCAAGCATTTTGCGGTTCACTTCGATGCCTGCAACCTTAAGGCCATGCATCAAACGGCTGTAAGAAAGACCGTTCATGCGGGCAGCCGCATTGATACGAGTGATCCATAGTTTACGGAAGTCGCGCTTTTTCTGGCGACGGTCACGGTATGCATACATTAATGATTTCATAACCTGCTGGTTAGCAACTTTATATAATGTATGTTTTGAACCGAAATAACCTTTGGCTAATTTAAGAACTTTTTTACGACGTTTGCGAGTAACTGTACCGCCTTTTACACGTGGCATATCTTTTCCCTCCTATATTCGGAAATTACTTAATGTTGTCTAGCATATGGCGAATGCGTCTGAAATCGCCTTTGGAAACAATCGCAGCTTTACGAAGCTTACGCTTTTGTTTAGTTGATTTGTTAGCAAATAAGTGGCTAGTGTAAGCGTGAGAACGTTTCAGTTTGCCTGAACCAGTCTTCTTGAAGCGCTTAGCTGTACCGCGGTGAGTTTTCATTTTTGGCATGTGGAATTCCCCCTCTTTACTTGTCAATTTTAGGTGCTAAGACCATGAACATGCTGCGTCCGTCCATTTTCGGATGTGATTCCACAGCTGCAACTTCCTTGCAGGCTTCCGCAAAACGGACTAAAACACGCTGACCAATTTCCTTATGTGTAATCGCACGACCTTTGAATCGGATCGAAGCTTTTACTTTATCGCCCTTTTCCAGGAACTTAATTGCATTTCGCAGCTTTGTATTAAAGTCATGCTCATCAATAGTCGGACTTAAGCGAACTTCTTTGATATTGATAATCTTTTGGTTTTTGCGAGCTTCTTTTTCCTTCTTCTGCTGCTCAAACTTAAACTTTCCATAGTCCATGATACGGGCTACAGGAGGTTTAGCATTTGGCGCAACAAGAACAACGTCAAGATTTACGCGTGTAGCAATTTCCAGCGCTTCATTCTTGGACTTGATTCCCAATTGCTCGCCATTTTGGTCAATTAGACGAACTTCACGGGCGCGGATGCCCTCGTTTAACAACATATCTTGTTTGCTAATAGTTAGCCACCTCCAAGGTTTTGTGCGAATACAACGTCTGAGTCAAGAGCAGCCGCAAGCTGCAGAACCTGCACCGAATCCCACGCTGCATCCAGCATGACACTGACAATATTACATCATAAAGCTTTATAGACATATAAAAAAGTGCGGATGAAATCACCCACACTTACGAAACGACAAGTTAAAAGCTGTTTCAGTAAAACCTGCCAACTGCTCTTTGCGTCAGCCAGGTGAGAAGCGGGTGCTTCTTCTTTTCCTCAAAGCCGTATTCAATTTACCTAAGTAACTATATCACAAATGATAATTTCGTGTCAAACGAATAGATGTTTTTATCACAACGATTTGAATTCTATCAAAGAAATTGATTTCTTGCAATAGTTTTCGCGGATTTTTTTTCTTAATCATTATAATGATTGGCTGTGTTATACAGAGTTTTACGCAAATGAGTCCAAAATCAACCATTAATAACAAAGTTTAACTAATAAAAAGAGAGGCCGCAGCCTCCCTGTAAAAATTGTTATCTCACTGTATCTTCCTTCAGTGCATCCTTGAATACATCAAATGACATGGTCTCAGACTTCTGCTCGCCGTATTTGCGGACATTTACCGCATTATCTGAAACTTCTTTGTCCCCAAGAACAAGCATATACGGGATTTTCTGCATCTGTGCTTCGCGGATTTTGTAGCCGATTTTCTCATTGCGGGCATCCAATTCCACCCTGTAGCCTTGAGCCTGGAGCTCTTCCTGAACCTTTTTCGCGTAGTCGAAATGGGCGTCAGGGGAAACCGGGATCACTTGTACCTGTACTGGTGCCAGCCATGTCGGGAACGCCCCCTTATATTCTTCGATAAGGAAAGCTACAAAGCGTTCCATCGTGGAGACGACACCCCGGTGGATGACGACAGGGCGATGCTGCTTCCCGTCTTCGCCGACATAAGAGAGATCAAAGCGCTCAGGCAGAAGGAAATCAAGCTGGGCAGTGGAAAGGGTCTCTTCTTTGCCAAGCGCTGTTTTTACCATCACGTCCAGCTTAGGGCCGTAGAATGCTGCCTCGCCTTCTGCTTCATAGTAGTCAAGGCCAAGCTCGTCCATCGCTTCCTTCAGCATGGATTGTGCTTTTTCCCACATCTCATCGTCATTGAAGTACTTCTCAGTATCCTGAGGATCGCGGTAAGAGAGGCGGAATGAATAATCTTCAATATTGAAGTCTTTATATACCTCGAGAATCAGGTGAACAACGCGCTTGAACTCTTCCTTGATCTGATCCGGGCGCACAAAAATATGAGCATCATTCAAAGTCATTCCGCGCACACGCTGCAGTCCGGACAGCGCACCAGACATTTCATAGCGGTGCATGGTGCCAAGCTCGGCAATCCTGATCGGCAGCTCACGGTAGCTGTGAATGCTGTTTTTATAAATCATCATATGGTGCGGGCAGTTCATCGGGCGGAGGACAAGCTCCTCATTATCCATTTCCATGACAGGGAACATATCTTCCTGGTAGTGGTCCCAGTGGCCGGATGTTTTATATAGCTCAACATTTGCCATAACTGGCGTATATACATGCTCATAGCCGAGCCGCTGTTCCTTATCAACGATATAGCGCTCAACGATGCGGCGGATGGTTGCACCCTTCGGCAGCCACATTGGCAGCCCCTGACCGACCTTCTGGGAAGTCATGAACAGATCAAGCTCTTTGCCGATCTTCCTGTGGTCGCGCTCTTTCGCTTCCTCGAGCAGGCGCAGATGCTCAGCCAGATCTTCTTTCTTAAAGAATGCTGTACCGTAAATGCGCTGCAGCATCTTATTGTCGCTGTCTCCGCGCCAGTATGCGCCGGCAATGCTGAGAAGCTTGAATTCCTTGATCTTGCCTGTGGAAGGCACATGGACACCGCGGCAAAGGTCTGTGAAATCACCCTGCTCATAAAGAGTGACAGTTTCCCCCTCCGGAATCGCTTCAATCAGTTCAAGCTTGTACTCATCGCCGATTTCCTTGAAGAACTCGACCGCTTCTTCACGGCTAACTGCTTTGCGGTGCACATCAATGTTTTCATTGACGATTTTGGCCATTTCTTTTTCAATCAGCGGCAGGTCTTCCGGAGTCAGTGATTCTTCAAGATCCACATCATAATAGAATCCGCCTTCAATGACAGGGCCAACACCGAATTTGGCGCCCTTGTGCAGGCGTTTGATGGCCTGTGCCATTAAGTGGGCTGTACTGTGGCGAAGAACCTCGAGCGCTTCATCACTGCCCTGTGTGACAATTTCAATGGAACCATCTTCTTCAATCGGCCTGCGAAGATCGTACATTATGCCGTTCAGCTTTCCGGCCAGTGCTTTTTTCTTCAATCCCGGGCTGATGGATGCAGCCACATCCTCTGTAGATGTTCCTTTCGAAAATTCCTTTACAGCTCCATCCGGAAAAGTCAATTTAATTAATTCTGACATGAAAATTCCTCCTTATGTGCTTAAAAAACAAAAAACCCGTCCCTAAAGAAGGGACGAGTTGTATTTAACACGTGGTTCCACCCAAATTCCCAGACGCAAAAAAACACGCAGTCCGGCTTAGTGAGGGATATAACGGTCCCATGCCCGCCAGCCGATACTTTGGCCAATGATAACAGCAAATCTTTTCGCCGTCTGCTGCACCCGGCTATTGTTACGGGCGCAAAATCATCGTCCTTTTCCTGGCTGTTGTTCGGAGGCGGTAAGCATTTCATCCGTGCTGGGAAGTTTTCAGCCTTGGCTTCCCTCTCTTTGAACCGTAATGAATACCCTTGTCCTCGTCGCTACATTTGTGGTGTTTGAATTATTATGTACGTTATTATAGTAGTTTATCTTGGAAAAATCAAGGGATTTCAGATTTTCTCCCTTCCTGCTGCAGAGAGGATTTTCTTCAGTTCTATAAAGGCCTCAAGAGGCTGGATGATCACTCTTTCCTCAAAAATATTGCGGACGGTCCTGGCGAGCGGACAGTCTGGTTCATTAGAATAAAGATAAATGGCTGACGGTGCCATTGAAAGGAGCGGGGCGATCGTAACGGAGTCGACGTATACTGGATGGTTAAAAAGCAGCCGGCGGTCAACCATCTTCAAGAGCTCAGCCCGCTTGATTTCAATAAGTCCTCCATCATAAAAAGCAGTCTCCTCCCCCATCACCAGATGGACAGCACTGCGCTTAGGGGCCCTGCCCTTCAGGAAGTCCCTCAGCATGTGGATGAACATTTGGTATTCCTGCTCCATTTTATATTCATCTATGGAAAGTGCTGCATATCGTTCAAGCTGGTCCATCATCGGGCGGAGACGGAATTTTACAAAAGAGTCGAACGAAAACGAAGAGATGTCCCCTGTCATTAATTCTTCAATTGCGAGGCTAAGGCTTTCCTCCGGTCCAGGACCGTCCAGAAAAGCAGACAAATCATCCCTGTTTCCCTCCAGGATAGAATGGATGATATCCAATATCTGCTGCTGCTCTTCCTCGTCTTCATAAAAATACTGCTCCGAAAGAATCCTGCGGAACCAGTCATCCTGCTTCGTTTCTATAATAAAATGTGTCATCGCCCTTTTTACCAGGTCTGCCGTCTCCTGCAATCCGCCCGTTTTAATCTGAACAGCATACCCGTCTTTAAGCTGAAGTGATGATATATTAGAGGATGACAGTCCAAGCTCCAGGAGACCCTGCAGTTTCCTCGCATCCTGCTGATTCTGGAAAATGATTTCAATCAATCATATCCCCCCTTGTTTTTTAAACAATATTCGAAGCTGCAGCAAGCGCCGGGAGATATCCTCTCCTTACCTATACGGCTTCCTTCGTTAATATCCCTGATTCCATGTATATGGGAAACTTGTACAATTTAGAAGCAGATGCGGAGCATAACAGGGATAAAAAAGGGGACATATTGAAGGAATAGAATTTGGAGAAAAAATAAAAACTGCCTTTCCCAAGGCAGTTTTCAGATTCATTCCTTATACACGGCGGTTCGGACCGTCAACCAGGACAGGCTCAGACAGGTAGCGGATGCGCTCCATGATCCGGCGCGCTTTCATTTTTTCTTCTTCACCGCGCTGACTGTAGGTCAGATGATGCTCCAGCCCCTGCATATCAAAATTGGACGTAAAGAAGGTTGGCAGGTTCTCCAGCATCCTGAACTGCAGGATCGGTCCTAATACCTCATCCCTTGTCCAGCTGGACATCGTTTCGGCGCCAATATCATCGAGCATCAGGATCGGCTCGCGCTTGATGGCCTCAAGCTTTTCATTTAAGGTCGAATCTCCGATGCTGCTTTTCATTTCCCTTAAAAGCTCCGGGACATAGACGATCATGGACGAAATCTTCTTCTTGGCAAGCTCATTGGCAATTGCACCAAGCAGAAATGATTTGCCGACTCCGAACTTCCCATAGAAATACAGCCCCTTCTGCCTTGTCCCGGGCTGGTAATTTTCGACGAAGCTTTCCGCTTTATCCACCGCATCCAGTCTTGTATCCAGGTAAACATCAGCGAAGGAGGCGTTGACAATCTCTTTTGGGATATACAGGCTCCGGATCAGCTTCTCATTTTTCTTCCGTTCATCATGAATCACCTTGCGCGGGCAGCGGTTGTATTGGACATCAATGATCCCCCGCCTGATGACCAGTTCAGGATGATATCCCTGCATCATATTCTTGCATTCCCCAAGGCTTGGGCACTCTCTGCATTCCTTGCTCTGCTGGGCATACTCCGAAAGCTTGATCATGCTCCTTTCTGCCATTTCAGCTGTAATTTCTGCGCGGTGCTCCTGCAAAAAAGCTTTTACATCAGGATGGGAGAAAACTTCCTTCTTTTGCTGCTCGTACCTCTTTTGAAAGCTTTCATTACCTGCAAGTTTTTTCAATGTCTCATTGATTCTTTCCATGCTGCCACCTCCTTATTTCCGATACTTTTTAAGCCTTTCCTCTAAGGCCCGCCTTTTTGCCTCATATTCTGAGTCATTGGCGGCAGCTGCTTTTTGCGGCTGCTCTTCCTGCTGCTCATCAAACCAGTCAGGCAATGCTTCTTTTCTGATCGGCTTTTTCGCTGAAGCAGGCTTCGCCTTTTTGCCTTCTGCCCACTCCAGATACTGGCGGTGTTCATTCTTGGCCAGCATCATAGCTTCTTTAACCGTTTTAATCTGTTTTCTTGCCCAATGCCCGGCAATCTTCTCTACATATGCTTTCGTCAGCTTCATATCTGTTTTTAGCATAACATACTGAATGAGAACATTAGCAACGCCTGGATGCAGTTTCTGCTGAAACATAACGTCCTCAATAATTTGCAGATCACCTTTAGAGGGATCTGCCCCGCCGGAAATATCCTTTAACAGCTGGCGCGGGGAAGTGATCTCCATATATCTGATCAATTCTTCTTCCTGTGTTTTCGGCTCAGCGGCTTGAACCTGATGGATGCCTGGCTGGATCCGGTCTATCAGGGAAGGCAGCTGGTCCTGATGCTCAAATTGATACCAGTCACGTGCCGATTTCCGCAGTTCTTCAATATTGATATCATTATCTTCCGTCATTGCACTAATCAGGATGTTTTTCATCTGCAGGGCATCAATCCCATAAAGGAAGGACAGGTTGCTGATGGCTTCCCGGACCTTCGGGGTCAGGGCCGACTTGGGGAGAAGAGATTCATTCAACCCCGCTGCCAGCAGCTCAAAATCAAAGGATGAACCTCCGATTTTTATCTCTTCAGGGCTTGTTCTCCCTATGAAGGTAAATCCCTCTTCAAGAGACAGATCCCTTCCTGTATCCTGGTCAGGGGAGAAAGCTGCAGGATGGCCTGACTCATATACATCCTGAAAGGCTTTAGTCACTTCATCATAACCCTGCATCACGCCGGAATCATGGTCACAGAAAAAGCGCTTGAGCCTCAGAAACTGATTTTTTCCGATTTTGCGGTATAGATAAATGTTAAGCATCCCATCCAGGAAAAACTGCTCCGGACTCAGCGGCGGCTGCAGTTCGTATATAAAAGAGCGGCTGCCCTCCTCATTTTTCACAAAAGCCTTCAAAAGACCAATTCCTTCAAGCTTCAGTCTTGCTTCATAAATTTCCTTTAAGTTCATCCCCATGAAATTCATCAAGCTGTGATGGCTGTTAGATTGAGACCAGAGCCTGTTTTCCTCCAGTTCAGCCCATAACGTCATATATAGACTGAGGCAGGCCGCCCCGATTAAGGGCTGGTACAACAAAGTCAGAACTTTTCTGTCATAATCATGCAAAAGACCGCTCGCGGCCACTGCATAGCGGTCAATCGGAAGCATTTCTTGCCAATGCTGGGCCATAGCTGCCAACCTTTCTACGATCTTCAGGAAACCAGCCAAAAAAGAGCCAAAGACAGTCTTTAGCTCGGCTCTGGCTGGAGGCACCTCAATGCATCACTTCCAAAAGATCATTGTTCTTTTTTGATTAATTCTTTCAACTCATCGATAAATACATTGATATCCTTGAATTGCCGGTAAACAGAGGCAAACCTGACATAAGCAACCTCATCGATTTTGGCCAGTCTGTCCATGACCATTTCACCGATAAATTCGCTTTTTATTTCAGAAACCCCCTGGCTGCGAAGCTCCTTCTCCACTTCAGATGTCACTTCTTCAAGCTCCTTAAGGGCAACAGGACGTTTTTCGCAGGCCTTGATCAGGCCCCTCAGCATCTTATCGCGGCTGAACTCCTCGCGTGTGCCTTCCTTCTTTACGACAATGAGCGGAATTTCCTCCACCTTCTCGAATGTGGTGAAGCGATAGCCGCATTTCTCGCACTCCCGCCTTCTGCGAATGGAACGGCCGTCATCGACCGGACGGGAATCAAGGACGCGTGTATTGTTATTCTGGCATGAAGGGCATTTCATACAATCAGCTCCGTATCCTCATTCATGTACTTGCTGGCCGTTTCTCTGCACGAAGGCCATTCTGTTTCTATCATATAAAAAACACATCAGCTGTACAAGCTTCCGCTATTCAGCATTCCTGCCGGAACCAAGATATGTAAGTTCTTTATCCAGTCTGCTGTAGAAACCTGTGATTTCCTTTTTCAGGGAAGGTAATGCTCCCGCAGGAGAAAATTGCTCAGTCGATATATTTACATCAATGGCAGACTCCATTCCTCTTACAGACACAATGGTGATAATGGCAAAGTACTTTTTGCCGCGGGTAATTTCCGCAGCCATTTCTCCATGCTCTTTGGCAGAGCTGATCATTTTCACGCTGGGGTCCTTCCGCAGAACGTTTTCCGCGGTTTCAAAAGCCTTATTAAAGCTGGCCTTATAGTATCTTGTGCGCAGATTCTCATCCCGATGGCTTTCGCTTGTTTCACACTGTTTTTGAAAGCGGCCGAAAACTGTCCGAAAAATTGACATTCATTCATCCTCCGAGTTATCACTTTTCTCTATTTTAACACAAGAAAAGCGCCAGCGCCTTGTCAAAAACGGGACGCTGCGTCCTGCGGCAGCGTCTTGTGATCTTGAGGGGCAGGAGCTGGGGCTGTACAGCTGCCATAGCTGAAAAAAGTATCTAATCTTTATAGAAGATCATGCTGCCTGCCCTTTCTTCCGGCCAATATAAAAAGAGGTGTATGGATACACCCCTTTGATTTGTCAGTTTATCAGTTTGTCATTTTTATAGTGCGTTTGCTTGAGCTTGCTTAACTTGAACAGGACCCATGCCGCGAGGAATTTCGATATTCTCACGCGTTTGAGCGCCTAACTCTTCCGCAATATAGTCTGCAGCAATGTTAGGATCAAGATCTCCGCATGTGTATACATCAATGCTTGCATAGCCATGCTCCGGGAAGCTGTGGATAGTTAAATGAGACTCGGAAATGATTACCACTCCGCTTACACCCTGCGGCGCAAACTTGTGGAATGCGACTTCGCGGATTTCTGCACCAGACTTTAATGCAGCCCCTACAAATGTCTGCTCAATAAATTCCATATCATTCAACTTTTCAAAATCGCAGCCCCATAGCTCTGAAATAACATGACGGCCCATTGTTTCCATATTCAAATTTCCCCCTTTTTAAAAATACAAACGAATTAATGAGCTTCTTCATTTTTACTGGCCAACAACTACCACGGGGGAAAGTTAGTCCAGAGAGGTCCTAACCCTTTAAGTAGCCATCACTGCCAAAATTCAAGAAGTTCACGAGGAATAGTATACTTTGTTTATATTTTTTTTGCAACAGGAGTTTTTGATTTTTTTAGATGGCTATTTTCCTCATCATTAGATGGTCAACCATTGAAATAAATCAGGACAAAACTGGTTTACTTAAAGGACTATCCTCTAATAATGGAGTGTTGATTTCCGTTCCAGGCACTTCGCTTTCCGCGGGGCGGCGCTGAGCCTCCTCAGAGCAAGCTCTTGCGGGGTCTCAGCTTTGCCGCTGCAATCCCGCAGGAGTCTTCGTGCCTTCCACTGCAATCAACTGGTTTTAGAAATTTTAAAAGGCAAAATCATAATACAAAAAAATAAAAAATAAAAACAGGGTACGGAAGAATTCTTCCGTACCCCTTATGTCTAAATTCAGCGTGCTTTAATAAGCAAGCATTGGCTTACAATTTTCCGGTGTGTCAGCCTGCTTTTACTTCTGTTAGTTTTGCCATTTTTCCGGCAACGAAGTTGACGAGGTCGACGACTCGGCAGGAGTAGCCCCATTCGTTGTCATACCAGGCGAGCACTTTTACTTTGTTGGGGCCGATGACCATGGTTGAGAGGCCGTCTATGATGGCAGAGTGTTCATTGGTATTAAAGTCGACAGATACGAGCGGCTCTTCTGTAATATCCAGGACGCCCCTCATGCTTCCTCTGGCTGCAGCTTCAAAGGCATCGTTGATTTCCTCGGCAGTCACTTCTTTATTCAGGTCCACCACAAGGTCAACCAGCGATACATTTGGCGTCGGGACACGGAGGGCCATTCCGTGAAGCTTGCCCTTCAGCTGGGGCAGCACTAGGGAAAGGGCTTTGGCGGCGCCTGTCGATGTCGGAATGATCGATTGTCCGCATGCCCGTGCACGGCGCAGGTCCTTATGCGGATTGTCGATATTTTTCTGATCGTTTGTGTAAGCATGGACAGTCGTCATCAGTCCATTTTCGATCCCGAATTTTTCATCAAGCACCTTTGCGACGGGCGCAAGGCAATTTGTTGTGCATGATGCGTTAGAAATGATGTCATGCTCATAAATATTTAATGCGCTTTCATTTACTCCCATCACAATGGTGACATCCTCATTTTTACCCGGAGCAGTCAGTATAACCTTTTTAGCTCCTGCCTCTAAATGGAGCGCTGCTTTTTCGCGGGAATTGAATTTGCCTGTTGCTTCTATAACAATATCAATCTCCAGGTCCCTCCATGGGAGTTCAAGGGGATCTCTGCTTGCCAGCAGCCTGATGCGCTTCCCATTTACGACAATTGCATTATTTTCAGGAATCACTTCGCCTTCAAACATCCCGTGATTCGTATCATATTTAATTAAATGAGCCAGAGTTTCAGCAGGATAGCTGGCGTTGATTGCTGCAATTTCAAGGTTTTCCTCCATAATTGCCTTTCTGAACACCATTCTTCCGATCCTTCCAAAACCATTAATCGCTATTCTCGCCATCATTATACGGCCCCTTCCGAATAAGTGTTATACTTATGTTGTTTACCTTTGCTATTAGTATAACATATATAAAACCTTTTGTGCTCCTGATTGTGCACATTTTCAAAAAGTCTAATTATTCAGAATAACACTTTTAGACCTCAGTTCAATATAGTCAGCTTTAAGCCTTTTATGAACGGAAATAACAAAGCACAAACTATAAATGTTTTGTTTTTTAAACATAAAAAAGAGGAAGGCATCAGCTCTTCCCCTTTTCCTCCGGCAGCCATAGATCAAGCAGCCCGGATAACTGCTCCTTCGTCTCCTCAATGGTGCCATTATTATTAATAACCGCATCTGCCAGCCTGACTTTTTCAGTAAGAGGCATTTGAGAATTGATGCGGGCCTCCGCTTCTTTTTCACTTAATGAATTACGGTTCATCAGGCGCCTCAGCTGAGTTTCCCCATCTGTATAAACAAGCAATGTCTTATCTGCCAAATGTTCCAGCTTGCTTTCGAACAGCAGCGGTATATCCAGCACTACTAGCTGCTCCCCTTTTTGGATGGCCTGCTCTTTTTTTTCCAGCATTCTCTTGCGGACTGCAGGATGGACAATCGCATTAAGAGCCAGCCGTTCCTCTTCATTATGAAAAATGATGGCCCCGAGCTTTGCCCGGTCAATTTCTCCATCAGGCTGCAGAATCCCGGTTCCAAAGCGGCTGACAATACCGTTATATGCTTCTTCTCCCTTTTCCACTGCAAGCCGTGCTTCCAAATCTGCATCAATGACCGTAACCCCTTTTTCTATCAGCATGGAGGATACGGTGCTTTTCCCGCTGGCGATGCCTCCAGTCAATCCTATTACTAACGGCATATTCTGTCCTTTCCGGACTCGTTATATTTTCCAGATTCCGATGACAATCAGCAAAAGCCCAGGAATAAAAGAAAAGCGCTGCACCCAGCTGCTGTGGCTGAAAATGGTGCCGATTTTCATTCCGGCAAAAACAAATAGCGAGCTCATCGCAGCCACCGCAGCGGCCAGATAGCCGGGAGAATATCCCAGCATGGCGGCTCCTATCCCTGCTCCAAACGCATCCAAAGATAAAGCAAGGCCCAGCATAAATGCTTCAATCCCTGTAATCGTGCCTGATTTATCAAAATCGGCAGCCATGGGCTTTTGCAGGATGTTTATAACAAGGCCTAATGATTTAATTTCAAAATTGACAATCGTTTTCTCATGGGGAAGAACATCTTTTGATTTTTCCGGACGGAAAAACTGGTACAAGACCCAGGCTCCAAGGAGAATCAAAAGAATTCCGCCAAGACTCTCGGCAGCTTGAGGTGACAGAAAACTCTCGATCACATGGCCGATGGTCATTGCTGTTATAAGCGTTATAGCCGAACAGCAGGCAATAATTAAAATCGACTTTAAGGGTATGCTCATTTTCCTTAACCCATATGTCAAGCCAACACTGAAACTGTCAAGACTGACAGCAAATGCAAGCATAAGAAGTGAGAGTGTGTGTACCATGGATCATGCTCCTTCCTCCTGTAAATCGCTAGGATAGTATATGGAAGAAGCCAATCCAATGTTATTAGAAAAGCGGAAGCGGCTTGCCCAGAGCCGACAAGCATAGGACGCGCAAGAATAAAAGGCGTTCTTTGCCTTTAATTCTTGCGCGGCTTATGACTCGAGCACCTAGGAGCCGCAGCTGAATCGAAATGCGGAAGCGGCTTGCCCAGGGACGACAAGCATAAGGCGCCCAGGAATAAAAGGCGTTCTTTGCCTTTAATTCCTGGGTGACTTATGACTCGAGTCCCTAGCCGCTGCAGCTGGACAATCGAAATGCGGAGGGCGAAAGTCCCTCTACTTCACCTGGCACACAGGGCAGAAGACTGTGCCCCGCCCGCCGACGATGATTCTTTCGAGTGTGCTGCCGCATGTTTTGCATTCCTCTCCTTTTCGCCCGTAGACGAAAAGCTCGAGCTGGAACATGCCGATCTGGCCCTGTGAATTCACATAAGACCTGATGGTGCTGCCCCCCTTCTCAACTGCTTCAGAAAGTGTGGCGACAATCTCCTTATGCAGCCTGCCGATTTCATCATCAGAAAGAGAACTGGCCAGCCTTTCAGGGTGGATGCCTGCTCTGAAAAGCGCCTCATCCACGTAGATATTCCCAAGTCCGACGACTGCTTTCTGATCTAAAAGGGCAGTTTTGACCGCTCGATTGGTGCCGGCCAGCCGCTGCTGCAGAAACTGGGGAGTAAATTCTTCCGAAAACGGCTCAGGCCCCAGCTGGGAAAGGGGCAGACTCGCAAACTCCTCTCCCTTGGCAAACAGGTGCATTGTCCCGAACTTCCTTACATCCCTGTAGCGGAGTTCAGAACCGTCTGTGAAATGGAAGATAACATGGGTATGCTTATCCTTGTCCTCTTCTTTTGAATAGAGAGCATACTTGCCTTCCATGCGGAGATGGGAAACCAAAGCATAATCGTCTGTATAAATGATCAAGAACTTTCCGCGCCTTCCGACATCCAGGATAGTCTGTCCGGCAAGCGCATCGGCAAACTGCTCAGCTTCACCAGGCTGCTTGATCATCTTCGGCCAATGGATGGACACTTGCCCGATTTCTTTGCCGGTGACAAGCTCTTTCAATGTTTTCCTGACTGTTTCTACTTCAGGCAATTCAGGCATGATTCATTCTCCTTTCTTCTTTCTTCAGCCCGGGCTGTCGGGAAGGAAGAAAGCGCCCGGCTGTACCCAAGCGCTTGCTTCTTCCTTCTATTTTGCATCAAACCATGTCGGGCCGTATGAGAAGTCGACCTTTAGCGGGACATCCAGATCTACTGTATTTTCCATCACGTCGGGCACAATTCTCTTTAGTATCTCAATTTCTTCCTCAGGCGCCTCAAAGATCAATTCATCGTGCACCGATAAAAGAAGGCGGGACTGCAGTCCTTCTTCCCGAAGCCGATCGGCCATGTCAATCATGGCTTTCTTAATAACATCGGCAGCACTGCCCTGAATGGGCGTATTCATGGCTGTCCGCTCTGCAAAGCTCCTTAGATTGAAATTCCGGCTCGTAATCTCGGGAAGATATCTTCTTCTGTGAAGAAGTGTCGAAACATATCCCTTCTGTTTCGCCTCCTGGATGATATCGTCCATATACTCGCGGACTCCGGGATAGCTTTCCAGATAGCGGTCGATGAACTGCCCGGCTTCCTTCCTCGTAATCCCCAGGCTTTGCGACAATCCATAATCGCTTATTCCATATACAATTCCAAAGTTGACTGCTTTAGCGTGGCGCCTCATGTTCGAAGTCACTTCACCTTCTGAAACATGGAATACCTCCATAGCTGTCTTTGTATGGACATCCTGATCTTCACGGAAAGCCTCGATCAGCTTTTCATCGCCAGCAATATGCGCAAGGACCCTTAGCTCGATCTGGGAATAGTCGGCTGCAAAAATGACCCAGCCTTTTTCAGAAGGTACAAATGCCTGCCTGATCTTTCTGCCCTCTTCCAGCCGGATCGGGATATTCTGCAGGTTCGGATCCGTAGAGCTGAGGCGCCCCGTTTGTGTGAGTGCCTGATTAAAGCGGGTATGAACCTTCCCTGTTTTCTTGTCCGTCACCTTCAGCAGCCCTTCAATATAAGTCGACTGCAGTTTGCCGAGCTGCCTGTACTGCAGGATTTCCCTGATGATCTCATGCTTATCTTCCAGCTTTTCCAGAACATCAGCAGAAGTAGAATATCCTGTCTTTGTCTTTTTGACAGGAGGCAGGCCGAGCTTTTCAAAGAGGATGACCCCAAGCTGTTTAGGAGAATTAATGTTGAAAGCCTCACCCGCGAGCTCGTGGATGCGCTCTTCAATATTGCCCAGCTTCTGATTGATCTGTTCTCCCATCGCCTGAAGCCTTTCAAGGTCGACTTTGACGCCCTGCGACTCCATATCAGCCAGAATAAGCGAAAGCGGCATTTCCAGATCATAAAAAAGCTCATACTGCCTGTTTTCCTTTAACTCATCTTCAAGCCTGTCCCTAAGGGCTTCCAGGGCTGCAGCTTTTCTGGCAAGATGCCCTGCCAGCTCTTCCTGTGCCGGAATCTTTCTTTTCGCACCTTTCCCGTAGACAGCATCATCCGTCTGTACACCATTGTACCCATGGCGTTTGGCAACTGAAGCAAAGTCTTCGATTGATTCTGACGGATTGATGATATAGGAAGCGATAAGAAGGTCAAACTCCACTCCTTTTAAGTGGATGCCGTGATGGCGCAGGGAAACCTCCGTTCGCTTGGCATCATAGACAATCTTCTTTTTAGATTCGTCCTCGGCCCATTTCTTAAAGGTCTCAGAGCTTAGTGCAAGCTCAGCGGGAATAAAATAGACCCCATTTCCGCTTGCAGCCGAGAAGCCGGCTATTTCGGCGGTATGATAATTCTCTTCAAGCATCTCGACATAAAAAGCAGTTTCGTCTGCAAATAAATCGTCCAGGATGTTTTCTGCTGTTTCAAACTGGATATCTTCAAGGGGCGCAGCAGTTTCTTCTGGTAATTCCCCGCCAATCTTTTCAAGAAGCGAGTTGAATCCGAGATCTTTGAAAAGGGAAACGACTTTGGCCTGGTCGTAGCCTGAATAGCCCACATCTTCTACCTTCACTTCAACAGGCGCTTCCCTTGTGATGGTGGCAAGCTCCTTGCTCATCACTGCCAGATCTTTGTGCTCCTCAAGCTTTTCCTTCAGCTTCTGGCCGCTCACACGATCGATGGATCCAAGCAGGTTCTCAAGCGTTTCAAATTCCTTCAGCAGCTTGATGGCTGTTTTCTCTCCTACACCGGGCACCCCTGGGATATTGTCTGAGCTGTCCCCCATCAGGCCTTTCATATCAATGATCTGGCCAGGCGATAGGCCATATTTTTCCCGGATATGTTCCGGAGTATATTCTTCTATATCCGTTATTCCCTTGCGGGTGATTCCGACGGTAGTATGTTCAGAGCTTAACTGGGTCAAATCCTTATCCCCGGAAATGACTTTTACCTCGAAGCCCTCCTGCTCTGCCTGGAGGGAAAGTGTGCCGATGATATCATCCGCCTCATAATTTTCAAGCTCATAGCGCGGAATTTGATAAGCATCAAGCAGATCACGGATGAAGGGGAATTGTTCAGACAGCTCCGGCGGAGTTTTTTGCCTGCCTCCCTTATATTCAGTGAATGTTTTATGGCGGAATGTTGTTTTTCCTGCATCAAAAGCAACCAGAATATGAGAAGGATCCTCATCCTCCAAGATGCGCATGAGCATCATCGTAAAACCGTAAACTGCATTTGTATGTATGCCTTTGTCATTATTCAGCAGCGGAAGCGCGAAAAAGGCCCTGTATGCAATACTGTTTCCATCAATCAATACAAGCTTTTTAGCCATTGGTCCATCCTCCTTGCAGCGTAGTTCTTTGAAAGCCCGGAAGCGCACTCTTGTTCAGCGCTGCCGCATCTTCAGCCAGTCAAAATAACCCTCACCCTGGCAGAAAAGTAGCTTAACAAAAAAAAACCGTTATTCTTCTTTCATTTTATCACGACTGGATAAAGAAAGAAAAATAACGGCGCGCAGCTATTTGCCTGCTAGTTTGTATACCCCATCAACAGGCGGGCATACGGCGAATCGGAAGGAAGCACAATAACAGACTCCCCATTGATCGTCTTTTTATAAGATTGAAGTGTTCTGTATAGAGAGTAGAAATCAGGATCTTTTGAAAACGACTGATTGTAGATGCGGGCAGCTTCTGCCTCACCCTCCGCCCGGATCGTTTCTGCTTCAGCCTGTGCCTTTGAAAGCATCTCTTTAACGTTCATGTCTGTTTCTGCTACAATCCTGTTATTTTGCGCATCACCCTGTGAAAGATATTCCTGTGCCTTTGTATCCCGCTCGGAAATCATCCTTGTGTATACAGACTGCTCATTTTCGCTTGGCAGATCGGTCCTTTTCATCCTGACATCCGTCACAACGACCCCATACTGGTCCCTGGACAGCATCTCATTCACCTGTTCAGTGATCCTGTCATTGATTGAACCGCGGGAAGAGGCTTCTTCATCAGTGATGATGTCCTCATATTCCAAATTTCCAAGCTCTGCCCTTACCACCGAGTAGATGAATTCTTCCATCCTTGACTCTGCTTTTTCCATCGTCTGGGCATTTGCAATCAGCTTCTTGGGATCCTCGATTCTCCAAACGGCATAATTATCAATAATGATCCTTTTCTTATCTTTCGTATTAATTTCCGCTTCATTGACATCATAGGTCATCTGATACTTAGGCAGGGAAGTGACACTCTGGATGAAAGGAAGTTTATAGCTGAGTCCGGGATCCTTCTCAATCCTGACTACTTCTCCAAACTGGCGGATAACCCTGTACTCGCCTTCCTTCACGATAAAGAGGTTGGCAAAGACCAGAATCAGTGCTGCGATGACAACTACAAGAAAAATTCCTGCTTTAATATAGTTTCGCCATTGAAACCCGTTTCCGCGCTCATTTATATTCACTACATTCTGATCATCCATTGCTTTCACTTCCTTCCTCTGCCGGTGCCTTAGGCTGCTCCTTCTCAAGAGGCCTGATCGGGAAATATTTCATGGTATTCCCGTCATCATTCATGATATAGATTTCAGCACCGGGAAGAACCTGCTCAAGCGTTTCGAGCACCAGCCTCTCCCTTGTGATATCAGGGCTGTTCTTATATTCCGCGTACAGCTTATTGAATACGGCTACATCACCAGTCGCTCCCTGGATCCTTGCAGTTTTATCTCCTTTTGCCTTGGAAATCATGGCATCCTCTTCACCGGCTGCCTCATTCATTCTCTTATTCTTATATTTCTTGGCTTCATTTATTTTAGTATTCATCGTCTCACGGGCATCTGTTACATTGGTGAATGCCTTGCGGACTTCATCATTGGGAAGTTCGACATCCTGAAGTTTGACTGCCAGTATCGATATGCCAATATCATATTTTTCAATCAAAGAAGTCAGCATCTCTCTGACATCCCCTTCGATTTGCGCCTTGCCTGAGGTTAAGGCGTCATCGATCTTGGAATTGCCTATGATGCTTCTTAATGAGGCAGAAGTTGCATCATACATGACTTCCTCAGGATTATCAGCATTAAAAAGGAATTTTTCAGGATTTGTAATTTTCCATTGCACCACAAGGTCTGCATGGACTATGTTCTCATCCCCTGTAATCATCTTTGTATCTTGAGGATGTTCCTTTACCTTCCCATCTTTTTCTTCATAACCGAATTGAAGGCTGAAGGTTTCTTTCGATAGCTTTTCTACTGATTGAATTGGCCATGGCATTTTAAAATGCAGTCCAGGCTCATTGATGCCCTGTTCCACTTCACCGAATGTCAATATGACAGCCTGTTCAGATTCGTCGACTGTATACCAGGTCGTGAATGCTGCAATGCTCAGTATGATAATCAGGACCGCGAGGCCTAATATCGTATAAATCCTTTTTAAACTGACCATTCCCCTGCTCCCCTTTCTGTTTTTATCTCTGCCTCTTAATACGGCTGTATAACAGAAAGGTTTCAATATGATTACAAAAAAGCTGAATAAATGGCGAAAGACGAAAGCGGGGTCTGCTTTCGTCTTTCTGGTTTGGCTCCTTGGATGAAGGGGTTTTTCATAAATGATTGTATCAATGGAATATTAAGGCACAATAAACACCATGTAAAGAATGTGTAAACTTAAATCCATATGTACGCATTTTATGAAATTTCCCTGTGCAGCTGCACTTTAAAAGTTGTCCCCTTCCCCACTTCACTTTCAACCGTAATGCTGCCTTTGTGGGCCTCAACGAGATGCTTAACGATTGCAAGGCCAAGGCCAGTGCCTCCGGAATTCCTGCTCCTTGCTTTGTCGATCCTGTAGAACCGTTCAAAGATCCGGGGAATTTCATCCTGGTCAATTCCCATGCCTGTATCCTTAACCTCAACCTGGACCTTATCTTCCTTTTCCTCCAGCGATACGGATATTTTTCCGCCCTGCGGAGTATAAGTAATGGCATTGGTCAGCAGGTTGATGAACACCTGCTTCAGACGGTGAGGATCTCCCTTGATCCACCCATTTCCCGATTGATCTGAATACTCTATATCAATAGCCTTATCCTTTGCTTTTCCATTCAGTATCGCCAGGCATTCGCCAAGCAGGCTGGAAAGATCCATCTCCTGGACAGAAAGCCTGAACCCCTGCTGTTCTGTTTTGGAGAGATCCAGCAGATCCTGGATGAGCGACTGGAGGCGGTCGCTTTCTTTCAATATTATGTCCAGGAAAGCCGATAACGCTGCTTGATCATGCATAGCACCGTCAAGCAGTGTTTCTGAAAAACCTTTAATAGAGGTGATCGGTGTCTTCAGCTCATGAGAAACATTAGCGACAAAGTCCTTTCTCATCTGTTCGAGCTTTTTTAATTCCGTTATATCATGGAAAACAAGCAGGATACCTTTCCATACATCATTCGTTCCGATGATCGGGACTCCATACACCTCAAAATGCTTGCGCTCAATTGCAACCGGGATCACCATTTGCTTTCTTGTTTTCTGTTCTGTCATGAAGATATCTTCAACCAGGTCGGTTATTTCTTTTTGTTCAATCACTTCATAATAAAGATTGCCGACATAGCCGTGAGGCTCCAGGCCGAAGATTTCATAGTATGGCTTATTCACAAGGCTGATATAGCCCCTGCTGTCAATTAAAATAAGGCCGCTCCCCATGTTTTCAATCAGGGTTCCCAGCCGGTCCTGCTGCATTTCCTGGGCCTTAACCATATCCTGCAGATTTCTGGCAAGGACATTGATCGAGGAGCTGAGCATACCGGTTTCATCTATATTATCCTCATACGTCCTTGCACGGTAATTTCCTTTTGCAAGTTCAATGGCGACGTTAGTAGCTGATTCAATTGGCTTCGTATATCTCGCAGCAATCTTTGAGCCCAGGAGGATGATGACTGCAAGTGCAAGCCCAAGGCTGACAGTCAATATCCACCAAATCTGCCTGTAGGCTTTTTTCAGCTCTGTCATCTGTGAGCTGAGAAATATATAGCCTTCATTTGCTCCATCCTGGATAATCGGCTTCCAATAATAATGCAGATCAAAGCCGCCTTCAACCTCGAAGACCTCCTCATCTCTGCCTGTTTTGCTTAGGATTCCCTGTATAATCCCTTCATGCCTGCTATCAATGCTTTCTCTTTCACCTTTGCTGTCATAACGGATGGTGCCGTCATCATTGACAATGGTGACACGGACACCCAGCATTTCCCCAAAATCGAGGATGGTTTTTTGGCTCAGCGCATCAATCCCCCCGCTGTCTTCAATATATGTAGAAAGCATCTCACTTTCCTTGATGAGCCTTTCATCGAATGACTTAAGATAATAGCTTTTAAACAGCTGGCCCAGCAGGAGGCCCAAACCTACCAAAACAGCAATGATAAGCGTGATCAGGGCAAAAAGAAGCCTTGTGCGGAATTTGGTCATCAGCCCTTCGGCTCCTCCAGTTTATAGCCCAGCCCCCTGATTGTTTTTATATAAGCCGGCTTTTTCGTATTCTCCTCAATCTTTTCCCGCAGATGGCTGACATGTACATCCACGATTCTTGTATCGCCTGCGAAATCATAATTCCATACAGCACTCAGCAGCTGGTCCCTCGTCAGCACCCTGCCTTTATTTTGGGCAAGGTAAAGCAGGAGTTCAAATTCCTTCGGTGTCAGTTCCAGCAGTTCTTCCGAGAAAAA
The DNA here is from genome assembly GCF_040492155.1 of Cytobacillus sp. T106. Lineage (NCBI taxonomy): Bacteria > Bacillati > Bacillota > Bacilli > Caryophanales > Bacillaceae > Cytobacillus > Cytobacillus sp. T106. Next base: position 180,631 of record NZ_JBEUMK010000001.1, on the reverse strand, counting down.
TGCCTCATAATGCTCCGGGAAGATCTTCAGCCCGCCTATCCGGATAGAATCAGAATCCTCTTCAGCCTGCTCCTGCTGCCCGGCCGTCAGCTGAGTCCTGCGCAGGATTGCTTTTACCCGGGCAACAACCTCTCTCGGGCTAAAAGGTTTTGTCATATAATCATCAGCGCCAAGCTCCAGGCCAAGCACCTTATCAAATTCATCATCCTTTGCAGTCAGCATGAGGATGGGTGTATGTATTTTTTCCTGGCGAAGCTGCTTGCAGACCTCTATGCCATTGAGCTTTGGCAGCATTAGATCCAGCACGATCAGATCCGGCCTTTCCTGCAGGGCGAAATCCTTGCCGGACTCTCCATCCATTGCAGTGATTACCTCATATCCTGCCTGTTTCAGGTTATACTCCAAAAGGGTGACAATGGATTGTTCATCATCAACTACTAGCACTTTTTTATCCATAAAGGCCTCCAATAATCTATATTACCCCTGTAAAAACCCCAAGTACCACAGCTCTATTATAATATATGGGGCCGGAGGAAAAGCAATAAGGAATATTCCGGGATAAGAAATATGATTTACAGGATGTCTCACAACCGGTGGACAGTCGGAGCATGAGATTTAAGCTAAAAAAGATTAAAAAGACCCGGAATGCTTCCATTCCGGGTCTAAATATTGTCTATTTAAAAGTTATCCAATGCGCTGCCTTCCATTCCTTCCAGGCGGTGTGGAGGGCATACAAGGAGAGAACCGCTTAATGCGAGTTCGCCTTCTTCCGTGATGGCCTCCACTTTGATTGTTACTGTATGGCTGCTTTGATTTACGTCATCCACCAAAAATAAAAATTCGATGACAGAATAATGGAACACAGGTTTATGATACTCAATCTCCTGTTTAAGAATATGAGAACCCGGACCAGGCAAATACTTGGAAACCGCCGAAGATATGATGCCATTCAGCATGATATTGGGTACTATCGGTTTTTTATAAGGCGTCTGGGAAGCATAGTCATGCTGGATATAAAGAGGATTTGCATCATTGGTCAAGCCAAGATAAAGCAGCAGATCCTTATCCTCTATTTTTTCTGTTAATGTCAGCTTTTCCCCTGCTGTTATTTCTTCAATTCTCCTGCCCAGTTTGCGCTTTTTTCCTAGAAGCAAGGAAGAGCACCTCCAATTATTGTAATCGTTTTCATTTATAAGTTTGATAATTCAGTTATTTATTTTTAAAAAAATCGGGGGTATTCCCCCCCGATCTGATTGTTTATCAAGCAAGCACATCCATCACATTTCGGACAGCTTCCGCCGATTTATCCAGCGCAGCTTTTTCTTCGTCTGTCAGTTCCAGTTCAATGATTTTTTCGATCCCGTTCGCCCCAAGAATGGTTGGAACGCCAAGATAAATGCCTTCATAACCATATTCCCCTTCAAGATAAGCAATGGAAGGCAGCACCCGCCGCTGGTCTTTAAGGATTGCTTCACACATCTCCACCAAAGAAGCAGCCGGAGCATAATAAGCGCTTCCGTTTCCAAGAAGGTTAACGATTTCTCCTCCGCCTTTGCGTGTCCGCTCAACGATTGCATCCAGGCGGTCCTTCGGAATCAATGTTTCCAGCGGAATGCCCCCTGCATAAGAATAACGGACAAGCGGCACCATGTCATCTCCATGTCCGCCAAGGACGAAGCCTGTAATATCCTTAACAGAAAGGTTAAGCTCCTGGGCGACAAAGGTGCGGAAACGCGCCGTATCAAGGATGCCTGACTGGCCTATTACCCGGTTTTTCGGGAAGCCTGACTCTGTGAAGACCGTATAGGTCATGGCATCAACCGGGTTTGTCAGGACAATGATATAGCTTTCAGGAGAATTTTTTACAATTTCCTGCGCGACGCTTTTCATGATTTTTTGGTTGGTCTGAACAAGGTCGTCGCGACTCATGCCAGGCTTGCGTGCAATTCCGGCTGTAATCACCACGATATCGGAATCCTTCGTATCTTCATAGCTGGATGTGCCTGTTATATTGGCATCAAACCCCTGTACAGGACTTGCTTCAAGCATATCAAGCGCTTTTCCTTTTGTAGGGTTTTCCATTTGAGGAATATCCACAAGGACTACATCCCCAAGCTCCTTTTGGGCAAGCAGGAAAGCTGTCGTTGCTCCGGTAAATCCTCCGCCGATTACAGAAATCTTTTTGCGTTTCAATGTCATGACATGTTCCCCCTTAAGGAATGGTTTGGTACGCAGCCTGCAGCTGGCAGGGCAGCGGCCGGATATCTCCGATTATGTAAGAGGCCGTCCTCGGATGAGAACCGGCCTCCTGAAAAGTTCCTGCTGGTTTTACTTCATGTTCTTGATCAGCTCATCGCCGAACTCAGAACATTTCACTTCTGTCGCACCGTCCATCAGACGCGCAAAGTCATAAGTCACAACTTTTGATGCAATTGTATTTTCCATGGATTTGACGATTAAGTTCGCAGCTTCAGTCCAGCCAAGATGCTCAAGCAGCAATACGCCTGACAGGATAACTGAAGATGGATTAACTTTATCAAGACCGGCATACTTAGGTGCAGTGCCGTGGGTTGCTTCAAAGATTGCATGTCCTGTTACATAGTTGATGTTTGCTCCAGGAGCGATTCCGATGCCGCCTACCTGTGCAGCCAGTGCATCAGAGATATAATCTCCGTTCAGGTTCATTGTAGCCACTACATCAAACTCGCGCGGACGTGTAAGGATCTGCTGAAGGAAGATATCGGCAATGGCATCCTTGACGATGATTTTGCCTGCAGCTTCTGCATCAGCCTGTGCATTATTGGCAGCTTCTGTCCCCTGCTCTTCTTTGATGCGGTCATACTGGGCCCAAGTGAATACTTTGTCGCCGTATTCCTTCTCAGCCAACTCATAGCCCCAGTTTTTGAATGCGCCTTCTGTGAACTTCATGATATTGCCTTTATGTACAAGCGTTACTGATTTGCGGCCTTCCTTGATGGCATAATCAATAGCTGCACGGACTAAACGGCTTGTGCCTTCTTCAGACACTGGCTTGATGCCGATTCCTGATGTCTCAGGGAAACGGATTTTATTGACGCCCATTTCGTTTTGAAGGAAAGTGATCAGCTTCTTCACTTCATCAGAGCCTTTTGCATATTCAATCCCTGCATAGATATCTTCCGTATTTTCGCGGAAAATAACCATATCAGTATCCTGAGGACGCTTGACTGGAGATGGGACACCTTCGAACCAGCGTACAGGGCGCAGGCAGACATACAGGTCAAGCTCCTGGCGAAGGGCAACGTTCAATGAACGGATCCCGCCTCCGATTGGAGTTGTCAGCGGACCTTTAATCGCAATCAGGTATTCGTTGATCTGTTCAAGCGTTTCAGATGGAAGCCATTCGCCCGTCTGGTTGAATGCCTTTTCACCTGCAAGAACCTCTTTCCAGACGATTTTGCGCTCGCCATTATAAGCTTTCTCAACTGCAGCATCCAATACTCTTGATGCTGAAGCCCAAATATCCGGTCCAGTTCCATCTCCCTCGATAAATGGGACGATAGGATTGTTAGGCACGTTTAAAGCGCCGTTCGTTACAGTAATTTTTTCACCTTGCATGGTTTCTCCCTCCAAATTCTTAAGCATAGGCCGGCACACATCACCCCGGCAGCAGAGACCAGCGGGAAAAAGCTGGCCGGAAATGCCGATCGGTGCGCGGTTTTCTCCAGGAAACGGAAGTTTAAAAGTGCAGCCTATCATTCTATCATGCTGCCATCCTATCCTCTTTAAAAAGAGGCATCCGAATTCCCTTCTTCTATTACATCAATTTTTTACTGAAAAGTAAAATTGTTTACTATATTATCCGCGTTCAGCAACCGGAACATATGTCTGCATACCCGGTCCTGTATAGTCGGCGCGCGGACGGATGAGGCGGTTGTTTTCGTATTGCTCCAGAATATGGGCAAGCCATCCGGATACGCGGCTTACGGCAAAGATCGGCGTAAACAGGTCATGGTCGATTCCCAGGCTGTGATAAACAGATGCAGAATAAAAATCAACATTCGGCGGGAGGTCTTTCTCTCCTGTCACAATGTCCTCAATCTGTGTTGACATCTGATACCAGTGCGGCTCACCAGTCAGATGAGTCAGCTTTTCAGACATTTCCCTCAGGTGTTTGGCGCGCGGATCGCCTTTACGGTATACGCGGTGGCCAAAGCCCATGATTTTTTCTTTATTGTCCAGCTTCTCGCGAATATATGAATCTACATTATTCAATTCGCCGATTTCTGTAAGCATCTTCATGACGGCTTCGTTTGCTCCTCCATGGAGAGGCCCTTTAAGAGCGCCGATGGCTGCAGTGACACCGGAATAAACGTCAGATAATGTCGCTACACAGACACGGGCAGTGAAAGTGGATGCATTCAGCTCATGGTCGGCATGCAGGACAAGCGCCTTGTTGAAAGCTTCAACTGCGATATCTTCCGGCTCGTTGCCAGTAAGCATATAAAGGAAGTTGGCAGCAAAAGTGAGATCCTTTCTAGGGGCGATCGGATCAAGCCCTTTGCGCACACGTGCAAATGCCGTAACGATCGCAGGCATTTTGGCCTGCAGGCGGACTGCTTTGCGGTAATTGGCCTCTTCATTCATTTCATCTGCTTCCTCATCATATAAGCCAAGCAGGGACACAGCTGACCTCAGCGCAGCCATAGGATGCACCTTATCAATCGGATACATTTTGAAATGTTCAAGCACTTCCTGAGGAAGTTCCATATCTTCTGCCAGCTGGTTCTTAAGCTCTTCCAATTGTTTGGCAGTCGGAAGCTTCCTGTGCCACAATAAATAGATTACCTCTTCAAAACTTGCATTTTCCGCCAGATCATCGATATTATATCCCACATAAGTGAGCGTATCATCGATGATCGAGCTGATAGAGGAAGTAGTCGCCACTACCCCTTCAAGTCCTCGTGTTGCTGTCATATGAACCTCTCCTTTACAAATTGATTTTCCCCTTGCCGGTATGCCTGTAAACATGCCGGCATGTCCAAAAATAGCACCGGTAAAAGATCATTCTGTTCAGCCCGACCGAGCCTGTTGTGTAATAGACTGCAGAGCTGATGCTGCAGGTTTTTGAACAAAGCTCCGCAAGCCTGATATATCGAGCGCTTGCTCGGAACCAGTATTAAAAAAAAGAAAATGCTTTCATTTTTTCGTTGCCGCCTTTTACTGATTCTGGCGGCAGGAAATTGTAAAAAGGTTACGCTTACAAGTCCTATTATAAACAATTATCTGATATTTGTGAATGAAAAGGCACTCGAAATGTGAAAAAATTATTATTTTTGGAGAAAACTATTTTAGAAATTCAAATAGTCTCATTGCCATGTAAGCGATTCCAGCTCCGATCAATGGCCCGACTGCAACCCCCTTAAACAGGGATACGGCCAGAATGGTCCCAAGAACAAGCGCTGCCGTAATATGCGGATCCTCGGTCAGCAGTGTCAATCCGCCTTTTGCAATCAGCGCGACTGCCATTCCCGAAATCAGGGCGATCCAGGCGTACGGCGATTTAAAAGCTGCTGTCAGTTCCTTGAAACCGATATCTCCGCTTGCAATCGGGGCCAGCACTGCGATGGTAATGACCGTGACTCCCCAATTGACTCCTTTTGACTGCAGCACGGAAAATATCTTTGAATCAGCACCAATGGCTTTTATAGCCACCAGCACCATGACAGCGAGGACAAGAGAGTTATTTTTCGCAGCCAGCCCGATGGCCAGCAGCAGGATCAAAAAAATAAGCGACTGAGACATATTATTCTTCCTTCCTTCATACTTTCATTATTTTAACATAATATAATTAAGGTTTTTTATTGATTTGCCTGACAATGCGCACATGCTGCCACATTGCTTTTCAGTCTGGTCTTCCTCCTGATTCTGATGCTATTGGAGCTGCTTAATCGCTTTTTTCTTTTGAAACATATGCAGCAGGACAATGGACCGTCTTCAACGAATATGTCACTATATGCTGGTCCTGGCTGCTTTAGCGCCTGCACCAAAAAATCATCTTTTTTCCGGCAGTGCCGAATCTTATTCCAGCGGGGAACGTAAATATGAAGTGATGCCTGCTGAGCAGTGCAGTACGGCAGAGGGCAGCACCCGGCGCAAATTTGAATATCCCAAGGAGGAAAAACGGTTTTGAATACTGTTTATCTGAATCGATCCCTGAGATTTATTGTAGTTATTGGAGCAGTCCTCCTGCTCCTGGCTGGTTTATTTTATGTTTCAAAGGTAACCTATCCGTTTATAATCGGATTCGCCATTGCGTTTCTGATGAATCCGCTTGTCAATTTCCTCGTCAGGAAAGGGAGGATGCCAAGGGCTCTCGCCGTTCTTATCAGCCTGATTCTTATTTTTGCCTTTTTTGCCGGTCTTATTACTCTGCTGATTGCCGAGATCGTCTCTGGTGCAGACTACCTGGCACAGGTGGTCCCGAATCATCTTGAAACGCTGATTACATATGCCGAAGACTTTTTTGCAGGACAGCTGATCCCGCTTTACAATCAGCTCACCAGTATGTTCAACAGCCTGGATACGGGACAAAAGGATACCATCCTCGCCAATATCCAAAATGTAGGCTCCAGATTCGGAGCGACCGCAGGATCTTTTATACAATCGTTTTTTGAAAAAATCCCAAATATCCTTTCCTGGTTCCCTAATGCTGCAACCGTCGTGATTTTTTCCCTTCTGGCCACTTTTTTCATCAGCAAAGACTGGTACAGGCTTTCCATCCTGGGGAACAGGCTGCTCCCTGAAAAAGCAAAAGCCAGCAGCGCAACAGTTTTCACCGATCTGAAAAAGGCCTTATTCGGGTTTGTCAAAGCACAGGCTACCCTGGTCTCTATCACTGCTATCATCATATTAATCGGGCTGCTCATCCTTCGTGTAGATTATGCCATCACGATTGCCCTCGTTACAGGGATCGTTGACATCATCCCTTACCTGGGCACAGGCCTGATCTTTGTCCCTTGGATTATTTACGAGGCCATTGCAGGAGAAATGAGCACCGCAGTCGGACTGGGAGTCCTATATGTCATCGTCCTTGTACAAAGGCAGATCATGGAGCCGAAGGTGCTTTCCTCCAGCATAGGCATGGATCCGCTCGCTACCCTGGTTGCTTTGTTTGTCGGCTTTAAGACAATCGGTTTTCTTGGCCTCATTGCCGGCCCTGTAGTCCTTGTCATTATCACGACCCTCCATAAGGCAGGCGTGTTCAGGGATTTATGGCTTTACATTAAAGGTAATGACAGAAGAAAGCCTGTATGAACAGGCAATGAAAAGAAGAAAGTCTGCCATGCAGGAAGCGGGGGAATAAGGAACCCGCTGCTCCAGGGCAGACTTTCTTTCTATCTGATAATCTTAATGTTTCCTCTTTGAATCCTGCTCCTGAAAATTTTCATCAGGATATTTTTGAAGAATATCCTTGAAGGGGGCAGCAGCAGAAGGAATCCAGTTATATCTGTAATAAACCCGGGCGTCAAGAGCAGCGTGCCGCCGACTAGGATGCAGATGCCATCCAGGACAGCATCTCCCGGAAGCTGGCCGCGGCCGAGCTGTTCCTGTACCCTGCGGATTGTCTCAAGCCCCTGCTTCTTTGCCAGGTAAGCACCCAGCAGGCCTGTACAAATGATGAGCAGGATGGTCAGCCATACACCGATGACCTTTCCTGACAGCAGAAGAACTCCTATTTCAGCTGCCGGGATGACGATCAACAGCAGAAGAATATAGCGCATTTCTTTTCCTCCAGTCTTGAACAGGTGATGGATTACATGCCAGAAGACATTTTTTCTAAAATACCTGCCTGTCCCTATTATAAAACTGTATGGCTTAAAAGACCAATTATGCAGGAACAGCACATCATAAAATTAATTTTTGACAAAAAAGAAGAAGGGAGAAAAAACCCTTCTTCTTTTCTTAATTACAGGACGCTTGCATGTCCATTATAGATGATGCCTCTGCGCGAATCGACTGTGATTTCCTGGCCATCCTTGAAAATGGAAGTAGCGTTTTCCGCACCCACGATAACAGGAATTCCAAGATTAAGGCCGACAACAGCTGCATGGCTTGTTAATCCGCCCTCTTCCGTGATCAAGGCACTGCATTTTTCAATGGCAGGAACCATATCACGGTCAGAGCCGACTGTGACAAGAATGGAACCTTGCGTGACCTTTTCAATCGCTTCCTTTGCATCCTTTGCGACAACCACTTTCCCGAACGCTGATTTGCGGCCGATGCCCTGTGCTCTCAGTGCTGCATCGCCAATCACGTGAATCTTCATCAGATTCGTTGTTCCTGCCTCGCCAACAGGGACGCCTGCAGTGATGACAACCAGGTCGCCTGAACCGACTAGTCCGCTGTTCATGCTTTCCTGTACAGCTGAATCGAGCATATCATCCGTCGTTGAAGCTTCCTGTCCGACCTGAGGATATACACCCCAAACCAATGAAAGGCGGCGTGTAACAGATTCTTGGGAAGTTACCGCAACAATCGGTGCCTTTGGACGATATTTTGAAATCATCCTTGCTGTATGGCCGCTTTCCGTTGGAGTGATGATTGCATTAACATCGAGATTCAAAGCAGTATGTGCCACAGACTGGCCGATCGCATCTGTGATATTATGTTCGTTATCCTTGCTGCGGTTAGAAAGGATTTCTTTATGATCAAGCGCTGATTCTGCACGGGAAGCGATGTTATGCATCGTCTGCACTGCTTCTACCGGGTATGTGCCTGCTGCTGTTTCGCCGGATAGCATGATGGCATCTGTGCCGTCAAAGATCGCATTGGCCACATCGCTTGCTTCTGCACGCGTCGGGCGCGGATTGCGCTGCATGGAATCAAGCATCTGTGTAGCGGTAATAACAGGCTTGCCTTGAATATTGCACTTTTTGATCAGGCTTTTTTGCACAAGAGGAACCTCTTCTGCAGGGATTTCAACACCAAGGTCGCCGCGGGCTACCATCAGACCGTCAGATACTTCAAGGATTTCATCGATGTTGTCGACGCCTTCCTGGTTTTCGATCTTAGGTATGATTTGGATATGTGAAGCATTATTATCTTCAAGCAGCTGCCTGATTTCAAGAACATCCGAAGCACGGCGCACGAATGATGCAGCAATGAAGTCTACTCCCTGCTCAATTCCAAAAAGGATATCATTCGCATCCTTCTCTGTAATTCCTGGAAGTTTTACAGAAACGCCTGGAACGTTAACGCCTTTTTTATTTTTCAAAGTTCCGCTGTTGAGGATCTTTGTATGGATTTCACTGTTGGCCTTATCAATCTTTGTTACTTCTAATCCGATCAGGCCGTCATCCAGCAGGATTTTTGAACCAGTATGGACATCGTCAATCAGTCCAGCGTATGTAACTGAAAATTTATCGGCATTCCCCAGAACTTCATTCATTGAAACAATGATATTGTTTCCGGCTTCCAGCTCGACTGCCCCGTTTTCCATATTGTTTGTACGGATTTCAGGTCCTTTTGTATCAAGCAGGATTGCGACCGTCTTGCCAGTGCTTTTAGAAGCCTCGCGGATGTTTTTGATCCTTGCTCCATGTTCTTCAAAATCTCCGTGGGAAAAATTCAGACGGGAAACGTTCATTCCAGCTTCAATCAGCTGTGTCAATTTCTCAATACTTTCACTGGCAGGGCCAATCGTACAAACGATTTTCGTTTTGCGCATATTTCACAAACCTCCTGATATATTTGCACAGTCAGATTCCTCCTACTGTACCTGTGCTTGCTTCTGCAAGCCATTGCGTTCAAAATCCAGGGCGTTCCGGCTCCTTAATCCGATCATGAGCCGGCCCTGATGAAAAGGCGGGGAGGCTTCCTCGCAAGCCTCCGCCATTTTCTTTAAATGGAAAGCTCCTGTGACAGTTTGTACAAGTCAAGGTCAACAGTGTGCTTTCTGCCCAATGCTTCAATAATATCATAATCAACCAATTTATTCTGCTCCATGCCTACTGCACGGCCGCCTTTGCCATCCAGCAGCAATTCCACAGCACGGGCGCCGAGCCTGCTTGCCAGCACACGGTCAAAAGCAGTCGGAGATCCGCCGCGCTGGATATGGCCCAGTGTTGAAATCCGGTTATCAGTGCCGGTGGCTTCTTTCAGCTGCTTTCCGAACTCATGGCCGCTGCATACACCTTCAGCAACCACGATGATACTGTGCTTCTTGCCGCGTTCATTCCCTTTTTGCAGACGATCTGCAATATCATTCATATCGTAATTTTCTTCTGGGATCAGAATGGTTTCTGCTCCGCCTGCAAGGCCAGCCCAAAGGGCGATATCTCCTGCATTCCGGCCCATAACCTCAATGATGAAGGTTCTTTCATGAGATGTAGCTGTATCGCGGATTTTGTCGATCGCATCAATAACTGTATTCAAAGCCGTGTCAAAGCCGATTGTATATTCTGTACCAGGGATATCATTGTCGATTGTGCCCGGCACCCCTACACAAGGATATCCTTGCTCAGTCAGGGCTTTGGCGCCCATGTAGGAGCCATCCCCGCCGATTACGACAAGGCCGTCAATGCCATGCTTTTTGAGCTGATCGATCCCCTTTTGCTGTCCTTCTTTTGTCTTGAACTCTTCGCATCTTGCTGAATAAAGCATTGTGCCGCCGCGGTGAATAATATCGCCGACTGAACCAAGCTCCAGTTTCTTGATATTTCCGCTGATCAAGCCTGCATATCCGCCGAAAACGCCATATACTTCAATTTCATGGAAGATCGCCTTTCGGACTACGGCACGCACAGCTGCATTCATTCCGGGAGCGTCCCCTCCGCTTGTTAATACGCCAATTCGTTTCAACATAATCACCTCATTAATTGTCAATAGCAATAAACTATGTAAATGGATAAAATAGGAAAGATCTATATTTGAGAGGATAGTTCATACCCTCTTATTATAAACATAATAGCAGGGAATATTTCTAAAATACCATGAAGAATGGTCTATCTCAACTTAATCCTGCACGAAACAGCAAAAGACGGAATTATCGCTAAAATGAAAGCGTTTAACCTTTAGCCTGACGACTTTTCCCATTTGGAGTAAAAGAAAAACGTGCTGGAAGCACGTTTTTTAATTTACCCCAATATAGTCATTCAAAAACGAGTATTCACCGATCGACTTATATTTTTCATATCTTTGGCTGACAAGCTGCTCCACCGGCAAGCCTTTCAACTCCTTCAGTGCCGAGTACAAGATGCTTTCGATTTCGAAGGCCTGTCCTCTCGCATCTTTATGAGCTCCCCCTTTGATTTCCGGGATCACTTCGTCTACAACTCCAAGCTCTTTCAGATCCGGAGCGGTGATCTTCATTGACTCTGCCGCCCTTTTCGCCTGGGCTGCATCTTTCCAGAGAATTGCTGCTGCCCCTTCTGGTGAGATGACGGAGTAGGTGGAGTTTTCAAGCATCATAATGCGGTCCCCGACTCCCAATGCCAGGGCGCCTCCGCTGCCGCCTTCACCGATGACGACACAAAGGACGGGCACCGTGAGGCCAGCCATTTCAAATAGATTTCGGGCAATGGCTTCGCTCTGTCCCCGCTCTTCTGCTGCCTTCCCGGGATAAGCGCCTTTCGTGTCAATGAAGCAAATGACAGGACGGCCAAACTTCTCCGCCTGCTTCATCAAACGGAGTGCCTTGCGGTATCCTTCAGGATGAGGCATCCCGAAATTCCTGCGTATATTTTCCTTGGTATCCTTGCCGCGCTGCTGGCCGATTACCGTGACAGGAAGTCCCCTGAACTTTGCAATACCTCCAACAATGGCTTCATCATCCCCAAAGGCCCTGTCTCCATGGCACTCAAAAAAGTCAGTAAAGATGTGGGATATATAATCAAGCGTCGTTGGCCGGGAAGGATGGCGTGCAATCTGCACCCTGTCCCAAGGCTTCAGATTCTCATAAATATCCTTCTCCAGCTTCTCAAGGCGGTTCTCAAGCTTGGTTATTTCGGCAGAAAGGTCGACTTCTGCATCTTTTGTAAAATCCTTCAGCTCGGCAATTTTCTTTTTCAGTTCGACGACCGGCTTTTCAAATTCAAGTTCTCCTACCATTCGAAGTCACCTCCTTGATGAATGCTGAGTATGTTGGCTACTTTCTCCTTCAGCTCCGTCCTTGAAACCACTGCATCAAGCTGGCCATGCTTAAGCAGGAATTCAGACGTCTGAAAATCTTCAGGCAGTTCTTCCCTTATCGTCTGTTCAATGATCCTCCTGCCCGCAAAGCCGATCAGTGCTCCAGGCTCTGCCAAATTGTAATCCCCCAGTGAGGCAAAGCTTGCTGAAACGCCTCCTGTAGTAGGATGGGTCATGATCGAGATAATCAGGCCGCCATTATCGCTGAAGCGTTTCAGCGCAACGCTGGTCTTGGCCATCTGCATAAGGCTGAGTACCCCTTCCTGCATCCTTGCCCCGCCGGAAGCAGTGAAAATGATGAACGGAACAGCCAGCTCATCCGCTTTTTCAATTGCCCGGGTGATCTTCTCCCCGACTACAGATCCCATGCTTCCCATCCGGAAAGTCGAATCCATTACAGCCACAGAAACTTTCATGCCTTCTACTTCACCAGTCCCCGTTACGACAGCCTCATTGATGCCTGTCTTTTTGCGGTCTTTCTCCAGCTTCTCTACATAATCCGGAAAGCCAAGCGGATTTTCAGAAATCATATTAGCATTAAGCTCTTCAAAAGTATGCGGATCGAGGAAGCTGTTAAGCCGCTCACGGGAATTCATGGAATGATGGTGCTGGCAATGGAAGCACACTTTTAAATTTTTGGACAGCTCTTTCGTATACATGATCTTTTTGCAATTAGGACATTTCGTCATAATTCCCTCTGGAACATCATGCTTTGCGGTTTCCGAAGGTATGGTTGCATATTTCTTCTTTTTTGGTTTACTGAATATATCTTTAAGCAAGGTGAACCTCCCCCATTCGTTACATAAGCAATTAATATCAGGCAAATGCCTCAGGAACTATCAGCCCCAATATACTTAAATACTGCTTAAGATCCAGTGGTCAGACCACCGATCTAAAAAACGAAGCCTTTTCAGGCGCTTCGTATGTTTGTCCCTATCAATATAGAACAATCGCTTTGCAGAATCTGCAAAAAACTGTCATCGCTGAATCGACAATTTCCTCAAATCCCGGTACACTCTTCTGACTTCTGATTCTTTCCGGGTTGAAAGAGCGTCGATAAGATTTGTATACTCTTCGAGTGTGGCATCGGCTCCTTGCAGATGCAGTGAATTGTAATAATCCTTCAGGATCAGCCACATTCTGATGAACAGATGGTTATCCGCCAGGCTGACAATTTTGTAAAAAAAATCATCATCTGCAAAAGCAGATGAATCCACCCACTTCCGCAGCTCCAGAAGCTGGGCATCTTCTGCCTTGCGCATGACCAGCCACAGGCAGTCCATCTCAATCAGGTACTTGGTTTCCCTGACATCATGCTTTGATCTTTCATCCTGCAGGATGAATGTACTCAATAATTGTACAAGCTGGTGCCCCCTGAAGTCACGGATGAATGTCCCTTCCCCGCGCCTTGTCTCAATAAGGCCAAGCAGTTCAAGCGCCCGCAGCGCTTCCCGAACGGAAGAGCGCCCGACATTCAGGCGCTCTGTCAGTTCCCGTTCAGAAGGCAATTTGTCCCCAGGCTTCAAGCCATCCTCCTGGATCATCGATCTTAATTCTTTCACGATTTCAACATATACTTTGGAGCCTTCCGACAAATTCACGCTCTCTGATCACTCACTTTTTCCAATGACTGCAAGTCTGCTTGTTTTTGCCTTTACTTCTTCAGGATCCACTTTGATCCTGGCTACGCCCGTCTCCATGGCTGCCCTCGCTACCGCTGCAGCCACCGCCGGCGCAACCCTCGGATCAAACGGTCCCGGAATGACGTAGTCTGCAGTCAGCTCTTCTGTGCTGACCAGGCTTGCAATTGCTTCGACCGCAGCCACTTTCATTTTCTCATTTATATGTGTTGCCCTCACATCCAGGGCTCCGCGGAAGATTCCGGGAAAAGCAAGGACATTATTCACCTGGTTAGGGAAATCCGACCTTCCGGTGCCCACAACCATTGCGCCTGCCTCTTTTGCTTCTTCAGGCATGATCTCCGGATTAGGATTGGCCATCGCAAAAATAATAGGATCCTGCTTCATCGACCTGACCATGTCTGCTGTCAGAGCTCCTTCTGCAGAAACTCCAATAAATACGTCTGCATCGACAATGACATCTGCCAGGCTTCCTTGCTTATTGTCGCGGTTCGTATATTTCGCCACTTCATTTTTAATATCATTCATGCCCTGCGGACGGCCTTCAAAAATGGCGCCTTTTGTATCGCACATGATAATGTCCCTGACGCCATAGCTGTACAGCAGCTTAATGATGGCAATTCCGGCAGCGCCTGCACCATTAGCTACAACTTTGACCTCATTCATCTTCTTACCTGCAAGCTTAAGGGCATTGACCATCCCTGCAACTGTCACAATAGCTGTGCCATGCTGATCATCGTGGAAGATTGGTATATTGGTTTCTTTTTTCAGCCTTTCTTCAATCACGAAGCAATTAGGAGCCGCAATATCCTCCAAATTGACGCCCCCGAAGGTTGGCTCAAGAAGCTTGACAGTTTCAACGATTTTATCAATATCGGTTGTATTCAGGCAGATGGGAAAAGCATCAACGCCTGCAAAGCTTTTAAAAAGGACCGCTTTCCCTTCCATTACAGGAAGCGCAGCCTCCGGGCCGATGTTGCCGAGTCCAAGCACGGCTGTACCGTCTGATACTACAGCAACCATATTGCCCTTCATTGTATACTCGTATACTGTTTCCGGTTTATCATATATCGCCTTGCACGGCTCAGCCACTCCCGGCGAATAAGCAAGGCTCAGATCCTTGGCATTACGTACCTGGACCTTGGATTTCGACTCCAGCTTTCCCTGGTTTTCGCGGTGCATATGCAAAGCTTCTTCTCTTAGTGTCAAAACGGCTCACTCCTTCGTTTATGCAGAAAGGTTTCATTTGCTATATTATTAAATGACTTATTTTAGTGGTCAGACCAGTCAATCTATTTACCAATATAACATATCCTGATTTGATGTAAAGACAAAACAACCGGTCCAAATGACGTATTTTCGTCCGTTTCTGCCTAATTTCAGGACGACTTGCTGCTGTAACCTTTCTGCCGGAAGAAGCAAAATTCCTGCCTGAAACAGGCAAGAATCCCACTATTTTATAATTACATTTTCAGTGCCGAGCACGCTGCCCAGATCTTTGAGCAGCTTTTCTGTGGCATCTGCTCCGTTTCCTTCTGCCAGGCGGATCGTCTTTTGAGATCCTGCATAATGAAGGACGACCGGAACTGATCCAGGATTCCTCCCCAGGATAGCTTTGAGCTCTTTCAGGCCTTCAGGTGTTTCTATACCTTCAGGGACCTTCAAATATAAGGTCCTCTCATGCTTGCCTGCTTCTGCTGCTGCCTGTCCCATATCTGCGGCACGGTTCACAATAAACTGCCTCTTTCCATCCCGCTCCTCGGCTTTGCCTTCCAAGAGAAGGATAGCTCCCTGCTTCAGAAGTGCAGAATCCCTTTTATATACCGCAGGGAATACAACTGCCTCCATTTCTCCGCTCTGGTCATTCAGGGACAGGAAAGCCATGGCCTCTCCCTTCTTCGTCCTGATTTTTTTTACTTCTGAAAGATAAGCGGCAGTTCTTATATTCCGGCTGCCAGGTTCCATATCTGCCAGCTGTGTGACACCGAGGGAGGCAAAACTGGCAGCATAAACGGAAACAGGATGGTCTGACAGATAAAGTCCGAGATACTCTTTTTCATACTGAAGCTTATCTTCAATGCGGATGGGGTCATTTTCCGCGTACTTCGGCTTGATGGAAAATTCATCTTCAGAGAAGAAATCCTCCTGGCCGGACTCATCCGGCTTAACCAGTTCTGCATGCTCAATCGCTATATCCAGAGTGGCAAGCAAAACAGCGCGGTCCTCCCCGAATTCGTCGAAGCTGCCGGAATGCACAAATGCCTCCAGAATTTTTCGTGTGGCTGATTTTGCAGGTACCCTGATGCAAAAATCAAACAAATCCTCAAAACGCTTCTGCCTTCGGGCGTGAAAGACATCCTTCAGGACAGAGGCGCCTATCCCTTTCACTGCTGCAAGGCTGTAGCGGATGCCACCGCTTTCTGCCTGGAAGGAATAGCCGCTCGAATTGATTGATGGCGGAAGAAGCGTGAGCCCCAGATGCTTCAGCTCACGGATATACTGGGCAAGCTTATCTTCATTGCCTGAAGCCTGTGAAAGGAGTGCAGCCATAAAGTTCGAAGGATAATTAGCTTTCAAATAGGCAAGCTGGTAAGCGATAAAGCTGTAGGCGACAGCGTGGCTTCTGTTAAAGCCGTAATTTGCAAATCGCACAATCAGGTCGTAAACTTCCTGAGCTGTTTTCTCGTCATAGCCGCTGCTCACAGCACCTGATGCAAAATGGGCCCTCTCCCGGTCCAGCACATCCTTCTGCTTTTTACTCACAGCCCTTCTCAGCAAATCTGCTTCTCCCAAAGAGAAGCCGGCCATCTTGGAAGCAATCTGCATGATTTGCTCCTGGTAGACAATGACTCCGTAAGTTTTTTCTAAATACGGCTTCAAATCCGGATGCGGGTAAGAAATCGGCTCTTTCCCATGCTTCCTGTTAATGAAGGATGGGATATTCTCCATCGGTCCCGGCCTGTATAATGCATTGACCGCCACAATATCTTCAAAGCGGGTCGGCTTCAGCTTCTTGAGTACATTCCGCATCCCATCAGATTCAAGCTGGAAGACACCTGTCGTCTCCCCGGAGCTAAGAAGCCGGTATGTCTTTTCATCATCCAGGGGGATCTTTTTTATATCAGGTTTCTTTCCTGTTTTCCGCTGAATGGAGGATAAAATCGTTTCAATAAGGGAAAGATTGCGCAGCCCCAGGAAGTCCATTTTTAAAAGGCCGGCAGCCTCCAGATGCTCCATTGAGTATTGCGTCAAATAGACTCCTTCATGGCCCTGCTGGATTGGAACCACATTAACAAGGGGAAATTCGCTGATAACCACACCTGCAGCGTGTGTGGATGTATGCCTTGGAAGCCCTTCGATTTTCAGCGCTGTTTCAAATAACCTCTTATTCAGGCTGGATTCAGCCGTAAACGCCCGCAGCTGTTCTGATTCTTTGTAGGCTGTTTTCAGGTTTGTGCCTGGTCGGGACGGGATCAGGCGAGAAACCTGCTCAAGCTCTTTTGCATTCAGGCCGAACACCCTTCCGGTATCCCGCATTGCCGCTTTGGCTGCCAGCGTGCCGAAAGTGATAATCTGGGCCACATGGAGCTCTCCGTATTTTTTTGCGACGTATCTGATGACCTCATCCCTTCTATGGTCCGGAAAGTCTATATCAATATCTGGCATGGATATCCGCTCCGGATTAAGAAAGCGCTCAAACAGGAGCTCATGCTCAATTGGGTCAGCATCGGTTATATAAAGGACGTAAGACACCATGGATCCGGCCGCAGATCCCCGGCCAGGGCCAGTTAGGATGCCGTTTTCTCTGGAGAATTTGATGAAATCCCAGACAATCAGAAAATAATCGCTGAACTTCATTTTTTTAATGATGCCTAACTCATATAGAAGGCGTTGGCGATGGACTTCCGAAGCCTCGGGATAGCGCTCCGCAAATCCCTTCCAGCACAGCTCTTCCAGCAGTGTATCCGCATCCCCCTCCGGGACAGGGTATTTTGGCAGATGCTTCTTATCAAGCTCCAGCATGACATTGCACTGCTCCATAATTTTAATGGTGTTCTCCAGTGCTTCAGTGCTTTCTGTAAAAACCTCTGACATTTCTTCTGCTGTCTTAAGATAATATTCATCGCTTTGAAGACGGAAGCGGTTTTCGTCCTGGAGTTTATCGCCATTTTTAATGGCCAGAAGGCATTCCTGGGCAAAAGCATCTTCTTTTTCGGCATAAAACACCTGGTTTGCCGCAGCGGTCTGAAAGCCATGGTTTACAGACAATTCCTTCAGCTTTCTGTTTATCTTCTTTTCTTCCGGAAGGCCATGATCCTGATAGGCCAGATAAAACCGGTCTTTTCCGAAAATCTCTGTATAGAGGCGAATGGCTTCAAGCGCCTTCTCTTCTTCACCGCCGGCAATATACTGTTCGATTTCTCCTTCCAGGCCCGGTGTAAGGGCAATAAGCCCTGAGGAATAATGCTTCAGCCATTTTACCGGGATCCCCCCGTCCGCTTTCGTTTGAAGAGTGCTCGATATTTTCAGGAGGTTCTGGAAGCCGTCCTGGTTTTGGGCCAGGAGCACTAAAGGGCTCGGCCCCTTTTCCCCTCCCGCGGATTCAATATCTGCACAAAGGCCGATGATCGGTTTAATAGAATGCTTGAGACATTCCTTGTAAAACTGAACCGTACCATACATTACATTCCGGTCTGTCAAGGCAATGGCGCTGAAGCCTTTCTGCTTTGCCCGCGCAACAAGCTGTTCAACCGAAACCGTACTTGTCAGCAGGCTGTATGCACTATATACATGAAGGTGAATAAATGACATTAACTCACACCCTTAATCCGTCGTTCCGGGCACAAAGCCTGGCAGGGGTCTTCAACCTCTCCCGCCGGCCCCGCACTAGAAAGAAACTTTTATAATATCAATTATAGAACGTCCGTTTCCAAAAAGAAAATAAGAAATGCGGAAGCGGCTTGCCCAGAGACGACAAGCATAAGACGAGCAGGACGGAAGGTTGTTCTTTAACCTTCTGGCCTGATTGGCTTATGACTCGAGTCTCTAGCCGCTGGAGCTGGACAATACGAAATGCGGAAAAGCCTTGCTCATCTGCCTTAAAAATCCCTCCAAACTTTCCTGATCCTGAACATAATAGCTGAAGTTTGTCCATAAGATGGAATAGGGGAAATTTATGAATCTTTTAAACGAGCGACTATCTCGATAAGGAAGGATTACACTATGAAACACCAGCCATTTTTTGCTTCAATGATGGAAAGCTATTTTATTGCACTGGGTGTTTTGATTGGCGGATCGATTATCGGGGGGCTTGCAGCTTTCCTGACCGGCAAGCCGCCTCTGACTGAGGTGTTCCGCCTCTCCAATATGATCAGGATCTGGGCGATCGTCGCCGCGATCGGGGGCACTTTCGATGCTGTATACAGCTTTGAAAGAGGGCTGTTCCAGGGAGAGACAAAAGATATTTTCAAACAGTTCATGCTCATTCTTTCCGCGCTGGGCGGAGCACAAACGGGGGCACTGATCATCAGCTGGCTCACACAGGAGCATATATCATGAGGATCCCTCCTTATTACAGGAAGCCGGCATGGCAGCAGCTGTTTGCCGGCATGGCCATTGGCGGCGCCGTCAGCTGGTTCATCTTTTTGTTCATTTTTGGCGTATGGCAGGAGGACTACAGTTTTAAGATAGAAAAACAGGAAGAAACAATTGCAGGGCTAAGAAATGATATCAAGCTCTGGCAGGAGAGCTTCAAGGAACAGAATAAGAAAAGCCTTAAACAGATGACTGTACAGGACATAAAAGTAAAAATAACCAACGCCGATAAATATAAGCTTGATACATTGAGTGTGCTTCAGGTCGAGGACAGCGTCAAGGAGGATATAAGAATTCTGGTGGCAAAGGATATGGAAAGCGTATCGAAAAGCACAGGACTGATCAGGAAGGTCATTGAAAACCGGACATTCCGCATCAATGATAAAAGATACCGCCTGGAAGTAAGTGAAATGGTCATTTTTACAACATTGACGATTTCCTTGAAGATATCTTTTGAAGACTAAGGAAAGGGCGCCCATTATACCGGCGCCCTTTCAGCCTGTTACAGGCAGATTTCCTCCAAATCTTTGATAACATCCTTCTTTTCTTCCCATGAATGGATGGAAGCTCCTGCTGCCAGGGGATGTCCCCCGCCTTTATACTTCTTGGCCAGGCCATTGATGACCGGCCCCTTTGAACGGAGGCGGACCCTGATCTGATCTTCTTCCTCGATAAAGAATACCCATGCTTTGATTCCCTGGACATTGCCAAGTACCCCTACAAGAAGGGATGCATCTGAAGCCTTAAGTCCATATTGCTCCTGAAGCTCCCTGCTGATTGTCACAGATGCTGCGCCGTTGGCAAGAACCTCGAAATTCTGCAGAACATATCCGTTCAGTTTGACGACATTCGGCTTCAGCTCATACATTTTGTCGTAAAGATCTGTCCGTGAAAAATTATAGCGGATCAATTCACCAGCAATTTCAAAGGTTTTTTCCGTTGTGCTCGGAAACAGGAATCGTCCCGTATCCCCGACAATTCCCCCGTATATCAGCCTGGCTGCCTCATCAGACATCTTTAATCCTGCATCCTTCCCCTCCAGGTAGAACTCATAGATCATTTCACTGACAGAGCTGGCATCGGTTTCAACCCACATAATGTCGCCATAAGGATCTTCGTTCGGGTGATGGTCGATTTTAATGAGCTTATCGCCCATCGTATATCGCTGGTCACAGACCCGCTCCTGATTGGCTGTGTCGCACACAATGACCAAAGCCCCTTTATAGGCTTCATCCGGGATGCTGTCAAGCCGCCTCATAAAGTTCAGCGACTCTTCCTCCTTCCCGACCGTATATACCGTTTTTTCCGGGAAAGATGTTTTAATGATTTCCGCCAGCCCGCCCTGGGAGCCGTATGCATCAGGATCAGGCCTTACATGGCGGTGGATGATGATGGTATCATATTTTTTTATTTCATCAAGAATTTTTGATTTCATTGTGGTCTCCTTTTAGAAAGAATATCTAATTATTAGCATAAAAGAATCAAAAGAAAAAGAAACGGCCTGCTCTTTTTATGGCTTTTCCTCCTGATTATCGTTAAAATAATATAGGTGCCGGCTCATAATCAGGCTGACACTTATATTAATCCCAAGAGAATGATGCCCGGAGGAATTCAAATGCCTGTTTTAGTCATACTGATTGTTATTTCCATTGCATTCTATGTATTCTATAAAATAAAGACTGTGAGAAGCCGGAGGCCTGCGGAAAAAAAGTGGCTGTCTGCCAAGTCAAGCATCGCGCTGGGACTGTTTGTCGCCTTATTCGGCATCAACCAGCTTTTCCTTTACAGC
The DNA here is from genome assembly GCF_040492155.1 of Cytobacillus sp. T106. Classification (NCBI taxonomy): domain Bacteria; kingdom Bacillati; phylum Bacillota; class Bacilli; order Caryophanales; family Bacillaceae; genus Cytobacillus; species Cytobacillus sp. T106. Next base: position 159,436 of record NZ_JBEUMK010000001.1, on the reverse strand, counting down.
ACAACTGTCACCTATATTGTCGCTGCCGTCTTTATTATTCTCGGCGGAATCAATGTCTGGGCAGGTTTTAAAGCCTACCAGCATTATCTTCCTTATGCCGCTAAGGAAGCAGAAGATCTCCGCAAACAGCAAAATTAAAGCCTTTTTCAAAAAGCCGTTCCTTATGGAAGCGGCTTTTATTTATGGCTTGGTTCAAGATGCGGAAGCTGCCTAATGGGCAAGCCGCCTCCGCTTTTATCATTTATAGTTATTCCTCTTCGGTCTTCGAAAACAGTCCAGTTCCGGGCGCTAGCCCCTCGAGTCATAAGCTGATCAGGCCAGAAGGTTAAAGAACAACCTTCCACCCTTCTTGTCTTATGCTGGGCCCACAGGATGTGGGTCATGCAGGCGTTGCCACAGGACGTGGCGTTCTTAGCCTGCGTTCTTTAATATAGCACAGCTTTTCTGCATTTCTTAATGCCGGTCAATGAGCTGGCACATCATCATGGCTTTTCCTACGAGAATGCCTTCACTGAAGACTTCGACGTCTACTTTGCCGAATTTGCGACCGGCTTCAAGTATTTTTGGAACGATTTCGAGTACGCTGTCGATCTGGACAGGCTTCAGGAAGTAGATAGTCATATTCTCAACAACAAGATCCCCTTTTTTATAGCTTCTCAGGACTCTGTTGGCTGCTTCGGTGACAATGGTTGTGAACACGCCGTAAGAGATTGTGCCGAGCGGATTGGTCATCTGGGGGCTGACCTCGCAGCGGTATACATCTTCTCCCCTCGCCTTTCCGCGCGACAGGACCAGCTGGCTTGTTACAGTATCATCAATTGTCTCTCCCACCTGCGGCTGCCTCTGGATCATCTGCAGCGCCTTGAGTACATCCTGCCTGCTGATGATCCCCTGGAGCCGATTGGCTTCATCGGCAACTGGAAGAACCTCGATGCCTTCCCAGACCATCATATGGGCGGCTGATGCTACACTTGTCTTCCCGTTTACAGTCATCGGGCTTTTGGTCATCAGCTTTTCGATAGCTGATTCCGGAGCATGTCCCATTATATCCTTTGAAGTGATCATGCCCTGTATTTTCATATTCTGATCCACGACAGGGAAGCGGCTGTGAAGGGTTTCCCTGTTGCGGCCATGCCATTCTGAAACAGTTTCAGAGGAATAAAGGAACACCGTTTCCTGCAATGGGGTCAAAATATCCTCTACCATGACAATCTCTTTTTTGATCAGCTGATCATAGATGGCCCTGTTGATCATCGTGGCAACAGTAAACGTATCATAGCTAGTAGAGATGATCGGCAGCTGAAGGTCATCTGCCAGCTTTTTGACCTCATCATCCGTATCGAATCCGCCTGTAATCAGGACCGCCGCCTCTGCTTTAAGTGCCAGCTCATGGGCGCGTGTCCTGTTTCCTATGATCAGCAGGTTCCCGGCGCCTGTATAGCGCATCATGGCTTCCAGCTTCATGGCGCCGATCACGAATTTATTAAGGGTTTTATGGAGGCCGTCGCGCCCTCCAAGGACAGTCCCGTCTACAATGTTGACCACTTCAGCGAATGTCAGCTTTTCAATATTCTCTTTTTTCTTCCTTTCGATCCTGATGGTGCCGACTCTTTCAATCGTGCTAACATATCCTTTATTTTCAGCATCCTTGATTGCACGGTAAGCCGTTCCCTCACTGACCGACAAGGCCTTTGCTATCTGCCTGACAGATATTTTCTCGCCGATCGGAAGCTCATCTATATATTGCAGAATTTGTTCATGCTTAGTAGCCAAAACCTTCACCCTTTATTTAAAATTGCTGTTCGTCTTGTAAATTTTTCTTATTTTATTATAAGGTGAATTCCCGGCCGATTCAATTTACGATTGATGTTATAACACATATCCGCAGGACAGGAGCCCTCAGGTTATTTGCTGAAGCTCCTGGCCGGCCTCTTTTTCCTTCTGGCTGCTGCTCCCGCAGAAAGCCTTGCCTTCGCTTTGGCCTGCGAAAACAGCAGGCCGGATAGATTGCCGGCCACCACAAACAGGGCCAGCAGCAGCCAGGCCCCGGCAAAGATGCCTTCCGCCCCCGCGCTTTCAATCGACAGCTTGGGGACCGCATAGTACAGCATCATCCCGCACAGCAGGATACACAGTAAATACCGATTGTTTTTCATTGCAACTCCTCCTTTTTCTATTTTATATCTATGCGGACATGCCTGAAAAAGACCTTTAGATAAGGAGGGGGCGGCTGAAGAAAAAAAGAAGTGCAGCCGCAGCTGCACTTATAGTTCGATGGACTCCCCTGCTTCAAGCACCTTGCCTTTGCCTGAAGGAAGCATTTCAATAAATTTCTGCGGATCCTGTTTGATCGGGGGGAAAGTATTAAAATGGATCGGTACTGTCACCCCTGCCTTCAGCAGCTCAGCTGCATATGCGGCATCTTCAGGCCCCATTGTGAAGTTATCGCCAATCGGCAGGAATGCAACATCAATCGGATGGCGCTCGCCGATCAGCTTCATATCTGAAAATAATGCAGTATCTCCTGCATGATAAACCGTTTTTCCCTCAGACGTGAAAAGGACGCCGGCCGGCATGCCAAGATAGATAATCTCTTTATTCTCTGTCATCAGCCCGGTGCCATGAATGGCAGGTGTGAGCTTTACCTTTCCAAAGTCGAACTCATAAGCTCCTCCGATGCTCATCGCATGCGTCCTGATGCCCTGCCAGCCAAGATAAGCAGCAAGCTCGGCATTTGCAATAACAAGAGAATCATTCTTCCTTGCCAATTCCACTGTATCCCCAAGATGGTCGCTGTGGCCGTGTGTCAGGATGATGACATCCGGTTTGACGTCCTCTGCCTTCAGGTCTGTCAGTTCATTCCCTGTGATGAATGGATCGAATAAAATTACTTTGCCTTTTGTTTCAATTTTTACGACAGCATGCCCATGGTATGAAACCTTCATCGCTATCTTCTCCCTTCAAACTCTTATGTAATTCAATGTTCAACAAAAATACAGGATTTCCTCCCTGATATAGTCCTATACCCTTTCTAATTCACAATTAAAAGTTTACAATTAACATGAAGCAAACTGCACTTACATACGATTTAGGAGGTTTTTGCATGGACAGCAGAATCAGCAAGTTATCACAATGGATGAAGGAAGAGGATATTGACTTCAGCTTTATCACTTCTCCCGATAATGTCTTTTACTTAAGCGGGTTCCTAAGCGATCCGCATGAACGCCTCCTTGGCCTTGGCGTTTTCCAGGATGAAGAGCCTTTCCTTGTCTGCCCCGGGATGGAAAAAAATGATGCTAAGAATGCCGGATGGAATTATGAAATCATCGGCTACAGCGATACGGATAATCCATGGGAATTCATCTCTTCGGCCATCCAGAAAAGAAATCAAAAAGTCAGCAGGGCTGCAGTTGAAAAAGAACATATGAATGTAGAGCGTTATGAAGCAATTTCTGCTTTATTCTCCAGCGCGGCATTCGTTCCTGCAGAAGAAAAGCTGAGAAAGCTCAGGATGGTGAAGGATGACAAGGAGCTGAAAATCATCCGTGAAGCATGCGCCCTGGCCGACTTTGCCATCCAGACAGGCTGTGAAGAAATTAAGGAAGGAAAGACCGAGATGGATGTCCTCGCTGCGGTCGAGTATGCCTTGAAGAAAAAGGGCATCAATGAAATGTCCTTCTCCACGATGGTCCTGACCGGCGCAAACGGCGCTTCCCCCCACGGGACACCGGGAATGACCAAAATCAAGAAAGGCGATCTTGTCCTTTTTGATTTAGGTGTCGTAGTCGACGGCTACTGCTCAGACATCACCCGCACTGTCGCATACGGTGAGATCAGCGAGAAGCAGAGAGAAATATATGAAACAGTCCTTAAAGCGCAGCTGGCCGCCGTGGACGCATCAAAGCCGGGAGCTGCCTGCTCTGAAATAGATATGACGGCAAGAAATATCATTGCAGAGGCCGGCTACGGGGAATACTTCCCTCACCGCCTCGGCCATGGTCTCGGAGTAAGTGTACATGAGTATCCTTCGTTGACTTCAGCCAACTCCCTTCAGCTTGAGAAAGGCATGGTATTTACCATTGAGCCTGGCATTTATGTTCCTGGTGTGGCAGGCGTCCGGATAGAGGATGATCTGGCCGTAACAGAAAACGGTGTTGAGATTTTAACGAAATTCCCGAAGGAACTTCAATTTGTCTGATTGAAGCAAAAAGATCCGGAGCAGCGGCTCCGGATCTTTTCTATTTACTGCTGCTCAAGCAGCGTCGCTGTATCAGAATAGTCAAGGCCATGTGCCTCGGCTACAGCTTTATACGTAACATAGCCGTTAAGAGTATTGATTCCCTTCAGCAGAGCTTCATTATCTGCGCATGCCTGCTTATACCCTTTATTGGCGATCTGGACTGCATACGGCACAGTCACGTTCGTCAGGGCAATCGTTGAAGTGCGCGGCACGGCGCCAGGCATATTGGCAACCGCGTAATGGACTACACCGTGTTTTTCGTAAGTCGGGTTGTCATGGGTAGTGATTCTGTCAGTTGTCTCAAAAATCCCTCCCTGGTCAATCGCAATATCAACCACGACAGAGCCTGGGTTCATGCTCATGATCATTTCTTCTGTCACAAGCTTTGGCGCTTTTGCTCCCGGAATGAGAACGGCACCGATCACTAGATCAGAATCTTTGACCGCTTCTGCAATATTATAAGGATTGGACATCAATGTTGTCACATCATTGCCGAAGATATCATCAAGCTGGCGCAGGCGTTCCGGGCTCAGGTCGATGATTGTCACCTTTGCACCAAGTCCTACTGCCATTTTAGCTGCATTCGTACCGGCTACACCGCCGCCGATGATTGTTACTTTTCCGCGCTGCACGCCAGGCACACCGGATAACAGGATCCCTTTGCCGCCATGGACCTTCTCCAGGAACTGCGCCCCGATCTGGGAAGCCATCCTTCCGGCAACCTCGCTCATTGGGGTCAAGAGAGGCAATGCATGATTGGCAAGCTGGACCGTTTCATAAGCGATCCCAACCACTTTATGATCAATCAGAGCCTTCGTCAGCTCCGGCTCTGGAGCTAAATGCAAGTATGTAAATAAAATCAGGCCTTCACGGAAATAAGCATATTCACTAGGCAGGGGCTCTTTTACCTTCATGACCATTTCCATGGACCATGCTTCCTCTGCACTGTTTACAATTTTCGCGCCAGCAGCTGTATAATCTTCATCAGTGAAACCGGATCCCATGCCAGCCTGGGTTTCAATAAATACTTCATGACCAAAGTTCAGCAAATTGACAACGCCAGCCGGTGTCATTGCGACACGATTTTCATTGTTTTTTATCTCTCTGGGTATTCCGATACGCATGCTGCATACCTCCTGCAAAATATAGTAAATAGGATAGAACCGATACTACTATAACACCTTTATAGGAAAAGAAGAAAGTAAAATTTTTTTATCGCCTGCAAACCCTTACATTGCCGTGATGATACGCTCTTGTTAAAAATGCTGAGTTATTCGGTTAAGATGACTCCTTTCCATGCCCGGGACCAAAAAAATATCCTTCAGTTCCACCGATTATTGTAAAATGTATTTAGAAAGAGAGCTGATGCAAGTATGGCGTCAACTGCCAACATACAAAAAGACAGCCGGGGTAAAATTGAGCAGCTTGGGCTGGAGGCCGTTCCCTCCCATCTTAAACAGACACCCTGGTATGATTTCATGATTCTGCAGATGGCCTTTTCGGTAAATTCGGGGAATTTCCTTGTCCCTGCACTTGCCGTGATTTCAGGGGGCCTTTCTTTTTATGCTGCCGCAGCATCCACCATGATCGGGGCGGCTTTCGCCTTTCTGTTTGTGTCCTTCTTGACGCTGCCCGGATCCCGCTACGGGCTGCCTGCCCAATATGCGATCAGAAGCATGCTTGGCACAGGGGCGGCAAGATATATTTCGTCTCCGATCCGTACTTTGACCTCATTATACTGGTTTGCTGTCCAGACGATCGGCGGAACTGCTGTACTGACCGAGCTGGGCAGCAGGCTTTTTTCTGTCAGGCTGCCTTTTCTGGCAGTGTCGGTCTGCCTGGCCCTGATCATGGCCATATTAGCGCTTGTCGGCTTTGATGCGGTGAAAAAAGCAACCCGCTATTTTATGCCATTTCTGCTGATCGGCCAGGCTGCACTGTTTGTCCTGCTGATCCAAAAAGCGGGCCAGACTGATCACAGCACAATCTTAACCCATGGCAGCTGGGAGTTTTCTTCATTCCTGTTCTATTCAAGCCTGGCTTTTGTCCAATACGTTTCAGGATTAAGTGCTTCTTCTGATATGGCAAGGTACGCGAAGTCTGAACGCGGCGCTTTCTGGGGGCTTTTTTCCGGGAACACAGCCGGCTTTGCCATCACAGCCGTTTTAGGGGCATTGTCTGCAAGCCTCCTGGGAGAGCTGAATCCATTTGTGTCGGCAAGCACCCTCACATCTTCTGTTTCCGTACTGGTGCTGATTTTCGCCTGTGCCATGATGTCGATGATTTCCATCAACCTGAACAACGCCTATACAGGCGGATTCAGTCTGCTGAATACATTCCAGGGGCTCGGCAGGATAAAGAGTGCATGCCTGTTCGGGCTCGCTGCAGTCATTCTGAGCTGCTTTCCTGATATCGTTGAATCAGCGCAGAAATACATCTCTCTGCTCGGCACCTTTGTCATTCCCATTTCTGCGGTTATTGCAGCAGATTTTCTTTTCATAAAAAGGCGGAAGCTGACTGAGGCAGATCTGCTGGTCCTGCGGGAGCCTGGTTTTGTCAATAAGCAGGCAATCATCAGCATGGCTTTCGGGATCATCTCTTACAGCCTCCTGCCTGAAAATGCTTCTCCAGGTTTTGTTTCATTTATAGCCACCGCTTCCCTTTACATTTGTCTTCAGCTGCGAAAAGGAAGGCAATAACGAGAAAGTGCAGGACAGCGCCCTGCACTTTTTTTCAATGTTTTATTTTGTTTCCTCTTCGCTGCTGTAAGTGTCGGCTCTTCCATTTTCCTGATCGATGACACCGCTGTTGTACGAATCCATGATTTGTGCACTTACCTGGCTGTGTCCCTGGTCGTCATAGATATAATGAGACTGCCCTTTCGGCTCTTTTGGCATCTTCATTTCCCCCTTATCAATTTTTTTCATCTATACTATCTTTCGAATTTCTGTAACAGTTATGCATTTTGGGGTAATGTATAATAAAGGTAAAGGAGGAGATGCAAATGACGCTCACGTACAAAAACATTTTAGTAGCAGTAGACGGTTCCAAGGAAGCGGAATGGGCCTTCAAGAAGGCGGTCGGGATCGCAGTCAGGAACAAAGCCAGGCTGACCCTTGCCCACATTATCGATACACGCACCTTCGCAACTGTCGAAGCCTATGACAGGACGATTGCTGAAAGGGCTGACATGTTTGCAGCCGAGCTGCTTAAAAAATATCAGCAGGAAGCAGTGGAGGCTGGAGTAGAAAATGTGGAATATGTGACAGATTATGGTTCTCCGAAAGTAAAGATACCCAAGGAAATTGCCAAGGTCCAGCATGCAGATCTGATTGTCTGCGGGGCAACTGGTTTGAATGCAGTTGAACGCTTCCTGATCGGCAGCGTTTCCGAACATATCACCCGCTATGCCCCATGTGATGTGCTTGTGGTCAGGACCGAAAAGGACCCGGAATAATAGTTAAAAGGCCGCTGCTTCCCTGCAGCGGCCTTTATTGTTATGAGTAGGCTTTGTCCTTCAGGCGCCCTTTTGCTTTTTCCAGCGCCTTCTTTATTTGGGCAAACCCTGTTCCGCCCTGGCTGTTCCTTCTTGCAACAGCCGCCCGCGGGTCAAGGACCTCGTAAATATCCTCCTCAAAAAGGGTGCTTGCCTCCTTATACACTTCCATCGGCAGGCCGGAAAGGAAGCAGCCTCTGTTCACACAATCAAGGACAAGCTTCCCGACAATTTCGTGGGCTTCCCTGAATGGCAAGCCTTTACCGGAAAGATAGTCAGCCAGTTCTGTCGCATTGGAAAAATCGCTTTTCGTGGCCTTTTCCATTACTTCACTGTTAACCGTCATGGACCCAACCATGCCGGAAAAAATTTTAAGTGAGCCAATAACCGTTTTAACTGTATCAAACATTCCCTCTTTATCTTCCTGCATATCTTTGTTATAAGCAAGAGGCAGCCCCTTCAGCACTGTGAGCAGGCCGACAAGGTTGCCGTAGACGCGGCCGGTTTTTCCGCGTATCAGTTCTGCCATGTCTGGGTTTTTCTTTTGCGGCATAATGCTGCTTCCTGTAGCAAAACTGTCATCGAGCTCAATGAACCGGAATTCCTGGCTCGACCAGAGAATGATTTCCTCGCTGAAACGGGACAGATGCATCATCAGAATGCTGCTTGCTGAAAGGAATTCAAGGATAAAGTCCCTGTCGCTTACAGCATCCATGCTGTTTTCATAGATGTCATCAAACCCGAGCAGACTGGCTGTCAGCTCGCGGTCGATTGGAAAGGTTGTACCGGCAAGGGCGCCTGCACCAAGAGGAGAAACATTGATCCTTTTCAGATTCTCGCTGTATCTCTCCTTATCCCTTTCCAGCATCCAGAAATAAGCCATCAAGTGATGCGCAAATGAAATGGGCTGTGCTCTCTGAAGATGAGTATAGCCCGGCATGAGGGTTTCCACATTCTCCTCTGCCTGGGAAAGCAGGGCTGCCTGGAGCTCTTCAATCAGCTTGATAACATGTGCTGCCTGTTTCTTTAAATACAAGTGCATATCTGTTGCTACCTGATCATTCCTGCTTCTGCCTGTATGAAGCTTGCCGCCGACAGGCCCGATTTCGTCCGTAAGCAGGCTTTCCAGGTTCAGATGTATATCCTCCAGCTTTACAGAGAAAGGAAGCCCTTCCTCCTGGGACTTTTCCTTTAACAGCTTGAGTCCCTTCTGGATCTGAGCTGCTTCCTCCTGTTCAATAATCCCGCAGCGGGACAGCATTTCCACGTGTGCAAGGCTTCCCTCTATATCTTCCTCAACAAGCTCCTGGTCAAAGGAGATGGAGGCTCCGAATTCATCGACCCATTCTTCTGCCGATTTCGTGAATCTTCCTCCCCAAAGCTTTTTCACACTGTCACCTTCTTATTCTGGACAATGCTTTGAACCTTTGTCGGCAGGCCCCATAACTGGATAAAACCAACCGCGGCATTATGGTCGAATTCATCTTCAGATGTATATGTGGCCAATTTTTCATCATAAAGAGAAAAAGGAGATTTTCTGCCTTCGACGATGCTGTGCCCCTTGAACAATTTCACCCTTACAGTTCCTGTCACATGCTTTTGCGTTTCCTCAAGGAAAGCCGTTAAAGCCTTTTTCAATGGCGAGAACCAAAGCCCTTCATAGATAAGCTCAGTCAGTTTTTTCTCAATGACAGGCTTGAAATGGGCAAGCTCTTTAACAAGTGTGAGGTCTTCAAGCTCTTTATGCGCTTTGATCAGCGTCATGGCTCCCGGACACTCATAGACTTCCCTTGATTTAATGCCGACAAGTCTGTTCTCAACATGGTCAATGCGCCCGACTCCATGCTTGCCTGCCATCAGATTCAGCTCCAGAATCAACTCGGATAACGGATAAGCTTTGCCGTTCAGGCTTACCGGCACCCCTTTGCTGAATTCGATTTCTACGATATCAGGTGTGTCAGGCGTAAACTCAAGGCTTGTTGTCAGGTCGTAGGCCTCTTCAGGCGGAGCCGCCCACGGATCTTCCAGAATCCCGCACTCATTGCTGCGGCCCCAAAGGTTCTGGTCTATTGAGAACGGAGAATCCAGATTGATCGGAATCGGGATATTATTATCCTTTGCATATTGGATTTCTTCTTCTCTGGACCATTTCCATTCCCTTACAGGCGCGAGCACCTTGAGGTCTGGATTAAGTGCCTGGATCGATACCTCGAATCTTACCTGGTCATTTCCTTTTCCTGTACAGCCATGCGCAACCGCAGCGGCGCCTTCCTTTTCAGCCACTTCAACAAGCTTTTTAGCAATAAGAGGCCTGGAAAGAGCAGAAACAAGCGGGTATTTGCCTTCATAAAGAGCATGCGCCTGAAGGGCAGCAAGTGCATATTCATTCGCAAACTCTTCTTTCACATCCAGTACATATGACTGGACTGCTCCCACTTTAAGCGCCTTTTCCTGGATGAACTTCAAATCCTTGCCTTCCCCAACGTCAAGGCAGCACGCAACCACTGAGTATCCCTGGTCGCCAAGCCATTTGATCGCCACAGAAGTATCCAGTCCGCCTGAGTATGCTAAAACAACTTTTTGATTTGACATGAAAATTTCCTCCTCTATAGATGAACGAATAAATATTCATTTAAATTATGTTTTTATACAATTAACTAGTTAATACTCTAACAATATTCCAGGATTAATTCAATAGTTATTCGTTAAAATGTATAAAATTTTATGGTGACAGGCACCTGTACCAGTCCGGCCGACTGGTATAGGTGCCTGTCACCATGTACAATAAAAGCAGCCTATTTTTGGGGGACGGATGAGATGGAGGATGTTTTCATTTTGGATAAGCGCCTGGGGATTGCTGTTCCTGTGCTGGATGGCGAGTGGGAAGAGTACCCGCAGGAAGAGCGCCAGGAAATTCTGTTTACATGGGAGAAGATACGCGGGGGGATCCCGGACAGGATATCAGAGCTTGAGACGCAGATAAACCGCAGACAGGACCAGCTCGCAGATGAAGAGAATTTTGAGCTTTCATGCAAATTGAACAGTGAGATCGCGGATCTTGCTTCCATCATCAACGATCTTTGGCTGTGGTACAGGGCCAATCAGGAAATCGGGGGAAAGCTGCATCGCTGATTTAAGCTCTGTAGAGAATATTATTCTGCAAAGCAAAAAGGCGGGGCGCCATGATGGCGCCCCGCCCCCTTTTTATACAAGATCTTTCTTTACTTCCCTTATAACATGCCCCAGCTCCGGGATGATCAATTTATTCATGGCCAGCCTTACTGCACCTGAAGATCCCGGTGTGGAAAAGACAGCTGTATTCTCGATGATGCCCGCAGAAGCGCGGGAGAGAATTGCAGCAGAGCCGATGTCCTCCTGGTAGCTCAGCATACGGAATAATTCCCCGAAGCCGCTAATTTCCTTTTGATAAAGTGCACTCACCGTTTCAATGGTTACATCCCTTAAAGCGATTCCTGTCCCGCCATTGGTAAGGACTGCATCGATATCCGGATCTGAACATCCCTCCAGGACCGCCTGACGGATCTTTTCTTTTTCATCGGCGACAATCTGGTAGGAACTTACCCTGTGGCCCTCTGCTTCAAGAAGCTCCTTCATCAGCCTTCCGCTTTTATCGGTCTCCGAATTTCTTGTATCACTGATGGTAATGATTTTGCATCTGACTGTTTTGGGGGCTTCTTTTTTGTGTTCCTCGCTGCTCATCAAACTTCCCCCTGTTTCTTCAGCAGATACCTGTACTGATAATATTTATGGGCAAAATCAGTGACCTTCCTTGTAAACTGATAGTTTGCACCTGCTCCTATGGCCATGCTGACAAGCGGGATGCCCTGGATGGATTTCCTTTTGAAAGCTGCTATAGCCAGGCCTTTGAAAAGCTGTTTGATCGGCTGGCCCATCCAGGCGATGTCCGTCAGTTCCTCCTGCCCCTCATAAAAATAAGCTTCTTCCGCATTCTCCAGTTCGGCCAGAAGCTGGTCCCAGGCCTGTCCCTGAAGCCGCGGCGGCAGGATTGATGCGCAAAACACCTTTAAAGAAGCCATCATCTCATAAGGTGTGTTCACTTCAATCCCATATGTCATCGCGATGAGCTGGACTGCACGCAAATTGATGACAGCCATCGCAGGAAGATCGGATCCAAGCAGCAGCACACCGCCGGTCCCCGATACCCCTCCCTGTGCAAATGAGTAAAGGCGGTGGCGGGCAATCTGCTGATTGGCTATGTATTGCAGCTGATTGATGTCCAATGAAGCCAGATCTTCCACTGTTTCAATGCCGGCATCAAAGATGCGGCCTGCAGATAGGATTCGTTCCTTTGCATCCAGCTGGAGCTGTGAGCTTTGGATCAAGGCATGGAGATGGAACAGCCAGTTATCCAGGGAAGCAAAAAATTGCTGCTGAGTTTTCTCAGGAAGCAGCAGGAACGCCTTTTCTAAATATTTGTCATAGGTCAGCTCCAAATCATTGGATTCATACTGTGCCAGCTTGTCTTCCCATTGTGCGATCTCAGATAAAGCCTGTTCTTCCCGTCCGTTTAGTGCCATATCTTCATCCTCCTTGCCGGTGTTTTTGTTCAGTATAGCATATTGATTCAGGCAAATCCTGTTTCATTGGATGGAGAAGGCAGAAAAACAAAAGGACAAAAAAGCCTTGGCTTCTTTGTCCTTTCAATCATTCAAATATTATTTCGCAAGCCTTACAACATCCCTGGCAATCATAACTTCTTCATTTGTCGGAATAATGATAACCTTGACCGGTGAGTGAGGATAGTTGACAAACGTTTCCTCACCGCGGACCTTGTTCAATGCAGGGTCCCAATATACGCCCATGAATTCCAGTCCCTGAAGGACACGCTCGCGGATTTCAGCACTGTTTTCGCCGATGCCTGCTGTAAAGATAATGGCATCAACTCCGTACATGCGTGAAGCATAAGAGCCGATATATTTGTGGATCCGGTTTGCAAACACTTCGAGAGCAAGCTCTGCTCTTTCGTTTCCTTCAGACGCTTGTACCTCGATGTCGCGAAGGTCGCTTGAGAAGCCAGAAACTCCAAGCATTCCGCTCTCTTTATTCAGTACATTAAGCACTTCGTCAGCTGACTTGCCTGTTTTCTCCATGATGAATGGAATCAAAGCAGGGTCAATATTCCCTGAACGGGTACCCATTGTCACACCGGCAAGCGGTGTAAAGCCCATGGATGTATCAATTGATTTTCCGCCTTCAATGGCCGCGATGCTTGCACCGTTCCCCAGGTGGCAGGAAAGCAGGCGAAGCTGCTCAAGCGGACGGCCAAGAAGCTCTGCTGCACGCTCTGATACATATTTATGTGAAGTTCCGTGGAAGCCGTATTTACGGATGCCGAACTTCTCATAATACTCATAAGGAAGGCTGTACAGGAATGAGCTTTCAGGCATAGTCTGATGGAACGCAGTATCAAAGACAGCTACTGCCGGTACATTTGGAAGCACCTGCTGGAATGCCTTGATTCCTGTAATATTTGCAGGGTTGTGAAGAGGTGCCAGCTCGGAAAGTGCATCGATTTTGCTCAGTACCTCTTCCGTGATAACCGCAGAATCTGCAAACTCTTCTCCACCGTGTACTACACGGTGGCCGATTCCTTCAATTTCATCCAGTGATTCGATGATCTTCAGATCAGTCAGCTTATTGAGCAGAAGCTTGACTGCAACCTCATGGTCAGGGATTTCCGTTACTTCCGTCTGCTTCTCGCCGTTAACAGAAATACTGAAAACTGCATCGTTTAGACCGATTCGTTCAATAAGACCTTTTGTGATTACTTCTTCGCTTGGCATTTCAAATAATTGAAATTTCAATGAAGAACTTCCAGCATTAATTGCAATAATTTTCGCCACGATATGTCGCTCCTTTTAAATGCGGACTCGCATACGTCCTGTATGTTTAACCAGTGCAATGGGGACCATGGGGAAATATGTATCTCTTTTCCCTCCAGGATGCCAGCCTTTATATAACACCGATGCTAATCTAATGCCTGATGTGGTACACATTTATTGTGTGCAACTGGCATCATTTTATCTCTCAATTCCCCATTTAATCACTGTGCTTGCATGATTTCAAGGAACATTCAAAATTGGTATCGTTTACAGTTAAAATTAAATGTATTCCGACATTTCGGTGATTTCCGTTTCTTATTTTCCATTACCCCTGCGGCTCTTCAGCTAAAACAGAACTTCCAATTAAAGACTGCAGACTAAAATGCGGCAGCATCCTCTTAACACTCTCCGGAAGACTTATGCCAGCAGGTTTTGAGTCTGGACAGCTCCATTAATATTTTCTTCTCATTCAAATAGAAAAAGCATGATCCAGTTTGGGACCATGCTTTTTGCACTCTATATCTTATTTTCCCTGAACCAGGCATCCACCTGCTTAAGGATTCTCTCGACCTGTTCCGTTTTTGAAAGGCTCGGCATGTTTACAAGCAGGGCTTGCTTTGGAGCTGTGACCCCTTCACCCTTTTTCTGGAGGATAAAGACGCTTTTTGCGGCATTTTTATTTTTAAACAATGTTTCCGGGAGCTGGAGCAGGCCCTGGATGATGCTTGTCTTGCTTATATACGCCTTCAGCTTGTCCGCCTGTTCGCTTTCAAACAGGCCATTTGGCACAATCAGGAACAGATAGCCGCCTTCCTTAACATGGCGCATGCTCTGTTCCAGGAAAAGGTGATGGGCATAAGAATGGCCCTCGTCTGCCTTCAGCTCATAGTCCTGCGCCCTTATGTCGTTTGGATAATACCCCACCGGAAGGTCGCTGATGACTGCATCCACACTTTCAATGAACAGCGGCTCAAGGCTGTCCTGGTTATAGAATTGGATGGGGTGCTTCTGAAGGTTGGCATTGATGTAGGCAAGCTTAATGAGGAGGTCGTCCACATCTGACCCGACTGCTTCAATGCTTTTTCCTTCCTGCTGATTGATGACAGTCGTAAGGAGATTGCCTGTCCCGACCGCTGGGTCCAGAAGGCGGAAAGATTTCGCCCCGACAAATTTATTCACCAGATAACCTGTCAGCATTCCGACAGCATCCGGTGTCATCTGGTGGTTTGGCTGCACATTTTCCTTCATGCCCTTTAAAATGGCCAGCTGAAACGACTTTCTGATATTCTCGCTTGTATATAGGTCAAGATTCAGCGACTCATAGCTTTTTTTCAGCCTTTTTACATTAAGCTCACTGAGTCCGTCCTGGAGAATGGACTCTTGAAAAATATTATCGCCTGTTTCTGCAAGCGCCTCTAAATATGTACATTGCAGCTCTTCCTGCAAGATCATAGCTGTTTCATTAAAGACTGAGAACAGTTCTTCTACGGGAGTGATACTCACTAATTCATTCCTCCTGCTAAAATATTATTGTCTTATTGTAACGGGGTTCCGGCAGGATCACAAGCCCGCCGCCTGCCATTCAGGAGATTAAGGAATACAGCCTGGGCATTCTTAAGGCATACAAAAACCCCGATTGCCCGGGGTTCTTCGAAGTTTATTCAGCTTGCCTTGCAGCTTCCACTGCAGCTTCGTAGTCAGGATGGTCAGTTGCTTCGCTCACATATTGGGCATAAACCACTTTGTCATTGGAATCAACAACAAATACTGCCCGTGCAAGAAGGCGGAGCTCCTTTATTGCTACTCCGTAAGCTTCACCGAAAGAAAGGTCGCGGTGGTCTGAAACTGTCTGCACATTTTCAATGCCGGCAGCTGCGCACCAGCGCTTCTGTGCGAAAGGAAGATCTACGCTGACTGTAAGAACTTTTACATTATCAAGCTTTGATGCTTCTTCATTGAATCGGCGCGTCTGAGCGTCGCAAACGCCTGTATCAATAGAGGGAACAACACTAATCAGTCTTACCTGGCCCTTGGAATCCGCAAGCGTTACCTCAGATAAGTCATTGGCAAGCACTTTGAATTCCGGAGCCTGGTCTCCTGCTTTCACTTCATTCCCCAGCAAAGTAACCGGATTTCCTTTAAAAGTAATTGATGCCATTGGTTTCTTCCTCCTTATTTTTCATATATGTACAGTGCAATCATACTTCCTGGAAAATCATTTTGCAATGAAAAGCCATTTATTCCTGCAATAGAAAAGGCTGTCTCCGGGGAAGAAGACCAGCCTTTTCAAACATCCATTTTAGAAGTCCAGGTCATGCTTTGGCCCATTGTATTCGTTCGAACGGTTCTGGCTGCTTTGGCCTTCGCTCTTTCCATCCTGGCTGCTGTTCCCTGATCCGTTATTTTTTGACATCATCTGCTGGATCTTATCAACAGCCTGAGGGGCCAAATCAAGGATTTTTTCATATAGATGTGTGCTCTCGTCCAGATGGACCATTTTAACTCCGTGGGAACTTACGATTAAAAAAGCAATCGGCGTTATGGAAACTCCGCCGCCGCTTCCTCCGCCAAACGGATGCTTCGGTTTGCCTTCTCCCTCGCGGCCTGAACCTTCAAGCATGAACTCACTGCCGCCTGCTGCAAAGCCGAAACCGACCTTTGATACGGTAAGGATCACACTTCCATCAGGAGTTTCAACCGGGTCCCCGATGATTGTATTCACATCAATCATTTCTTTCAAATTTTCCATTGCGGTCGTCATCAAGCCTTGTATCGGATGATCAGACATAATAAACTTCCTCCTCATCTAAACGGATTTTGTTTTATTATCAGATAGCACGGATAACGGCTTTGTCCTAAAGTCCGGCATTCCGCCTTTCCAATATTTAATCAGTTTAATTCCTGCCAACATAGCTTGCCCGATGCGGAATTGAAACATACATGAAAAACGGGTTTGGGAAACTGCAGCCTGAAAATGGGGGGTCACCGACAAAACGGGCATGTCCCTCATCCTCATATAGTGGCTGAGAATGCCGACCAGGCTTCCTTTTGCAGACCAGATTATCCCTGCAAGGACAGCAGTGTGCGCCGCATCACCGATTCCGGCCAATGTATGCCATTCGATATCCCTGATTGCCACCTTTTTCAGAAATCGCCGGATAATCGTGTGGAGGCCAAATACATGGCGTATCAGCTCCTCGGCATCCTTGATACTGTTCAGGAAGTCCTCCGGCGTGAATTTTTTCCGGTCTTCCTGCTTCTTCTCCTCCTCCCGGCCGGCTTCCACTTTCTCTTCAACCACAATGGAAGGGGAGTCATCATCGATTTTTATCAGCGGAACCTGTATGTTATAGCGGATAAGGCCCAACCAGGCCCGGAACTTTATTGATATATGGTCATTGTCCTGGCCATGATAAAAGTTAAAGTAAACTGTTAGCTTTGAGAAAAGAAGAATAATGAGCAAAAGCAGAATGACTGCCGCTGCTGCTCCAAGGATCAGCCACCACATCCGATCACCCCCTATTAACAGGCTGGTGTATTTTTTCGCATTAGTCTCCTGCTAAAGATATCCAGACGCTAAATCTAGGCTTTCCTTTTGGGAAAAAAAATAAACCTGCCGGCAGCAGGCCGGCAGGCGATTCTTTCAATTATTCCTTATTTTCTTTCGTGAATGACGCTTGTATCGGCAAACAGGTCATGAAGCCCCTGTTTTTTCGGCAGAAAAGCGACAATGACATAGCCAATATAAATAGTGGCTGAAATGAAACGACCGATCCACTCCCTGAACAATATGGTGCTCCAGGACATTTCTTCATCTTTAAGACTGACTACTTTCAGCCCAAATATCATTTTCCCGAGCGTCTGCCTGAAATACTTTGTCATCAGGACAAAATAGGCATAAAAAATGATGCTTGTGACGATATTTGCGGGAGTGAAAATGCCGGAATCGGCAAGGGGAAGATCCGCCGCCCGAAAAATCGGATGCACGATAATGCGGTTAATGCTGCCTATGACAATGAGATCGGCCAGATACGCCCAGAACCTCATCCAGAAACCGGCAAAACGGACTGATGCCGCATGATCTTCATATGACGGGCTGGCTGGTGAATGATTGTCAGCAGGCAAATCCTTTTCCAAATGGCTGTCTAATGTGGTCATTTGCCATCCCTCCTCATTCTGAATACATGTACATCAGCCGCGGGGCATTCGGCTGTGACAACAGCTTCATCATGCCGGCCATTTCAATATCATCGCCCATCACTTTCCGCGCACCCATGCTGAACAAGGAGCCAAAGCCCATATTTTCCGAATAGCTGACTACCTGTGCACCCTTAAGCTTATGGTCTTTCTCCAGTTCATCTACAACATCTTCAAAGAAGCCGAAACCATCAATCAGATTGAGCTCTTTTGCCTGGCGGCCGTCATAGATCCGTCCGTCGGCGATTTTCCTCACCTGATCTGCCGGGATGCCCCTTCCTTCTGAAATGACTTTAACAAAGCCTTCATAAGAATTGTCGATCATAGACTGGAGGATCTCCCGTTCTTCTTCCGTCATCTCCCTTGAAGGGCTCATAATATCTTTGTAAGGTCCGCTCTTAATCGTGACAAATTCTACGCCATACTTTTCGGCAAGCCCTGCATAATTATATCCCTGCATGATGACACCCAGGGAGCCTGTCAGGGTTTCAGGACTGGCATAGATTTTTTCAGCAGGTGCTGAAATATAATAGCCGCCGGAAGCAGCCATGGACCCCATTGATATGTACACAGGCTTTTTCGCTTCCTTCTGGATTTCCACGATCTTATCATGGATCTCAGAGCTTTCCACTACACCGCCACCCGGGGAATTCACGCGAAGAATGACCGCTTTCACACTATCATCCTCTTTAACATGGTCCAGCTTTTTCATGAAAGATTTGTGGTTATAGCCGGGACTGGCAAACAGTGAGCTGGCATCTCCTGCATCCTGGATGGTCCCATCTACATTTAGGACGGCAATTTTCTTTGAACTGCTGCCCGGTTCAATGATTTCTTCAGAAAATGCTTCATCAACTGGAAACATATCCGCAAATGTGCTTTCGGCATTTCTAAATGCGAAAGTCGACAGCACACTAGTAATAATGGAGAAAAACAGCAGTGCAGCGGCTATTCCAAGAGCCGCCCATCTTTTCCCATTCATATCTTCTCCTCCTTTTTTCCTTTTCCAAGTATTAATACGCAATAACTTTTAAAATGTTTCAAAAACATGTACACTGATGACAATAAACGTTATTGCCGCAAAATACCAATCATACGCAAATATTATCATTTTGAATGGGAGGAATGAAAGTGACGCGCCGAAACTTATATTTTTACCATAAGAAAGATTCTGAAATGATGGAAAAAGCAGGCCATCTTTATGAGCTTGCCGAAAAATATGGCTTTACCATAGTCAATGACTTTAAACAGGCTAATATCATTGTGAGCATTGGCGGTGACGGGACATTTCTTCAGGCGGTCCGCAAGACTGGCTTCCGCGAGGACTGCCTGTACGCGGGCATCTCTACGACCGGCACATTAAGCATGTACTGCGATTTCCATATTGATGACACATCCAAGATGGTTGAAGCGATGGCCAATGAGCAGATTGAAGTCAGAAGATACCCGACGATGGAGATAAAGGTGGATGATGAATCCTCCTTCTATTGCCTGAATGAATTCAGCATACGGTCTGCGATCATCAAAACATTTGTTATGGATGTATTTATCGATAATCTCCATTTCGAAACCTTCAGGGGCGACGGGATGATTGTCGCAACTCCGACAGGCAGTACAGCCTATAATAAATCGGTCAATGGCGCCATCGTTGACCCTATGCTCCCTTGCCTCCAGGTCAGCGAACTGGCATCCCTGAACAATAACCGCTACAGGACACTGGGTTCTTCATTCATCCTGAGCAGCGGCCGCAGCCTGACCCTCAAAGTCATCCAGGACGGCAATGACCATCCGACAATGGGAATGGACAACGAAGCACTAAGCATCCAGCATGTCGAAAAAATTGAAGCCAAACTGAGCGGCAAACAAATCAAGACTGTCAAACTTAAGGACAACTCCTTCTGGGAAAAGGTAAAGAGGAGTTTTCTATAAAAAGGCCAAGATTGTCTGAACAAGTCATGTATCCCAGGAGCCGGTTGGAATACATGACTTCCTTTTTTTTTCACACTTATGTATCCCAGGTGCCTGATGGAATACATGACTTTCTTTTTTTCTCCAGCCCATAACATCAAAATACAGTTCGTCCCACAGCCAAAAAGGCTCTTTGGCCGCTCCTGCCGAGGGATGTTCAAATTAGAAAAAGGAAGAGGCCGCTGCCTCTTCCTTTTTACATCCCCAGCCCTTTTCCATGCTTCCATTTCATATTGGCAAATAATTTCGTCCTGGACAGCGAGTAGACGGTCAAAGCAAGCCAAATGAACAAGAATGCAACCAGATGGGTCTTTGTGAATTCTTCACCATATACGAAAATGCCGAGCAGCAGTGTCAATGTCGGGGCGATATACTGCAGATAACCCAGCATGGAAAGCGGTATTTTCTGTGCCCCTTTGGCAAAATACAGAAGCGGGATCGCAGTGGCTGCCCCTGCACCGATCAGCAGGAGATCCGTTCCTGTGGAAATGGCCAGGAAGGACTGCTTTCCGGCTGCAAATAAATAAATCAGATATCCAAGTGCCAATGGCATGACAACCATCGTTTCGAGCGTCAGTCCAATGGCAGATTCCACCTTGATCAGTTTCTTTGCCAAACCGTAAAGGCCAAAAGATAAAGCAAGCACAACCGCAATCCATGGAAAACGTCCATAAGAGAGGGTCATGATAAGCACACCCGCTGCAGCCAGCAGGAAAGATACTGCCTGCACAGAGGAAAGCTTTTCTTTTAAAACAACTATTCCCAGAAGGACACTGACCAGCGGGTTGATATAGTAGCCAAGGCTTGCTTCAATCATTTGGCCGGAATTGACTGCCCAAATGTATATGAACCAGTTGCAGCTTATGAGCAAGGAAGCAATTGTCAGAGCGAGCATTTGCTTCTTGTTGTTCCGTATTCCTCTCAATGTCCGGACAAAATCCGGCCATTTCCTGGTCAGGACAAGTACAGCCAGCATAAAGATGAAGGACCAGAAAACCCGGCTGGCCAGGATTTCATCAGCACTCACATGATTGAGAAGCTTCCAGTAGATCGGCAGGATGCCCCATATCAAATAAGACAGCCCTGCGTACAGGGCCCCTTGTTTTACTTCAGTATCTGTCATTGTTGGTTAGCCTCGATTCTTTCTAATATCGAAATAATTATAAAGCCAAAAGAAAAAAACTGGCAACCTATTCGTTTTAGCAGGATTCGCTCGTTTAAATCTGTCCGCGCTTATAAACGGTTTTTCCTCCTATTACTGTCTCATTGACTCGTGTACGGAGGAGTGCCTCCGGATCTTCTTCGAATATATTCCGGTCAAGGATTGTGAAATCAGCAAGATATCCTTCCTTGATCATTCCCCTGTCAACTTCATGGCAGATTGCATATGCGCTGCCTTTTGTATATAAGGAAACAGCTTCGTACATGGATAATGCCTCCTCTTTGATATAGGCAATCCTCCCGGGGTCATCGCTGCTGGTTCTTGTAACCGCCGAATGGATGCCGAGGAGCGGGTCAGCCTGCTCGATTGGCGCATCAGATCCGCCTGCACATGGGATGCCTTCATCAAGCAATGTTTTCCAGGCATAACAGTAATCCATATGCTCTTCACCGATCCTACTGATGACCCACGGAAAGTCAGAAGCCAGGAATCTTGGCTGTATATCCAGTATAAGAGGAAGCTTTTTTGCCCTTGAAATGAGTTCTTTCCGCAGTATCTGTGCATGAATGAGCCGGTCCCTGCCTTTTCCTTTCAGCGGGTATTTTTCAATGCTGTTCAGTGACATTTCAAAAGCCCTGTCACCGATGGCATGTATGGCCACCGGCATATCCAGCTCCCTGGCTTTTTTCAATAGCCCGTCAAGCTGATCCTGTGTAAAAATAGCCACTCCTGAGGTTGAAGGATCATCCGCATACGGATGGCTCAGCAAAGCAGTCCGGCCTCCCAATGCCCCGTCTGAAAAAATCTTCATTGCACCGAATTCTATCCACTCATCTCCGCCAAGATAATTTCCGCCCTCAAGCTTCATGTCATTGATTACCTCGTGATGGACGAGCAGGTGGGCCCGGAAAGGCAGTTTATCTTCACCGATGACCTCCTTGAAAGTCCTATAGGTCCCATGGAAACCGCCATAATAATTAAGATCCTCAGTATGTGCCCCTGTCAGGCCCAGTGCGTAGGCATCCTGGATGGCTGCACGCATTGCCGTCTCCAGATACTCCTTTGAAGCACCAGGGAGAATAGAGAAGATCAGCTCCTGTGCCTGGTCCTTCAGCAGGCCTGATGGAAGGCCTTCTTCATCTTTTTCAATGACTCCCCCTGGAGGGCAAATGGTTTCAGGGGTAATTCCGCCTGCTTCCAATGCTTTCGAATTGACTGCAATTGCGTGCCGGCAGATCCTTTTCAGGCAGACTGGATGTCCAGGGACTGCTTCATCAAGCTCCTTTGCCAGAATGGGGGCAGGGATGTCCCATAAATTTTCGTTCCAGCCCTCGCCAATGACCCAGCTGCCTTTTGAAAACTTCCCTGCATACTCTTTAACTGCCTCCAGCACTTGCGATTTTGAGGTATAACCAGACAGATCAAGCCTTATCAGCCTCTCCCCATGCCCAATCAAATGCATATGGCTGTCCACAAAACCGGGCAGCATCAGCCTTCCCTCAAGGTCCCTCATTTCAGAGGGTTTTACCGAGAAGTTTCTTTTCAAGTCTTCCAGCGGCCCTGCCCTCAGGATCTTTCCATTCTCCGTCATAACCGCTTCGGCTTTATGCCCTTCTTCCTGAAGGGTATATATATGTCCTCCATGCCATAGTGTCCGCATCTTCTTATTGCTCCTTTTCTTCCTAATTCTGCACATAAAAATCCTCTGTGCCTGCTGATCTGATTATATCTTCTTTCGGGACACAAAAAAACTGAGCTTTAAAAAAGCTCAGCGAAATCTTTTTTATAGAGGATCTCCCAGCTGGATACTAGCTGCGGGCAGCCTCCTCCATTTCTTTTTTCCTCAGCTCTACCCTGCGGATCTTTCCTGAGGTGGTTTTTGGAAGCTCTGAAAGAAACTCAACCCTGCGGGGATATTTATAAGGGGCAGTCAGCTCCTTTACATGCTCCTGCAAGGTATTAATGAGATCCGGCTTATCTTCCGCGATGCCATCCTGCAGGACGATAAATGCTTTGACGACTGCTCCGCGGATTTCGTCCGGGCTGGCCACGACGGCACATTCCTTGACGTACGGATGTTTGACAAGAGCATCCTCCACCTCAAACGGCCCGATTGTATATCCGGAACTGATGATAATATCATCTCCCCTGCCTTCAAACCAGAAATACCCGTCTTCATCCTTTTTCGCTTTGTCTCCGGTCACATAATATTCACCCCTGAATTGCATGGCGGTCCGTTCAGGATCCTTATAATAATTTTTAAATAACGCAGGGGTTTCAATATGGACGGCGATATCCCCCACTTCCCCAGGTCCGCATGCCTTTCCATCTTCATTGATGATCTCAACAGAATTGCCGGGAATCGGCTTTCCCATCGAACCAGGCCTAAGCTCCATCCCTTTTGTTATGCCGACCAGCAGGGTGTTTTCCGTCTGGCCGTATCCGTCCCGCACTTCAATATCAAAATGCTTTTTGAAAGCATCAATCACTTCGCGGTTAAGCGGCTCTCCGGCTGAGACTGCACTATGAAGATCCGGGAGGCTGTATTCAGCAAGATTGTCGACCTTTGCCATCAGCCTGTATTCTGTCGGGGTGCAGCAAAGAACATTGACTTTATAATCCTGAAGGAGTGCAAGATATTTTTTCGGCTCGAATTTTCCTGAATACACCAGTCCTGTTCCCCCAGAACCCAGCACAGAGAGGAAAGGGCTCCATATCCATTTCTGCCAGCCGGGGCCGGCAGTGGCCCAGACAGTATCCCCCTCCTTGATGCAAAGCCAGTTGGGCCCGGCGGCACGGAGATGTGCATATGCCCAGCCATGTGTATGTACAACTCCCTTAGGATTGCCCGTGGTACCGGAAGTATAGGACAGGAAAGCCATGTCGTCCCTGTTTGTTCCAGCAGTCTCCATGATATCAGAGGCTGCCTCCATCTTTTCATCCAGCGGAATCCAGCCCGGCACAGGCTCTCCAATCACAAATTTAGGCAGCGAAGCAGCTTCCGTAACACCTGCAAATTGCTCTGTAAACGGCGAAAAGCATACAATGGCTTTCACATCGCCATGATTGATCCTGTATTGGATATCTTTAGAGCGGAGCATCTCTGAACAGGGAATGACTACCAGGCCCATTTTAAGTGCCGCTATGTACGTCTGGTAAGCTTCTATAAGGCGCGGGACCATGATCAGGACTACATCCCCCTGCCTTAGGCCGCTCCCAAAGAAAACGTTTCCAATTTTATTGGCATTGGACAGGAGTCTGGAATATGTAATTTCCTTTCTTTCTCCTTCCCCGCTTTCCCACAGGATGGCAGTTCTTTCAGGAGCTTCTGCAAACTTTTCCATTTCAGAGACCAGATTATATTTTTCTGGCGCCAGCAGATCTTCACGCTTCATGTTATATGTCCTCCTAATCTGAAATTGTATCCTTATGGTTTATTATACATAATTTTTTAAAAATTTAAAAATGTATAACAAAAAGTAAAGGAGCAGGCTGTCAGCCTGCTCCCTTGTAGCCATATTATTTATTTTTCGATTAGCGTTGGAAACCTCCAAGCTGTTGTTCAGCCATTTGAACTAAACGCTTAGTGATTTCTCCTCCTACTGAACCGTTAGCACGTGAAGTTGTTTCAGCGCCAAGGTTAACACCAAATTCAGTAGCGATTTCGTATTTCATTGAGTCAAGAGCTTGCTGTACGCCAGGTACTAGAAGCTGGTTAGAGTTGTTGCTGCTTGCCATGTGATCTCACCTCCTTGTGAGTTTAGAATGTGTAGAATCACATGGCTTCATACAAATTTAAATTGGTAATGTTTTCATCATCCCGTTCGAATTTTCATTCTCCCTAGAAAAGATCGTCCTCACTTCCACTGCCTGCTTCATACGGCTTGATGTGAATAGTTTCAATATGCTCCACAGCTTTTGCAATAAGCGCATCAAAATCAACAAAACTTTCATAATATGCTGCTTTATCAAGCTTGGGCTTCGTTTTTGGAGAAGCCGGGACAAATACGGTGCAGCAGTCATCATATGGCAGGATGGATATGTCATGGGTGTCAATTTCCTGTGCAATCTCAATAATATCGGTCTTGTCCATTGTTATCAGCGGGCGCAGTACCGGTGTGCTTGTCACTTCATTAATAGCGTACATGCTGTCCAGTGTCTGGCTTGCAACCTGCCCGAGGCTTTCACCGGTAATGACTGCGAGCCCGCCATGCTTTTCCCGGACGAGATCCGTAATTTTAAGCATCAGCCTTCTGGTGGTTGTCATCGTATAATTTTCAGGCACCTGCTTTTGGATGAGCTGCTGGATTTCCGTAAAAGGAACAATGTGAAGGACCATCTGCCCTGTATATCCCGCCAGCTTTTCTGCCAGGTCAATCACCTTTTGCTTCGACCTTTCGCTGGTGAAAGGAGGGCTGTAGAAATGGACGGCTTCTACATCAAGCCCTCTCTTCATGGATAAATAGCCTGCGACGGGGCTGTCTATGCCGCCTGACAGCATGAGCATCGCCTTGCCGCCTGAGCCTGCCGGCATCCCTCCGGCTCCCTGGATATTTTCGCATGAGAGATATGCGGCTTCCGGCCTTATCTCAGCCTGGAGATTGATATCAGGCTGTTTCACATCCACTTTCAAGCCTTCCATATTCTTCAGGATATGTGAGCCAAGTGCATGGTTCAGTTCTCCGGTGTCAAGGTGAAAGCTTTTATCCGCTCTCCGCGCCGATACCTTGAAGGTATCTCCATCCTTGTATACCCGTTTTAAAAGTGCCAGGGCAGCTTCCTTGATTTTTTCTATATCCTTTTCCGTTTTTACAGCAGGACTGAAGGATTGGATGCCAAAAACCCCTTTGAGCTTCTCGATGATCTCGTCCCCATTTTCACCGTTAAGCTGGATGAACATCCTGTCCCTCTGGCCTTCGATCCTGACGGCTGGGTAGCTGTGCAGAACTTTTTTAATGCTTTTTTTCAGCTTCTCGACAAACTTCCCCCTGTTTCGGCCTTTTGTTGAAATTTCTCCATAGCGGATTAATATGCGGTCATAATTCATTTATTTCATTACCTTCCTTAACTTTTTCGCTGTTTCTTCAATTGCCTGCAGCACAGCTTCTGCTTCCTCTGCTGTATTATCATAAGAAAGGCTGATCCTGATGCTGCTTGCTGCATCCTCCTCAGGAATGCCCATTGCCAGCAGTGTCTTGCTGACTGATTTCTTCTTCGAGGAACAGGCGCTGGTGGTGGAGACATATATATTTTTTTCCTCAAGGCTATGCACAAATACTTCTGCCTTCAAGCCTGGTGCAGAAAAATTAAGAATGTGCGGGGCCGAGCCTTCAAGCGGTGTATGGACAGAGATCCCTTCAATGGATTCCAGTCCTTCCCTCAGCAAACATTTAACCCTATTAAGCTGCTCCAGTCCGATCCTGTGCCTCTCAAGGCTGATTCTGAGCGCCTTGGCCATACTGACAATTCCAGGTACATTCTCTGTACCGCTCCGCTGGTTCCATTCCTGGCTTCCGCCTGAAAACAGCGGTGAAAGCTTGACGCCTTCCCTGATGTAAAGGACACCCGTGCCCTTTAAACCGTGGAATTTATGGGCAGAAATGGTGCAAAGGTCTATTTCATTTTCTTGAAAATCAAGCGGCACCTTTGCAATTCCCTGTACATGATCCACATGGAAAAGCACTTTCGAATAAGACTTGAGCATTTTGCCGATTTCAGCAATCGGCTGAATGGTGCCAACCTCATTATTAACATGGATAACACTCACAAGAATTGTATCATGGCATAGGGCAGCCTCTATGTCCTCCGGCCTGATTCTCCCATCCTCGTCTACAGGGATATACGTAACGCGGAAACCGAGCTCTTTCAGCTGTTCAAAGGCTTCTGCCACTGACGAATGCTCTGATTCAGTCGTAATAAGATGGCGCCCCCTGCTTTTATGCATCATTGCAGTCCCTTTTACAGCCAGATTATTGCCTTCGGTTCCGCCCGAAGTAAAGAAGATTTCCTTCTGGCCGGCTCCCAGGAGCTCGGCAATCTGCAGCCTGGCTTGTGACAGGAGCTTTTCTGCCCTGCCGCCGATTCCATGCAAAGATGAGGGATTGCCAAAGTAATCTAAGGCCACCTTATTAAATGAATCCAGCACTTCTTTATATGGTTTAGTGGTTGCACTATTATCAAAGTAAATCATGGGTCTTCCCCTTCCTTGAAAAACCGTTTAGCCAATAGTAAATCTTATCATACTGGGACAATGTTTTCATCTGCATAATCTTTTAGTTTTCTTTTGGAAGCAAAAGCAGAACAGAGGCAACAATAAAAATCTGAATGTTTTGACTGTAATTCCATTCGACAAATTTCTCACTTCCTGTGTTAGTATGTTAAATGTTCTAAACATTTCGATAGACAGTCATGGAGGTTTGTATGAATAATAAGAGCCTATCCAGCAGGGAAATAATCGCAATAGGACTGATGCTTTTCGCTCTTTTCTTTGGCGCAGGGAATATGATTTTCCCTCCATATCTCGGGCAGGAATCTGGTGTCAACATGGGAAAAGCCATCATTGGATTTCTCATAACCGGTGTCGGCCTCCCGCTTTTGGGAGTCATCAGCATAGCCAAAGCTGGTGATCTCCGAACGCTGGCTGGAAGAGTCCACCCTTTATTCGGGGCTGCCTTTACATTGCTTTTGTATCTGGCCATCGGCCCGCTATTCGGGATTCCGCGGACCGGAACCGTTGCCTACGAAATTGGCATCACTCCGTTTTTGCCTGATACCGTTCCTAAATATGGGATGGCGCTGCTTTTTTATACCATTATCTTTTTTACCGTCACAGCTTGGCTTTCAATGAACCCTTCTAAGCTTGTAGACCGGATCGGAAAATTATTTACTCCGATTCTCCTTGCTATATTGGCCATTCTGGCTGTAAAAAGTATAATCACCCCTTTAGGTGAGCCAATGGCTCCAAAAGGCGCATATGCCGAGACCCCTTTCTTTAAAGGATTTATCGAAGGCTATTTGACCATGGACGCTATCGCCGCCCTTGTTTTTGGCATAGTTGTGATTGGTTCAATAAAAGAAAGAGGGATCAGCAGTTCAAAACAGATTGCAAAAATATGCATCTATTCCGGACTTATTGCTGCCGCTGCCCTTATGCTCGTTTACCTTTCGCTCGCCTACATCGGGGCATCCGGTGAAGAATCTATTGGATTCCAGGATAACGGGGGAGCTCTTCTTTCCGCCGCCGCTTCCCGTCTTTTCGGATCTTTTGGCGCTGTCATCCTTGGGCTGGCCATTACTTTTGCCTGTCTTACCACTTCTATTGGACTCGTCTCATCCTGTGCGCAATATTTTTCAAAAGTTGTGCCAAGCATATCTTACAGGTCATTTGTGCTAATTTTATCCTTATTCAGCATGATGATCGCCAATATCGGCTTGACACAGCTCATTTCTGTATCTTTGCCAATGCTCACGATGATCTATCCGCCCGCAATCGTACTGGTATTGCTTTCTTTTCTGCATCATGCCTTTGGAGGCTCCAGAGCTGTATATGCAGGAGCCCTGATACCGGCGGGGCTGATCAGTACCATTGATGCAATAAAGGCAGCGGGGGCAGATACCCGGATTTTTTCAGACATGCTGGGATTTCTTCCTCTCTATTCAGAAGGACTCGGCTGGGTCATTCCAGCCGTTGCCGGGGGACTGCTCGGCCTGCTCATTGCCGGAAGGGGCAAAAAGACAGCAAAATAGCCTGGCCAATTATTTTCCTAAAATAAAAAACCAGATCTGCCAAAGCAGATCTGGTTTTTTATGCATTTTCTTTTTCGCCGATCATATCTTCTATTCTTTTCAAAGCTCCTGGCTCAATCTCTTCAATAGATGAAGCGGCCTGCTCCAATGCCTCTTTATAATTGTAGTTCCTGAATGAATCCTCCGCTTCCCTCAGTGCTTTAGCGATGGAAGGATATTTGCTGCGGTACCTGTTTCCATACTGGATCACCTTTTCAGCCAGCTGGACGGTTTCAATCATTTCAGCCGTGCTGTCTGCAGCTTTATCAACTGTCATGACCGCTATTTCCAGATACTGCTGGACAGCAGGTATATCAAGGGGCTTCTCATCAAGCTTCTCAATGACATTTTGAATGCTTTCCTTCGTATCTTCCATTAAATACCGGTAGTTTTGGGACAGTCCCGGTATATTGCTCTTTGATACGAGCCTGATGGTTTCAGACAGCTTTTTGCTGATTTCCTTTACCTTCTCCCGTGCCGCAAGCTCGTCCTTCCTCAAGGCCTGCAGTTTTTCGGCAAAATGCACCTGCTCTTCTGACAGTGCTTCCAGTTCATTTTTAATATATTCCAATTCTTCACCAAGTACCGAATGGGCTGAGCTTTGATTGCTGATTTTATGCTCAAGTATTTCGAAGCGTTTGAAGAGCTTGGTCAGCTTCGTTTCCAGCAGGCTGTGTGTTTCCTCGTCCTTTTCCTGGAGATGGTAGCTTTGCTGTACGATGCCGAGCTCTTTCTTCAGCATAAAGTTTGCATCTTTGGCATTGTACAATTCAGTACGGACCTTTTCATCATGCGATTGGATGAACTTCCTCGCATACACTTCTTTTTCAAGCAGATCATAGAGCGCATCGATTCTCTGCTTGATATCCTCAAGGCCCTCATGCGCTTCACCGGTCTCTCCCCGCTCAATCATGGCGAGATATCCTGCAGCCTCTTTTTCTAATGACTCAGTTTCCTTGTCCACTTCTACATGTTCAAGCATATATCCCTGCTGCTCCATTTCACGGAAGCCTTCTCTCACCTCGAGAAGCTGGGATGGGATATTGGACCCGGCATCCACCAGCAAATCGGGGATTGCTTCCATTTTCTTTTGGATGCTGTCCAGCTGGGTCTGGATGGTCAGGACGATTTCCCTGGCCTGAAGATAGTCGCCGTTTGCTGTCCGGTCCTCAAAGTCCTGGAACTTCGCAAAAGCTTCATCAAGCTGGATGCCCAGGATGGTTTCAGCCTTTCCATAAGTATGCCGGTGGGCAAGCAGCGCCTTTTTGCATTCCCTGTACAGATCTTTGAGTCCGTCGATCTCGGTGCGGTTTTTTTCTTCGCTTCCGACCAGCTCATTGATTTCAGCAAGAAGGGATTTGATTTTATCCTCTATGCCTGCAAGGCTTTCCTCGATTGCCTGCTGAACTTCCTTTGCCTTCTTAAAGCGGTAGCGGTCGATATATTCCTCAGCATCAAACAGCAGCTCCTCCACTCCAGGAAGCTGCCCGGTAACGATATCGTCCCACTCATTCCTCCAGCGTTCGAACAGCTCCTCTGTCTGGCCAGTCATATTCAGCTGCTTCACTTTGGACATTTCGTCGAGGACCGGCCTGTCCGTTATGTCCATTTTCCAGCCTTCCAGCCGGTCTATTTCTTTATAATATTTCTTTTTCATTAGATAACCCGTCAGAAATAGTGCAATCACGATCACTATTCCTCCAATTATGTATTCCATTGAAAGCCCCCTGTTCTGCTGCCGAGCTGATAACTGATAGATATATGTAAAAAAAACTTGAAATATGCAATTCAATGTTTTTATGATACCATGTAAACGACAATTTTTGACTATTAATTTAATTTTTTTTGAGAGAAACTTGCTATTATAACCCGCTTGCCGTTTTTGTGCAAAACCCGGGATTCAGAATTGACTGATCCAGTGCTCCCAATTGAAGCATGAACTTGCTTTCCCTCCAGAAAACTGGAACCTGACGTCTTTTAGCCCGGCACCTATAATTGAACAATACGTTTTGCCGCATTACAAATAATTCGCATTTTTAAATTTCGACAGAATGGAGCGATGCCCTATGCTAAGGGATGGACATATACATACACCTTTTTGCCCCCATGGTTCGAAGGATGCTTTTGAAGAGTATATCGACAGGGCCCTTTCGCTCGGTTTTGCAGAACTGACCTTCACTGAGCATGCCCCGCTCCCCGATGGGTTCACAGACACAGCCCCTGCACGGGACAGCGCCATGCAGACAGATGATCTGGAAGCCTACTTCGAGGAAATCAGCCGTGTAAAAGCTCTCTACAAAAATAAAATCAAGATCAACGCAGGGCTTGAAGTGGATTTTATAGAGGGTTTTGAAAAAGAAACAGGCAGCTTCCTCTCGAAGGTCGGGCATCTTCTGGATGACAGCATTCTTTCGGTCCACTTTTTGTATTATGATGGGCAATATGACTGTGCAGATTACAGCCCGGACGTCTTCTGTTCCATGATCAGCCGATACGGCTCCACAGAGGCTGTTTATAGAAAATATTACGAAACGGTCAGAAAGTCGATAGCAGCTGACCTGGGTCCATATAAGCCAAAGAGGATCGGCCATATTTCACTGATCCATAAATTCCAAAAAAAATATCCTGCCGGCTTTGAAGACAAACAGGAGATTTCAGATATCCTTCAGTTGATGAAACTCCACGGATACGCACTGGACTGCAATGGGGCCGGCACCGCAAAACCGCTCTGCCGGGAGCCTTATCCGCCGGAATGGGCAGCTTCGATGGCCAAGTCCCTTGGCATTCAGCTCGTCTATGGTTCGGATGCACACCAGGCGAAAGAACTGGGTCAGGGCTTCAGCAGTTTCCCCTTTGAAGGCTAATTGGCCATGACGACTTCCCTTGCAGCATGTTCCAGGACGGCTCCGTCAATCCAATTATAGATTTCAATTAAGTATTTATCTGCGAAATATCTTTCGTTTGGAAAAACGTGAAGCACCTCTGACACATACTGCATATTTAAAAATGGCATCGACAACAGCCCTTTAAACTGGATGATTAAATAACTGGGGTGCTGAGAGCGGAATTCCTTCGCTCTCATCCCGATTTCAAATACTTTATTCAGATAATATTTTTCCTTCATCAAATATGTCGACATGATTTCCCTCACCACCTGGGAATCAAGCGAAACTTCCCTCAGGATAAACCTGGTCAGATGAATATTCCGGCTATGATACATCAGGATATTTTCTGAAATGATCTTCAGGGCAGCCGCTGCCCCCAGGTGCAAGCAGGAAAAACCCTTCTCTATTTCGGCAATATATCCCTCAAAGAATTCCGTGAAACAGTGTTCCAGCAGACCATGTTTATTGTGAAAATAATAGGCGATATTGGCGGCATTCACCTTAGCTTTCGCGGCTATATCACGTATGGATGTACCAGTGAATCCGTTTGTATTAAAAAGGGAAATCGCTGCAGCAACAATGGCATCTTTCGAATTTTTTTTCATCATCCTACCTCGCTTCTTAAATTCCCATTGGCACAACGCAATATGGATGGATATACAGGGACTGGACAGCAGAAAGTGATCAACCTCGCATATCTGTGCAATTGCCTTTCTTAATTAAACATTCTTTTTATTTTCCGGTTGTCCTTTTAAAAAATATCGACAAAGTCTCCTCTTTTTCACCCGGATTTGATAGAATGAATAATAATTCTCGGAATAGTGGAGGGAAACACGTTGTTTAAAGTCGAAACATACAGCGAAGACCGCAAAAAAAATTACGCATTATTAAATAAACAGCTCCATGCTCTTTTGGAGGGCGAACCAAACCGCATTGCAAATCTGAGCAATGCAGCAGCACTTCTGAACCAATTTCTTGATCGCATTAACTGGGCCGGCTTCTATACCATGGAGGGCGGGGAACTGGTACTCGGTCCTTTCCAGGGACTCCCGGCCTGTGTAAGGATCCCGCTTGGAAAAGGCGTCTGCGGCACTTCTGCCCAGAAGCGCGAGACATTGCGCATTGAGGATGTCCATGCATTCCCTGGGCATATCGCCTGTGATGCAGCATCCCAATCAGAAATTGTAGTTCCCATCATAAAGGATGGAGAAGTATTCGGTGTCCTTGATATTGATTCTCCTGAAAAGAACCGCTTTGACGAAATCGACCAGCAGGGCCTCGAAGACTTTGTTGATACACTTGTCAAACATCTATAAAACAGCAGCAAAAAAGCCTGTTCCTTTTGGAATCAGGCTTTTTTTTCTGCTATTTTTACAGCTTCTGTCCGCCGGCAGATCCGTTAATAGAGTAGCTTACCGTGATATCTGCATTTAAAGACTTTGAGACAGAGCAGTATTTATCCTTTGAAAGCTTGATGGCCCTGACCACTTTTTCTTCCGGAAGCTCCCCTTCTAACGCATAGTGGATGTGGATATCGGTGAACCTTTTCGGATGCTCTTCAGCCCTTATCCCTTTAATGTCCATATGGAAGGAAACTGGCTCAAGCCGCATCTTTTTCAGGATGGACACAATATCAATTCCCGTGCAGCCTGCCGCCGCGCCCAACAGCAGCTCTGTCGGCCTTGCCCCGGCATTCTCTCCCCCGGCTTCCCCGGATGCATCCATCACAATTTTATGGCCTGAAGGTGCAGCCCCCGCAAACGCCATGTTTCCAGTCCATGTTACCGTCATATCCATGATATATCCTCCTTTTTGGTCACAATCTTTCTTTTTATATTCTTCCGGCAGAAGGTCGGGGGCATTCAATTATTTTTGCCGCTGCTCTGTAAAGCTCCATTCTTATTCTATTGAAGAAAAGGCCTGCTCCAAGTCATCCCGGATATCTTCCCATGCTTCAAGGCCGGCAGACAGCCTGAGCATAGTGTCCGTTATCCCCATTTCCTCCCTCGTTTTCGGCGGGATCACCGAGTGTGTCATGGTGGCAGGATGCTGGATAAGGGTTTCTGCATCTCCCAGGCTTACAGCAATTTTTATGAATTGAAGCTGGTTCATGAACTTTTGGGCCGTCTCCTTCGTGCCAGTAATTGAAAAAGAAAGGATCCCGCCTCCGCTCCTCATTTGCTTTTGCATGACAGGATAATCTTTATGCTGCGGATCGCCAGGATAATAAACGTCCGTTACTTTTGGATGTCCCTTTAAATATGCGGCCAGCTTTTCCGCGTTGCTGGTATGGCGATCCATCCTGACCGGCAAAGTCTTCAGCCCCCTCAAAAGAAGCCAGGCATCAAATGGGGAAATAACACCACCGATATCCTTTTGGGTTGTAAAGGAGATTTCATCCATCAGCTCTTTCCTGCCCGCAGCAATGCCGGCAATCACATCTCCATGCCCGCATATATATTTAGTTGCACTGTGGATAACAATGTCGCAGCCCAATGACAGCGGATTTTGCAGATACGGCGAGCAGAAGGTATTATCCACTATAACCGGGATTCCCTTTTCCCTGGCAGCCTCCACGGCCATTTCCAGATCAACGAGTTTCATAGTCGGATTGATTGGCGTTTCAATATAAAGACAGGCAGTCTCCGGCCTGATTGCCCCCAGCAGCTGCTCCTTTGATTCCATCAAAGAAAAATCATGATTGATATTGTATTTCTTTTTCATCAGCTGAAGAAGGCCAAAGGTACACCCATACACTCCCTGTGAGCATAATATATGATCCCCTGCCTTTGTCAGGGCAACCAGCACCGCTGAGACGGCAGCCATCCCCGAACTGAAGGCCAATGCAGCCTCAGCCTGCTCGAGGGCAGCCATCCTTTCTTCAAGGACAGAAACAGTCGGATTGCCGAGCCGTGAATAGATATATCCTTCTTCCTCTCCAGAAAACCTCCGTTCTCCCTGTTCTGCATGATCGAACACAAACGTGGAGGTTTGAAAAATCGGGGGTGCCAGACTCCCTTTAAACTCACGGGCATCATATCCTTCATGAATCACTTTTGTCTCGAACCGCATATTCTTTTTCTCCATTGTGTATCCCCCTTGATTGAAAGCGTTTACAATATTCTATATTTACAGGATATGTTATTTTTCAGATTTTGCAAAGCAATTTGAGTGCTGAAAGAAAAGGAAAAAAGACAGGCTTGGCTGGCCTGTCTTTAAAGAATGCTGAATCCCTGGACCACAACCTGGTTTTTTCCGGATTCTTTTGCTGTATACAAAGCTTTATCAGCCCGCTTGAACAGGCGCGAATATGAATCCTCCCTTTCCACATTCCAGTGGGACACCCCGCAGGAAATGGTAACAACGGGATTCGTACTCTCAGAGACCTTCCTGACAATCCGTTCTGCAATTGCAACGCCCGTTTCCAGGGAAATAGAAGGCAGATAAACGGCAAGCTCTTCCCCCCCCCATCTGGCGGCAACATCAGTGCTGCGGATGCTGTTCACAATAATCCCGGCCACCTGGACAATGACTTCATCACCGACCTGATGGCCGTATGTATCATTGACAGATTTGAAATTATCTATATCAACCAGGATAAAAGCACCCTCAGCATCCTCGCTTAAGGACTGATGTATCCTTTCATCCAGATAATTCCGGGAATAAAGCCTGGTCAGGTGGTCTGTGACGACCATCTTTTCAAGCTCCTCTCTCAGCATTGAGTTTGTAAGGGCCAAAGTGGAATGGTGAATCAGGGACTGAAGAAGCTTAAATGTCTCAAATGAAAAATGATAAGGATCGCGGTGCAGGATAAGGGCAAATCCTTTCAAGACACCAGACTGGGACATCGGGACCGCCATGACTGATTTGAACTGCTCGGCCAGGGCATCGTTCTGGAGGTCAAGCTCGCCAATGAACAGGCTATCCTTATCCTGCCTGATCTTTTCTTTAATATATTTTATATAGATGCCGGATTCCCTTGTCCGGAAGAAAGAAGTGCTTCCTTTTAGAATGCTGACCTGTTCGGATTCTTCAGATAAAAGGACAAAGCCTGCCTCTTCCGCATCAAATGACTTGATGATCTGTTCAGCCATATAGGTCATTGTTTCCGTCAGCCGAAGATTGGAATTAAGCTGGTGCGAAGTCTCATTTATTAGCTGGAGGTCGGCAATCAGCCTCTTCGACTGGTGATACAGCTGGGCGTTCTCAAGTGCACCGCCTGCCGTATTGGCGAGGATGGAAATGAATTCGACTTCGCTTTCAGGAAAGACCAGTGCATTCGGCGCAATGACCTGGAGCACGCCATATACACCCTGCTTTCCTTTTAGAGGGGCATAAAGGACAGACCTCTTCTCCGAAATCGAATCCTCAAACTGAATGGCGCCTGTGACATATGCCTGCATGGCCGCAATATTCTGACTGTCATATTTAAGATCTTTTAAAGGGAGATCCCCATGGCTGTTATTGTCATGGGACAGCATTAGATAATAGGTAAAGTCAGGATATACTTCCTGAAGGGTTTTAATGATCTCTCCGAGAACAGCATCCATATCCATTGAGGAATGAAACTGCTCTGTAACGCGAAAAAGCTGCTTGTAGCGCTTTTCCCTGGCTGAGATCCCCCCGAGTTCCCTGGCCTTCATAATGAAGGCGGCACAGGCAGCGCCGAGCTCCCTAAGGCTTTCTTCAGTCAAGGGTTCCGGCAGCCCGTTCAGCTCAAGGATTCCCAGATCCATTGACCTGGCAGAAAGCGGAACCTGGCAGCACGCGGAACCCCTGAGGCCCGCTTTCCCTGACGGATGTCCATCCTGCCCATATCTCCCAGCTGAGGAATCTGTACTCCTGACGGTGCCTCCGGGATCCCGATAGCAGGCTTCGGAGGCTTCAGCAGACTCTTTGACCGCTTCAAGCATTTGCACAATTAAAGAATCAGACTGAATAAATCCGTCATCTGTATCAATCAGGTCAAAAAAGCGGCTTTTCAGGCATAATATTTTCTGGCTTTTGAGCATTTCCATATTCATCACCCTATTTACCCAGTTCATATAGGCATTCTCATATAAATGCCGTTTTACAGCGTCCTGCCGGAGGCAATCCTCAATCCTCCATCAAGCAGGATAAGCCATGAAGAATGATCGGCTGTGAGGGCATGGATGCTCTCCGGCCTGCCTGCTTCATTGAAGGCTACTTCATATTGGCCCTCCGTTTCAAGAACGGTATGATTTGAAGTCTTCCTTACTTCAAAAGGCTCGCCATCCGATGTGATGGTGCCCCGAAGGCCCGGTTCACGGTCCTGCACTTCCAGGTCCCGATCCAGATAAACCCAGTCTCCATCCAACTCAGCCCAGAACCCGGCACCGTCACGATCAACCGCCAATTGCTCAGGGGCATTCTCCAGGGGTGCAGATTTGATCAGGCGAAACTTAAAATCATTGTCTTTTTCTACCTCATAAAGGGCCAGCACATGGTCCTCTTTTTTTTCATCATATAAAACAACGAGGGGGTCGCCTTCGGCAGTGCCCTCCTTTATGACCAGGGCAAGCGGGCTCCCTGTCCCGCTCACTGGCTTAAAATACTGGAAGTACATGGCAGCAAGGGCCACGACAGCAAATGCCAAAGCCAGAAAAAGGCGGACGTTTTTTTCCTTCTTCGTTTCTCTCAATTTCATCAACACTTTTACTAGAATTAATTAAGACTATTATACCACAGGAAAATTCTCCCCGTTATGATATGATAAAAATATTTTCCAGTAAATTGCCCTCTATGCCTGCATAATGAGATAATAAAAAGGATGAGGCAGGAGCACTTATTCCAGGAAAAGCAAAACATGCCTTGACATAAACTTTATAAAAATTATATAATATCCTTTGTGTAAAATATCGCAGCAAATGTGACACTTTAGGTGATCATTTTGTTCCTCAAATAAGGCACCGCTTCCCATCTCTTTTGAGGCGGAAAGCACGGGTTTGAGCCCAAGATGCCGGTAAGCATGGCGTTTTAGCCTTTTATTCGAAGGGGTACTGTGTAACCCGCTGCTGCTAGGGCGAAGGTACATGAAAACAAAATGAGCTTAATGATCGTACGCATCTGTTTTTATTTTACAACAAAATAAAAACACAAGGAGGAGTCATTCATGGCTCGTTATACAGGTCCAAGCTGGAAACTATCCCGCCGTCTTGGAATTTCTCTAAGCGGAACTGGTAAAGAATTAGAAAAGCGTCCTTACGCTCCAGGACAACATGGTCCAAACCAGCGCAGAAAAATTTCTGAGTACGGTTTACAATTACAGGAAAAACAGAAACTTCGCCACATGTACGGAGTTACTGAGCGTCAATTCCGCAACCTATTCGACAAGGCCGGCAAAATGGCTGGTAAGCACGGTGAAAACTTCATGGTTCTTCTAGAATCACGTCTTGACAACGTTGTTTACCGTTTAGGTTTAGCTCGTACTCGCCGTCAAGCTCGTCAGCTTGTAAACCACGGCCACATCATCGTTGACGGAGGACGCGTTGATATTCCTTCATACCGCGTTCAGCCTGGTCAAACGATCACATTGCGTGAAAAGTCACGCGGTCTTGACATCGTTAAAGAAGCAATCGAAGTAAACAACTTCGTTCCTGACTTCTTGACTTTCGATGCTGACAAACTGGAAGGTTCATTCACTCGTCTTCCTGAGCGTTCTGAACTTCCTGCTGAAATCAACGAAGCTCTTATCGTTGAATTCTACTCTCGTTAATCGGGAAAAGCACAAGAAAGCACCTACCTTTTGGCTGGTGTTTTCTTTTTGCTATCTAAACAGAAAGGTCCGCCTCCTGCTGGAAGCGGACCTTTCTGCGGTTTAATATCTGATAAGGAAATATTTCTTTTTGCCTCGGCGGATGATTGTGAACTGGCCTTCAATGCGGTCTTTTTCTGTAAGTTCATAATCTGTTGCTGTAATTCTTTCCCCATTTACATAGACGGCGCCGTTTGATACATCTTCCCGGGCCTGGCGCTTGGATGGAGAAATCTTGGCAGCCGTCAGCAAATCGACGATGCCATTCTCTTCGCCTGTCGGCTCATAGGATGGCACATCCTTGAAACCTTGGGTGATTTCTGATGCTGTAAGGTTTTTGACATCGCCGCTGAACAGTGCGGCAGAGATTTTGATTGCCTGTTCAAGCGCTGCTTCACCATGGATCAGCTTTGTCATCTCTTCAGCAAGCGCCTTTTGCGCTTTGCGGAGATGAGCTTCCTCAGCAAGCGAATTCTCAAGCGCCTCTATTTCTTCCTTTGGAAGGAAAGTGAAGTACTTCAGGTATTTGATGACATCGGCATCAGCGGTATTGATCCAGAACTGATAGAACTCATATGGAGAAGTCTTTTCAGGATCGAGCCAGATTGCCCCGCTTTCCGTTTTGCCGAATTTAGTGCCATCTGCCTTTGTTACAAGCGGAATCGTAACACCATAGCCTTTGGCACCTTCAGGCATCATCTTGCGGATGAGCTCAAGCCCTGTCGTGATATTGCCCCACTGGTCACTTCCGCCGATCTGCATTTTGCAGTTATGCTTCTCATAAAGATGAAGGAAATCCATTGCCTGCAGGATGGTATAAGTAAACTCCGTAAAAGAAATACCCGTATCAAGACGTGAAGCGATAGTATCCTTTGCGAGCATATAATTGACACCGACATGCTTTCCATAATCCCTCAGGAATGTAACAATGTCCATGGAGCCTGCCCAGTCATAGTTGTTGACCATAAGGGCACCGTTCTCACCCTCGAAGCTGAAGATTTTCTTCAGCTGCTGCTGGATGCTGCTGACATTATGCTGGATGGCTTCCAGCGTCTGCAGTTTGCGCTCCTCGCTCTTTCCGCTTGGATCTCCGATAAGTCCTGTGGCACCGCCGACAAGCACAATCGGCCTGTGGCCTTCATTCTGAAAACGGCGCAATGTTAAAAACGGCAGCAGATGGCCGATATGCATGCTGTCAGCCGTCGGGTCAATCCCGCAGTATAGCGAAATCTTCTCTTTTTTCAGCAGCTCCTCTGTTCCCTCTTCATCTGTCTGCTGGTAAACAATGCCTCTCCATTTTAAATCCTCAAGCAAACTCATCATTCTTCCTCCATTCATTTCTTTAAACGCCGGCAGCCTCCGTCGGAAAAAAACAAAAAAGCGCCCCTGCAAATATGCAGGGACGCTTGACAGCGCGGTACCACCCAAATTGAGGACACAGCTGTCCTCCGCTCTTTTCCTGATAACGGTTCAACCGTCCATTGCTACTACTGCATAAGCAGATTCACAACAGAAGCTCCGGGAGGTAATTCATCCTTCTGCATGCACCGGCTCACAGCACCCGCCGGCTTTCTGAAACAGAGACAGAAGCACTACTCATTCCCATCAAAGCAGCTATTCAAATACATAAGATAATACAAAAGTTTTACCATAAAGAAAGGGGGTGTGTCAAATCGAAATGCGGAAAAGCCTTGTTCAATTAAGGAACGCAGACTAAAAACGCCACGTCCTGTGGCAACGTCTGCATGACCCGCTTCCTGCGGGCCCCAAGCATAAGACGATCAGGACGAAAGGTTGTTCTTTAACCTTCTGGCCTGATTGGCTTATGACTCGAGGGGCTAACCCCCTAACCAGGGCACCCTGAACTGCAGATATTTGCGAGTTTTCAACTATATTTGCGGGTTTTTCAATATATTTGCGACATTTCTGATATATTTGCGAGTCTCACCATATATTTGCGAATTTCCCATATATTTGCGACCTCCTTTTAAGCAGCCTTCCTCCATATTAAAAAACTTACAAATCTGCCGCCTGATAAAAAAGGAAATTTCAGAAAAATGTCAGTGCTTGTCAAATGGCGCCTGGGTTTGTGCTATAATGTATGTGGTTTTGGGGGTTTATAAAATGAAGGGGGAAAAACATAATTTGAACAATAAATTCAGGTCCTGGCTAAGCCTTTTTACAAATAAAAAGACAGTAAAAGGCGCTTCTATTACCTATCAAGTCGTGTGGAATTTAACTCTTCTGTTCATTATACTCGTTGTTCTCGGAGGAGCTTTTGCAGGAGGAGTGGGTGCCGGGTATTTTGCCTCCCTGGTGAAGGATGAGCCGATCCGTTCCTATGAGAGCATGAAGAAAGATATATACAATTATGAAGAAACATCAGAGCTTTATTTTGCCGATAATGTCTACCTCGGAAAGCTCCGCACAGACCTTGAGCGGGAGGAAGTAAAGCTTGAGGATGTATCAGAATATCTGAAGGACGCAGTCATTGCGACAGAGGATGAATATTTTTATGAGCATGATGGTGTTGTGCCAAAAGCAATTCTGCGCGCACTCTACCAGGAAGTATCAAACAGCGCTGTACAAAGCGGCGGAAGCACCCTGACACAGCAGCTGATCAAGAATCAGATTCTGACAAATGAAGTGTCATTCGAGAGGAAGGCAAAAGAAATCCTGCTCGCGCTCCGGCTCGAAAAATTCTTTGATAAAAAAGAAATCCTTGAAGCCTACCTGAATGTGTCAACATTCGGGCGCAATTCATCCGGCCGGAATATCGGCGGCGTACAGGCAGCAGCAAAGGGAATCTTCGGGGTTCCTGCCAAAGACCTGAATATTGCCCAGTCCGCTTTTATCGCCGGTCTTCCGCAGAGCCCTTTCGGATATACCCCTTTTACAAACAAAGGGACCGTCAAAGAGGATCTGGAACCTGGATTGTCAAGAATGAAGACCGTTCTGAAACGGATGTATGACGACGGAAAGATTTCCGATAAAGAATATCAGGAAGCTCTTGCTTATGATATTACCAAAGATTTCGTTCCTGCAGGCTCAAGTGCGGTAGAAAAATATCCTTGGGTCACATTTGAAATTGAGGAGCGTGCAGCCGAAGTCATGTCCAAGGTGCTGGCTGAAAAAGACGGCGCAATGGAGCAGTACAACAGTGACGAAGAAACCAAGCAGCGATACCTCGCTCTGGCTGATAAGAATCTGCGCCAAAACGGCTACAAGATCCATTCAACCATCAATAAGGAAATCTACGATAGAATGCAGCAGGTAAAAAATCAGTATCAGCATTACGGTCCTGATAAAGCCCAGAAGATGACTGATCCAGATACCGGAGAAGAGGTAAGCATCATGGAACCGGTCGAGGTCGGTGCTGTCCTCATCGAGAATTCTACCGGAAAGATCATCAGCTTTGTGGGCGGCCGTGACTATAAGAAAGAAAAGCTGAATCACGCCACACATGCGGTCAGGCAGAACGGCTCTACCATGAAGCCGCTCCTGGTTTACGCACCTGCCTTTGAGCTTGGAAAAGCATCTCCGGGCACCATACTTCCAGATGTGCCGCTGATGCTTGCACCTGGCTTGAATAGGCCATGGCCAAATAACTATGATTTGCGCTATACCGGACTTGTAACGGCAAGATATGCTCTTGCGAAATCTTATAACGTACCTGCCGTCAAGCTATACAAGGATATTGTCGACCAAAGGCCGGCAGAATACCTGAAAAAAATGGGCTTTACCTCGCTGATTGAACCGGATTATACGAACCTGTCCACTGCTATCGGATCTCTTGAAAACGGTGTGACCGTTGAAGAGAACACTAATGCATTCGGGACTTTTGCCAACAGCGGCAAATTCGTTGATGCCTATATAATTGATAAAATCACTGACAGAGACGGGAATATCGTTTACCAGCATAAACCTGAGCCTGTTGAGGTCTTCAGCCCGCAGACGGCATATCTTACTTATGATATGATGCGGGATGTCATTAACAGCGGTACAGCCACTTCTTTGAAAAACAGACTGAAATTCAGTTCTGACTGGGCCGGGAAAACCGGTACAGGCAATATGTTCCATGATGCATGGTTTGTAGCGACAAACCCGAATGTTTCTTTCGGCATCTGGACAGGATATGACACGCCCAAGTCATTAAAAACAGGCGGCATGAGCTACAGCATGCGGAATATTTATCTTTGGGCAGATCTGATGAATGCAGCCTACGATGTAGCCCCGGATCTCGTTGATCCGAGCGAAAGCATCAAGATGCCAGGAGGGATTGTCAGAAGATCCTTCTGCGGTGTATCCGGCCTTCTTCCATCCGAAGCCTGCTCACAGGCCGGCCTGGTGGAGACAGACCTGTTTAACAGCAAGTATGTACCGACCAAAACGGATGACAGCCTTGTGAATGGTAAATTCGTCCGCATTGGCGACAGAAAATATCTGGCGCTTGATTCAACGCCAGCCGAATTTGCTGAATCAGGGCTTATCCTTAACCCTGATTATATTGAAAAGCTATTTGGCGTGAATGTGGATCCTGGCCAGCTGATCCCGCAGAAGGACAGATGGTCTAAAGTTCTCGTTCCCCAGGATAAAATCGAGGATAACGGCAAAACACCTTCCGCTCCATCAATCAAAGCTTCAGGAAGCTCCATTGTATGGGGGCAGCATCCTGAATCAGATGTGATCGGCTACAGGGTCTACAGCGGCGGAGCCAAAGTCGGCAGCGTGAGAGCTGGCTCTGGCCTTTCATTCAGCGGCGGCAATGGTTCCTATTATGTCACGGCAGTCGATATTGCCGGCAGGGAATCAGGTGCATCAAACACGATTCAGATCGGCCAGGCCGCTCCGCCGGTGACGGATAAGCCGAAGGAAACGAAGCCGTCCGATCCTCCTGGAAATAAACCAGAGGAAAAGCCGGAAGACAAACCGGATGAAGAAAAGCCTGCTGAAAATGAACCAAACCCAGATGATGGAGGTCAGGATGAAAGCGGCAGTGAATAATATAACAAAGGGAGAAGCCAATATGGCTTCTCCCTTTGTGTTAATCTTCCATTGTCGATAAATCGCCTGTAGGCAGATCCAGTTCCCATGCTTTAAGGACCCGGCGCATGATTTTTCCGCTCCGTGTTTTTGGAAGCTTGTCGCGGAATTCGATTTCGCGCGGCGCTGCATGAGCGGCCAGGCCTTTTTTGACAAACTGGCGGATATCTTCAATCAATTCGTCAGACGCTTCATAGCCATCTCTCAGTGCAATGAAAGCCTTGATGATTTCCCCGCGGACAGGGTCCGGTTTGCCAATGACCCCAGCTTCAGCGACAGCCGGGTGTTCAACAAGCTTGCTCTCTACTTCGAATGGCCCTACCCGCTCTCCGGAGGTCATGATGACATCATCAATTCGACCCTGGAACCAGAAATAGCCGTCTTCATCCATATAAGCTGAGTCACCGGAAACATACCAGTCTCCAGGCATGAAATAGGATTGATATTTCGGTTCGTTATTCCAGATCGTCTGCATCATGGACGGCCAGCCTTTTTTGATGGCCAGATTCCCCAT
Source organism: Cytobacillus sp. T106 (assembly GCF_040492155.1). Taxonomy (NCBI): domain Bacteria; kingdom Bacillati; phylum Bacillota; class Bacilli; order Caryophanales; family Bacillaceae; genus Cytobacillus; species Cytobacillus sp. T106. Next base: position 115,507 of record NZ_JBEUMK010000001.1, on the reverse strand, counting down.
CCTGTGAGGCGGAAGGATATTTCCCTGATCATCCACAATGGCGGCTTCTACGCCTGGTATCGGCTTGCCCATGGATCCCGGCTTGATCTCCATGCAAGGATAATTACAGATCAGCTGTGCACCGGTTTCAGTCATCCACCATGTATCATGGATCCTCAGATGGAAGACCTTCATTCCCCATCTGACAACTTCAGGATTCAGAGGCTCCCCGACACTTAAAATATGGCGCAGGCTGCCCAGGTCGAAGTTCTTCACCACTTCGTCTCCTGCACCCATCAGCATACGGAAGGCTGTTGGCGCACTGTACCAGACCGTCACTCCATATTCCTCGATCATTTTATACCATGTTTCAGGATTGAATCGCCCGCCGACAATAACATTCGACGCACCAGAAAGCCATGGAGCAAAGATTCCATAGGAAGTCCCTGTCACCCATCCAGGATCAGCCGTACACCAGTAGACATCCTCTTCCTGCAGATCCAGCACCCATTTGGCTGTCTGGTAATGCTGGATCATAGCGTTATGTACATGCAGGACTCCTTTTGGCTTCCCTGTGGAGCCGGAGGTATAATGAAGGATCAGCCCATCTGTGCGTTCCACCCACTCTATCCCCAGCTTTGTGCCGGCCTCGGCGAATCTTTTATTAAAGTCGATAAACGGGCCATCTTCTTCTATTCCATCCCCAACCAGGAATACAGTCTTCAAATCTGGAAGCTCATCCACCGGCACCCGGCCAAGCAGCTCTGGCGTTGTGACCAGAACTTTCGCCCCCGAGTCTTCAAGGCGGTCGCGGACTGCTCCTTCCATGAACGCTTCGAATAAAGGCCCTACAATAGCCCCGAGCTTAATGGCTCCAAGGACAGAGAAATACAATTCAGGCGAACGCGGCATGAAAATAAAGACGCGATCCCCTTTCTCGACATCACCATAATTTTTTAAAACATTGCCGGCCTTGTTGGAAAGATCCTTCATTTCCTTGAAGGTATACTTCTCTTTTCTTTGGCCGTCCCGGTAATATAATGCCACTTTGTTTTTCCGGAAAGATTCTGCATGTCGGTCTATGGCTTCATAAGCCATATTGACTTTCCCGGTCTCGCTCCACGAAAACTCTTTTTCCGCTTCCTTCCAGTCAAATTGACTGTACAGTTCGTCATAGTTTGCCAGATTGAAATTCCCCTGGACTGCTGGCAGCGCTTCCACTTTCATTTGCATGCTCCCCCTTTTACAATGTTTGTCATTATTATAGTACAAAACATTTCTTTTCTCAATTTTTAAAATATTGCAAGCGATTGCGGTTAGCCGATTTAATACTTTTGTCATACAGGAAATATACGAAACTTCAAGATTAAATATTTGCAATTTATTGATAAAATAGTTTGGAAGCGCTTTTACCGCTGTTTTTTATGTATAATAGGAGTACAACTGAAATGCAATGATTTTTTGGTGGTGAATCGATGGAACATACAATGACTTATAATGCGAAAGAATTGAAGACAGTTAAAGGGAGCCTGATCATCGAGGGTCCCGTCCCGTCAGAAAAATTGGCACAGTATGAGTTTCACGAGGACCTGGTCGCATTCCGCCCTCCGCAGCAGCAGCATAAGGCCCTGATTGAAATCGCGTCCCTTCCGGAAGGCAGGATCATCATCGCCCGGGACGGGATGACGATTGTCGGCTATGTGACCTATCTGTACCCCGATCCCCTCGAAAGATGGTCGGAAGGCAATATGAAAAACCTGATAGAGCTGGGAGCCATTGAGGTGATCCCGAAGTTCAGGGGTGCAGGCACAGGAAAAAGCCTTTTGCAGGTATCCATGATGGATGATTATATGGAAAATTATATTATCATAACGACAGAATATTACTGGCATTGGGACCTTAAAGGGACAGGATTGAATGTGTGGGAATATCGCAAGGTAATGGAAAAAATGATGAATGCAGGCGGGCTCGAATGGTATGCCACGGATGATCCTGAAATCAGTTCCCATCCGGCCAACTGCCTGATGGCAAGGATCGGCAAAAGGGTGGACCCTGAATCCATCCAGAGATTTGACCAGCTCCGCTTTATGAACCGATTTATGTACTAGCCTTTTCTATTTCTCTAGTTAAGGGGGAAAATCTCCATGATTGTAGAAGACATAATGAAAGTCGATGTTGCCGCACTCTCTCCTGACCATTCTATTGCAGAAGCCCTCAGGCTTATGAATGACAGGAAAATCCGCCATCTTCCGATCATAGATTCGGAGCGCCGGTTAGTCGGCATCATTTCTGACAGGGATATCCGCGATGCGGCTCCTTCCATTTTCCAGCTGGATGCCGACAGGAGCGAGCTGGGCAAGCCGCTGAAGGCAATCATGAAAACAGATATCATCACCGGCCATCCGCTTGATTTTGCGGAGGAAATTGCAGCAGTGCTATATGAACATAATATTGGCTGCGTCCCAATCGTGAAGGAAGGGACACTGGTCGGTATTGTAACGGAAACGGATCTGCTTTATACCCTGGTGGAGCTGACAGGCGCCAACCAGCCAGGTTCCCAAATAGAAGTGAGGGTTCCGAACAGGGCCGGCGTTCTGTCAGACCTGACAGAGGTTTTCAAAGATCGCAAGGTCAATATCCAAAGTGTCCTCGTCTACCCTGACAAGCAGGATGAACAATTTAAAATCATTGTGCTCCGGGTCAGGACCATGAATCCGCAAACCTTGATATCAGACCTGAAAAAGGCCGGGCATCATGTGCTGTGGCCGAATGGCCAGGGGATGCTGCCATGACCCGCGACAGCATTTTTATTTTTTCAGAGGAGCTGCTGAACTATAAGTTCAATCCCCAGCATCCTTTTAACCAGCTGAGATTAAAACTTACACTTGATCTTCTTCAGCAGGCCGGAGCAATTGATGCCGGCAGCATCATTCCGCCCAGACCTGCTTCCGATGAGGAAATATGCCTTATCCATGATCCCAATTATGTACAGGCGGTGAAGCTGGCAGGCCAGGGCAAGCTTCCGGCAGAAATGGCCGAAAGCTATGGAATTGGTACAGAGGATACTCCGATATTTGCTGATATGCATGAAGCAAGCTCCCTGCTTGTCGGGGGAAGCCTGACTGCGGCAGATTATGTAATGGAGGGCAAAGCGCAGCATGCCCTCCATCTCGGCGGAGGCCTTCACCACGGTTTCCGCGGCAAAGCTTCGGGATTCTGCATTTATAATGACAGCTCTGTTGCCATAAAATATCTTCAGGAAAAATATAAAGCCCGTGTCCTGTATATCGACACTGATGCACACCACGGTGACGGTGTTCAATGGGCGTTTTATGATGATCCTGATGTGTGCACCCTGTCTATCCATGAAACAGGCCGCTATCTTTTTCCAGGGACCGGCAATGTCAATGAAAGAGGGCAGGGGAAAGGGTATGGCTATTCTTTTAATATCCCGGTGGACGCTTTTACGGAAGATGAATCATGGCTTCAGGCTTACCGCGATTCAGTAAGAGAGATCGCCGACTTTTTCCGCCCTGACGTCATTGTGACACAGAATGGCGCCGATTCTCATTATTTGGATCCGCTTACACATTTATCTGCGACCATGAAAATCTATCGTGAAATTCCTAAGCTGGCCCATGAAATAGCCCACCAATATTGTGATGGAAGATGGATTGCCGTCGGCGGAGGCGGCTATGATATCTGGCGGGTTGTGCCAAGGGCCTGGGCCCTGATCTGGATGGAGATGACGGGAAACTCCAATTGCTATGGGAGATTGCCGGAGGGATGGATTAAGACATGGAAAGATCAGGCTCCGGTAGAGCTGCCGGAAGAGTGGGATGATCCTGACAATCTGTATCCGCCCATCCCGCGAAAACCTGAAATAACCGAGAAAAATGCCAATACAGCAGCCAAGGCTCTGTATCCTATCCGGAATAAGACACATTCTGAATCCCTCTAGTCTTTCCGGCAAAAAATCCTGCAAGCCATGCCCTTTGTCCAAGCTCATCCTTTCAGTTTGCATACAATATGCTGCGATGCTTTCTATGAAAGGAGATATGCAAATTGGGGAAAATGAGGACTCTCTCCACAGGTGTCCTGCGCAAAGAGCCAGGGACAGTGGCTGCGGTTATCAATCTGGCCAATACAGGGCAAAGCGGGCAGGAAGTGACTGTGGAAGTATGGAACTGGTCGTCCTATTCAAAACCGGCAAAGCTTCCCGTCCTGATTGGGAAGAATAATGCGGTGATGTTCCCGCATAAGCTGGAATCTGAGAAGCTGGCGGTCATGTATACAAATCTTGCTGGTGTACTTTTCTATGAAATCCGGATTATCGGCGGCGATGAAGTTATAGCGAATTGCTTTGGCAGGAATGCCAGCCTTGCTGCCCAGGAAGGAAACACAGTTCTTCACCAGCAGCTTACGCCAATAGGCGGGAATGATGATGGCAAATTTGAGTTCAATTTAGAATCCTTGCCCTGGCCATGGCTGCTCTCGGAGTTTGGAAAGAACTTTCTGGACAAGAAATAACAAATGGAATAGAAAAAAGGCTGTTTCTCAAGAAAGAGATACAGCCTTTTTCCTATTCCTATGAATCTGTATTTTCCTCATAGCGGGGATCTGAAATGATAACTTCAACCCGCCGGTTCTTTTCAAGATTTTCCGCCGAATCATTCGGGACGAGCGGCCGGGTGTCTCCGTAGCCAACAGCAATAAAGCGTTTGCTGTCAAGGCCTGTGCCTGCCAGATACCTGATGACACTACTTGCCCGCGCGGCAGAAAGCTCCCAATTTGACGGATATCGGTAGGTGGCAATCGGCCTGTTGTCCGTGTGCCCCTCTACCTTGACTAGGTTCGGCATACCGGCAAGCAGTGACCCCACCTTATCCAGAAACCCGCTGTTCCTGTCGATGATTTCAGCTTCACCTGATTCAAACAGTACCTGCTCTTGTAGGACCAGCACCACACCGCGCTCTGTCCGGTTGGCCACAATAACATCCTCAAGGCCGTTCTTTTCAAGATAGCCTTCCACTTCCTGCAGAAGGTTCTCCAGTCTCTCCTCTTCCTGCCTGTCCGAATCCGGCCCCTGGTTCACAACATTCTTGTCATTTTCCGAAGGATTTTCAAATGGAATGATTGAAGGATAAAAATCCATGAACTGCTTGTCCTGGAACGATTCAGAAACGGCCTTGAATTTGACAATATCAATCTGCGACATAGAAAATAACAAAATGAAGAATACGAGGATAAGAGTGACAAGATCAGAAAATGTCACCATCCACTTTGGCGCACCCTTCGGCTCTGTTCTCGGTCGTCTGTTAATCGCCATATTCTAGGCCCTCCGCTGATGCTTGAGCCTCATACTTCTCTTTTCTTTCCTGGGCAGAAAGGAAAGCGCCCAGCTTTTCTTCCAGCAGCCTCGGGTTCTGCCCTGCCTGTACACCGAGAACGCCTTCAATGACAATTTGCTTCAGAAATACTTCCTTCTCAGTTTTCAGCAGAAGCTTGGCTGCCATCGGCAAAAAAACAAGATTGGCCAACAGCGAACCATATAAGGTCGTGAGGAGGGCAATTGCCATGTTCGGCCCAAGGCTTGCAGGATCATTCAGATTCTTCAGCATCAGTACAAGCCCGATGAGAGTCCCGATCATCCCCCAGGCAGGAGCATATTCTCCTGCTTTTTCAAGGATGCTCCTGCCCTTCCGGTGCCTTTCCTCCATGGCCGCAATCTCGGCATTCATAATATCATTGATCACATCCGGCTCCAGCCCGTCGACAGCCAGCAGGACACCCTTCCTGATAAAAGGATCTTCCATCTGTTCTATCTCGGTTTCAAGGGACAGCAGTCCTTCCCGGCGGGCCTTGTCCGATAGCTTGACAAATACATCGATGATCTCGGCCAAATTCTTTTCATCATTTGAAAAAGATTGGCGGACCACTGTAAAGGAATGCTTGATGTCCCTCAATGGAAAGCTGACCAGCAGGCCGGAAATCAGTCCGCCAAGGACAATCAGCATAGAAGCGGGATCCACAAAAGACAGGAAGCCGCTGAAGCCCCCGTTTGTCATAATTCCAAAAACCAGCATTGCAAAACCGATAAACAAGCCAATCGGTGTAAGAGTATCGAGCTTTCTCATAATTCCTCTCCCTGGTTAGCTTATAATCCAATAACACCTGAGAGCAGAATCCCCTGATCCTGGCATGAAGGATTCTGCCCGCTCTCTTTTTATATCGGCATTATTATTATTTTGTTGAGTCTCGATATTCAATCCGGTGAGGCAGGACGACAATGTTTTCCGTTACTTTCTCTTTGTTCATATATTTGGTCAGGAGGCGCATGGCAACCGCCCCGATATCATAAAGCGGCTGGACGACGCTCGTAAGCTGCGGCCTTACCATCAAAGCAAGGCGTGTGTTGTCTGAGCTGATGACTTCAACGTCGTTAGGTACAGAAAAGCCTTTGTCCTCTGCACCATGGACAACACCCAGGGCCATTTCATCAGACCCGGCAAAGATGGCTGTCGGCTTTACAGATGCCTCCATCAGCTTTTCAAACGCTTCGATTCCGGAATCATACGTATAATCTCCTTCTGCAACCAGCTCTTCCCTATATTCAATGCCTGCTTCACTGAGTGCCCTTTTGTAGCCGGCAAGCTTTTTCGCTTCATTGATCGGTTCATGCAGCGGCCCGATGGCAATGCCGATCTCCTTATGGCCTTTTTCAATGAAAGTCTGTACCGCATCATAAGCGGCCTGCTCGTAATTGATATTAACAGAAGGAATTTTCTCTGATTCCTCAATGGAACCGGCCAGAACGATCGGTACTGGGGATTTTTCGAACTCATCCACATGTTCAGCTGTAATATTTCCGCCCATGAATACGATCCCGTCCACTTGCTTGCCCAGCATAGTATTCAGCAGGTGAAGCTCTTTATCTTTATTCTGGTCAGAATTGCTCAGGATAATATTGTACTTATACATCGTTGCAATATCCTCGATGCCCCTTGCCAGCTCTGCAAAGAAGGTGCTGGAAATATCCGGGATGATGACGCCTACAGTGGTCGTTTTCTTGCTGGCAAGTCCCCTGGCAACGGCATTTGGACGGTATCCAAGCCTCTCGATGACCTCAAGCACTTTTTTCCTTGTTGCAGGTTTTACGTTCGGGTTTCCGTTTACTACACGGGAAACCGTTGCCATTGAAACATTTGCTTCACGGGCAACATCATAGATTGTTACATTCATTTAAAACACTCCTTTTTCACTTGAACATTCCTCTTTTACCACACTGTCTTAGCCAGTATCCTTTGCCAATCAGCTTTATTAATAAAAGGCTTTGTTAAACATTGCTGTTAAATTTTAGGATCATTTCAACTGTGCTGAAATCGTGTGAAACAAAGTTTCGCACGCATGAGCCCGAAATCAACAAGGTACACTAACACAGCCTAATAAAAAGAAAAATATAAATTGATTTGGCCATGCATTTTTTAAGTTCATTACTTATGTTGTCCTGATATCCCAAACAGTAACGCAATTTTCCTGTTTGTGAATAACTAAACTTGTCTAATTATGTCTTTAATCATACGACAGACAGGCGTTTGCCGCAATGTAAAGCCCTTTTATTTTACAAAAAAGCGGCGATTTATTCAAAGACATAACTCCGTAAATGCCAAAACCTCTTTATATTTTATGCAAATGACCTTCCCATCAAAGAAAAGGGCTCTCCTGAAAAAATCAGAAGAGCCCTTTTTATATAGCCGGCAAAGGAATATCCCTGTATGCTCTGCCTTATACTTTTACAAAGGAAGAAGCCTTAAGCTGTGCCATGAAATCGTCAAACTGATTCAGGTCCATCTGCTGTGCTGAATCCGAGAGAGCCACAGCAGGATCAGGGTGGACTTCGGCCATGACGCCGTCTGCACCGATTGCCAGTGCTGCTTTGGCAGTTGGAAGAAGCAAATCCCTTCTTCCGGTAGAGTGGGTGACATCGACCATAACAGGAAGATGCGTTTCCTGCTTCAAGATTGGAACGGCAGAAATATCAAGCGTATTGCGTGTTGCACGTTCGTATGTGCGGATGCCCCTCTCGCAGAGGATAATCTGCCCATTGCCCTGAGCCATGATATATTCAGCGGCATTGATGAATTCTTCAATGGTAGCCGCAAGGCCCCTCTTAAGCAATACCGGTTTATTGGCTGCACCCGCTGCTTTCAGGAGCTCAAAGTTCTGCATATTCCTTGCACCGATCTGAATGACATCCAGGTATTCTGAAGCTGTTTCAATATCAGCAGGATTGACTATTTCACTGATAACAGCAAGGTCATATTCATCTGCGACTCTCTTCAGGATTTTCAGGCCTTCAAGTCCCAGCCCCTGGAAATCATAAGGAGAGGTTCTAGGCTTATAGGCACCGCCGCGGAGAAGCTTCATGCCCTTGGCCTTTACTGCTGCCGCAACTGTAGCCACTTGTTCATAGGACTCGACAGCACATGGACCAAAGACAAAATGCGGGTTGCCGTCGCCGATTTTTTCGCCTCTTAAATCGACAATGGTATTTTCCGGCTTTTTCTTCCGGGAAACAAGGAGCGCTTTGCGGTGGTCATCTTTCTGCAGTTCAAGCCCTGCCTTAAAGATTTCCTTGAACAGGTGCTCGATCGTTGAGTTTTCAAACGGCCCCTCGTTATGTTCTTTAATGGAATCCAGCATTTTTCTTTCACGGACAGGATCATAGCGGTTAACACCCTGAGTTTCCTTAACCCTTCCAATTTCCTGAACAAGGCTTGCCCTCTCGCTGATCAATGATAACAGCTGAAGATTGATTTCCTCTACTCGTTCGCGCAGCTGATCTAATTCTTTATTGCTCATCATGTCCCGTCCCTTCTCTTTGGCTGAACCGAAGTATTGCGCCCTAAATTAGCATCCGCAACGGTTCTTCTTTATCGGCCTGTTAAAATATGATACATTTTTTATAATTAGGGATTATTATATATGAATTAACTGCCAATGTCACGTATTTTTTCTTTATTAATTAAACGCTTTTAAGCATTAAAGAAATTTACCTATGGAGATAGGCTTAAGTTTCCTCTATCCTGTAAAAGAAGGTGCATCCCTTGCTTAAAAATAAAATATTCGCCCTTGATATCGGCACCCGTTCAGTGGTCGGAATCATCCTGGAAGAACAGGACGGGCAGTTCAAAGTAATAGATATCCACACGAAAGAACATAAAGAACGAGCCATGCTTGATGGACAGATCCACGACGTCATCTCTGTATCCAAAATCATCGCTGAGATTAAGGAAGACCTTGAAGCAGCCCATGGCCCCTTAAAAAAGGTCTGCGTCGCAGCTGCCGGAAGGGCCCTCAAAACTAAAAGGGCCCAGGCATCCGTCAATATCACCGGCAAGCCAATAATCCAGAAGGATGATATCCTCCATCTTGAGCTGAGCGCGGTTCAGCAGGCGCAGGCAGAAGTAGCGGAAGAGCAGAAGTCGGATAAAAGCCATTATTATTATTGTGTCGGATACTCTGTGCTGCATTACAGGCTGGATGGTGAAGAAATTGGCAATCTCATTGACCAGCAGGGAGAAGAAGCTTCAGTCGATATTATTGCAACATTCCTTCCCAGAGTGGTCGTTGAGTCGCTGATTTCTGCCCTCCACCGTGCCGGCCTTGAAATGCAGGCTCTTACACTCGAGCCTATTGCCGCCATCAATGTCCTCATACCGCCGTCCATGAGGAGGCTGAACGTTGCGCTTGTCGACATTGGGGCGGGTACTTCTGATATTGCCCTTACAGATTCCGGAACCGTTATTGCATATGGTATGGTCCCTGTTGCAGGGGATGAGATCACTGAGTCACTCAGCGATCAGCTTCTTCTCGATTTCCCTTTGGCTGAAGAAGCAAAACGGAAACTGCTTGATCACAATACGATTAAAACGACAGATATTCTCGGCTTTGAAACAGACTGGGACAGTGAAGATATTATTTCACAAATTGAACCGGCAATCGAAAAGCTTGCAGATTCGATTTGTAATGAAATTCTGCAGCTCAATACTCATAAATCTCCCAAGGCCGTCATGCTTGTGGGGGGCGGGAGCCTTACGCCGCGCCTGCCCCAAATGGTTGCAGCCCGCCTGGAACTCCCGGAGAACCGGGTTGCCATCAGGGGGATTGATGCAGTCGCTTCCCTGGCCTTCGCCGACCATATATTAAAAGGCCCTGATCTTGTTACGCCGGTTGGGATAGCGATAGCGGCCTTGCAGTCTCCTGTCCAATACAGGACCGTTTATGTAAATGATCTGCCTGTCCGCCTTTTTGAAGTGAAAAAATTGACTGTGGGCGACTGCCTCCTTGCTGCCGGGATCAAAATGAGCAAGCTTTATGGAAAGCCCGGCATGGCCAAGATTATATCCTTGAATGGCCTAAGCATCACGATACCTGGAGAGCACGGCAATCCGCCTGTTCTGCTGCAAAATGGCTCTGCCTGTTCTTTGGATGACGGAGTCAAGGATGGAGATATGCTGACAGTTGCCAGGGGCGCTGACGGAAGAGCATCTTTTCTTAAAATTAAGGACCTGGTCGATACCATTCCGGATAAAAATGTGATCGTCAATGGGAAGGACTATAGTGTCAAAGCAATCATTTCCAAAAACGGTATAGCAGCGTCTTCGGAAGATTCTGTGGAGGACCGCGATAAAATTGAGTGCAGAAGTGCTGACAGCATTGAATCGGTCTTAAAGACTCTTAACCTGGGGGACTTATTAAAAAGCATAAAGCCCTTCCATCTGAGGATTAACGGAAAAGAAACATACATTCCCTCTCTTTCTGGAAGGCTGACCCGAAATGGGATTGATGCCAAACCTTCAAGCGGCTGTGAAGATGGGGATGTGATTGAAGCCGCGGGAAAACACCAGGCAACAGTGGCCGAGCTGGCTGAAAAGAAGCAGCTGACACTTACGCGGACATTGCCTGTATTCTTTAACGGCGAGCGCATTACCCTGACAAGGGATGCAGCCGAGGTTTGGCGCGAAGATGTGAAGCTGAAAGCTGAGAGTATAATCAGGAGCGGGGATTCAATCCAGATCAGGAACCTCCCTGAAGAACCTTTTATTTTCCAGGATCTTTTCACCTATGTTGAAGTAAAGCCGCCCGCTCATGCAGCCGGCAGCTTTGAACTAATGAGGAATGGAAGGAAATGCTCCTTCCATGAACCGGTAAATGCTGGGGACACCCTTCATATCCACTGGCCTGAGCACATTAAAGTAAAATAAATTAAAAAGGCCGTCCCTTTACCGGAACGGCCTTTTGGTGTCAGCTGTTTTCACTTACAGCCTTCGCCAGTGAATCTTCCGTTATTTTCCAGTGTGATGCATGCCATACAACATCTTTGTTCAAGAAAAGAATCGCCTGAGGGGATTCATGCTTAATATGATATTCCTCAGCCACATGATTGGAGACAGGGCGGGCATCCTGTACAGTTAAAAAATAGGCAGGAACGCTGCTGTTAGAAGACGTGAAGCTTTCATACTCTTCATAAGCCGCCTGGCTTACAGGGCAGGTGGTGCTGTGCTTCAGTAGAAATGCCGGGCTCTTTTCTTCTAAAATGCTATTAAATTCTTCGATTGAATGTATTTGTTTCATCTTATTTCCTCCTGAAATAAAGAATGCGGCAGAGTCATTTTAACACTCCACCGCCTGATTTCCTAATTATCGGTATTTCATTTCTGTTTCATCAAAAGCGTTCTTTGTTTCCTCCAGCTTCTGCTGTATGCTTTCCCCATCCTCTTCTGAAAGCATTGCAGCTGAGCCGGAAGGCACTGTTTCAGTGAACGCCTCCTCTTCTTCGCTGGAATCCTCAGATTGCCTGCCGGCCTTTCCTGACATGCCCTTTACCTTTTCAACCAGGCCTGAAGACTGCTTTGAAACGCTCTGAGTAAGTGTGCTGGTCTTTTCTTTGGCTGCTGATGCCAATTCAGAACCTTTTGTCACAGCTGTCTCTTTAAGATGGCCAGTTTTCTCCTTCAGCACCGCAGCCTGCTCATTCAGGTCTGTCCTCAGCTCTTTCCCTGTCTTAGGGGCAAGGAATAATGCTGCCGCAGCACCCACCATTCCGCCGACCAGGGCACCAATCAGAAAATCCTTGGAATTAATATTATCTTCCTGCCTTGTCTCGTTTGCCTGCGTAGTCATTCTTTCATTGTAAGCCATGTGGGATCCTCCTACACTTCCTTTAATATTTTGCTCTTTCTCTTTCCCGGGCTCTCACAGCCGCTCTTTCTACTGCTCTTTCTGCGGGCGGTATATCCTCAATATGGTTCTGGAGCGGAGAAGACTGCTGTTTGCGAATCTTCCACTTATCTTTCAGCTCAAGGAATACATTGCTCCATTGAACCACCTGGGAGATTTTATCCTTATTCTGTTCAACCTGCGTATTGACCGATGAAGAAATGGATTGAATCGTCCCATTGAACTTTCTGACAGAATCTCCGACATCCCTCACCGCATTGACCACTCCATTAAGGCTTTCCGACTTCTGCTGAATGTCGCTCGCAAGGGCATTCGTCTTATGAAGCAGAACAGTGGTCTCACGGGTTACACCGTCCAGCTGCTGTTCAAGCCCATCTAAGGTAGTTGACACACTATCCAATGTTGTCGCCAGGGATTTCAATGTTCGGGATAGGAAAATGACGAGCACTAAAAAGGCTACTGCTATTAAAGCCACGCTCAAATATAGAATAATTTCCAAAAGAAGCACCTCCATGATTGTTATATATTTATTCTATTACCCGGGGATAGGCACCCTAAACCAGGGCCGTCCTTGTAAGTAATTCCATCAGCTGGCCTGAATCTCCTGCTTTTTGCGGCATTTAGCATTATAATTGCAGGCTGTGTTAAACATTGCGGCTGATATTGGGGATCATTCAGCCAGATGTTCTTCATGGCTAAAAGGCGCTTGTAAAACAGATGAGTTTCACAATGAGCCAAAAATCAGCATGAACTAATAAAGCTGATTGCAGATTGACTATGTACGAAAATATTATATGCATCACCATGGAGCTTTTGCAAATCCCCACAGGCACAACTGCCAGTATAATCATTTAAAGCAGAAAAAAGCTTTTTCGGGTACAATAATAGCTGTACGAAGAAATGAAGGAGGAATCAGGATGAAAGATCCCCGGATTCAAACATTGGCAAAAAATTTAATTAATTATTCAGTGCGCCTTCAAAAAGGTGAGAAAGTTTTAATTGAAAACTTTGGACTTCAGCGCGAACTGGTTACTGCACTTGTCGCTGAAGCCTATGCAGCGGGCGGCTTCCCGTTCGTGCTGCTGAAGGACCAGCAGGTCGACAGGGCGCTCCTGCTCGGCGCGCAGGATGAGCAGTTCGATATGATGGCTGACTTTGAAGCAAACGTGATGGGCAAGATGGATGCTTATATTGGCCTTAGATCTGGAGATAACATCAATGAACATGCCGATGTGCCGGATGATAAAATGAAAATCCACGGCAGCACGATCGGTAAGAAAGTCCACAGGGAAATCCGCGTGCCAAAAACAAAATGGGTTGTACTGAGATATCCTAACTCCTCAATGGCACAGCTTGCGAAAATGAGCACAGAGGCGTTCGAGGATTTCTATTTTAATGTCTGCAATCTGGATTACGGCAAGATGGACAAAGCGATGGACAGCCTTGTGGAGCTTATGGACAAAACAGACAAAGTAAAGCTGACAGGCCCCGGGACAGATTTGACCTTCTCCATTAAGGATATTCCGGCAATCAAATGCTCTGGACAGATGAATATTCCTGACGGCGAAGTCTATACAGCTCCTGTGAAAGATTCTGTTAACGGCGTGATTACATATAATACTCCATCTCCTTATCACGGATTTACTTTTGAGAATGTCAAGCTTACCTTTAAGGATGGAAAGATTGTTGAGGCGTCAGCAAATGATACAGACAGAATCAACAAGATCTTTGATACAGATGAAGGCGCCCGCTATATCGGGGAATTCGCCATCGGCGTAAACCCTTATATCCTCCATCCGATGCAGGACATTCTTTTCGATGAGAAAATTGATGGCAGTTTCCACTTCACGCCAGGGCAATGCTATGATGAAGCCTATAATGGCAATTCATCCAATATCCACTGGGATATGGTCAATATCCAGCGTCCGGACTATGGCGGAGGGGAAATCTACTTTGATGATGTCCTGATCCGGAAGGATGGAAGATTCGTCATCCCTGAACTCGATGCGCTGAACCCTGAAAATCTTAAATAAACAGGAATAAAAGCGCAAGCTCCTTGATCACCTTAAGAAACGCAGACTAAGAACGCCACGTCCTGTGGCAACGTCTGCATGACTCCCATGCTGGAGCCCTCAAGACTAACCTCCCGGAAACCTTTTTGGGTTGTTTGGCTAGTGACCTGGGCGCAGCTGCTGGACGTGGATCAAGAATTGAAAATTATACACAAGTCTTACAATTTATAAATTCCTTAACAGCAAAAAAGGATGCAGCATGAGCCTGCATCCTTTTTCTTATGTAGCCAAAAGGCCTTTCCGGAGAGCGCCAGGAGACAGCCTGCCCAACGCTTCTGCACGGAACTTATAAAGAGCCCTCATATGCTTCCTGGAATTTCTGGATGTCTCCCGCTCCCATAAAGAGGATGACACTGTTTTCGTGCTGTTTCAGCGCACTTGTATCTTCTTCTTTCATGATTTCCGAGCTTGGGATCCTGTCCTGAAGATCTGTAATGGTCAGCTTTCCATGGTTCTCCCTGGCTGAACCGAAAATATCGCAAAGATAAACTTTATCAGCTTTATTAAGGCTTTCGGCAAAGTCATCCAGGAATGTCTGTGTCCGGGTAAAGGTATGAGGCTGGAATACAGCCACTATTTCTTTTTCCGGATATTTCTGCCTGGCTGCCTCGACCGTCGCGCGAATCTCCGTCGGGTGATGAGCATAGTCGTCAATGATAACCTGGCTTGCCACTTTCTTCTCCGAAAATCTTCTTTTCACTCCCTCAAATGTCAACAGGAGATCTTTGACGATTTCAGAATCAATTTCCTCATAATGGCAAAGTGCAATAACGGCCAATGAATTCAGTACGTTATGGTCGCCGAACTGAGGGATTGAGAAAGTATCATAAAAGGTGTTGCGCACAAAAACATCAAAGGTTGTTCCTTCCGTGCTCTTGATGACATTTCGTGCCTGGAAGTCATTCTCCTCCCCAAATCCGTAAAACAGGACAGGAACCTTTGCCTGGATCTTTTGCAGCTGCTCATCATCGCCGCATGCAAAAATACCCTTATTCACCTGCCATGACATCTCCTGGAATGCAGAGAACACATCATCAATATTGGCGAAATAATCAGGGTGGTCAAAATCTATATTCGTCATGATTGCATAATCAGGGAAATATGAAAGAAAATGCCTTCTATATTCGCAAGCTTCAAAAACGAAATATTCAGCATCGGCATCCCCTCTGCCCGTTCCGTCCCCAATAAGGAAAGAAGTCGGTTTTGCTCCCTTCATAACATGGGCCAGCAGCCCTGTAGTGGAGGTCTTGCCATGCGCCCCAGTAACAGCTACACTGGTGAACTTCTTCATAAAGTCCCCAAGGAAGCGGTGGTAGCGGACGATCGGAAGGCCCAGCTTCATGGCTTCCTGAATTTCTTCATGCGTATCCGGGTACGCATTGCCTGCTATAACGGTCATTCCAGGCTGTATGTTTTCCTTTTGGAAAGGAAGGATCTTTATTCCTGACTGTTCAAGCGAAATCTGTGTAAAAAAACGCTTTTCTACATCAGATCCCTGAACATGATAATTCATATCATGAAGGACTTGAGCCAAGGCGCTCATTCCAGACCCTTTTATACCTACAAAATGGTAAATAGTCATATAAAGAACCTCCAACTGTCGTCTATCTGTAACACAGTATATGATATCTGACTATAAATTGCTCATATATTCATTACGGACAAACGTTTCCTGCATAAGCAGATTAAAGTATTATATCATCTTTCAAGCACAAAAACTATGTAGCACCACACTCCGGCTGGCGGCAGGGGCGGCCTGAACGGGGTTCGGCCGGGATTGCATGGCTAAAATTGGCAAAAATCAGCGTGAATAGACTCACATATCACCAATGAACAGGAAGGCCACGGCAGTCTTTTTTAGAAAAGGCCTATAGGCCATACCTTCCCGAACAGCCTCATTGTAACTCTCCACAACAGCGTCTGTATTGTCCATTGGAAAAGCAGGGCCAAAACAGAAGGTCCGGGAGAAAACGGGTATGCACCTGATGAAATAGGAGCGTCCCTCCTCAAGGCTGATGCTTTCCGCGGCTTTCAGCTGAAGCTTTTCCCCGGTCAGAATATCACAGGCAGCAAGTATTTCTCCTTCTGCCCTTTCAATCTTTACAGGCTGGAGGACAGAGCTGAGGAAAAGCGCTCCCTGAATGAGATCTGCCTCGGCTAGTTGCCCGGTATTCCGGCGGAGGAAAAGGTTAAACATCGTAAAGCCCCTGATGCTTATATAATCGAATAAGAACCAGTCCTCAAACACTTCTTCCTGTTCACTGCTGAATGGGATTCCGCCCGGCAGGCCGGCTGCTTCCCGGAAAATATGGCGGGCACGGACCTTTTCTCTTATGTTCGCATTCACCGCAGAATCCTTCTGTGCTTTCCGGTAAAGGGCCAGCGCGTTCTCTTCACCCTTAGCCTGCTTCTGTTTGCGGTAGGCTTCCAAGTCTTTAATTGTATTCTCCATATCCGGGTGCTCCCTCCAATTCCCCAGGGCCGAAAATGAATTAAAACTCTACTTTTTCCAGCCGCGGATTCGGCCTGTAGCGCCTTCCTGCTTTTGCAGCATGCTTACCATTGATCAGAACATTATCTCCGGTGAAGCCGATATTGATCTTCAGCAGGCTGTTGCCTATGCCGTAAGTATCGACTGGCACACCGTTTTCTTCAAATTCCTGGATTCTCATTTCATTAAAGCCGCCGCTGACAACAATTTTCACATGATTATACCCTTCGTCATCCAGCGCCTTCCTTAATGCAAAAATCAGCTCCGCATTAACGCCCCGTGGATCAAAGGTCCCGAGAAGATGCTGATTCCTCAGGAAATATTGGTCGATCATTGTCCTGGAGGTATCAACACGGACACCCTTCAGCTCATCGCCGAATTCCCTCGCAACTTTCAGGGAATCTGTTATAGCATCATTATTATAATCAACAAGCGCAATCAGGGCATCCTCAGGGTATGTCTCCTGATATGCCTTGGTTGCTGCCACCAGGTCCCCGTCAAACATCTGGATAAGGGCATGCGGCATTGTTCCCATCCCCTGCTTGCCCCACCATTCGTTCATGGCATGGGTAGCCTGGGCAGTCGCTCCGCCTATATGGGCGGCATAGCCGTCTCCGGCCTGGGTGATATAATGGTCATCCCGGTCACCCATGAAGATGACCTGTTTTTGCCTGCCTGACGTTCCTGCTGCCTTGACCGTGTTATACACATTAGTGGCAACTGACGTTCTCCTCGCAAGGATGCCGTCAATGATCCCCTCAAGATAGCCGAAGCTCTGATAGGGCCCGGTAATCGTCATGACCGTTTCGAATGGGCTGATTTTATCTCCATCTTTCAAAGAAAAGATTTCCAGCTCATCCGGATTTTCGGCGAATGTATGGATCAATGCAATCACTTCATCGGTCCCGCAAAGGACAGCATGATTTTTCTGGAAGAATTGCATGGTCACGATATTGTCTTTGTGATATTTCTTGACAATCTCCCGTGTCTTTAAGAAATAGACAGCTGAAAACCAGCCGTCTCTTACTCTTTCATCAAATTTAAAGGTCTTATTTGTAAGCCGCTTGATCTTGCCTTGAATCTTTAGCTCAATTTCTTTCATCCTAAAGCTCCTCATACCAAATCAGTTATAACTACCGTTATTTTTAGTATTCTTTACATGCATGTAAAGAATACCACGTATTATAGCATTGTACTAGTGTCTTGCATGGCCTCGAGGTCTGTTTCCGTGATCAGCACATCACGCGGCTTGCTTCCTTTTGCCTCAGAGATATAGCCGCAGTCCTCCATCATGCCGATCAGCCTTGCAGCACGGTTATAGCCGATCTTAAAGCGCCTCTGGACACTTGATGTCGATGCGCTGCCCTGATCGACAACATACTCGCACGCCTCATAGAAAAGCTCATCTTCCTCCTCGGTTGCCTGTGCTTTTTTCAGGAGCTCTTCCTGTTCAAATAAATAATCCGGCTTGCGCTGGCTCCTCGCATGGGCGACGACTTCATCAATTTCTGCATCGGAAACATAAGTTCCCTGAAGCCTGACCGGCTTGGATGAGCCATTTTCCAGGAAGAGCATATCCCCTCTGCCCAAGAGCTTTTCGGCACCGCTGATGTCGATGATGGTTCGTGAATCGACCTGGGAGGATACAGAGAATGCCACCCTTGTCGGGACATTGGCTTTAATCAGGCCAGTGATGACATCGACAGACGGCCTTTGTGTGGCGATGATCAAATGAATGCCGCATGCCCTCGCCTTTTGGGCGATCCGGCAGATTGCTTCCTCAACATCTGCCGGGGACATCATCATCAGGTCAGCAAGCTCATCAATGACAATGACAATGAACGGAAGCTTGTCAGAATAGCGTTTATGCTGTTCAGCCAGCTGATTGAAACGGTTGATATCCCTGACACCTGCGTGTGCAAACAGCTCATAGCGCCGCTCCATCTCTTCCACCGCCCATTTCAGTGCTGCAGTGGCGGCCTTCACATCTGTAATGACCGGGCTGACAAGATGAGGTATCTGGTTGTATGGAGCAAGCTCGACCATTTTCGGATCGATCAGCAGAAGCTTCAGCTCATCAGGCGATGCTTTATAAAGAAGGCTGACAAGGATTGAGTTGATGCAGACGCTTTTTCCGGATCCGGTTGCACCGGCAATCAGTCCGTGAGGCATCTTCCGCAGATCAGTGACGATCGGGCTTCCCGAGATGTCCAGCCCAAGGACTGCAGTCAGCGGCGATTCTCCGTCCCTGAACACAGGCGTATTGATGATCTCGCTGATCAATACCGGCCTGCTCTTCTGGTTCGGCACCTCAATTCCGATGGTATGCTTGCCCGGGATCGGCGCTTCCATACGGATATCCCTGGCGGCCAGGCTGAGCTTAATATCATCAGTCAGGTTCGTGATTTTATTTACTTTAACTCCGGGCTCCGGCTGAACCTCAAATCGGGTAACAGAAGGCCCCTGGGTTACATTAACAACCTTTGCCCTGACATTGAAATTCTTCAGTGTCAGATTAAGGAACTCTTCCTGCTCCAGCAGCCACTCCTCATTGTCCTCAGGAATGACTGGAGGGGCAAGCAGGCTTTTTGCCGGAAATTCATAGGCCTTGTATTTCGGATCTTCTGCCGGCTGGCCATACTGATGGAATCCGTCCAGTTCCTGTCGCGTCCCTGCTTGTGTCTGTTCAGCTGGCTCTTCAGCCTGCTGATGGAATTGTGCTGGTTCTGCCGCTGCTGCAGTTTCATTTGGCTGTGGAGCATAATTATAATCAGAAGCGAGGGCATTATCCTCGCCGCGTCCCTGTACATTTGTATTTGCAGGCGCTTCATTCCCGATAACTTCAGCTGAGACAGCCGGCGGCGTTGCTTCTTCTGTATTTTCCCGGGTGACAGGCATTTGCTTCACAGCGGTATTTTGTTCTTTTTTCTTCTGCTCTGCAATCCTTCTGTCCTGCTTCAGCATAATCACATTGAAAGGCAGCGGTGATCTTGGCTTCGGCTTCGGCTCTTCTTCTGCGCGGGGAGGAATGTCCTCACGGGTTTCCCCGGCCCTTCCCTCTACAGTTTCCGGCTCCGCCTCATCCAGCAGCAGGGCAGACGCTGCTTCATGCTGGCCGGTTATCTGAGTACACTGTTCACCTTTGACAGATCCTGCCTGGAGTTCAGCATTTTTTTCAGCATGGTCTCCGGATAGTACTGCTGCTTCTGTTTCTTTATCAATTTCATTCTTATCCGGCAAATCTGCAGGATCGTCCGCAGGTTCCGGCACTGCTTCAAAATTAAGTGGAGCCGGCCCGGTTCCCGACGGGTTATATGGGATATCCCTGTTATATTCTTCAGTATCTATTCTATTTGGCTCAGCGTCTTCATGCAGGATTGTATCGTTGCTGTTAACCAGCGCTTCACCGGCAATTTCATCTTCCGCCTCATCGGGCTCAAAGTCTAATTCTACGGCCGGGGCAGTACTATATCCGGCCACAGGAATGCTGCTGTCCATTACTTCAGGGTTACTGCTGGTGATCCCTTCAGTCATGCCATCCAGCGGCGGGGTACCGTCGAAAGGTTTGATGCTGCTGTCAGCTTCAATTCTTCCGGCCGGCAGCTCTGCATATGAATCGCCACTTTCAAGCATCTCCCTCTCCTGCCCTGCTTCTGTTGTCACGACAAGTTCGTCTTCGTCCGCTTTTTCAGAAAAAGCTTTTTCAGCAGCTGGATTGGAGAGGCCGCCCGTATAGGTGTCAGTATCCGTTACTTTAGCAGGACTCTCTTCTGCACTGCCTGGCACGGCAGAGGCTTCTTCGTATCCTACCCTTAAATCAGGGCTGATGGTTCCTTTCAGGTCAGAGATGCCTTCCGGCTGTTCTCCAGGCACTGGCTCTGGCGGATTATTCACAGTATTGCTTTCATTTTCCCGGCCTCCATCAAGGACCGTTTTCTTCAGAAAATCAATATCATCGAAAAGTGGCGCGTTTTTCACCTGGTCAAAGCTATTCATCTCATAGACTACTGATTCTTCCTTTTTCTTCGGCCGTTCGAACCCGTATATCGGGGAAGGAATTTCCGTTGGCCTGAAGGGGCGCCGGTGGCGGTTGTCTATCGGCTGCTCGCTCTTGCTTTTTTGGGAAGGCTTCGAATAAGATTCATGCTGCTCCGGCTGCCGTTTATTTCTTTTTTCTTGACTATCATTCAGCGGGCCGGCCTTTCCCCGCCCATGCTTCCAGGTTTCTGCCGCCGGCTGCTCCCTTTGGCTTCTTCGCGGATTATGTCCAGGATTTTCCGGCTTTTCTCTGGGTCTCCTTTCCTTTACCGGTGAGCCTTCATCAGGAATAAGCGGAAATCTGAACTGACCCTTAGGGTACTGGTAGAGGATCCTGGCCTCCATCTCACGTCCGTCTCTGTCTTTTTTCGGTTTTGCCGGTTCTATGTACGGCTGCTCTTCTTCTGTTTCTTTATACTCGTCTTCATTATTAAACACTCGGAATAGTTTTTTTATCCAACTCAATATCAATCACTCTTTCTTAAAGGCTGTTTAGGCAAAGCTGTCGGTGTATGGGGATGCTCAAATTTCTGGTACAAAAGCAGAATAACCCTTAAGATTCTATGAAAAGGGCAGCTTATTCTTCCTACCCTTTTATTTTATCAGCTATTCATAAAAATTCGAGTTAAAAAGAGAGAATGAGCCTTTTTATAGGCTTTATGGGTAAAATTGCCACAGTTTTCCTCATCATGCTTATACTTTTGGCATAACCAGTTTAACATCGGGTTTACAACTGTTACAGGCAGTGTAACCTGCAGGCTTTTCCCTGTCTATCAGATATAAAAAAGGACCACATTTCGTGATCCTTCCCCTGTCACTTTTTCTTATTTTTGCCGAGAATGAAAATCGGCTCAAGTTCCCCGTTTTCATAAAGAAATGATAATGCCGTAATCGGTACCCTGCCGCTTGCAAAGAAGCTCATGTTCATCTGGGCGAGGATATCATAGCCTGTATTATTCCGCACATCCGCTATGATCAGGACGTCCTGATGGGGAACGGCAAGTGCCATCTCACCGGTTATCTGCTGCTCCATGCTCTTCAGAAAAGCTTCATTGAGGATGCGGCTCGCATCATAGCCGTCATTTGCGTTCAAAAAATAAAAGATATTGCCGGCCACTTCGTCCTTTTTAATCCCGGTTGACAGGGACCTGACATTAAATAAGGCAATCTCCCTGATCCTTTCAGCTGTCCAGCCCTCTTTTTCCATGAGCGCTGAATCAATGAGCCTGTAGGTTTTGCCCTGGTCAAGGGCATAATAGATCCTCGTTTCTGCTGTATGTTCGTCAAACAGGAACAAGATTCCTTCTTCAGATTCCTGCGGAAAAGAAGTTGACCTGATGACAGGGAAGATATTTTTTTCATGGCCTTCAAGCCCGGATTCTCCCGACATGGCCCTGAGTCCTTCTTCCACATAATAGGCCACCTCTTCAATCGCCTTGTCCTTATGCTCCTGCCATTTAGCAATGATGCCAGGCAGCGAAATGGTGATCCCTTTGCCCGTCCCTTTATTTTCAATCCGGAGGGTATCCTTTTTTTTATCAAATTCGAAAGACCGGTTATCAGCATCCAGCCTCTTCATTAATTCATCCTTCATTTTCCTGCTGTCCATTTTCATCCTTTTTCCCTCCTTAACGGGAAATTTCTGCAGTTTCCATTGTACAATAGAAAGCCCTCCATCTCAAAGAAGACGGAGGGCAAAAGATATCAGCGGCCGAGGCCGGCGATGAAATTCTCGATTTCTTCCTGTGTTTTCCTATCCTTGCTGACAAAGCGTCCTGATTCTTCTCCATCCCTGAAGGCAATGAAGCTCGGGATGCCGAAGATATCGAGCTGCCCGCACAGATCAATATATTCATCCCGGTCTACATATACAAAGGTATAATCGCTGAACTTTTCTTCTACCTCTGGAAGGATCGGTTCGATGATGCGGCAGTCAGGGCACCAGTCTGCTGAAAACATAAAAATATGCTGCCCCTCATTTTTCATTTGCTCAAACTGTTCCATTGATTCAAGCTTTTTCATTTCTTTTTCCTCCTGTCTGGATCAGCATATCGTCATGTTTGATCCAGCCTTTTTTCCTCATATACTCAGATAATAACAAGCTTATTGCGGCTGGTCCAACAAAATGCAGCATGACTATTTTCAGGAAGACAGCCGAGCTGAATCCCATTGCTGTCACAGTCATGATCTGCCCGACAAGGCCGGCTGTCCCCATTCCCGCACCTGCCGCATTGTTCTCGAGAACAAATAAAGTGGTACCAAGCGGTGCAAGAACTGCCCCCGCAATGGTCGGCGGGAGGAGGATCATCGGATTCCTGATGATATTCGGCACCTGCAGCATTGAAGTTCCAAGTCCCTGGGCAATGAGGCCGCCTACTTTATTTTCCCTGTAGCTGCTGACTGCAAAACCGACCATTTGGGCTGCACATCCAATTGTTGCCGCCCCTGCTGCAAGCCCGTGCAGATCAAGCATCAGCGCAATGGCTGCACTGGAGATAGGTGCTGTAAGGGCGAGGCCCATCAGCACTGCCACAATGATTCCCATTAAGATCGGCCTTTGCTCCGTCCCCCACATGATCATGCTTCCAAGACCCTTTAACAGGAAGCTTATTCCGGGTCCGATCAGCGCTGCCGTTCCATAGCCAGCCAATATCGTAACAAAAGGCGTAACAATAATATCGATTTTCGTCTCCTTGCTGACAAGCTTTCCAATCTCCACAGATATCAGGGCAGCTGCAAAGCTCCCGGCTGGTCCGCCCAGCGCGGCCCCTGCTGCCCCGCTTGCAATCGCAGCGAACAGTACCAGCGGCGGCGCATTCAGCCCATAAGCAACAGCAACGCCGATTGCCGGCCCCATAAGCCCCATCGCGAGCGTCCCCATTTCTATGAAAAAACTCCCGCCATATCCTGCCGGCAGCTGCTCTCCCACTGTCTTAATGATCAGACCTATAATCAGAGAAGAAAACAGGCCTAATGCCATGCTGCTCAATGCATCTATAAAGTAAACCCTCGCAGACAGGCTGACCCCTTTTCTCTTCACAAACTCTCTCATTTAAAATCCCCCGTTCATTCTTCATTGTCATGTGTCAAGACAGATGTTACAACCTATATTGTAAGCATGTACAATGTAAAAAGGAAGAAAAATATACCCGGAACCTTCCTAGTATGGGCGCTTTCTGTTATGAGAAACCAGATTTTCCTTTTGTCCTTAGAAAAAACACAAAAAAAAGCAAAGGGACACCCCTTTGCCTGCCTATTTCATCCGGACGGAATTGACGATATCAATCATCATTGAAGCATCTGCTTTCAGGCTGGAGGTCTTTGTTTCCGTTGTGATCTTGACCCCATCAGCTCCGACAATCAATTCGCTTCTGTCATCATCCAGCTTTTTAATTAGAATAAATCCGAATCTGCCATCATATTGGAAGGTTTCATCCACCTCATAGCTTTCGTTCTGAAGTTTCGCAGACTCATAAACCACCTTGCTGCCTTTGCCCTCATTCTGGTTATAAAACAGGATATATGTTTTGCTTCCATTTTTTAAGATTAGATTGTTTGGGCTCTCTTCTTCAACCTCGACACCAAAAGGCAAATAATAATCTATCTCTTCATTTTCATTATTTGCATCCTTGGGCTTTTGGGTGAAAGCTGTCTCCGCTGCCTTCTTCGCTGCTTTCTGCTCCTCTTGGAAGGATGCAGAACAGGCGCTCAGGAACAGAACGGAGCATATCATTAGCAAGGCGGCGATGCTGATTTTTTTCATACTATTTTCCTCCCTGCTGGAAAAAATATCGTCCTTTTCTATCATAACCGTCTTTTTAATTATCTGACAACCCCTCCTGCCGGTTTTTCAGGCCTGCGGACGGTTTGTTATTAACAGAAGTGGTAAAATGTAAGATATCTACCAAAGAGGAGGAAGTATGATGGAATTGACAGTTTATCTGGCAGGCGAGATTCATACAGACTGGAGGGGAGAGCTGAAGGAAAAAGCAAAAGCCCTTCAGCTTCCGGTCCATTTTGTCGGACCGATGGAAAACCACGAGCGCTCTGATAAGATTGGGGAAGAAATACTTGGGGAACAGCCGGGCCCTGTTTACCTCGACCAGGCTTCTTCAAGCATCAACAATCTGCGGACCCAGCTGCTGATGGAAAAATCCGACCTGGTCATTGCGCTGTTCGGCGAGCAGTATAAGCAATGGAACACGAGCATGGATGCCAGCATTGCCCTTGCACTGAAAAAGCCGCTGATCCTGATCAGGCCTGAAAAACTGCACCACCCGCTTAAAGAACTCTCACAAAAAGCAAACGCAACAGTCGAAACCGTTAATCAGGCAATCAAAATTCTTTCATATGTCTTTGAAGAAAACTGAAATGCGGAAGCGGCTTGCTTAATACAAGCTGGGGAGAGGCGTCAACGCCTCTCCCTATTTCTGTTCCGGTACTCCAGCTGCCCGGCGAGCAGCCTGACAACATGCGCGAACATTTCGGCCCTGTCGACCCTGCCATTTGTGAACACACCGATGGCGCCTTCTTTTTTCCGGATGTTTTCTTTTTGGGCATATTCATCCATGACAGGCCCAAGCTCTCGGCCTGCGAGCAGCTCTTCGGCAATTTCCTGCGGAAGGGGAATTCTGGCCCCTCCAGCGACAATTGTTTCTTTGCCTTTTTGCGCAAGCGCCCCCCAATTGCAGAGAAACAAACCTGCAGCTGTGTTCTGAACCCCTCCTTCCAGACCGATTCCTATATCGCCATCTCCTTCTTTCAGTGCAAGCTCCGCTCTTTGTACAGCCCCTTTAATCGTTTCATCATCTGTAAAAGGCTGGTCACTCACACCGGAAGGTACATCCACAGAATCGACTTTAAAGCCGCTTTCATTGAAAATGGCTTCCACAGCACCTATTTTCGCCGGATTTTTAGAACCTATTATAATTTTCATAAAGCTGTTCTCCTTTTTCATTGCTGCAATCTATATTGCCCCATTTTGACCCATTGAAAAGAGGCAGCACTGCTGCTGCCTCCGGGCTGTTGTTTTTACGCGTTCTCGCGGATGGATGCGACAGTGGCTTTGTCGCAGGATTTAACAAGCTTGACCAGAAGCTCTTTTGCTGCCGCATAATCATCCACATGGATAATGGAAGCGTGAGTATGAATATAACGGGAGCAAATGCCGACTACCGCACTTGGGACTCCTTCATTTGAAGTGTGGACACGCCCTGCATCTGTTCCGCCCTGGGAAACAAAATACTGGTAAGGCACATTATTCTTCTCAGCTGTATCCAGCACGAATTCCCTCATGCCGCGGTGCGTAACCATGGAGCGGTCCAGAATGCGAAGCAGCGCACCTTTCCCAAGCTGGCCGAATTCCCTTTTGTCGCCTGTCATGTCATTCGCAGGGCTTGCATCCAATGCAAAGAAAATATCAGGCTTGATCATATTGGCGGCTGTCTGCGCACCTCTCAGCCCGACTTCTTCCTGGACTGTCGCTCCGGAATAAAGGATGTTCGGCAGCTTTTCGTCTTTCACTTCTTCCAGAAGTTCAACCGCAAGCCCGCATCCATAACGGTTATCCCAGGCTTTCGCCATGATTTTCTTTTCATTTGCCATTGGCGTAAACGGACAGATAGGGATGATCTGCTGTCCGGGCTTAATGCCGATCTTCTCTGCATCCGCACGGTCATCTGCACCGATGTCAATCAGCATATTTTTAATATCCATTGGCTTGCTGCGCTTGGCTTCATCCAGCAGGTGCGGAGGGATGGAACCGATGACGCCTGTGACCGGGCCATTATTGGTCAAGATCTGCACCCTCTGGGCAAGCAGGACCTGGCTCCACCAGCCGCCAAGGGTCTGGAAGCGGATCATGCCGTTATCGGTGATGGAGGTAACCATGAAGCCAACCTCATCCATATGGCCTGCTACCATCACAGTCGGGCCTTCCTCATCTCCCCTTTTTACTCCAAATACTCCCCCAAGCTTGTCCTGGACCACTTCATCAGAATACTGGCCAAGCTGCTCTCGCATAAACTTGCGGACTAAATGTTCATTCCCCGGCGCTCCCGGCAATTCTGTCAGTGTTTTAAAAAGCTGCAATGTTTTATTGTTCATTGTACCTGCTCCTTTAATGGGATTTATATCATTATTATGTATACAGTTATTTTACAGAACTTTCTTACCTCTTACCACCTTTTCCTCCTAGCCGTCCCCCAGATATGGTTCCATGTTCTTTCACTTTATGTGAATTCCTTTAATATATCCGGTTACATTTGGTAGAATGGAATAAAGAACAACAATGATGGAAAAAGACGGAGGGGCAGATCATGAACTGGAAATCATTTTTGCTTGGTGTTGGAGTCGGAGCAGCAGGCGGCTTGGCTGTGAAGGAATTAATGGCAGATAAAACCGCGGTTTCTCCAGAGAAAGCACTTGACCAGGCTAAAGCCGCTTTCAAGAAAAATGGCCCGATCAGCGGATCATGGATACATATGCAGCCTGAACCTTATGAGAAGCATGGGCTTAGCTATAATGTCTATAAAGGCGGCATTTCAAGGACAGCTGATGGAGAGGTATCTCAATACGAGTTTGTCGCAGACAGCCGCACCGGAACGATTTTGGATGCCTATCCGCTGTCTTAAAGATTGCAAGCTAAAGGCCGGATTCTTTTATCCGGCCTTTAGCTTGCCTTTATCTGGTGCGTTTCAGCTCTTCCTTCAGCTGTTTATCCCCGTCCCATTTCACCGCCCGGAAATAGGCATCATGGTAAAACGTAAACCATGCATCCTTGCTGATTCCGTACTCAAGCCATTTCTGCTTCGCAGCGATTGAATCCATCGGATAATCGTCAAAGGCAAGAACCCATAGAACATTCTGGTGGGCATGTGTCGGCATGATGTCTGCCATATGAACGATTGTTTCCCCTTCTTCCTCGATGAGAATAATGGCATGTCCATCACTGTGACCGCCTGTGTGGACCATTCTCACTGGACCGAAGCTCCATTCATCTTTGAATGTGATCACCTGGTCCTCTATCCCGCTCCAATTTTCTTTCCAGTATGTATTCCTGGACCGGATGTTCGGATTGCGCATCTCTTCCCACTCGGTTTCCGATACAATGATTTTTGCATTGGTGAACACTGAAACAAATTCTTCTCCTTCAAGTCTGGTAAGGCCGCATGCATGGTCGAAATGCAGATGGGTCATCAGTACATAGTCGATATCCTCCGGGCTGAGGCTAAGCTCTCCGAGGGATTTTTCAAGACTGGATTCTTCTGTCACTCCGTAGTTCCGCTTTTGCTTTTCGTTAAGCTTGCCTGAGCCAATGCCTGTTTCTATGAGCATCTTTTTCCCGTTAGCTTCCACAAGGATTGGATCTGTTCTAAGCTCGATCTGGTTATTTTCATTGCAGGGATATTTCTTTTCCCACAGAGCTTTTGGGACAACGCCGAACATGGCGCCGCCATCCAGATGTGTGACCCCGCCGTTGAGCCACGTGAGCTTGACTGTTTTTAATTTTAAGGTTTCCATTTGGACACTCCCTTTTTCAGCAGATTGTATGTATACTTGTTAGTTTATCATTAAGAGGGGAGTTGGTGGAATATTTGCTCAGCATAAAATAAGATACAACAGAATTATTGAAATGTATTGAAATTAGGAAGATTTTTGGTTTTATCTTTAAAAAACTTAGTTGCATTCCCAAGGTTATTGAACCTGTTAATTGGAGTGGAAGGCACGCAGACTCCTGCGGGAAGTAGCGGCAAGGCTGAGACCCCGCATGAGCGTAGCGAAGAGGAGGCTCAGCGTCGCCCCGCGGAAAGCGAAGTGCCTGGAACGGAAATTAACAGCCCATTTAAAAAGCTAAACAAATGAACAATTGTTGTGGCCTTTCACAGTAAATCCTAAAAAACATAACCAAAGAAGGAGTACGAAATGTCCGTACTCCTTTTTTCTATACCAATGCCGCTCACGAGCAGCTTTATGCAATTTTATTGATATCTCACTTCAGAGCGGTAGATTCTGCTGCCTCTGCCGGAGAATTTTTCTTCGTATTCGGTCATGATATTGCCTTCATAGTCGCTGTTGTGAAGGTCGAGGCTGACGTAAGTGAGGAGGAGTCCGTATTCGGAGAAGCTTGTAAGTGAATATTCGAACAGCCCCTGGTTGTCAGTCTTGAAATGGATTTCTCCTTTATCGACAAGGATGCTTTTGTAGACATCAAGGAAACTTTTGAAAGTGAGCCTTCTTTTTTCATGACGGGTCTTTGGCCAAGGGTCTGAGAAATTAAGGTAAACCCTGTCTACGTCCCCTTTATCGAAATACTCAGCCAGGTTCTTGGCATTGGCATTCATCAGCTTAAGGTTTGGAAGCTCTTCTTCAATAAGCTTATCAAGGGCAGTCACGATGACGCTTTCTGCCAATTCTATGCCGATATAGTTGATATGAGGATTGGCCTTTGCCATCCCTGTGATGAATCGGCCTTTCCCTGTTCCAATTTCTATATGGAGCGGCTGGTCTTCTTCAAATACTTCAGCCCATTTTCCTTTATGCTGAATCGGCTCCAGGATGACATACTGCGGATGCTGCATTAATTTATCTTTAGCCCAAGGCTTGTTTCTTTGTCTCATGAGGACACCCCTAAATAATAATATCGTTCAAACAATACCATGCCTTCCCTATCGATGCAACCCTCGTTCAGGAAGGATCGGGGAGCATCCGGCCGCATATGTAAGGGCACTGTCTGTTAAAGCGCGTTCATCTTATGTTACCGGAAATATCTCCTGTATATCAATCGAAACCGCGTTTTTCATTTATATGATGTTTTGTTAAGGTTTTAAGAGTGTACCCGAACGGAAAAACCCGAGCCTGAAATGCTTTTCCTTCAGGCATCAAAAGGAGCTGGAAATATACATGGGAAAATTGATTGAGACAGGATTGGAAATGGCCGTCCTTTTAGTTATAGGCATCATGTTCCTTGGCTACAGTGTGACTGTCTATCCGTATGAGAAGCTTAGGAACAGAAAATGGACTCAGAAAGTCAGATCAAAGAGACAGAGCCTTTATATCGGAAAGCCTGTCAACCATCTATAAAAGATAAGCTGATGAATAATAAAAAAAAGGAATTCACATGATAAATGTGAATTCCTTTTTTTGTTGGTGCCTCAATCCCATTCATGTACAAATAGAAAGGATGCTGAATCATATGCCGCTGTGCCATACAGATCAACTAACCCTGCTGAGGGATATATTAAGCAGCCATCAGACAGACTGCTGCGGGTCGGTTTCAGAGTGTGAACAATTGGAGCGCTTGGTAAAATCCCTCATGGTCAATGCAAATATCGGCCAGGAGGTAAGGACAGTACTGGAGCAGATTTACAGCTACAGCCAAAACGGCGCCGGCTCTTCCAATCTCGACGGCCATATAGAGCTGCACCAGCAGGAGCTCTCCCAGTGGGTAGAGAGCATTGACCAGCTTTCCTAGCCCAGGTCAAGCTCCTTGATGAACTGGATCCACTTATCCATTTCTTCATATCTCCCCTTGCTTTTATGCCATTGAATCGATGTCAAAGTCTGGGCAGCCACATACCATTTCATGCGAAGGGCAAGGGAGGATGTTAATTCCATTCCATACCGCTTCAGCCAGGAATGCCATTTATCACGGGGGATGTACCAGTATAAGAGCATCCCGAGATCAATGGCAGGGTCGGCAATCATTGCCCCATCCCAATCAATCAGATACAGCTGGTCGTTCTCTGTGAGCAGCCAGTTGTTATGATTGACATCGCAGTGGCAGACGACCATATCTTCACAGAAGATATTCCCCTTCTCCTTTTCAAGGAACCCAAGGGCTTTCCTGACAGCATCCAGTCTGCGGATTTCTTCATCCAGCTCTTCTGTGACCGCGTTCAGTATTGCCTCTGGCTTCAGGGGAGATTTTCCCAGCCTGCTAAGCATCCCAAGGAGCGGCCTGGAGTCATGGATTTTCTTGAGAAGCCTGGCTACCCGCTCATCTTCCATATCCCCCGGCTTCAATTCCCTTCCGGCAAGCCATTGCTGGGCTGTTATGACGTCCCCATTTTCAAGCCTTTTTGTCCACACAAGCTTTGGAACAATTCCTTCTGCTGACAAAACAGCGAGAAAAGGCGATGAATTCCGCTTCAAGAATAATTGCTGCTCTTCATGCTGGGCAAAAAACGCTTCACCTGTCGCTCCTCCGGCAGGAACTATCTCCCAATCTTGTCCGAATAAATGTTCCAAAATTGTTCACCTACAATGTTTTTCTGCAAATTAAATGCGAGTAAGGAAAGTGCAAGGCCCGCATCTCAGCCAGGCCTTTTACAGTCTCCTATCTATATATGCGGAACTGCAAAGAAAGCAAAGCCCGCTCCTGTCCATTCCGCCGCTAATTGATTAAAGGACTATTGTATAGAAAAGCAAAGTAAAATAAAAAAAAGCTATTGAAGCAAATGTCCTGCAATAGCTATCTTATAAATTTTATCTCTTAGCGTGTTTTCTAGTCAAGTCAATCAGAGATAAAAACAGTATTTTATTATAATGATTTCTTTTTCAATTTTTATGGTTTGATCCCGATTCAGCTTCGGGCGGGCAAAAGGGCAGCTTCTTTCACCTTCTGGCAAGGATCAGCAGGCTGCATGGGGCAATTATTGCAGCGCCCGAATTCACAGTATTTACCGGTTCTGCACCCGCCCTGTCTCCGTCCGCCAAAACTTCCCATTCTCCATCAGCAGGGAACTTCCGCTCTTCCCGGGAAGGATTGAAACATACCCTGATGGAATCATAGCCCCCGAATTCCCTGATATCCTGCAGCTCGAATGCAATCATCGGCTCTTCTGCCTGGATGAACTGCATATGCCTCCTGATCAGGTCTGTGCTGTGAAAACGGAAAGCTTTGATGTTCTTCCTTATGCTAATCAGCCCTTTTATATAGTCCACATTATCCTGATAGTGAAGCCGGCGCTCCCAATCAAGCCAGTTGACCTCATTTGGGGACCGATAGCTGTTGCCGTCCCCATTTTTTGTCCTGAAGAACTCCTGTCCGCTGTGAAGGAAAGGAATTCCCTGTGCAAGGATGACCATTGCCGTCGCAAGCCGGTGGTGCTTCACCTTGAATTCCTCTCTCTCTTCAGGGAAACATGCGCCAAGCTTATCCCATAGTGTATGGTTATCATGCGATTCGGCATAGTTCACAGACTGCCCCGGAGAACGGAAGAGAGGCTTAGCCTTTTTCCCCATTCCGATGCTTCCGGCAAGAACCTGTTTCGCATCCTCGCGGTAATGTGCATTTCCCAGTGCATATCCTTTATCATAAATATTGAATGTGCTTCCCTTAATAGAATCCCTGAACCAGTCATTGAACTGGCCGATCCTCTCGAGCTTGGCCTGGTTGCGCAGATTGGCCTTTTGTTCCTGCGGGAGAGGAGTGTTAAGGTCCCACCCCTCCCCAATGATGAGAATATGCCTGCCGGCTTCATCTGCAGCTTTCCTGACCTCCTGCATCGTCCCGACATCCAGGATTCCCATCAGATCAAAGCGCAGCCCGTCAATTTTATATTCATGCAGCCAGAACTTCACGGAATCGACGATGAACTTCCCTGCCATCTTCCTCTCAGAGGCAAAGTCATTGCCTACCCCGGTTCCATTTGATGGCATCCCGAACTCATCGTGCCGGAAGTAATAGCCTGGTACAAGCTTTTCAAAATCGGATGATTCCCTTATATAGACATGGTTGTACACAGCGTCCATTATGACCCGCAGGCCCTGGGAATGGACAGCTGAAATCAAGTCCTTCAGCTCACGGATCCGCAAATACGGGTCTGAAGGATCCTCGGAGTAGCTGCCATCAGGCGCGTTGAAGTGGAGCGGGTTATAGCCCCAGTTATAATCCGATTTTCCCCCGAGCTCATCCACCCCCGCAAAGTCGTGGAAGGGGAGGAACTCGATATGGGTCGCCCCCAGCTCCTTTACGTAGGAAAGGCCGGTCGAACAGCCCTCCGGCCCCTTTGTACCCAGCTCTGCCGCACCGCGGTATGTGCCTTTTTTATCCGCGCCGCTCCCGGGATGGATGGTAAAGTCCCTGATATGGGTTTCGTATATAACCGCATCTGTATCATGTTCCAGCTCCGGAAGCTCAAGCTCAGGCATCTTTATTTTCCCGGGGCTGGCAACGACGGCTTTCTCCCCATTGGCTGTAAGCGCGGCAGCATATGGGTCTGCAGCCTCCCGCCACTCAAGATCGATGCATACCTTGTAAGTATAGGCATGAAGTTCAAGATCTCCCTCGGCACAATAGGACCAGACACCGTAATCTCCTCTTTCCATTGCATATTCCGTGATACCCTTCCCTGGCTCTTCTAACGACAGCCTGGCTTGAGTGGCGGTAGGGGCCCATAGCTTGAACACTGTCTGTTCTTCTGTATAAAAGCACCCCAGGCTCCCGCTATAATAATATTTTTCATCAAATGCCTCTGTCCGGATGACAGATCCAATCTGAAGGTCTGTCTTCCCCCCATGTTCATCATGGATCCAGCAGGTTGTTCCGAGATCCAGATCACCTTCGAAGGTGCAAATATATTTAATCTCCTCTTCCAGTTCCTGCTGTTCTTTAATAAAGAGCTCCTTCTTCCCTTCCTGGCCTGAAAGAGCAAATTCAGAACAGCTGCCATTGTAATAAGAACGGGGAAGCAGGATGGCAATGATATTCAATTCATCAAGGTATGCATGGTACATCCGTTCCACTGTGATCATCGTCTCACTCCGCTTCTATTCTCGGCTTTCCTCTGAGTACTTCCTTATTACCTGTAATACAGGCTGCCCCAAACCTTGCCCAGGGCATTTTTTAAAGGGTGTCTTAACAGCTATTCACACGAACGAGCCCAAAATCAGGATGAATTACTACAAGACCTTTTGATAATTGCCTAGAAATGTATTTAAGATCATGTGCCTTATTCAACTTCTCCCCATTCCGGGCGTTTCACACAGGTTGTCTGGCAATATTGCAGGAGGATCTGCGCGCTTTTAAGCTGGATATGCTTGATGGGGGACGTGTTTTTCCTCATAGCTTCAAACCACTCCTCGAATCCGCGCTTCTCAATCAGCTCCACCCCATATGGTACATTCGGATAATCAAAATAGCCTTTCCGGCTTACTAATACTTTATGTACCGGGAAATCAATTTCATACATTTGAAAAATGCTCTTTACAATTTTTTCTGTCCGGTCCAGGGCGATGAGCGGATTCAGTATTTTCTTTTCTTCCTTCCCTGTCCTTTTTAACCAGAAATGCTCCTTGGAACCGATGAAAACAGCCTGCTCATCTTCTTCCATAAAGGAAAGGCAATAGGCCCCAGTCGGCGTAATAAAGACCGATTCTGCCTCTACAGGCGCTTTTTTCAAACGGAATACAGGCTTATAAAGAAGCAGATAGGTGTCCGGAAAACGCTGAAGGAGGAAGCGGAGCTCGGGGTCATAGAAAAAGGATCTCTGAACAAATGATTTTTCCATGATGGTCGAGCTCGCCCACTTCATTTGAAATCTAAAAAGCTGATCCAGGAATTGCTGCTTCAATTCATCTGCCGTATCCGGCCTTGAGGCAAACTGCGGATCAAAATCGAGCTTCTCTTCCACTGCCTTTTCAGGAACCGGCTCAGCGTCCTCTGACTTCCTCTTCAGGCTGAATATTCCCTTAATCCTCTCTGACAGGGGCTGTTTCTCTTCCAGCTTCCAATCATCCTCTGCTTGTCCCGGTTCAGGGCCGAAAAACCGACCATCGTAATTTTCCCATGCGTCCAAAAGCTGTGCCCACCGCTGCTTCTTCAGTCGGACATATCTGGAAGGATATAAAAAGATATCCTGTTCATAGCGTGAAATATAATCCTGTAGCTTTATTAACTGTCCCATTCCCTCTGCCTTCCTTGTTTCCTTGTATTTTATTTCAGTGTATAAACCTCGATTGCTTCGTATTTAGGACTTCTATCCATATGCGTCTGATATAAAACCACTTCTGCGGCAGGAAATGAGATTGTCTCTGTTAAAACAGATTCATTTCCCAAAAGGTCCGGCTCAAAAGGGCTGATGCCTGCCCACTTCCTTGCCAGAGTGATATGCGGCTTAAATGGCCGGGTCTCCAGCTGAAAGCCTGCTTCCTTACAGGCATCAAAAACTTTCTTCCTTACCTCGCCAAGCCTGGGCTGGGCTGCTGTGTCCGACCAAAAGATCCTGGGCTTATCCGGCTTTCCGAAGACGCCAAACCTTGAGGTGGATAGGCTGAAAGCTTCCTCTTCCTCAAGTGCCTTCCTGACAAGCCTGGCTGCATGCTGCAGCTGATCCTTCCCTGCATTTCCCAGAAAGGCCAGCGTAATATGATAATCCTGATAATGGACCCATTTTTGAAATTCAAGCATTCCTGCTGCCGCTTCGCATTTCAGCTTCAGCTTTTCTTTGGCATCGTCAGGAAGCCGCACAGCAAAAAAATAATGTGTTTGCATCAATAAAACGCCCTTTCCACGACATTTCTATTTATTTTAACAAAATTTGCACAGCCGGGAACAAAAAGCTGCCGGAAAATCCTTAAGATTTGATAGCCTTCCCACCTTTTAGGTATGATTATGGAGCAGAGCATTAAATGAAAATCATTTAGTTTTCCCTCCTTTTGCATGAGATTTGCTGAAGGAATGCAAAATAGCTTTATTATTATTTTTAGAAAGGAAGAGTTTTATGAAGGTTGTAGACAACCTGTCTGACTTGATTGGCGACACGCCGCTCGTGAAGCTGAACAGGCTGGCCCCAGAGAATGGGGCAGCCATTTATGCAAAGCTCGAATTTTACAATCCGAGCAAAAGCGTCAAAGATCGGGCAGCTTTTAATATGATCATTAAAGCAGAGGAAGAAGGAAGGCTGAAAAAAGGGTCAACCATCATTGAGCCTACAAGCGGGAATACCGGGATCGGCCTTGCGATGAATGCTGCTGCACGCGGCTATAAGGCCATTCTTGTTATGCCTGACACAATGACTCTTGAACGGATCAATCTGCTGAAAGCGTATGGGGCGGAAGTGGTCCTCACACCAGGTGATGAAAAGATGCCCGGATCAATCAAAAAAGCGCTGGAGCTTGCAGAGGAAATCCCGGACAGCTTTGTCCCGATGCAATTTGATAATGAAGCAAATCCCGATGCCCACAGAAAATCAACCGCACTTGAAATCATTGATGGGATGGAACAGATCGGAAAGCCCCTGTCTGCTTTCGTCGCGACTGCAGGCACAGGCGGAACGATCACCGGAACCGGAGAGGTGCTGAAAGAGAAATATCCGGGTCTTGAGGTCCACGTTGTTGAACCGAAGGGCTCTCCAGTCCTTTCAGGAGGCAAGCCCGGCAAGCATAAGCTTGTAGGCACCAGCCCCGGTTTTATCCCTGAAATCCTTAATCAGGATGTTTATGATGAAATCCACCAGATCAAGGACGAAGAGGCTTATGACACAACAAGGAGGCTCGCCAGGGAGGAAGGCATCCTTGTCGGCCCTTCCTCAGGGGCAGCCTGCTTTGCGGCCATCGAAGTCGCCAAAAAGCTCACACCCGAAGATGCAGTCGTCTTCATTGTGTGTGATACAGGAGAAAGATACCTTTCCAGCGACCTGTTCCGTTTTGAGTAAGATAGTATAAATGACGGAAACAGCTTTATATGAAAAAACCGGCCATGTCTCCTGATCTGGAGTGCCTGGCCGGTTTTTTTCAGCTGTTCAACGCACCTGTTTGAATGCTTCCGCATTCCTTTTCAATTTTTTCGAGGAATAGGCCTTGCAGCTTCTGCGTCAGCTCTCCTGGCTTACCGTTCTTCACAGGACTGCCGTCAATCCCGATGACCGGCATCACTTCAGCTGTTGTGCTGGAAATGAAGATTTCATCTGCACCAAGGAGCTCATCAATCGTGAATGCTTTTTCCTCAAACGGAATATCATTCTCACGGGAAATCTCGAGCACTTTTTGCCGTGATATCCCATTAAGAATGAAATGGTCAGCCGGATGTGTCACCAGTTTATCGCCGCTTACGATGAAGATATTAGATGAGCTGCCCTCGGTCACTGTATGGCCCCGATGCTGGATGGCTTCAAAGCACCCAGACTGGGCTGCCTTCTGCTTGGCCAGCAAATTGCCAAGAAGGTTAAGGCTTTTAATATCGCAGCGGAGCCAGCGGATATCTTCAGTCAGTATTGCCTTGATCCCCGATTTCATATTCTCCTCCGGCCGCGCAGCTTCACGGGTATAAGCTACGAAAGCGGCAGGGACTTCACTGCCCGGAAAGGCGTGATTCCTTGGCGAAATGCCCCTTGAATACTGAAGGTAGACTGTTCCGAAACCAATTTTGTTCTTCCCGATCAGCTCTTCCAGTTTCGTTTTTAGCTCTTCCTTTGTAAAACCAGGGTTCAGTCCGATCTTTTCACAGCTTTCAGACAGCCTGTTCAGGTGTTCCTCAGCTGTAAACATTTTGCCGTTATATACCCGGATTACTTCATAGACACCATCGCCAAACTGATAGCCTCTGTCTTCAATGTCAACCTTGGCATCTTTGCGTTCAATCAATTCCCCATTCAGGATTGCATATTCCACTTTCGTTCCTCCCCTATACAATATTCAGCCTGTTTCTTTTATTTTGCCAGCTCATAAATAGCCTGTGCATAGATGGCTGCAGCCTTTACAAGGTCCTCAATAAACATATATTCATCCTTCTGGTGGGCAATGTCCTCCCTGTCAGGGAATAATGGGCCAAAAGCGACACCGGCCTTCAGGGAACGGGCATACGTTCCTCCCCCGATCGAGATGAGCTTGGCCTCATCTCCAGTCTGCTCCTCATACACTTTTTTCAGGGTCTGGATCAGGAAAGTATCCTCATCCACATGATGGGGCTTGGAATCTGTAAAGTTTTCGAGGCGGAACCCTTCTTTTCCAGCAGCAGCCATGACCGTTTCCTTGGTTAAAGCCATATCATTGGTGACAGGGTAGCGGAGATTCAATCCAAGCCGTCCGCCTTCTGCCTGTGAATAGCTTATCTTTCCAAGATTGATGGTCAGGTCGCCTGTGATATCGTCAGAGTAGGCCGCGCCCAGCTGCCTGCCGCGGGAATCCTTGAAGAAAAAGCGGTCAGCAAAGCTGAAAAATTGGGCTGCCTTTGAATCGATTGAAAGCTCTGACAGGAATTTAGCTAAATATAAGCCTGCATTCTTCCCGTTATCAGGCTCCATCCCATGTGCAGAAATTCCTTCAACCTCAAGAATCAACTCACCATTATCCACATGATAGCTGCCTTTCAGGTCATGCTGCTTCTGGAAATCTACAAAACGCTGCAGCACCTCTGTCTGTTCATGATGGACAAGCAGGGATGCTTTGGCATAGTCAGGGACCATGTTGTATCTTCGGCCGGACTGGAATGAAGCAACTTCTGCCTTGACATCGCCATCCTGATTTTCTGCTGTGCTTTCCTGAACAAGGTCAAAGTCGGAAATTCCTTTTTCTGCATAGATGATCGGAAAATCAGCATCTGGGGCGAAGCCGATATCAGGCATCTGCTCGTGCTTGAAATAATGGTCCACACAGCGCCAGTCGCTCTCTTCGTCCGTCCCGACAATCATCCGCACTTTTTTGCTCAGCGGCAGCCCAAGCTCCTTGACTATTTTCATAGCATAATAAGCGGCCATTGTAGGCCCTTTATCATCCAGCGCCCCGCGTGCAAAAATCTTTCCATCCCTTATTTCTGCAGCAAAAGGATCGCTTGTCCATCCGTCACCTTCAGGAACAACATCGACGTGGCAAAGAATCCCGACGATTTCTTCTCCACTCCCAAACTCAATATGTCCAGCAAGATTGCCGGTGTTTTTCACGGAGAATCCGTCCTTGCTGCCCAGCTCCAGCATAAAATCAAGTGCTTCTTTGACTTCTTTTCCCAGAGGGGCATCTTCAGTCGCATTCTCTTCATCAAGAATGCTCCTGATTTGCAGAAGCTTCTGGGTATCAGCCAGGAAAGCCTGCTCACGTTCTTCTATTTCTTTCTGCCAATCAATGTTTTTCATACAAATCCTCCTTATGTACATTCAAAAAGCAGACCGGCTGCATCCGGAATAATTAAACCAATTTCGCTCTTCCATTATAAATCATTTCAATGGAAAACCTTAAATCAAAGAGAAAGGCTGCCAGCAGGCATCTCGCCTGTCAGCCAAAGTCCTCCCGCTGCCGCCAGTATAACAAGAATGATGGACAGAAGAAAGAGAGCCCATACCGCTTTGGTCCTTGCCGAAAAATACGCATCTCTTTCACCGTATTTTTTTGTGAGGGGGTGGGAGATAGTAATTTTCCCCCAAACCATCTGCAGCCAGGAAAACATCATGATGAGGAAGCCGATGGCTATAAGTGTTTTAAACCAGATAGGCGGAATGATGACGATCGCTGCCACTGCAGGTGATATGATTTTTAAATAGTTTCCCCAATAAGACGGGTTGCGCAGGAATACTTTAATGAAAACTTCCAGAAATCCGGCAGAGACCGTCCTTTTTTTAAAGATCCTTTTTGATTGCCTGAACAAAAAAGGCTTTTTTCTTACTGCGGAAGGCGAAGGCATCTCTACCTCATAGGAAAGCTGGAAAATTAAGCCTGTATATTTGACTCGTTCCTCCCTCTCAAATGCCGCTTCAGTATCAAAGGTATGTGTTTTGGACAGATTCCTATTGTATAGGAAGCTTCCCAGGGCAAGCAGCAGAATAGCCGACATATTAAAGGCCAGCAGATTTCCCCCGAGCCACAGGGCAAAAACCAGCTGGACCATCCAGCTTAACAGCACAAAGCTTGCAAGACTGAATAGTATCCTTAAAAGCTTCCCTTCTATCTTCCTCAGATTTTGCTTCAGCCACATAATAAATACTCTGCAGGAAAAGAAAAACAGGAAATAAGAAACGGCATATAGCATTGTAAAGCCGTAGTGCCCTATTAAAAAGGGAAGCAGCAGAATGGCTATGAAGGCTGCCTGGCATGCTCCAGCCAGAAGAGAATAGAAAAAAGCTCCTTTTTTAAGGCCGAAATAAAGCTTCCGGTTTTTAATTAGAAATACCTTATCTGCCTCCTGGATAAAGGTTCGGTAATGGCCGCCCCATGAGGCAATATAGCCTGGAAGGAACAGGAAAGCTGCCGGCACCATTAAAATCCACCCGGGCATTTCTGTCCACCAGGATCTGTATATGAAAAAGGAGATGACTGCTGCAGGAACCGCCAGATAAAGTATGATGGTCCAGTCCGCAATTGATCTGAAGACGCTGTACTGATATTTCCATTCTGCCGAAAGCCTTTTAAAAAGGAGCCTGCTGCTAGTCATTTACATGCTCCTCTGAATACATGTGGAAGCAATCGAACAGCGACCCGCCCGGCAGGCCGCATTGCTGCCTGATTTCATCCATGGTCCCTGATGCCGCGACCCTGCCTTTATTAATGATTATAAACCTGTCGCAAACCTTTTCGGCAGTGTCCAGAACATGGGTCGACATCAAAATGCCTGCACCCTTTTGGCGCTCCTTTTCGACTGATTCCAGGAAAAGCCTTGTTGCATTCGGATCCAGGCCGATGAAAGGCTCATCAATGATATATACAGAAGGATTGATGATCAGAGAGAGGACCAGCATGGCCTTCTGCTGCATCCCTTTTGAATATGTATGGGGATAATCATGTGCATAGTCTGCCAGCTTATACAGCTCCAGCAGCTCTTCCGCCTGCTCCCTGTATTCCTGATCGCTGAGCCCTTCTACTGCAGCAATGAAGTCGAGATGCTCCCATAATGTAAGCTCGTCATAAAAGATGGGCCGCTCGGGAACATAAGAATATTTGATCCCCTCTTTAAAAACGGTTTCTCCTTCTGTATAATCCATCAGGCCAAGGATCGTTTTGATCGTAGTGCTCTTTCCCGCACCATTCGCCCCGATCAGGCC
Source organism: Cytobacillus sp. T106 (assembly GCF_040492155.1). Taxonomy (NCBI): domain Bacteria; kingdom Bacillati; phylum Bacillota; class Bacilli; order Caryophanales; family Bacillaceae; genus Cytobacillus; species Cytobacillus sp. T106. The sequence goes on along the minus strand of NZ_JBEUMK010000001.1, from coordinate 74,717 downwards.
GATCTGCTCTCCTGAATGGACTTCAAATTGAATATCCTGCAGATATGGAGCCTCTTTGCTGTATCCCGCCTGTTTTATTTGCGCTGTTAATAGTTTCATTGTTTTCCCCCCGATATATATACGGCGAAGAGAAGGAAAAAGTTTCCTTGGTCAATCTGCAAGATAGATTGCATCACCTGTTCGGATCGGACCTGTACGCACCACTGAAGCATAGACGCCGAAATGATTGCTCCTTTCTTTGGCAACCATTTTCAGAAGGGCGGCATCCTTACCGGCATCCTCCGGATCGACTGTGATGATCTGGCATCTTTCACAATGACGCTTAATCATGATAGCGGATCCTCCGCTGCCGATGATCAGCTTTTTCCCAAACCAGCTTTCTTCTGCAAAGGGAACAGATCCTTCAATATCAAGGATAATATTGGCCCGGAAGCGCCGGTGATCAACTTCTCTGCCCCGCATTTCACCGAGCTTTCTCAATGAAGCGGCGGAAACGAGCTGCAGATGCTCCTCTTCTATTGGACCTAAAGGTACACTCTTTGGCGAGTATTGAATCTGCTCAGTTTTTTTGCCTGTGAGGCTTTCTAAATAACCTGCTACGCGGGGATCGCCCCATTTGGCGCTACTCCCGTCAGGCATTCTGATGATGACTGCCGGAAACATGTTATCCTGTTCCTTTCCTGCAAAACGCGCTGAAAATGTGGCCATCTCGGGAGCCTGGGTAATGGTCAGAAATTTCCCGGGCCTCGACGTGTCCAGGAAAGCATGGCTCCTGTCTCCATATAATCCGTAAGACATCAGCCGCGTCTCTGCCACACTTTCACCGCCAAAGGATTTGACAGGGTGCCTGATGATTTCTTTAATCGTTCCCACCTTCATATCTCTCTCCCCTTTCCCGCTGCTTTTTTCCATATTATAGCACGGTGTTTGTTCAGACGGCAGACAACGCTTACTCGAAAAACTCATGGTAAGCACCAAAAAACGCTGCTGAACTCTTCAGCAGCGTTCATTTCTTATTCATAATAAGGCTTAAGCACTTCCAATACTTCAGGGTTTCCGTATTCCTGAGCGTAATCATAGGCTGTAAGGCCCTCTGCATCTGTATATAACGGATCTGCCCCATATTCCAGAAGCAATTCAGCCATACTGGCATCATCTGCAAAAACCGAGCTCATTAAAGGCGTTGTGTCATAGGCATCCACTGTATTTGGATCAGCTCCGTGTTCTGCCAGGAGCCGGGCGGCATCGGCCTGTCCGCTGTACACGGCCCAGTGCAGGGCAGTTGAGCCTTCACTGTCAGCAGCATTAATGTCAGCTCCATTCCCAATCTGGTTTTCAATAGAGGCGAGGTCACTTGTCTCTGCAGCCTCCATCAGAGGCGTAATTCCTTCCACTTCTTCTACTGGTCCATCAATTGGCATATCTGAGAGCATATCAAGATTTTCGATTCCTTTTAAGCCAAACCATAGCCCTGTTCCGGCAAGGGCCAGAAAGAGCACAGCTGCGATAGAACCAATCCAGACAGTACTTTGCTTCTCTTTAAGCACCAGTGCCGTTTCCGGGGCAAAAAACTGTGCCAGTGCATGCAGCCTTTTCGGAAGATGCGGATGAGTGGAAAGCTTCTCATTCAGCCATATGAAAATGCCCTGCTCCGACTCGATCTGTTCCATATAGGTTTCCTGGTCGACCTTCTTATATAATTCTTTCCCGATGGCAAGCATTGTCAGCGCATTCCTGGAAGCTTCATAAGACTCAGTATAGTAGGCAGCATAGCGGTCACAGGTATACTCGCAAGCTCTTAAATACGCATTTCCCAAAAATGGCACCCACAGAGCAGGCAGCAGGAGGAAGCTGACTGTCACATGCCTTCGTTTCAGATGGGCAAACTCGTGTGCCAGTACAAACAATACCTCCTTCTCCGCTTTCTGCTCAATCAATTCAAAAATACCAGAATACAGCACCACCATATTTTTTCTGAAAAACCTGGCTGCAAAAGCATTGAGAACCCCTTCGGATTCCACAATATAAATATCCGGGACTTTCGCAAGCCCCATCTGCCCGGCCACTGAAACCGCCTTTCCATACAGCTCTGGGAATTGCTTTTTCCCAAGCTTTACACCGTTCCTGCGGATTCCGGCCATCATCAGCCCGTGGAGAATGATGGTGGCAGTCAGCAAAATGGCCAGCATGATAATGCCAATAATAGTTATAGATAATAGCAAATACGTAAGGATGCCGAATAAAATGACAAAAGCAAAATAGAGACTTTCTTTTCTGTGTACGAGCTGTTCACGCAACGAATGATTCAAATAATTCCATCCCCTTCAGTTATCTGCATAAATTACTCATTGATTATAATGAATTTCCCCATTTGGGAATACAGGTAAATAGGCCCATTAAAAAAAAGCTGGTAAACACATATGCAGATACTTAAATGCATAGAGATGTAAAGAGAGCCAGGCATCATGCAAGTTTCTGATCAGGCAGGCACCAGTATGGAAATGGAGCCAATTCCAACCAAAATGTGTTAATCTTTTGTAAATTCAAGTATTAAAGTAGCATTATCAAGCAAGAAAGAGTACAATTATTGTAGAAGTATGACATCTAGAACATTCTTTAATGATTAGAAAAGGAGTTGTCTGGGGAAAAGAAAACTACATACCTTGAAGACATGTTTCTTCATCGAAGCTGTCGGTTGCAGGAATTTGCCAAAGGTTTGAAAAAAGGATAGGGAGTGGTTCTTTGAAACCTTCGACTAACCGGATGTTAAACCGCATTAAAGCCGTCTACATGTTTATTTGTAAGCGCGGAACTGTAACAACTCAGGAGCTTGTAGAGGAATTTGGTATTACTCCTCGCACCATACAACGAGATTTGAATGTCCTGGCCTATAATGATTTAGTCATCAGTCCGAGCAGAGGAAAATGGACGACGACGCAAAGAAAAGTTAAATTATCATCGTAAATACAGTCTCCCGGGCTCGGGGGATCCATAAACAAAAAAATCGCCCTTATCAGGCGATTTTTTTGTTACTTCACTTCATATTCCATCAGAGACTGCAGCTCTTCCTCTGTCAGCTCCCTGTACTCACCAAGCTCGAGCGTCTCATCAAGCCGCAGCGGCCCCATCGAAAGCCTCTGCAGATATACCACTTTCTTCCCTACAGCTTCAAACATTCTTTTGACTTGGTGAAACTTTCCCTCTGTGATCGTCAATTCGATATCAGACCGTTCTCCGGACTTCAGGATATTGAGCTCTCCCGGCTTTGTCGCATAGCCGTCATCCAGGATGACTCCTTTGCGGAAGGCAGTGACATCTTCTTCCGTCACTTCCTGGTCTATGACTGCAAAATACGTTTTCGGCACATGCTTCTTTGGGGAGAGCAGGCGGTGGGCCAGCTGGCCATCATTCGTAATCAAAAGCAGACCCTCCGTATCCTTATCAAGCCTTCCGACCGGAAAAGGTTCAAAGATCAGATCCTCTGCCTCAAGGAGATCAATGACCGTTTCATCTCTGTTATCTTCTGTTGCTGAAATGACGCCCGGCGGCTTGTTCATCATCAAATAAATAAATTCCCTGTATTCGACGGTTTCTCCGTTTATACGGATCAGATCTTTTTCAGGATCGACATGCTGCTTGGCATCTTTGATCTTTTCATCATTGACGGTCACCGAACCGTCCTTAAGCAGCTTTTTTACCTCTTTCCTGCTGCCGTATCCAAGATTGGCCAGCACTTTATCAATTCTCATCCTTCTTCCTCCTTAAAAATTTCAGTCCCGGGACCACTGCTTTTATCATAGACTGCACTATCTGGTTATTTACCTGAGTATAGTAGAACTTTTTACAAAATGAAAGGAGCGCTTCTTATTCACTATTTTCCCGTCTGCCCTTATCCCCTGCACCCTGTCTTCCGTACATCTCCTTCTTTTTTATCCCAGGGAGATGCCCAGATTCTGCAGCGCGTCATCGAGCTTGAACGCACCGTCGAGCAGCTTAACAAACAATGCAGCCGGTTCAACAGGAGGCTGAACCGCATTGAGCGCAGGCTCGGGCTCGGCGGATCCGCCCCAATCTACTATAATCCGGAGCTCTAGCACCCCTTCACGGAAAAAAATGAAAGGCCCCGCTTCGTGCTGCGGCGGCCTTTCGTTTGGCTTTATTAAAAGCGGAGGCGGAGCTTCTGTTTGATTTTCTCCACTCTTTGTCCAAATAGGAAATAAACAAGCCTTGTTCTGAAGGCCAAGTAAAAATAGATGGCTGCTCCAATGCCTGCACAAATGAAAATGATGATCAGCGACTGGATGGTAGAAGCCGGAGACAGGAATAATGTCAGCAGTTTATAGGATACTGCAGTTCCGGCAAACATGAATGCCGTGAACAGGATGATCAGCAGGCTCCTTCTGACGACCAGGCGGAATGGATATTCCGCATAGGTCCTGATGACATATAAATTGATCAGTATGGCTGCAGTGTATCCAAGGGTTGTAGCCAATACTGCTCCCTGTGTTTCCATCAGCTTGATGAGCGGAATATTCAGGCTCAGCTTGACGAGCAGACCGACAAGCAGGCTCAGAATCGTGAATCTCTGTTCATTGATGCCCTGCAGGATCGCCGCTGTAACGGAGAACAAGGAAAACAGCATCGCCACCGGGGCATACGTTCTCAAAACCTCTGTACCCAATTCCTTATGCTCGTAAAAGACAGTGAAAACCGGCTCAGCCAGCAGTGAAAGCCCCGCTGCGGCAGGCAATGTAAGAAAAAGGAGCACCTGGAATGTCTGGTTCAGCTGCTTGTTCAGGCTCATACGGTCATTATCTGTGAACGCCTTCGTTATGGCAGGGACAAGCGTCAGTGAAAAGGCCGTTGCCAGCGACACTGGGATGATCACCAGCTTATGCGCCTGAAAGTTCAGCACCGCCAGTGATGACTCAGCCTGCCCGGCAAGGCCAATTTCTGCCATCGCCCTGTTGAATGTGAGCTGGTCAATGATTTGAAACAAGGGGTTGGCAAGGCCGACAAAGATAAATGGTGCAGCATATATGAGAATTTCTTTATACATATCCTTCAGGGAAATATCCATCGTCCCTTTGTCTTGAAGGAGGAGGTCATCCAAATGGGATTTCCGTTTATACCAGTACCAGAACAGTACCGCAAGGCTGCCAATTGCTCCTATGAATGCAGCAAAAGTTGCCACGCTGACAGCTTTGACCAGGCTTCCGCCCATCCAGTTCAGGACAATATAGGCACCGGCAAGCAAAAAGACAATGCGGACAATCTGTTCAACAACCTGTGACACGGCAGACGGTCCCATCGATTGATGGCCCTGGAAGAATCCTCTGATTAAACTCATGAACGGGACAACAATCAAAGCAAAGCTTACTGCCCTGATGACAGTAATAACATCACTGACACTGGAGTCCAGATCAGAGTCAGGAATGAATAATTCTGCAAGGACCGGGGCCGAAAAAAAAAGAATTAAAAATGAGAAAATCCCGCTGCAGAGCATGACGACAAGGCCGGACTTAAAAAGCTTTCTGCCGACAGCATACTCTTCAAGGGCATTATACTTGGCGATAAACTTGGAAACAGCAAGGGGGATCCCCGCTGTAGCAATGCTGATAAAAATCGTATACGGAACATAGGAGTACTGGTATAAAGCACTTCCATGGTCCCCTACAATCCGGTAGAACGGTATTACATAAAACAGGCCCAGAACCTTTGAAATAATGGTTCCGAGGGTTAAAATAAAGGTACCTCTTAAAAGCTTAGATGACATATAATCCCTTCCTAAAAAGAAAATCTTGCTTCATTCATCCATGCGGCCGGCATCATGCCGCAAGACCGCCAATTTTATCAGTTTCTGTCGAAATGTAAACACACTATTAGTAGTTTACCCTTCTTTCGCCCCCAAAGCTACTAGATTGCCGGGCGTCCCACCAGAAAAATACGCAGATCGGGCAGGCCCCGCCAGATTAGACGTGTTCCCCCTGAATAAATTTGCCTTTCCCTTCCGTTTGTACTAATGTTAAAAAAGCAAAAAGTAAATAAAGTTGGTGAAAAAATGTACGATGTAATTGTAATTGGAGGCGGTCCATCAGGCCTGATGGCTTCGATTGCGGCGGCAGAAAAGAGAATGAAAGTCCTTCTTATCGACAAGGGAAACAAACTTGGCAGAAAGCTCGCCATTTCAGGCGGAGGCCGCTGCAATGTTACGAACCGCCTGCCCATCGATGAGATCATAAAGCATATTCCCGGCAACGGCAGGTTCTTATACAGCGCATTTTCTATTTTCAGCAACGAAGATATCATCAGCTTCTTCGAGGATATGGGCATCCAGCTGAAAGAGGAAGACCATGGCAGGATGTTCCCTGTCACAGACAAGGCCCAGTCGGTCGTTGATGCGCTCCTTTCAAAAATGAAGGAGCTCCGTGTCGAGGTGAAAACCGATTCACCGGTGGAGGATATTTCTTATGGGGAGAATGGGCATACAGTATTTCTGAAAAATGGAGCAAAGTATGATGCCAGGTCGCTGGTTATTGCGGTGGGAGGCAAGTCAGTCCCGCATACCGGTTCTACAGGGGATGGCTACGCATGGGCGGAAAAAGCCGGACACACGATCACCGATCTGTTCCCGACAGAGGTGCCTGTCACTTCTTCTGAGCCATTTATAAAAAATAAAGTTCTGCAGGGGCTTGCTCTCAGGGATGCAGCTCTAAGTGTCCTGAATCCTAAAGGCAAGCCCCTTATCACCCATAAGATGGACATGCTCTTCACCCATTTCGGCGTAAGCGGCCCTGCCGTCCTGAGATGTTCGCAGTATGTGGTGAAAGCGATGAAGAAGTGGGATCTTAAACAAGTCGTATTAAGCCTTGATGCTGTTCCGGACCGGAAGGAAGAGCCGTTATTCCAGGAAGTGTCCTCCATCATAAAGGCTGATCCAAAAAAGAGCATTAAAAACATCCTGAAAGGACTTTTGCCGGAACGCTACCTGCTGTTCCTGCTCGATTGGAATGAAATCGATCCATCTGCTCAGGGCGGGACCATTTCGCATGAAAAGATCCGCCTGTTTGTAAAAAGCTGCAAGGCATTTCAATTTAAAGCCGATGGCACCCTTCCGATTGAAAAAGCATTCGTCACTGGCGGCGGTGTATCCACAAAAGAAATCGAACCGCAGACAATGGCCTCCAAGCTGATGCCCGGCCTCTATTTTTGCGGTGAAATCCTGGATATCCACGGCTATACCGGCGGCTATAACATCACCTCAGCGCTGGTGACAGGCAGGCTTGCCGGTTCCAATGCAGCAGAAGCTGCGTCCTATTAAAAAAACGGCCCATCTGTTCAGGACCGGTAAACAACCATGGCGGAAAAGCAGTAAATTTGTTCTTCTTCCTCTTCCTGGATGGCTGCAACATTATATTTAATATCGATCAGCCTGTTTTCATCAATCCGTTCCAGGAAATGGTTCATATCCTTTTCAAGATCTTTTTCATGCTCATGGTCAAAGAGCTTCACTTTAATCAACTTTGTCCCTCCTCAATTGCTTTTTTAAGAGTATGGACGAAATATTCAGAAACTATAACCATGATAAAAAGCTGCCTGCGACAGGCAGCTTTCTTCTTTACTTCGTTTCGCCTTTCCATTCGAGCATTCCGCCAGCCATATTGCGGACTTTATAGCCCTGGTCCTGCATGTAATAGCAGACGTTCTCACTGCGGCGGCCGGAGCGGCAGATAAAAATATATTCTTTCTCATCATCAAAATAGTCCATATTGGCAGGAATATCTCCCATCCTGATATGCTTGGCGCCGGGAATCATGCCCTGCTCCACTTCTTCGTCTTCCCTTACGTCTACAAGCTCGAGCTTCTTGCCTTCCTTCAGCAACTGTTCCAGCTCTTCTGTTGTGATAATTTCAATATTTTCCATCTATGACACCCTCTCATTAATTCGTCTACCCAATATGATTAGTATAAACAAAGGAAGTAAAATAAGGCAAAAAACTGGTTCCATTGATGACAGTTTCTATCGCAATCATCTTCCCTGCCTTAAAAAATCCCCCGTTTCTCGCTGAAACAGGGGATTCCTTGCTTTAGTTGGCTACAATATTAACAAGCTTTCCTGGGACGGCAATGACCTTGCGGATTGTTTTGCCATCAATCTGCTCCTGGATTTTATCATCATCCATCGCAATCTGCTCCAAGGCTTCACGTCCCGCATCAGCAGGCACCATTAGCTTCGCTTTAACCTTGCCGTTGACCTGGATGACGATTTCAACTTCATCATCGACCAACTTGGCTTCATCATAAGCAGGCCAAGCTTCATAAGAGATAGTGCCGCTGTGGCCAAGCTTCTCCCAAAGCTCTTCTGCGATATGAGGGGCAATCGGCGACAGCATTTTAACAAAACCTTCAATATAGCTTACCGGCAGTGTCTCTGCTTTATAAGCTTCATTGATGAATACCATCAGCTGTGAAATGGCTGTATTGAACCGCAGCCCCTCATAGTCTTCTGTTACCTTTTTAACTGTCTGATGGTAGGCTTTTTCAAGGCTTGATTCCGGCTCTGCATCCTTTATTCTGCTGTGCAGGTTTCCATCAGTGTCAATCAGCAGCCTCCAAACACGGTCAAGGAAGCGGCGGGCTCCGTCCAAACCGTTTGTTGACCAGGCAACAGAGGCTTCGAGCGGCCCCATGAACATTTCATACAGGCGCAGTGTGTCGGCCCCATGTGACTCGACGATTTCATCCGGATTCACTACATTGCCTTTTGATTTGCTCATTTTTTCATTGTTCTCTCCAAGGATCATCCCCTGGTTGAACAGCTTCTGGAACGGCTCCTTGGTAGAAACCACACCGATATCATACAGGAACTTATGCCAGAAGCGTGCATACAGCAAGTGCAGAACCGCATGCTCGGCACCGCCGATATAAATATCAACCGGAAGCCATTCTTTCAGCAGGTCGGCATCAGCGATCGCATTTTCGTTTTTAGGATCGATATAGCGCAGATAATACCAGCAGCTTCCCGCCCATTGCGGCATTGTATTGGTCTCACGGCGCCCTTTTTTGCCTGTTTCAGGATCTGTCACATTGACCCACTCATCAATATTGGCGAGCGGTGATTCTCCTGTTCCGGATGGTCTGATTTCTGTTGTTTTCGGAAGCATCAGCGGCAGCTCTGATTCCGGTACAGCAGTCATTGTGCCGTCTTCCCAATGGATGATCGGAATCGGCTCTCCCCAATAGCGCTGGCGGCTGAACAGCCAGTCGCGGAGGCGGTAAGTTACTTTCTTCGTCCCGATGCCCTTTTCTTCAAGCCACTCAATCGCTTTGGAAATGGCCTCTTCCTTCTGAAGGCCGTCAAGGAATCCGGAGTTCACATGCTCCCCGTCGCCTGTATACGCTTCTTTTTCGATATCTCCGCCTGCCACAACTTCCTTGATCGGCAGGCTGAATTCCTTCGCAAACTCATAGTCGCGCTCATCATGCGCAGGAACGGCCATGATGGCCCCGGTTCCATAGCTTGCAAGCACATAGTCGGCAATCCAGATCGGCATTTTTTCGCCGTTAACAGGGTTGATGGCATAAGCGCCGGTAAATACGCCTGTTTTCTCTTTCGCCAGATCTGTACGCTCAAGGTCGCTTTTGCTCTTCACTTTTTCAAGATATGCTTCGACCGCCTCAACCCGGTCTTCAGCCGTAATGCTTTCAACAAGAGAATGCTCTGGTGCAAGCACCGCATAAGTCGCACCAAACAGCGTATCAGGACGGGTTGTAAAGACGGTGAATGTCCCTTCATGGTTCTCAATGCTGAAGGTCACTTCTGCGCCTTCAGAACGGCCGATCCAGTTCCTTTGCATGTCCTTCAGGCTTTCCGGCCAGTCAAGCTCTTCCAGATCCTCAAGCAGCCTGTCGCCGTAAGCCGTGATTTTCAGCATCCACTGCTTCATCGGGCGGCGCTCTACCGGGTGCCCTCCGCGCTCACTCTTGCCGTCGATTACTTCCTCATTAGCCAGGACTGTTCCAAGTGCCGGGCACCAGTTGACAGCCACTTCGTCAATATAGGCAAGCCCTTTTTCATACAGCTTAGTGAAAATCCATTGTGTCCACTTATAATATTCCGGGTCCGTCGTGCTGATTTCCCGGTCCCAGTCATATGAAAATCCAAGCGATTTGATCTGGCGGCGGAATGTATCGATATTTTTCTTCGTGAATTCTGCCGGATCATTGCCTGTGTCCAGGGCATATTGTTCTGCCGGAAGCCCGAAAGCATCCCAGCCCATTGGATGGAGTACATTATAGCCCTGCATCCTTTTTACACGGGACAGAATATCTGTCGCTGTATATCCTTCCGGATGCCCGACATGAAGTCCGGCGCCTGAAGGATACGGGAACATATCAAGCGCATAAAAATTGCTTTTTCCCTTTTCCTCGCCCATTTTAAATGTTTTATTGGCTTCCCAAGACTTTTGCCATTTCTTTTCAATCTCCCTGTGATTGAAGCTCATTGTGCTTTCCTCCTGCATAATATGAATTTTTCTTTTGGGGAAAGGTTTTGCCGGTCTGCTTTACAGCGAAAAAGACCATAAAAAAACCCCTCATCCCAAAACAGGGACGAGAGGATATGTATTCTCCCGCGGTACCACCCACATTAGCGGCATTGCCGCTCTCTTCATTCATCCTTAACGCGGAAAACGGCAGGCATTACTGTGGTTCACACCTGCAACTCCAAGGCGAGTTCATGACAGTCCCGGCTGGCTTGCACCTCCCGCCAGCTCTCTAATGAGCGGAACTACATCATTACTATTCCTCATCATAGTTTTTGCTTTAAAATATATAAAGCTATTGTATTAAAATTCTCCTTTGTATGCAAGTATGCTCTTCAATTAGAAAAGTTATACTTTTCAATGTATGCAAAGGCTGTGCTCTCGTGCAAACAGCTTCACTATTCTTTGTGATGGCAAATAAAAGACGCAGCAGCCTTGCCGGCTGTCTGCATCTTTTCATTGCACTGTATATCCCCCGTCAATAACAACGGCCTGCCCCGTTATGCCTCTCGCATCTTCTCCAGCCAGGAAAAGGGCATAGGCGGCAACTTCTTCTACTGATAAAAGCCTTTTCTGGGGAACCAGAGGATAAAGTACTTCTTCGAGTACCTTTTCCAGCGGGACTTTTCTTGTAACTGCCAGGTCCTTCAGCTGATTTCGGACAAGCGGGGTATCCACATAGCCTGGGCAGATGCTGTTCACGGTGATTCCATAGGGCGCAGCTTCAAGGGCAGCTACTTTTGTCAGCCCGATGACCCCATGCTTGGCGCTGTTGTAGGCAGCCTTCCCTGCAAACCCGACCAGGCCATTGATCGAGGCCATATTGATGATCCTTCCAAAGCCCTGTTTTTTCATAATCGGCAGACTATGTTTGATGGCAGTGAAAGGAGCCGTCAGCATGACCTTAAGCATAAACTCAAATGTTTCTGTCGGAAAATCTTCAATCATGGATACATGCTGAAGTCCCGCATTATTGATTAGTACATCTAATCCCCCAAATTCTTCAACCGCAGAATGGATGGACTTTTTGATTTCTTCTTCAAGTGTCACATCGCATCTCAGGCCCACTGCCCTGAACCCTTCTGCCCTCAGCTGCTCTGCAGCTTTTTCAACCTGTTCTTCCTGAATATCTGTCAGGACAAGATTAGCTCCTTGCCTGGCAAAGTTTTTTCCTATCTCATACCCTATCCCCTGGGCAGCCCCGGTGATAAGAACTGTTCTTCCTTGCACCATTTCTTTTCTCCTTCCATAAAGGAAAGGAAGGGATTGGATAAATCTCTCCCTTTCCGAAAAATGTTATATGCCCAGTCCAAGCGAGAATAAGAGGATTGCCAATGCCAGGCCGAGCAGAGGTACGATGACGGTCACAATGCCGACAGCTCCATACGCATCCTGGTGGGTCTCTCCGCAGATGGATCTGACTGTGGTAACCACATAGCCGTTATGCGGCAGGGAATCCAGAGCACCTGATGAAATGGCCGCTACACGGTGCAGTGCTTCTGGGTTGACTCCCATATCCATATAGTGCGGCGCAATCAGCGGCAGGGCGATTACCTGGCCTCCGGATGCGGAGCCAGTCATCCCGGCGATAACACTGACCGCGATTGCTCCTCCGATCAAAGGGCTTCCGGGGATATCTGTCATAAAGTCGACCGCTGTCTGGAACGCAGGCACTGCCTTGGCCACCCCGCCGAATCCTACGACCGCGGCGGTATTGCCGATGGCAATAAGCGCTCCAAGCGTCCCCTCGGAAACAGCATTCCAGAAATTCCTGAAGTACTTCCTGTTCAGCAGATAAGTAGCGATGACTCCACCCAATAAAGCAATGATAAGTGCGGATTGTGCGAGTGAGTCATGAAAAATAAAGGCAATGACCAGCACGACTGCCAAAGGCAGGACTCCCATTACAGGATGCGGAAGTTCTTTTTTCTCGGCCACCGGATCTGTTTCCCTGGAAATAAAGGTTTCACCCTTGCTGACGGCTTTTGTAATGATCCTTTTCAGCCACCAGTAGCCGAAGATCATCATAAAGACTGCGACAATAAGGCTGACCTCCCAGCCTGCATACGGGGATGTCCCCAAGTGTTCGATCGGGATCCAGTTCTGGATTTCAGGAGATCCCGCAGAAGTCATAGTGAAGGTGACCGACCCAAATGCAAGGGCGGCCGGAATGAAGCGGCGCGGAAGATTGGCCTGCTTAAAAAGGCTCAATGCCATCGGATAAACGGAGAAAGCTACAACGAACAAACTCACGCCACCATAAGTCAAAACTGCACAAGAAGCTACTATTGCAAGGACAGCGTATTTCATTCCCAGCTTTTCAACAATTAATTCAGCGACACTGTCGGCTGCACCGCTGTCTTCCATGACTTTTCCAAAAATGGCGCCAAGCAGGAACATCAGATACCAGGATGTTACAAACCCTGAAAAGCCCGACATATAATTTCCTACCAGGTTGGCCTCCCCCTCGCCCGCCAGCTGCGGAAATAATGGCATCCCGCTCAACACGGCAACAAACAGAGCTGAAAGCGGCCCGACAACAAGCAGGTTCATGCCCCTCATCGTCAGGAATATCAGGAGGGCAAGCCCACCTACCAATCCAATCATACTAAGCATTCGTTTTCCCCCTTATTTATCTCCTTATTTGAAACCGTTTACATTTAAATGGATAACACCCTCCCTTCTTAAGATTTTGTCTGCCCATATTCCAATGCAAGATATGTGCCAAGTGTCCGAATAAGCAGCAGCAGGTAAAGGAGGCTATTCTGCGAATTTTTTTCCGGATTTCCGGAAAAAAAGTTTTTGCCTATAAAATTTGCGGAGGTTCTGGATTACTAGATAATCGCCTTCAATAAACACGCAAGAGAAATCTTTATCTTCTTTTCAAAAAAAAACAAAAGTCCGGAAGACCGGAATATTTTCCGATTTTCCGGACTGCTAGATTTCCAGCCCGTATTTTTTCACCTTTTCATAAAAAGTCGACTTGCTGATGCCCAAAACCTTAGCAGCTTTCAGCTTATCATCTTTATACTTTTCCAGGCTCTGCGCCAGGACTCTCTTCTCTGTCTCTTCAAGGATTTCCTTCAGTTTGCTCGTCCCAATCGGGAGAATGGCCCTTTCCCGCAAATATTCTGGAAGAGACCCTTTCCGGATTCGTTCATCACTGGTCAGGTAAATGGATGCTTCCATCACATTTTCTATTTCCCTTATGTTTCCCGGCCAGCTGTAGGCCTGAAAAATCTGGCGCACCTCTTCATCAATACCCGTTATTCTCTTTCCTGACTTTTTAGTAATTTTGCCTGTAAAATAGTCGACCAGCTCTTCAAGGTCTTCCATTCGCTCTCTAATGGGCGGAATGAAAAACGGAACTACATTTATTCTGTAAAACAGATCCTCCCGGAACCGTTTTTCTTCCATCATTTTCTCCAGAGGCCTGTTTGTCGCGGCGATGATCCGGACATCGACTGAGATAGGCTTAACAGAGCCCACTGCCTCGACTTCACCTTCCTGAAGGACGCGAAGAAGCTTAACCTGCATATTGAGCGGCATATCGCCGATTTCGTCCAAAAATAAAGTCCCACCATGCGCCAGCTGGAACTTCCCTTTTTTCCCGCCCTTTTTCGCCCCGGTAAAGGCTCCTTCCTCATATCCAAAAAGCTCGGATTCAAGGAGATGCTCCGGTATCGCACCGCAATTAATTTTGACAAAAGGCTGATGGCTCCTGGCGCTGAGCTGATGAATGCTGTGGGCAAAAAGCTCTTTTCCTGTCCCGCTTTCACCCCTGATCAGAATGGATATATCGCTGGAAGCGATCATTTTGACTTTTTCCTTCAGGCTGGCAATCTGCTTTGATTTCCCCAAAATATCCTCGAGGCTGTATTTCACCCCGCTGTCGATATGCTGGATATAATGCTGGATTTTATTCAGCAGGCTTTTGACATGGCTGTTCATCTTCATCCATTCCTGTGTATCGCGGAAAAAGACGGTTCCGAATGCGCCGATGATTTCTCCTCCTGACATGATCGGCATCCTGTTGGCAATCATATAATTCCCTTTTATATACTGCAGATCTGCCACTTCTTCTTTCCCGGTCGAGGCAACGATATGCATTCTTGTATTTTCGATCACTCCGGTCACATCCCGGCCGATTACTTCATCGCGTTCACAGCCGATAAATTCGCAATAATTGCGGTTGATATAGATGATTTTGCCTTCCTTATCGACCACTACCAGCCAGCCGAAAGCATTTTCAACAATCGTTTCCAGGATCTCGTATGGAAGCTCCATTAATGTTTTATTCATCTGCTTCTCCCTTAACTCTAATCTTACTTGAATTTTATCACATTTTTCTGATAATAAAGGAGGGAGGATAAAAAATTGGGACAAGCTGGTTTGGCATTTCCTTTTGTATACCCTTCTCTAAAAGAAGGGTTGGCGCAGTCATGCAGTCTGTTCATTTCCGTTCCAGGCACTTCGCTTTCCGCGGGGCGACGCTGAGCCTCCTCGCGCTGCGCGCTGCGGGGTCTCAGCATTGCCGCTGCAATCCCGCAGGAGTCTACGTGCCTTGCACTGCAATGAACAGGTTTATTTAAACTTTGATGGCAGTTAGAACCGCTTTGGAAGAATTCAAGTAAAATTTCCCCCCATCTTATCGCCTGCCTTTGTAAATAAATACTTCACAGAACAATTGGACAGATTGAATGTCAGAAATGTGGGTGAAACATGGAATAGCACAACCAAATAAAAAGCGCCGGAATCCGGCGCTTAGGATGCACGAACAGTCATTTCTTCCGACTGTTTTAGCTTTTTATCATACATGATGGTTGTAAAGATGGAAATGACCAGCAGTCCGATCAATACGGAGAACAGCATGCCCATCCCATTTAAATCTACAAGGATTCCTCCAAGAAGCGGCCCGATCATCCGGCCGCCGGTCGCCGTACTGTTGACGATTCCCTGGTAGAAACCTTCCCGCCCTTTTGGGGCAAGATCATTGGCGATAGTCGGCACAGCCGGCCAAATGAGCATTTCACCGATTGTGAGAATGACCATGGAAGCAATGAATGCAGAGAATTGCTCAGCAGAAGCTGCCAGGGCAAATGAAACGATGAATATGATGATCCCGGTAATGATCTGTGTCTTCAGATTCTTGCCGATTTTTTTCAGAATTACATTTAAAAACGGCTGTCCAAGGACGATAAGTGCTCCATTGATTGTCCACAGCAGGCTGTATTGCTTCAGGGAAATATTAATTTCCTGTGTATAAGCCGCAATCGTGGACTGCCACTGGACATAGCCGACCCAGCACAACAGATAGCCGGCACAAAGGATCAATAATGCGTACAGCTTGGCATGGTTCTTGATCCTTTTGTTTTCTTTCAGGACAGATGTCTGGTTTCCGGAAATCGTCTGGATCCCTTTATACCCAAAGACAGCTATCAAAAGGAAAATGATATACATCAGTGCATTCGCAAGAAAAATCAATTGGAAGGAATATGAGGCGACAAGCCCTCCAAGAGCTGCTCCAACCGCGACACCCAGATTCTGAGCTACATAAATGGCGTTGAACGATTTCCTCCCGCCTTCCTTCCAGACCGAACCGGCCATGGCATACATGGATGGAAAAACAATCCCGGATCCGAATCCGATGACAGTCAGGAAGATCACATAATGCGGCCATCCATGCCAGATGGTAAGGCCTGTGAGAGCTAATACTGTAATGCCTATTCCAAGGAGGATCGATTTATATCCCCCGATTTTATCAAAAAGATATCCGCCGTATAAATTTCCGGCAACACTGGCTGCAGAATTGAGCATCAGCACAATCCCCGCAACCGACAGCGACTTGCCCAGATGGTCGTGAATGTAAATGGCATTAAGAGGCCACAAAAAAGAAGAGCCTGTTACATTCACCGCCATCCCTATAATTAAAAGCCAGAGGGCACGAGGCATGAAAAACGCTCCTTTGCTTAAATAATATTTCGAACACCAAAACAATTCTAGTGGTTTTTACCCTTCCCTGCAATAGAAAAGTTTCATGTTTTTTCGCCTAAACTTTCCAGGGATTGAATAAAAATAAACAGAAGAAAATATCGTCCTGCCCAGCAGCTGTTTTTCTCAATGGATAACAGGCGGAAAGCGTGTATAGCATGTGGGTTTATATTCATTTTCCATCTAAAAATAAAGGAGGAGTTTTCATGCCAAGGGCAGCCATCAGCGATTACCTTGAACTGTATTATGAGGATTCAGGAACCGGGACACCGGTCATTGTCATACATGGCGTCTGGATGAGCAGCGCTTTTTTCAGAAAGCAGCTCGGAAGGATTTCCGGGGCGAGAACCATTGCCGTCGATATGAGGGGGCATGGGAAATCAGGCAAGCCGCACTCCGGCCATACCATTTCTTCATATGCCAGGGATCTTCATGACTTTATGGAAAAGCTTGAGTTAAAAGATGTGGTCCTTGCCGGCTGGTCAATGGGAGCTTTTGTCGTCTGGGAGTATATTAAGCAGTTCGGGGAGGAACATCTTAAGGGAACGATCATCGTTGATGAACTGCCTTCTGATTTCAAGTGGCCTGATTTTCCAATGGGTGCGTTTGATATGCCTGCCCTTATCCATTTTATGCAGGAGATTCAAAATAACAGGCACGGGTTTGTGAGCGGATTCCTGCCGCTGATGTTCAAAAAAACCATTGCGGAAAGAGATTTTGAATGGATGATGGATGCTGTTACCGCAATGCCTGAATCGATCGCTTCAAGCATCTTGTTTGATCAATCAATCGTTGATTACCGTGCGCTCTATCCCACCCTGAAAAAGCCGTCCCTGCTCTGTTATGGACGGGAGGAAAAACTGATACCTGTCGCGGCTGGCCAATATATACAGGAGCACAGCACTGATTCTGAGCTGGTCATCTTTGAAGACAGCTGCCATTGCCCTTTCCTTGAAGAAGCTGATTTATTCAATCATACGGTTGAAGGTTTCCTTGCCAGGCTGGGATAATAGGTGAAGCCGGCTCATTCTGGATGAGCCGGCTTCTTTTTATGAAAGCTGTTCAGGCTCAGGATGCTGCTTCGACTTGATGGGCTGGCTCCCGAGATTTTTTTCATATTTCTTTTTTGATTCTTTTACAGGATCATAATCCCTGCCAAGCTCAATATCCTGGTTATTGATGCCGTTTCTTGTCTTTTGTTCCGGATTATTCTGCTTTGAACGTTTTTTCATCATGCTTCCCCCTTAATGCCTGAGCAGTGTCATGCTGTTCTGAAGCTGCTGCAGCTGAAGCCTCATCCTGTGGAGCTGCTCCCGCTGCTGTGCATTGGCGCTGTGGGCAAGATCAGCCATATCATTGAAAGCAACCTCAAGCCCCTGCATTGCATCTGTGTATTCATGATTATTGAAGTGTTCCTGCATGCTTGCCTGCTGGTACTGCTCGTTTGCATTTCTTATCGCATCTTCACACTGCTGAAGAAATTGTTCTACAGATTGACGGGTAGCCATCTTATACCCTCCTTATAAATCAGTGGAGAAGCTTTAAGCTTCCCTATTAGTGTGTTTCACGGGGACATTTCTATCACAGACATAAGGCGGGAAATCATGGCAGACCACTCCCATATCGAGCTGATTGGCAATTTTGCTCTGTTAAACAGTGCTGTTGAATTTGGGCTCATTCAGCTAGATAATTATCTGCCAGTTTTTCAGCACAGCTCAAAGGCATGTAAACTTTTGCCTCAGACGAATAGTCCAAAATCAATAAAGTAAATACCGCATGCCCCTTCAATTTAATTTATGGTAAAATCCATAATAGAAAAGCGGATGCCCCGCGTCCATTAAAGGAGGTGTCTGACATGAATCAGGCCAATCCTTTTTCATTTGCCTCAGACAATAAAAGATACCATACGTGGAATTACCATCTTCGCCAGGTTTTTGGCCATAAAGTCTTCAAAGTGGCTCTTGATGGAGGTTTTGACTGCCCGAACCGGGACGGTACACGTGCCTTTGGCGGCTGTACTTTCTGCAGTGCTGCCGGCTCAGGCGACTTTGCCGGCAACCGGGCTGATGATCTGGAAAACCAATTTAATGAAATCAAGCAGAAGATGCATCATAAATGGAAAGATGGCAAGTATATGGCTTACTTCCAGGCCTTCACCAACACACATGCACCTGTCGAAGTATTGAGGGAGCGCTACGAAAAGGTGCTTGCCCAGGAAGATGTTGTCGGCCTGTCGATAGCGACACGCCCGGACTGCCTTCCAGATGATGTTATCGAATATCTGGCTGAACTGAACGAAAGAACTTATCTATGGGTAGAGCTTGGCCTGCAGACAGTGCATGAGGGTACTGCCCGGCTGATCAACAGGGCGCATGATTATCAGTGCTATACTGACGGTGTCAGCAAACTCCGCAGGCATGGCATCCGCGTCTGTTCGCATATCATCAATGGCCTTCCGCTTGAAACGCCGGACATGATGATGGAGACGGCCCGTGAGGTGTCCAAGCTTGATGTTCAGGGAATAAAGATTCACCTTCTTCACCTCCTGAAAGGAACACCGATGGTCAAGCAGTATGAGAAAGGGATGCTTGAATTTCTCTCCCAGGAAGACTATGTCCGCCTCGTCTGCGATCAGCTTGAAATCCTTCCTCCAGAAATGATTATCCACCGGATAACGGGGGACGGACCGATCAATCTTATGATTGGCCCTATGTGGAGCGTCAATAAATGGGATGTCCTCAATTCCATTGATGCAGAGATGAAGCGCCGCGGCAGCTGGCAGGGAAAATATTATACACAGCCTTCTGAAACCGGTGCTTTACAGTAAGTCATGTCCGCATCAGCTGCACCGGAAACGATCGGTGCAGCCTGTTTTGTCTTAATAGCTTATACCTATAATACATACAGTTATGCAATTGGAGGTTTGTCATGAAACTTGAGAGAATTCTTCCCTATGCCCGGACCATCCTTGAGAAAGCGGTAAGTCCCGGGGATATTGTTGTAGACGCCACTCTTGGCAATGGCCATGATGCCCTTTACCTGGCCAATCTGGTCGGGCCGAATGGGCGGGTATATGGGTTTGACATCCAGGAACAGGCTATACATAATAGCAGAATCCGCTTATCCGGACATGGCATGGAAGAGCGCGCAACCCTTTTCCACAGCGGCCACGAACAGCTCCTGGAATGCATACCGCCTGTCCATCATAAGAAGATTGCTGCGGCCATCTTCAATCTGGGCTATCTGCCGGGAAGCGACAAAACTGTGGTTACCCGGCCGCGCACAACCATTTCTGCAATTGAACAGCTCCTGGAAGTCATGCCAGCAGAAGCTGTCATCGTCCTGGTGATCTACCATGGACATTTTGAAGGGGCGGTTGAAAGGGACTATCTCCTGCGATATGTTAAAACCATTGAGCAGGAGCGCGCTCATGTCCTGCAATACCAATTTATCAACCAGGCCAATAAACCGCCTTTTATTATAGCCATCGAAAAAAGATGAAAGCCTGCCGCTGTGCAGGCTTCTTTGTTTTAGCGCTGCAATGACGGGAGGAAAGACTTCGGGGTGCAGGCCGGGCAGGTTTTAATGCCTCTTTTATCCAATAAAAAAAGCGCTGACCTGAGACAGCGCTTTACAATGCAATTTTTAAAAAAGCAGCCTGGCTAATCCAGCGGGCACCCATTTTTGCACAGTCCGATAGGCCCTTCCATTCACATAAAAGAAATAGCTGACCGGACCGCCTGTTTTTATGATATGGCGGGCCAGGCGGCGCACATGCTTTTGCCTGCGCACTTTTTCATCGGAGAGATAAATGCCGAGCAGCCCCCTGTTGATGAGCCGGTGGAAGCTTTTGTGCGGCAGGCCTTCAATATGCTTATCCGCCTCGGCAATAAAGTGCTGCAATCGTGCAAAAAGCTGCTGTTCATCCTGATAATAGAAGCAGAAATTCAAATCTCCTCCCTCCAGGTCTTCCTCCTGGTCGATCAGGTAATCGAGGAGGATATGAAGTCCCTGGATATAAGGAAAATAGCCGCGGCGGATTTTTGCTGCATCCTCCTCGGCAAATTCATCAGACAGGGCGCAGGACACAAGACTGAAAATCCCGAGTGTAGAGCCTGAACAGGCTGAAAATTCATACCACTCCATTTCAGGAACAATTCCTCTGTATTCTGCATGCCAATTTTGCAGCCTATTGACCCGTTCTTCGGGACAGACATGTTTATGGATCTGCAGATCGGAGTAATAGCGGCAAAGCTCCTTCAAATAAGAGCGGATGCTTTCATAATGCCTGCAGCCCCTCAGCATCCCCCGGCAGGCTCCGGCCAATTCTGCGAGATAACCGCCGTCCTCTTTCTCCTGCCGCTCCCGGTAGTAATCACCTGATCCCGGCTCCAGGGAAAGGGCATCTTCCATAGCCTCATGAAGGGCGGAGAAATCAGCAGGATCCTGGGAGGTGCTTCTGTCACAAAGATTGTCCAGATAATCGCTTACCGTCTGATAGGCGACAATGAACCGGACAGCCTCCTTATACCGGTCCTTGGCCAAAAGGGCCATGATGGCGCCTCCCTCGCAGTGGAAGGCTTTATGGCCGATGCTTGCCAGCGCCTGCTTTCTAAGCTCAGGATCAGGGATGTTCCCGGCCCTTTCCCTCCAGTACGCCAGCTCGCGGTGGACTTCAGGGATGATTTTTTTATATACCTTTGTCATTAAAGGGATTGGCATGGAAGGTACAGTCATTTCAACACCTCTTATACAAGGTAGCCGAGCGTTTTCAGCTGGCTGTCGACAAAGTCCTTGGCATATTCGAAAATTTCTTCCCGTTCCGGTTCATTGAAGATTTCATGATAGCATTTAGGCCATTCCTTGAACCTTTTTTCAGACAAGGGCGCCTGATTGAACCAGTTTTTAACCGTCGCTTTATTGACAATCTTGTCCTCCCCTCCCTGCATAACAAGCATGGGGATATCCTGTGTCTTTTCCTGATTTTCAAAAGCGAGCTTAATGGCATGGACCAGCTCCCTGTACCATCTGACAGACACCTTTGTCACATAAAGGCTGTCATTCAGATCTGCCTCCTGGACATCCTTGTTTCTTGTGGCCATTTCAATCGTCAGTCCGGAACTCATCCTGAGGCTCGGCGCCACTCTATTAAGTCCGTAAGATAAAAGATTCAGCATACCGGATGGCTTTTGAATGAGCCCTAGACATGGCGAGGACAAGATGATCCCTGCCAGATTCATCCGTTCTTCCTGAAGCAGCCTGATTGACGCCAGGCCTCCCATGCTGTGCCCGAGCAGAAATACCGGCAGTTCAAACTGATAGGCAGCCTGGATCCAGTCCTTAATCTCAAATATGTATTCATCAAAGGAGTCGATATGGCCTCTTCTTGATCTGGTTGTCATGCCCTGGCCGGGAAGATCGCCCATAATTACATGAAAACCGGATAAACGCCACATTTCGATAAGCCAGCCGTATCGGCGATGATGCTCCATAGCACCATGGACCATAACGATCACCGCTTTAGCTTCACCTTCAGCTTCCCATTTCCACATAGTCTTCCTCCTGTTAGTACACAAATTTTCTACTAGCATTATCCTATAATCTGAAGCTGTTTGCCAAATGGCAGCTTCGCCAGAAAGTACAATCTTCTGAAAAAAATGGCGGCTTGCTCTGACAAAAAATGATAAAATCTAACTATTACAACTAGGGAGTGTATAAAATGATCTACCCATATAAAGGGAAATTCCCCCGCATTTCGCCGACAGCGTATATCGCTGATTATGCGACCATCACCGGGGATGTTGAAATTGGCGACGAATCCAGCATCTGGTTCAATACGGTTATCCGCGGCGACGTAGCCCCGACAATCATCGGCAAAAAAGTAAATGTGCAGGACAATTCCGTCCTTCACCAAAGTCCTGGCAACCCGTTAATCATTGAAGATGAAGCGACCATCGGACACCAGGTCATCCTTCACAGCTGCATCATCCGCAAAAAAGCGCTGGTCGGCATGGGGTCTATCATCCTCGACAATGCCGAAATCGGGGAAGGCGCCTTTATCGGGGCCGGCAGCCTGGTAGCTCAAGGCAAGAAGATCCCGCCCAATACACTTGCATTCGGAAGGCCAGCAAAGGTAATCAGGGAACTGACAGAAGAGGATATTAAGGATATGGAACGGATCAGCCGCGAATATGCCGAAAAGGGCCAGTATTATAAGTCGCTCAAAGACTAGAAGGCGGCTGCATAACGGACAGGCTAGTTACTTTATAGTTACCCTATTGGAAAAAACTTATGCTTATCAGCCAAAAGCGGCTGAATGGGCTGGAACACGATAACACAAGGTGGTGCAAATGAATTATCTCTTTATTGTTATTCTATTGCTGCTGATCTTTTTTCTTTCACTTCTTTTAAAAGCAAAGAAAGGAAAGCGTCTCTTCAGCCCTTTTATTCTATTTATCTTCATCGCTGTACTCCTTGCAGGGGCAATAGCCATTGACCATAATCAGCCAGGTTCGCCAGGCGGTATTGCAGACCGGATCAAGTCCTGGATCAAATCTCCTTTGACATCGGCGAGTTCCTTTTTGGACAAGACACTTGACCGGCCTATCATAAAAATCAAGGATGAGGTGCTGCTTGACGCCCCTGTTCTGCATCAGCTCCCTGAGCTTCCGCGGGGCTGCGAGGTTACTAGTCTCAGCATGCTGCTGCAGCATGCCGGGGTTCAGGCAGATAAAATGACGCTCGCAAAGGAAATAGAAAAAGAACCGACTCCCTACAAAAAGGAGAATGGCAAAGTATATTACGGCCATCCGAACGACGGCTTCATCGGTGACATGTATTCCCTTGATGGGCCAGGTCTTGGTGTATACCACAAGCCGGTCAAGGATCTGGCCGAAAAGTACCTGCCCGGCGAAATAATTGATTTGACCGGTTCTGATTTTACAGAGCTGAAAACGCATCTATCAGATGGACAGCCTGTCTGGGTGATTACGAACACGGCCTATCAGAAATTGGCTCCGGATTATTTTCAGACATGGGAGACGCCTAGCGGGCCGGTTAAGATCACTTATAAAGAGCATTCTGTCCTGATTACAGGATATGATTCTGGATACGTATATTTTAACGATCCGCTCACAGGAGAGAAAAATAAAAAAGCACCCATTGATGGCTTTGAAGAAGCCTGGGTGCAGATGGGAAGACAGGCAATTACCTATCTTTCCCGCTAGCCTTTCATAGGCTGAAAGGATGGTTCGCTGATCAGTTCCTTTTCAAATGAATATTTCTTTTCGACATACACATCATGCCAGAGCATAAACATGAGCACAGTCCAGATTTTCCTGCTGTTGTCTGCTTTATCCTGGCAGTGGTCTTCAAGAAGCTTCAGAATATAGTCTTTATTAAGCAAATGATCCGTGCTGCTTTCGCGGATTATTTTTTTTGCCCATCCGTTCATCTCGTCCTTCAGCCAGTGGCGGATCGGGACAGGGAAGCCAAGCTTTTTGCGGGTTAGCACATGGTCAGGCACAACGCCCTCCGCCGCTTTTCTCAAAATATATTTGGTCGTTCCATTGGCCGTTTTCAGGTTTGTCGGAATCCTTGAAGCTACATTGAATACCTCTTTATCAAGGAATGGCACGCGAAGCTCAAGGGAATGGGCCATGGTCATTTTATCAGCCTTCAATAGAATGTCGCCGCGCATCCAGGTGTGGATGTCGATATACTGCATACGGTCCACAGGATCATAGCCCTGGCTCTCCGCATATAAAGGCCTTGTGATATCTTTATAATCGATGCCGTTCTGGTAGACGCCAAGCAGCCTGCGCTTTTCTTCTTCAGTGAACATTTTTGCATTTCCGATATATCTTTCTTCCATCGGAGTCACGCCGCGTTCAATGAAGCTTTTGCCTTTCATGCCCTCAGGCATCATCCTGGCAATCAGCCTCAGGAAAGCTTTCCCGACCTGCGGTATTTTATTGAACATTTCAAGCGACTGGGGCTCACGGTAAATATTGTAGCCGCCGAACAGCTCATCCGCACCTTCGCCTGAAAGGACAACCGTTACATGCTTGCGTGCTTCACGGGCAACGAAATATAAAGGCACACATGCCGGATCTGCGAGCGGATCATCCATATGCCACATGATCCTAGGCAGTTCATCCATATACTCCTGCGGTGTGATCACATAGCTGATGTTTTCAACACCCAGCTTATCCGCTGTTTCTTTGGCTACATCAATTTCGCTGAATCCGTTCCGCTCAAAGCCGACAGAAAATGTCTTGATATTCGGATGGTATTGTTTTGCAATGGATGCAATGATGGAAGAATCGATGCCGCCGGACAGGAATGAACCAACCGGTACATCGCTTCGCATATGCATTTTAACAGAATCGAACAGGACGTCTTTTATTTCTTTCACAAATTCCGGCTCAGACTTTTGGACAGGCTGGAAGGAAGCTTTCCAATAGCGTTTGATGTCCATCGGAGAACCGATTTTCTTTGTGAAATAATGGCCCGGTTCAAGTTTATGGATGCCAGCGGACATTGTTTCCGGCTCCGGAACAAACTGGTAAGTCAAATAATGCTGAAGGGACTCATAGTTAAGGACGTCATTTTCCAGCGCCATCAGGATACTTTTCTTTTCAGAAGCAAAAAATGTTTTCCCATCATTTTCGAGGTAGAAGAAAGGCTTGATTCCGAAATGGTCTCTAGCCCCGTATAAGGACTGCTCCTGTTTATCCCAGATCACAAATGAGAACATGCCGCGGAGTTTTTCAACCGCTTTTTCCTTCAGGTGGCTGTATAGCGCGATGATTACTTCTGTATCTGAATTGGTCTCAAATGTAAGGCCTTCTTTTATGAGCTCTTCGCGAAGCTCCACATAGTTATAGACTTCGCCATTGAAAATGATCCAGTATCTCTCATTTTCATAGGTCAGCGGCTGATGGCCGCATTCGATGTCAATGATGCTCAGGCGGCGGAAGCCGAACTGGATATGTTCATCATTGTAATAGCCTGCATCATCAGGCCCCCTGTGGGTAATGATATTATTCATATTTTCAAACTGCTGCTTTTGCGCATCGTTCAGAACTTGCGCATTTTCATGGACACAGCCGATAAAACCGCACATTATGTAGTTCACCTTCTTCAATTTAGTCAAAATCCCATTCCGTCTGAAAAAAACAGCGGAAGGCATTCATGCCGGTGCAGTGTTTGCCCGGCCAGCCATAATCTGCTATATCACACATTAATCCCAAAAAACATACTCTCTAATACTACCACTAAACCTGAAAAAATGGCACTATCAACATGAAAAACAGGCAGGGGAAAAATTAGGCATTTACAAGAATTATTCACAGATCAGCAGACCGTTAAACGCTCTATCCCCTTAGACGAAATATAAAAGCGGGAGCTGCATATTTCAGCACTCCCGCTTTTTTGTTCTTATAAGGATTATTTTCCAGCCTGCTGGCGCAGTGTATCTGCTTTGTCAGTGCGCTCCCAAGGAAGATCAACATCTGTACGGCCGAAATGTCCGTAAGCTGCAGTCTGCTTGTAGATAGGGCGGCGCAGGTTCAGCATATTGATGATGCCTGCCGGGCGAAGATCAAAGTTATCGCGGACAAGGTCGACAAGCGTATCTTCGCTCACAGTTCCTGTTCCGAATGTATCAACAGAAATGGAAACCGGCTGCGCTACCCCGATGGCGTAGGCAAGCTGCACTTCAACCTTATCAGCAAGGCCGGCAGCGACGATATTCTTCGCTACATAGCGGGCTGCATAAGCTGCTGAGCGGTCAACCTTTGTAGGATCCTTGCCGGAGAATGCGCCACCGCCGTGGCGTGCATATCCGCCGTAAGTATCAACAATGATTTTGCGGCCAGTCAAACCTGCATCCCCTTGAGGTCCGCCGATAACAAAACGGCCAGTAGGGTTGATGAAGTATTTTGTATTTTCATCGATCAGTTCTTTTGGAACGACCGGATTGATGACATGTTCTTTCAGGTTGCGCTGGATTTGCTCCAGGCTGATTTCAGGATGGTGCTGTGTGGAGATGACAATGGTATCGATGCGTACCGGCTTGTCGTTCTCATCATACTCAACAGTCACCTGTGTCTTGCCATCCGGACGCAGATACGGAAGAATTTCTTCTTTGCGCACTTCTGTCAGGCGGCGTGATAATTTGTGCGCCAGGGAAATCGGAAGAGGCATAAGCTCTTTCGTTTCATTGCAGGCAAAGCCGAACATAAGGCCCTGGTCCCCTGCGCCGATCGCTTCGATTTCTTCATCTGACATTTGGCCTTCACGCGCTTCAAGCGCCTGGTCTACACCCATTGCAATGTCAGCTGACTGCTCATCAATGGAAGTCAAGACAGCACATGTTTCGGAATCAAAGCCGTATTTAGCACGGGTATAGCCGATTTCCTTGATTGTTTCGCGGACAAGCTTAGGAATATCAACATATGTAGATGTTGTAATTTCACCTGCAACAAGGACTAACCCTGTTGTAACAGATGTTTCAGCAGCAACGCGGGCATTTGCGTCTTTTGCTAAGATAGCGTCTAAAATTGCATCAGAAATCTGGTCACAGATTTTATCCGGATGACCTTCAGTAACTGATTCAGAAGTAAACAAACGGCGTTTATTTGACATCTGATTTCCTCCTTATTTATAAGAATAGAGTGAGGTTCTTATCCGGCGCTACACCTTATTCTTCCCCTCGGATTGATACGGTACTCATTCCCTAAGTAGTATTGAATAAACATGGAGTTTTTATCCCGCTCTCGCGTATGCATTGCTTCACAATCTGCATAACCGGCTGGTTCCATCCCCCGGTACGTGCATTCTCAGGCAAGTGCTGAAAAGGCAGGTCACCGCCGATGCAGAAAACCGGTCAAAGGCATTATATATAAGCCAGGCACAATAGAAATTGTATGATTTTATCCTGTTAAATGCATAGCCCTTGTAAATCAGCTTTATGCAAAAACTTCCATAATATGCAATTAAAAGACATCCCTCAAAATGCAAAATAAAAAACCTTCCCAAAGTGAAAAGGTTGAAAGCAAAATGATTCGCGCCTTTCACTCTTATCGTTCAAGGAATCTTCCTTGCGTCAGGTTAGCACCTTTGCTAAAAACAGACCATTGCTGGCTGGTAATTTGAACCGTTATGCTCTTTTCAGCATATATCCGTTTTCAAAAGCATCATTAGCAGGTTGCTGGGTTTCATCGGGCCTGTCCCTCCACCAGCTCGGGATAAGAGAGTATCCGTTCAAGGTAAAATCATAACGTACAGATGTAGCGGCGTCAATCATTTTCTCCGCTATAGCAAGAAGAAATTCATCCTGCACCTGCAGAAAATCTGATATGGAAATTAATCACAGGGAACAGCTGCCGTCCTTGCATTTCTTCCTAAGCAGTTTGTGTCTGTTCCGTGCAATCCACCGGTATACCGGAACCCCGGCAGCAGATGCGAAAGGAAGGTGCATAAAGAGCCCGAGAACGAAGGTCAGGGGGAACAGCAGCAGCAGCCTTCTTACTGCATAGAAACCTTTCAGGACCTTTTTTTCAGGAGTTATAATATGAAGCTCTTTCCTCAGCTCCCTGCTGCTGAACTGAATTTCTCCATGCTCCTGTTCATATTTCTGGAGTGAAACCCAGTCTACCCTGTGGAGCAGGTCAAGCTTTTGGAAAGATTTTTTTGTCATCTGGCAAAGCTGGCAAGTATTGTCGTAAAGGGCCATCGTTTTCACATTACCATCTCCCGCCTGTAAAATCGTGCTTTTTATTAAATTTTACCATACCTTTCAATCAATATAGAAGCAGTGTAAACTTATATCTATATAATATATGTTTCATTATAAATAATGCCTCTTCTGCTTAGCTGCAGGAGTTTCCCCCGCCTTGGCAAGCCCCCTTAATTTCTGTTGTGCAAATAATATGCCGCAAAGTTCGGAAAGAATTTCTATCTTCTTGAACAATTTGTGACACCTTTCACATTCTATTGAATTACCCTTTAAAATTGCTTATGATGATAACAGATTGTGAACTATGTAACATATACACTATTATTATGTTATTAAACTTTCAGCCATTGAGAAAGGGGCTTATCCATGAAAAAGAAATATTCTTTGCTTTTAGGAATATTTACAATCATTACTATTCTATCAGGCTGTGAGCCGCTGATGGTGCTGGATCCCAAGGGGCCTCAGGCCGCCGTCCAGGCAAAAGACATCATCCTGTCAACGGCAATCATGTCTGTCATCGTCCTTGTGGTTTTTGCCATGCTTGCTTATATGCTCTATAAATACCGCTCTTCAAAGCAAAGCAAGGATTATGAACCGCCGCATATTAAAGGAAATCTTCTGGTCGAAGCGGTCTGTGTCGGTATCCCCGTCCTGATCGTCATCTTCCTTTCGGTTGTATCCACACAAAGCAACTATAAAGTGGAATCAGCACCTACAGGATACGGCGACAAAGAGCCTTTAGTCGTATATGCATCATCTTCTAACTGGAAATGGCATTTCAGCTATCCAGAAGAAGATATCGAAACAGTCAACTATCTATATGTACCGACTGACCGCCCGCTTGAATTTAAGCTCTATTCATACGGACCGATCACAAGCTTCTGGATCCCTCAGCTTGGCGGACAAAAATATGCCATGGCTGATATGGTCAACACATTGCACCTGGGAGCAGATGAACCCGGTGAATATATGGGGCGCAATGCCAACTTTAACGGAAAAGGCTTTGCTGAAAATACATTCAATGTAACAGCCATGCCGCAGGAAGAGTTTGACCAATGGGTTGATGACGTGAAAGATACGGCTGAGCCTCTTACGGAAGAAAAATTCAATGAACTGCTTGAACCGGGGCATCTTGGACAGTCGACTTATACCGGAACACATCTTGATTTCATGCCCGCACCTGAAGGCGAGCATGGCGGCCATAACCATGGTTCCAGCTCTGACAGCCATGATGCTGACTCAGATCATGAACATATGGATATGGAAGAGGACGGATCTGGCGACAATGGCCACTCAGAACATGAAGGCCATTAATAAGAACAGACCCGCTACCCTAGAAAGGAGTTTAAAATCCTATGGAATTCTTTGAACGTTTTGCCATTCCGCATCCCAGCCCTGTAATCTATGCGTCAATGGTTGCTATAGGTTTAACGGTTATTGCCATCATTGCAGGCTTGACTTATTTTAAAAAATGGGGCTATCTGTGGAGAGAATGGCTGACAACAGTCGATCATAAACGGATTGGGATCATGTATCTGATTTCTGCCCTGCTCATGCTTTTCCGAGGCGGCGCAGATGCCATCATGATGCGTGCCCAGCTGGCTGTGCCGGACAATACCCTCCTTGACGCACAGCACTATAATGAAATTTTCACAACGCACGGAACAGTTATGATTCTGTTCATGGCAATGCCATTCATCATGGCTTTCATGAACTTTGTTGTGCCGCTCCAAATCGGGGCACGCGACGTTGCTTTCCCTAAACTTAATGCACTCAGCTTCTGGCTCTTCTTCATGGGTGCCATGCTGCTGAACATCTCATTCGTAATCGGCGGTTCGCCTGATGCCGGCTGGACTTCCTACTTCCCTCTTGCAGGGACTGAGTTCAGCGAATCAGTCGGAACCAACTATTATATGTTCTCACTGCAAATCGCTGGTTTGGGTACATTGATGACCGGTATCAATATGGTAACCACCATCCTCAGGATGCGTGCTCCTGGCATGACATTGATGAAAATGCCAATGTTCACATGGTCATCACTTGTTGCCAGCATCATTATCGTATTTGCTTTCCCTGTACTGACTGTTGCTCTTGCAATGGGATCTCTTGACAGATTATTTGCCACCAACTTCTTTACGACCAGCAATGGCGGTATGGATATGCTGTGGGCAAACTTCTTCTGGGTATGGGGACACCCTGAGGTATACATTCTGATACTTCCTGCTTTCGGTATATACAGCGAGATCATCTCAACGTTCGCACGCAGGAACCTTTATGGCTATAAATCAATGGTAGGATCCATGGTGATCATTTCACTCTTGTCCTTCCTTGTCTGGACCCACCACTTCTTTACAATGGGCCAGGGAGCTTTGACAAACAGTATTTTCTCTATTACAACCATGGCGATTGCCGTGCCGACCGGAGTTAAGATCTTCAACTGGCTCCTGACGCTCTGGAAAGGGAAAATTACGATTACGACGCCAATGCTTTATTCCCTTCTCTTCATCCCGATTTTCACAATCGGCGGGGTAACAGGTGTCATGCTCGGAATGTCGGCTGCGGATTACCAGTATCATAATACAATGTTCCTGGTTGCCCACTTCCATATGGTTATTATTCCGGGTGTAGTTTTCGCGATGCTTGCCGGTTTCCATTTCTACTGGCCGAAAATGTTCGGCTACATCCTGAACGAAAAGATCGGGAAGCTGACTGCATGGATTATCTCCATGAGTACACTCCTTGCTTTCATGCCGATGTTCTTCTCAGGATTGGACGGACAGGCGCGCCGCGCGTACACTTATTCTGAAGCTACTGGATACGGCATCTGGAATATGCTTTCCTTTATTGGAGCTGCAGGGCTTGCTGTCGGATTCGCCCTGATTGTATACAATGTGTATTACAGCACACGCTATGCTTCAAGAGATATCGGTTCAGATCCTTGGGATGCACGTTCCCTTGAGTGGGCGACAAACACACCGGTGCCGGTATATAACTTTGCCGTACTGCCTGAGGTGAAGACTTCTGAAGGCCTCTGGGATGCGAAGAAACACGGACACAACCTATTCCCTGGCAAATATGAAGAAATCCATATGCCGAATAACAGCGGCTTGCCATTTATCTTAAGCTGCATCTTCTTTGCATGGGGCTTCTCCTTCATCTTTGCTATGTGGATTCCAGTCATCATCACAACGATCGGAATCTTTGCCTGCATGGCAGTATGGTCGTTCCAAAAGGATTATGGCTACCATATCCCGGTTAAGGAAATCGAAAAAACTGAAAATGAAACTAATATGCGGGGTGCTAACTAATGAAAATAGATCACTCGCTGCCGCTTGAATTTAGTACTGAAGAAAATAAGACAAAGATATTGGGATTCTGGATTTTCCTTGGTGCGGAAATCATGCTTTTCGCAACACTCTTTGCCGGATATTTTACCTTGGTGGACAGGACCGGAAGCGGTCCGTCTGCCGGTGAAATCTTTGAGATCTCACCTGTTTTGATAGAGACATTTGTTCTTTTGACGAGCAGCTTTACGATCGGGCTGGCGATTCATGCCATGAGGCTCGGCAATAAAAAAGCGATGCTTGCATTCTTTGGGATTACCATCCTTCTTGGACTTGGATTCCTGAGTGTAGAAATATACGAGTTCATACACTATGTCCATATCGGTGCAGGACTTCAGACAAGCGCCTTTACAGCGATCCTGCTCACTACACTGGGGACTCACGGACTCCACGTTACGTTCGGGATTTTCTGGGGACTGGCAATCATGCTGCAGGTGAAAAAACGCGGATTGAATCCCCACACTGCCAATAAGTCATTCATCTTTTCACTGTATTGGCACTTCCTTGATGTTGTGTGGATCTTCATCTTCAGCTTCATTTACCTGAAAGGACTGATGTAAACAATGAGCGAATTATTTCCTCGCAAACAAGTGATGGGCTTTGTATTCTCACTAATCCTGACAGCAGTGGCCCTCATGGTTTACTTCTTTGACATGTCCTATGCAGTCGGGCTGACGATCCTTGTTATTACGGCATTCATACAGGCTGCACTGCAGCTGGTCGTATTCATGCACGCAGGAGAATCAGATGACAAAGGAACGATTTTCACCAATATTTATTATTCGATCTTTATAGCCCTGGTGACTGTGTTTGGTACATTGCTTACCATGATTTGGGGTTATATGTAAGACTAAAAGCGGAAGCGCCTTGCTTTAACCATAAAAAATAGGAGCGTCAAAATGGCGCTCCTATTTTTTTTTGCCTTATAAATGAAGGCTGTTGATTTGCGTTCCAGGCACTTCGCTTTCCGCGGGGCGGCGCTGAGCCTCCTCAGAGCATGCTCTTGCGGGGTCTCAGCTTTGCCGCTGCAATCCCGCAGGACGTTGAATCCTCTTCCTCGATGTTTCTTCGCACGAGAAAAATGCGCATGCATTTTATGAGGAGTCTACGTGCCTTGCACTCCAATCAACAGGACTAATTAACTTTTTTGCAGGTTTGATTCCGGCATTTCATTAATCCATTACTGTACCTCAGAATAAAGATTGGCTCATTTCGTAAAGGGTCGTTGCTTATTCTTATAACCAAGAACAGTTTACATTTTG
This sequence comes from Cytobacillus sp. T106, assembly GCF_040492155.1. NCBI lineage: Bacteria > Bacillati > Bacillota > Bacilli > Caryophanales > Bacillaceae > Cytobacillus > Cytobacillus sp. T106. The sequence continues at coordinate 41,833 of NZ_JBEUMK010000001.1, read as the reverse complement.
TGGTATCACTTTATGAGAGACTTATTCGAATGATTGAGCAGTTTAGTGAAGGATTGTTTATAAAAATCTGGAAGTCTTCCCCTTACTTGAGTGGCCAGCAAGCCATAAAATAAGCGGAGATTTTCTGGCTAGGCTGCTGAATATGGGATGGCGGGCATAAATAAGCGGAGATTTTCCGGTTAAGGGAAGCGAAGTTGCCCTTTTTCCTGTTTTTTGAGTTGATAGCCGGAATTTCTCCGTCTATTTGAGCTATTTTTAAAGCTTTTTAGAAAGTAGGGGGAATTCATCCACTTATTTTACAACCTGTCACTGATTCCCACATTCAGGTCCGGGAAGGTCTGCTCTTTTGAACGCCCCCCGTATAAATGAGGACTGCTGATTTGCGTTCCAGGCACTTCGCTTTCCGCGGGGCGAAGTTGACCCCCCTCGCGCTCCGCGCTGTGGGGTCTCAACATTTTCGCTGCAATCCCGCAGGGGTCTTCGTGCCTTCCACTCCAATCAACAGGCTTACTTAACTTTTTGTGCTTTCGGGTTCCGGCGATTTATTGCCATTACTATACCTAAGAGAGATAAGGAAATCAGAACATCAGATCTTATGTGGCACCTAGAAATCAAAAAGGGGACTGAAAAGCTTTCTCAGTCCCCTTTTTCCTGCAAAATAAAAGGAGCGTCATCCGACGCTCCTATTTTTTGTGCTGTACTGTCAGTCTGCAGCCTTCTGTTTTTTCGAGCATTTCTTCTGTTGCTTTAAAGAAGATGCCCATGAGGAAAATGAAAACTGCTCCGATGACCATTCCGATTCCGATAGGAGTCAGTAAGCTGGAACCGTTTGCAAAAAATCCAGCCAGAAAAGTGAGAATTCCAGCTGCCAGGATGGCTCCGCCGATATTTTTGGTGAAGATTATAACCTTTTGATTGCTGTTCATGCTTATCGCTCCCCTTTTTTCCTTATTATCCCTCTTCGTTCACCATATTGTCAATATATATTCACGAAATATCCCTTGACTTTGTTATTTTTTTACCCTTAACAACAAAAAATTATGCAGCTTTCCTCTCAGAATAGGTGAATTGTTACAATTTCTTGTTAACACAAGGAAAAAAGTTAAATAGTATAGATTAATAATTTAAATGTGTTATACTATTTTTGAGATGTAATCACTTTCAAAAACAAATTGGCAAAGGAAGGTATTCATCAGATGAATTCTGTAAGCATCCCAAACGAACTCAGCACCCTATTGCAAGGCCAGAATATTCAAATGCAATTGTCTGTACCCCAGCTTGTGGAAAAAGTACTGAATAAACAGGAAGGCGTCCTGACGGCAACTGGTGCAATCTGCGCCACAACCGGAAAATATACCGGCCGGTCGCCAAAGGATAAATATATTGTTGAAGAAGCATCCGTGAAGGATAAGATCGACTGGGGACCAGTGAACCAGCCTATTTCCGAAGAGATCTTTTCCAGTCTTTATACTAAAGTGATCGATCATTTAAAAGATAAAGAAGAAGTTTACGTGTTTAAAGGTTTTGCAGGAGCCGACACAAAGCACAGGTTTCCTATTCAAGTAATCAATGAATATGCATGGCACAATCTTTTTGCCCATCAGCTTTTCATACGTCCTTCTGAAGAAGAGCTGCTCGAACATGAAGCTGCCTTCACTGTCATTTCCGCCCCTGATTTTAAAGCAGATCCGGCTATTGACGGGACACAGTCCGAGACGTTCATCATTGTATCCTTCGAGCGCAGGACTATATTGATTGGCGGCACGGAATATGCCGGGGAAATCAAGAAGTCGATATTCTCTATCATGAATTATGTCCTTCCGGAAAACGGCATCCTGTCTATGCACTGTTCGGCAAACGTCGGCACAGAAGGCGATGTGGCCCTTTTCTTCGGGCTGTCCGGAACAGGGAAAACGACACTTTCCGCTGATCCAAACCGCCGCCTGATCGGAGATGATGAGCACGGCTGGTCATCAACAGGAGTTTTCAATGTCGAGGGTGGATGCTATGCAAAATGCATCGGCCTGACACGCGAGAAGGAGCCGCAGATTTTTGACGCCATCCGCTTCGGATCTGTCCTGGAAAATGTCATCGTCAATCAGGAGTCACGCCTTCCGGATTATGACGATAATACATTGACTGAAAATACCCGTGCGGCCTATCCGCTCCAGGCTGTCGACAATATCGTCGATCCTAGCGTCGCCGGCCATCCGAATACGATTATTTTCCTGACGGCGGATGCGTTTGGGGTACTGCCTCCAATCTCCAAGCTTTCTAAAGAGCAGGCCATGTACCATTTCTTAAGCGGCTATACGTCAAAGCTTGCCGGAACTGAGCGCGGCATCACTTCCCCGCAGGCCACATTCTCAACCTGCTTCGGGTCACCGTTCCTGCCTTTGCCGGCAATGAGGTATGCTCAAATGCTCGGCGAGAAAATCAGCGAGCATAATGCCAACGTCTTCCTTGTCAATACAGGCTGGACAGGCGGGGAGTACGGAACAGGCAGCCGCATGAAGCTTGCCTACACACGCGCAATGGTTCAATCTGCTTTGATCGGTGAACTGAATCATGCTGAGACAGCAAAAGATGAAATCTTTGGCCTTGAGATTCCGCTTCACGTGCCTGGTGTTCCTGATGATGTCCTTCAGCCAGTAAAAACATGGGCAGATCCGGAAGCATATGCCGAAAAAGCAAAAGAGCTTGCCGCCCAATTCAGGGCCAATTTCAAAAAATTCACAGACGTACCGGCTGAAATCGAGGAAAAAGGCGGTCCTTCAGAGGCCTGACTATTGATTAAAGCTGAGATTCTTTTAACAGTGAATAGGTAAAAGCAGCAAGCCGTGCCCGGAATCCTGGCACGGCTTGCTGTTCTATCCATATTTCTTTTGATGGGCTTTTTTTAGTTCCAGGTACTCCTGGTCCTCTCTGATCAGGTTCCATTTTTCCTTAAAAATACGTGCCGACTCCGCTTTTTCCTCATCAAGGGTCCTTTCCTTTACCTCCCCATCATCATCATACTTGCGTCCGCCTTTATAATTCGCATACCGCCTTGCACGCGTATAACCCATCTGAATGAATTTACGGCTCATGTCCATGCCGGGAAAATCTCCTTTTTTCTTATACTCCAAATAAAGCTGATAAATCTTTTCCGATGACTCCTTTGCAATCTCCGGCGTCCGGAAACGCCAATGGGGAAGAATTTCACTTTTATATGGTTCGACCAGCAGCACCCCCTGCTCCCCTCTCCCAACCCTGTATTTCTCCGGATTTTTGCGGAAATCGATCTGTTCAAAGTCCATTTTATAATCAAATGCCACTGTTATCATCTCCCTGCTTATCCATTCCTTTTCAGCCAGGCTTCAAAACAACATGCAGCAGTTTGCCCTCTTTTAGATTCTGTAATTGGATAGAAAGCTTAAAAATTCCCTCTGCTTTGAATGGCTGTACCGCATGATTGCATAGGCAGCTGCTTCCGGCAGCTGTATATTCCTGCACTCTACCTCCAAAAGCCGTCCTTCCAGAAGCTCCCGCCTCACAGTCGACTCAGGCAGGAAAGATACACCAAGGCCTTCGGCTATAAAGCGCTTGGTTATATGCGTCTGCGACACCCGCATCATTTTCACGCGGGGATAACGAATCTTTACCGCCCTGCAAAGCTGGTCCCAATAGCCTGGGTGGTTATGTGTCAGAAGATAGGCAGACAAGAGAACCTCTTCTTCATCAAGGGGCGGGGCACTTTCCGAATCTCTCCCGTCATGTCCGGCGACAAGCATTACCCTGTCATTGTATAGAAGCTCTGATATCATTTGCGGGTCAGCGGCCGGAAGACATGAAAGGCCAATATCCACAACCCCCTTGCTGACAGCTCCTTCTATATCGGAAGAATCAGCGATGACGACTGAAATCTCGACCTCTGGATGCTGTTTTATATAGCTTTTCAGTACATATGGAAGGATGGTATCAGCAACCAGCGGGGAAATAGCAATATTCAGCGATGAAGTGAACCCCTGTGAAATGGACTGCAAATCTTCGAGACTTTCCTGATGGACAGCCATCAGCTTCCGGCAGTGTTCCAGATATCTTCTGCCTTCTTCGGTCAGTTCCACCTTTCTGCCTCCCCGTTCAAAAAGAGATGCCCCGGTCTCTTTTTCCAGCTGCCTTATATGAACTGTAACAGTAGGCTGTGAGATATAAAGCAGGTCTGCCGCTCTCCGGAAGCTGCAAGTCTCTGCCGCTGCAATAAATGTTGTCACCCAGCTTAAATCCATAGCTCCACCCTTCCTGATTAATTTTCTTAATCATTTCAATTAAAAATAATTAATTTTCTTAATAATTAATATTTTATACAATGAAAGCAGATAAGGAAAGGAGAATGAGAATGATTGCTAAAGGATTAAAAGGAATCATTGCTGCTGAAACCTCCGTTGGCCATGTGGATGGATTGAAGGGACAGCTGATTTACCGGGGCTATGAAATCGGAGAACTGACCAGGAAGTGCTCTTTTGAAGAAGCAGCTTTCCTGCTTTGGCATGGCCGCCTGCCCGCCCGCGGGGAACTGGACGATTTGAAGACTGAACTCCACTCATTCAGGGCGATTCCTCCGCATGTGGCCAGCATTATAACAGCCATGCCCGTGTCTTTCAGCATGATGGACGTGTTAAGAACCGCTGTATCCTCACTTGGAGGAAGCCTGGAAAAGCCTGCAGTAAGGCAGGCTGTCCAGCTGACCGCTCTCATACCAGTGATGATCGCTTTCAGGAGCCGGCTGCTGGAAGGGAAGCAGCCGGTAGATCCTGAACCCTCTTTGGGCCATGCTGCCAATTATCTTTATATGCTGAAGGGACAAATCCCTGAAAAGGCCCATTCAGAGGCTTTGGAAACGTATCTGCTTCTTACAATGGAACATGGGATGAATGCTTCGACTTTTTCAGCAAGAGTGACTGCATCCACAGAATCAGACCTTATTTCAGCCATTACTTCAGCAATCGGCACAATGAAAGGCCCGCTTCACGGAGGGGCTCCATCAGGAGTGATAGAGCTGCTGGATGAAATAATGGAGCGGGGAGATGCAGAAGCTGTCATCAGGGAGAAATTGGTGCGGGGGGAAAAGCTGATGGGGTTTGGCCATCGCATATACAAAACGCTGGATCCGCGGGCAGCAGCATTAAAGGATAAGCTTCAGCAGTTTGCCGGCCATGATACATGGCTTGATATGGCGCTGGAAACGGAAAAAACAGCATTGAGGCTTCTGGGGGAATATAAGCCGGGCCGGTCATTATATACAAATGTCGAATATTACGCAGCAGCCATCATGAAAGCCCTGAAGATGGATTCCTCCCTCTTTACACCTACATTCACTGCTGCCCGGATAGCAGGCTGGACAGCACACGTAATTGAACAGGCCGACAACAATGCGATCTTTCGTCCAGAATCGCTGTATATCGGTCCGCTTCACTAATCTTTCCTCTTCGGCCGTTTACAAAAAATGAACAGGCCTCCATCACAGGGGCCTGCCTTTTTAGTTAGTCGAATTCAGTGCTACCAGCTGATAGGTGATGCGTGTTTTTCCATCTTGCATTTCAAGCTTCCTGATCAGGGCAGTTCCGCTTAGATCAGCTTCTTTTGTTTTGCGGACTTCTACGGGGATGTCCAGCGGATAAATCCTGTAGCCTTCTTTTTCAAGAGTAAAATAATTGTCTTCAAGCCTGGTTTCCCTGCCCTTTGTCACAATCATTGTATTTAATTCCAAAGGCATTCCCATAGGATATCTCTCCTTCATTCTCTAATCTACTCTTATAGTACAGTATTCAGCCTGTTTTTTCATCCATGCAGTTAAATCGGAAACCACCCTGCGGTTGACAGCCGGCGGGAAGTAGTGGGTATATTCGTTGAAATACCAGCTCTCGACCGGCTTCCCCAATGCCTTCAGCCGCTTTTCAAGCCTGTAGGCGTGCTCGACAGAAACATTGTGGTCCTTAGCTCCATGAATGATCAGCACGGGAGGCCCCATATCCTCAAGATGGTAGAGGGGGGTCCTGCTTTCGTACCGTTCAGGATATTTAACCGGTGTTCCCCCAATTACCCGCTTCATCATTCTCCGCAAATCCTTCCTCTCCACATACGTCAATGCCATATCGCTGACTCCGCCCCATGTAACGACAGATGCCGCTTCAGGATGATGGATGGCTGCAAGGAGCGCCATGACTCCTCCCCTGGAAAAGCCAAAAATATGGACTTTATCTACACGGGGATGATTCTGAAGAAGGCGGAAGCCTGAAAATGCATCTTCCCTGTCTTCACCTGCAAAATCTTCATTCCCTTCCCCTCCCTGGTTTCCCCGGTAAAATGGCGCAAATACAATGAAACCTTCTGAAGCAAATTGGACAATCCGCCCCGGCCTGACTTTCCCCACATTTTTGATTCCGCCCCGCAAATAAAGGAATCCATCATATATCTCCCCATCCTTCGGCTCTGCCAGCAGGCCTTTAATCTTTAATCCCCCGGCTGTATAAGTGATAAGGCTCAATTCAATGGCAGGGTTTGGGGAAGGATAGCGCTGCCTGTCTATAATCATTTCTTCCATCAATTCTCATCTCCTTAACCCTGCAGAATAATAGGCACAAAGCCTTCCTTTAAATTTCCGTTCCTGGGCATTCACACATTTTTTGCCCAAATCATACGATAGCTTAGATAAGAACACACACCTTTACACACGGGAGGCAATAGCATGAAAAGAGCTTTAAAAATAGGTTTTTCTTTGCTGGCTGTATTTGTACTGCTGGTGCCGCTGGCGGCTTGCGGCAAAGACGAAGTCCAGACTGTCAGGATTGCGGAAGTTACCCGTTCCATCTTCTATGCTCCCCAATATGTTGCCATTGAAAAGGGATTTTTCAAAGAAGAAGGCCTTGATGTCAAACTGACAACCACCCCTGGCGGAGATAAAACGATGACAGCCCTTCTTTCGGATGGAGCAGATGTGGCGCTTGTCGGATCGGAAACCTCCATCTATGTATACGGCCAGGGCACAAATGATCCTGTCATCAATTTCGCGCAGCTGACACAGACAGATGGAACCTTCCTCGTATCCCGGGAAAAGATCGACGACTTTACATGGGATCAGCTGAAGGGGAAAACCTTCCTTGGCCAGCGCAAAGGCGGAATGCCTCAGATGGTAGGGGAGTTTGTATTGAAGAAGCATGGAATTGATCCCCAGGAAGATTTAAACCTGATCCAAAATGTAGATTATGCCAATATCGCTCCAGCCTTCGCTTCAGGCACAGGTGAATTCGTTCAGCTTTTCGAACCGACTGCCAGCGTGTTTGAAAAAGAAGGCAAAGGGCATATTGTCGCCTCCTTTGGCACAGAATCCGGTCATGTACCTTATACCACCTTTATGGCAAAAGAAAGCTATATGAAAGAAAACAGTGAAACGGTTGAGAAATTTGCCCGTGCAATCTATAAGGCACAGCAGTGGGTTGATTCGCATGAGCCCCAGGAAACTGCTGAAGTAATCCAGAAATATTTCGAGGACACTGACCTTGACATCATCGAAATGGTAGTGGACCGCTACAGAAGCCAAGGCTCGTTTGCAGCTGATCCTATATTGGATGAAGAGGAATGGAAAAACCTCCAGGATATTATGGATGAGGCCGGCGAACTTCCAAAACGGATTGATCATGAAACATTAGTTAATACAGAAATTGCCGAAAAAGTGATGAAGTAGGCAAGGCTCTGAATTTAAAGAAACGGAGGGTGAAAAAATGGACTTTCTCGAGATTGAACAGATCAATCATACTTATTTTACCAAAAACACTGCAAACACGGCCCTCTCTGATATTACCTTAAGCATTAAGGAAGGGGAATTTGTCTCCTTCCTTGGCCCAAGCGGCTGCGGAAAGACTACGCTTCTGTCCATTATTGCAGGCCTTATAGAACCCTCAGAGGGCAAGGTCTCTCTTGAGGGGCGCCCAGTCAATGTTTCTGAACGGAAGATCGGTTATATGCTCCAGCAGGACTATCTGTTCCCCTGGAAAACAATCGGGGAGAACATCTTGATCGGCTTAAAGCTTGCAGGAGAAGACACCGGAAGCAAAAGGGATTATGCTTTCAGCCTGCTTGCTGAAATGGGATTATCCGGTGTTGAAAAACAGTTCCCCAAACAGCTGTCGGGAGGCATGCGCCAGCGGGTGGCCCTGGTGCGCACCCTTGCTGCAGAACCAAAGCTGCTGATGCTCGACGAGCCCTTCTCCGCCCTTGACTATCAGACTAAACTGAAGCTTGAAGACCTTGTCTCAGGCACGCTGAAAGCTTTCGGAAAAACGGCCATCCTTGTGACACATGATATCGGCGAGGCCATTGCGATGAGCGATAGGATATTCATGTTTTCCCCTCGCCCCGGAAGGCTCCATAAAACCTTCCACATCCCGGATGAACTGCGGAATCTCAGCCCTTTTCAGGCCAGAAGCCATTCTTTATATTCTACATTGTTCCAGACTGTATGGAAGGAGATGGAGTCCCTTGAGTCAGAATAACAGGATTGAAGCCCTGCATCTTGAATACAAGAAGGGGCTGAGAAGCGAGAAAAGGCGGGTCCGCTTTTTTCAGCTGGTCATATTCGCTTTCTTTTTTGCCGGCTGGGAGATATTCAGCAGGAACGAATGGATCAATCCGCTGATTTTCAGCTCGCCATCAAAGGTATGGGAGCTGTTCCTGTCCAAGCTGAGCGACGGCTCTCTCCTGGCCAACCTCGGAATCACCCTTTCGGAAACTGTGTTCGGCTTTGTCCTGGGAACCTTCCTTGGTACATTGCTGGCTGCCATTCTCTGGTGGTCTCCTATCATCCAGAAAATACTGGATCCGTATCTTGTCATACTGAATGCCATGCCCAAGGTTGCTCTCGGGCCAATCCTGATTGTTGCCCTCGGTCCGAGCTTTACATCCATCGTCGCCATGGGCGCCATCATATCAGTCATTATTACAACCATAGTCGTTTATACATCCTTTAAGGAAGTGGATCCCAACTATCTGAAGGTGCTCCAGACCTTTGGCGCCACCAGGGCCCAATGCTTTAAGGAAGCCATCCTTCCAGCTTCCTTCCCTGTCATCATCTCCACATTGAAGGTCAATGTCGGCCTGTCCTGGGTCGGAGTGATTGTCGGAGAATTCCTGGTTTCTTCAAAAGGACTTGGCTATATGATCATTTACGGGTTCCAGGTGTTCAATTTTACGCTTGTCATGCTGTCGCTCCTCGTCATCGCTGTCTTTGCCACTATTATGTACCAGCTTGTGGATCTGCTCGAGAAAAAACTGATTAAAAGCTGAATGTTGCCAGCCTGGGCGTTTCAATTTTCCCCTGCCCTTTAATGGGGCTGTTGATTTGCGTTCCAGGCACTTCGCTTTCCGCGGGGCGGCGCTGAGCCTCCTCGTCGCTGCCGCTCCTGTGGGGTCTCAGCCTTGCCGCTATCTCCCACAGGAGTCTACGTGCCTTCCACTCCAATCAACAAAGTTTTTAAAAAAAATTGGGTCAAGGTTGCAGTCTGCTTATATTTATTGGTAAAACGTTTATGTTAAAAACTAAAAAAATGAAGCGGGAAAGCACCGCAGCAGATACCGACTTGCCGGCTTGGGAGTACCCTCCGACCGCCAATTTTGATGCACTTGCCAATCGGAAGGCTGTTGCCCTTCAAAGCTTTCCTTCCAGCATTTCAATGCTCCTTTTTACCACGTCATCCTTCATGATGAAGCTGAAGCGGCTGTCCATCCTCTCCGCCAGCAAATCCCCTTTAAATAGAACCGGTCCATCCGTCTCCAGATAAGAATCCTTTTTCTCCAGCTCTGCTGCATGCCCCCAGTAAATGGCCTTTACAAAAGACAGGCCATCCAGCTTTACCTCATATTCGCCGATAAACCGCAGATCATCAAGCAGGGCTCCTGTCTCTTCCCGAACCTCTCTCCTTGCTGCCTCTTCAATCGTTTCTCCCGCTTCACATTTTCCGCCCGGGAACTCCCAGCCCCTCTCCTGGTGATCCGTCAAAAGCCAGCTATCTTCATACCGGCATATGACAAGGACATGCTTTGCTTTTTCAAGGAATGATCCCTTCTGGAAAGACAGTCTGACAGTCCCCCCATTGTAATCTTTGAAAACTTCCATTCAAGTCCACTCCTGTTTTCCTTTTTCTCTATTATAGAAGAAGCTTTCAGCAGGAAACCACTTTCGCAGCGCATACAGGTAAATTTTTCATATAAAAACAGATTAAGCTCTTCCTAAATAGGGAAAGGACCTGTGAATCCATACAATTTTCCTATGAAACTCGCAGTGGATACATAAATATCCCTGTATAGGGCGTGTTATAAAGGGAGGGAGCGTAATCAGGATATTTATATTTAGGCTTAATGGACCATATTAGGCAATTCTCGAAACTTTTCGGCAAACCGTCCGTAAAAAAGATAACAAATACTAACAGAGGAGTGTATATTTTGAAAAAAATTCTATCATTAGCAGCTAGCCTCATCCTTTTATTCATGCTGGCAGCATGCAACCAGACGGCTGCCCCTGTCAGTGAGAGCAATAACTCAGATGAAAATGGCACGGCTGCAGAAAATGGCGAAACAGCAGAGAATGAATCTGACCTTACGCTTGAGGAAGTTTTGGATAAAACGACAGAGGCTTCAGAAAACCTAAATAGCTTTTCGGTCGATATGACAATGGATCAGATGATCAGCGCCGGCCAGGAGGAAGAAAACATGAATATCAGCTCTGATATCCAGATGGATGTCGTTACAGAGCCAATGGCCTTTTACCAAAAAACGGCCATGTCCCAGGACCAGTCCGGTGAAACTTATGAGACTGAAAGCTATTTTACTGAAGAAGGCATGTTCATGTATGACCCCGCTGGAGAAACATGGATGAAGTTTCCCAAAGAAATGTCAGACCAGCTGATCCAAATGTCCGGTCAGCAGACAAATCCGGCTGAAGAATTAAAAAAGCTGCAGGAATTTACAGATGACTTCACATTTGAACAGGACGACAATCATTTCATTCTCAAACTGAAAGCATCAGGAGAAAAATTCACTGAACTTATGAAAGAAACAATGGCTGATACACTGCCGCCGGAAATGGCTGCCGATGAAGAAGTATTTAACAATATGAAGATTGAAAACGTCGAGTACACCATTCTGGTTGATAAGGAAACTTTCTATCCTTCATCACTGAATATGGATATGACTATGGAAATGGCAGTTGAAGGGCAGACAGTCTCACTCAATCAAAAAATCGAGGGCAAATACTCAGACTACAACGAGGTAAAAGAAATCACAATCCCTCAAGAGGTTTTGGACACAGCAGTTGAAATGGAGATGTAAAATAGCAAACATAATCGGGGCGGGGAAAGATTTCCTTGCCCCGATTATGTATTTTATTGTGAAAAGTCTTTTTACCTGCATAGGGCATCGTGCGCTGAAGTTCAACTAAAAAAATCCTTCCTTTAATGGGGCTGTTGATTTGCGTTCCAGGCACTTCGCTTTCCGCGGGGCGGCGCTGAGCCTCCTCGTCGTACCTCCTGCGGGGTCTCAGCTTTGCCGCTGCAATCCCGCAGGAGTCTACGTGCCTTGCACTCCAATCAACAGGGCTTTGAAATAAATTGGGCAACTGTACCCCGCAGGCCAGACAGGAAAACAGATCCAATGAAAAGACTTGACTGTTAGAAATATATTCGTAAAGCACAGTAGTAACAAGATACTTCTTATACCTTCCTCATTCGCCTGAAACGAAGTATAGGAAACTTTTTTAATTTCTCCCCCCAAGAATACCCATCTCATCAATATGCTTCCTGGCTTCTTCATCCCCAAGCTCATAAATCATTTTGTATGCCCCGGCCAGGCCTTCATCATAGGCATCATTCTCCCGGTCATAATGATACTGGACATACGGAACATGGGCACGGAAGAAATTCTGCCAGTCAGTTGAGTGATTCTGGTCAAAATACTCCCTAAGCCTGGTGATTTCTTCGTCATTGGCCTCTATTTTAAAATTCCAGGGCGAACTGTCTGAACTCTGGGATATTTCTCCGCTGGCAACGCTTATATAATACACTTTCCTATTTTCCATCCTGGTCATCCCCTTTTTATTTCCTTCTTATCTTTGTTTCCCTCAAGGAAGGCAATTTTATTCTCGGGGAATACTTTTCATAATGAAGGGTATTTACTAAATATAATATAGAAAGACTGGCGGGCAGGATTTTTCCTGGCCGCCGCGAATATACATTAGCAATCCATCTTGAGGAGGTGTACCATATGAAAATTGTTGACGAGCTCTACGAATTGTACCGCGGAAAGCTGACAGGGGATGAGGAAGACATTGATATGCTTGCATTCGCTTTTCTTGAGGAAATGAGCTATGATGACCTTCTTTCCCTCCTGAAGGAAATGGATAAGCAGGAGCTTTACAGCCTGATGGGCCTTTATTTAATCGAAAGCCTGAAGGGCAAATTTGCCAATGAGGACTACGGCCAGGAAAGGCATCCGATATTTCCTCAGCGGAATATTCATTAAATTGATACATAAATAGAGAAAGGAAAAGCCAGTATCATATTCCAGGCTGCTCCTTTCTCTTCTTTTTTTGCATACCAAAAAAGCATCCGGCAGCTGCCGGATGCTTTTTATCCTTATCCTAAGAATGCTTTGAACATCCAAATATGCTTTTTCAAGCTCTGCTTCACAGACAGCAGCATATCCGCTGTGCCCTCATCATTTGCCTCTTCAGCAATTTCGATGGCACTTTGCAGTTCATCCTCCATCTTGATGAAATCATTGCAGATGCTCCTGACCATATCCTCTTCTTTTTCAGAGCCTGACGCTTCTTCAACAGAAGCCATTTCAAGGCATTCCCTCATCGTAGCAACAGGGCTGCCTTCCAGGGCAAGCACCCTTTCAGCAAGAACATCGATATGTTCATTTGCCTCGTTGTACAGCTCCTCAAATTTTTCATGAAGGGTAAAGAAGTGGCGGCCCTTTATGTACCAGTGGTAATTATGGAGCTTTACATATAATACCGTCCAATTGGCCACCTGTTTATTAACTGCTTGTACTAATTGATTTGACATACTATCAACCTCCCTTCTTTATAGTACCCACCCTCCGTTTTTTAAAAACATGCTGCTGCTTTTTTTATGAAAACCCACCAGGCCAATGTTTCATGATAAAATACGAATATTGGAAAACCCGCGATTATCAGGCAATTTAAAGGGAAAAATACAGAAGCATGTGGGCAGCTGTTCTTCCCGTCTATTCAAAAGGAGGGAAATCATGTATATCATTTTAATTATAAGCATCATTATTGTTTTAGTCGTACTGCTCCTGAGTGTTGTCACAACCTCCAAGGCTTATACGTATAAACATACCGTCGATCCAATTGAGAACAACCCCCACCTGAAAAATGAAGAGGGGGAAAATACAGAAGCAGAGCAAACAGAGACAGAAAACAAGGCTTAAACACCTATTCTAATTGCCATTTGAAACGGTGCATAAGCGGCCGGCACTATCCTATTATTGATGCCGGCCGTCAGACTGCTGGATGCAAGCGGTTTTGCCTTAGCAGGGAGAGTGTTTTTTCATGGATGTTTATTCGATATTTATCAGTCTGATTTTTGTGCTGAATGTGATTTTTGCCATCATTGTTATTTTCCTGGAGCGGAGGGACGCAGGAGGCACCTGGGCGTGGCTGATGGTCTTATTTTTCATACCGATTCTTGGTTTCATCATGTATTTCCTGTTTGGCCAGAACCTTGCGCGAAGGAAGATGTTTCAATGGGAGGACCGGGAAAAGGTCGGCATAGATGAAATGATCAGACAGCAGGTTCAATCAATTAAAAATCAATTGTTTTCCTTTCGCAATGAAACCATCAGGGACAGCTATGATTTGATCTATATGCATTTGATCAATAATGAAGCCGTCCTTACCCAGGATAACGAAGTTGAGATATTTACCGACGGAAGGAAGAAATTCGATTCTTTAATCGGCGATATAAAATCGGCACAGGATCATATCCATCTGCAGTATTATATTTTTAAAAAGGACAACCTCGGCAGAGGGCTTGTTTCCCTTTTAACCGAAAAAGCAAAAGAAGGAGTAAAGGTCAGGGTCCTGTATGATGAATTGGGCTCCAGAGGCGTGACTAAACGTTTCTTCAGGGAGCTGCGTGCAGCCGGAGGGGAAGTGGAAGCTTTCTTCCCGTCAAAGCTCCCTTTTATCAATATCAGGGTCAATTACCGCAACCACCGGAAGCTTGCCATCATAGACGGCAAGGTAGGCTATGTGGGAGGCTTTAATGTCGGAGATGAATATCTGGGACTGGATCCTTCCTTCGGCTATTGGAGGGATACCCACCTGAGGATTACCGGAGAGGCTGTCCACGCCATCCAGACAAGATTCATCCTTGACTGGAACCAGGCGTCACACCGCCATGATATCCATTATCATACCCGGTATTTTCCGGAAAGCGCCGGCAGCGGAAATATCGGGATCCAAATCGTCAACAGCGGTCCTGACTCAGAATGGGAACAGATTAAAAATGGCTATATCAAGATGATCAGCTCGGCTAAGGAGAGCATTATGATCCAGACGCCGTACTTCATCCCTGATGCGAGCCTGCTTGATGCACTTCGGATTGCTTCACTTTCTGGAGTAAAAGTAAAAATCATGATTCCGAATAAGCCGGACCATATGTTTGTCTATTGGGCAACTTACTCATACATCGGGGAAATGCTGAAAACCGGAGCAGAAATTTATATTTATGATAATGGTTTCATTCACGCCAAAACCATTGTGGTTGATGAAAAGATTTCTTCCGTCGGTACAGCCAACATAGATGTAAGAAGCTTCCGGCTGAATTTTGAGGTCAATGCCTTTATATATGATAAAGAGGTATCCGGCCAGCTTGCCGGCAAATTCCGTGATGATATTGAACTTTCCAGCCTGATGGATGCAGAGCGCTACAGCAAAAGAAGTTTTTACATCCGCCTTAAAGAATCCATATCGAGGCTGCTGTCGCCCATTTTATAATAGCTGACAGCAAAAAAACCGGCATTATGCCGGTTTTTGCGCACTGCGTTCTATTAAGCAAATACTTGCTTCAGATCTTCCTTGCTTTGATCCAGCCAGAAGCGCATAAGACGCTTTGCCCCTTCAAGGTCATGTAGCTTGGCCTGGCCGCACTGTTTTTCGTTTGCAGCCGGAATTTCAGTGATCTCAAGAGCATCCTTTAATGTATCTTCAAGCAAATCAATGATTTCTTCCACTGTCGGCTCCCCGCTGACAACAAGATAGTAGCCAGTCTGGCAGCCCATTGGAGAAATATCAATAATATCGAAATGATCGTATTTCTCTGCATGGGTACGGATATTAAAAGCAAGCAGATGTTCAAGCGTATGGATGGTGTCCGGCTTCATCGCCTGCTTGTTTGGCTGGCAGAAGCGGATATCGAATTTATTAACAACTCCGTCACTTCCCACTTTGTGGACACCGCAATGTCTTACATATGGAGCTTTAACGGCATTATGATCTAATTCAAAGCTTTCTACTGAAGGCATGTAATCACTCCTTATAAGTCTTAATTTCAATTATAACGCAAAAGCCGACTATTTTCATCAAATTAATATAGAATAAAATTCCCAGTCCGTTACCAGCATAACTATGCATGCAGATGGACTCTTATGATTCCAAAACAGTATAATCAATAATTATGATGTAGAAAGGATGAGGCAGTACATGCTTCAAAAGATGATGATCGGACTGATCCGTTTTTATCAGATTGCCATTTCGCCCCTTAAGCCGCCGTCCTGCCGTTTTTACCCGACCTGCTCCCATTATGGTCTGGAGGCCGTCAAAAGATTTGGCCCCTTTAAAGGAGGCTGGCTTGCTGTGCGCAGAATAACCAAATGCCACCCATTCCATCCTGGAGGCTTTGATCCTGTTCCTGAGAAAAACGAGAAATGACTATTGCCCGTACCCGTCAACCACCAGGTCCAGTTTTCCTGTTTCCGGATTGATGACAAGGCCATGGACCGGTACATCCTTCGGCATGAGCGGGTGCTTTTTGATCATATCGGCGCTGTGGGCGACACTTTCGCTTACGGAGCTGAATCCCTTAAGGAACTCTTCTACATTGATCCCTGAATATGCCAGCGTTTCAAAGGCAGACTCGTCCACGCCTCTCTTCTTCATTTCTTCAATCACAAGCTCCGGCTTGATGGCGCTCATTCCGCAGTCATGATGGCCGATGACGAAAACTTCGTCCGCCTGCAGCTGATAAACAGCCACCAGGATGCTTCGCATGATGCTGCCAAACGGATGGGCCACAAGCGCACCTGCATTCTTGATGATTTTGACATCCCCATTCGCAACATTGATGGCTTTTGGCAATAACTCAAGCAGCCTT
Source organism: Cytobacillus sp. T106 (assembly GCF_040492155.1). Lineage (NCBI taxonomy): Bacteria > Bacillati > Bacillota > Bacilli > Caryophanales > Bacillaceae > Cytobacillus > Cytobacillus sp. T106. Next base: position 25,400 of record NZ_JBEUMK010000001.1, on the reverse strand, counting down.
GTGTCCATACATGTCAGGATCACCATCCGTTTATCGGGAAACTTTGTTGTTGCAAACTCCTCGTAACGCTTATTTTCAACGAAATCCTTGTTATGGTCTAATATTTGCTGTAACAGTTTCATAATATCCTCCTGTAGGCTTTATAATGATTCACTACCTTCTAGCATACATAATCCCGTTCTCTTAGACAAAATTTTTCCCTTGCTTTTCACAGAAAAATTTTGTAAGATTACTTAGTAAAATCGTAACGATTACGTATTATATAATCAACATTAAGAACATATGATCATGTATCACAATCAAATCGAAATAAATACGGTTTACTTATGAAAGGCGGTTATTATGAGAAAGTTAATCATGCTCCTCACCCTATTGCTGCCGGTCAGCCTTTTTCTGGCGGGCTGCGGGGACGGAAATGCAGACCAGGCGGAGGAAAATACAAAAAATCAGCTGAATGTGTATACAACGGTATATCCGCTCCAATATTTTGCGGAAAGAATTGGCGGCAGCTATGTAGATGCCCAAACCATCTATCCTCCGGGAGCTGACGAGCACACATTCGAACCCTCGCAAAAGGATATGATGGCTCTTGCCGATTCAGATCTGTTCATTTACATCGGCCTTGGCCTTGAAGGATTTGTGAGCAAAGCCGAAGGCACCCTCGAGAATGAGAATGTAACATTGCTGGCGGCAGGAGAAAATATTGATATGACCGGTACAGAAGATGGGCACGCCCATGAAGAAGGAACAGAAGCGGAAGGCCATGAAGATGACGGACACAGCCATGAAGATGATGGACACAATCATGGCGATGTTGATCCTCACGTATGGCTTGATCCTCTTTATGCTGCCGATCTGGCTGAAGCTATTAAAGATGAGCTGGCAGAGAAGATGCCGGAGCGCCAAAAGGAATTTGAAGAAAATTTCCAAAAGCTTGCCGCTGAACTGGATTCCCTCCACCATGAATTTAAGGAAACTATTGATTCTGCAAAACATAAAGAAATCATTGTCTCCCATGCTGCATACGGATACTGGGAGAAAAGATATGGTTTAGAGCAAATCAGTGTTTCAGGTCTCTCCACATCCAATGAACCAACACAGAAGGAATTGGAAAACATTATCAAAACAGCCAGGGAGCACGGCTTGACCTATATCTTTTTTGAACAGAATGTAAGCTCAAAACTGACGGAAATCGTCCAGAATGAAGTTGGCGCCAAATCGCTGCAGCTTCATAATTTGTCTGTGCTGACAGATGAAAATATCGATAATAAAGAAACCTACTTTACCCTGATGGAAAACAACCTGAAAGGGATAGAGAAAGCCTTGAATAATTAAGGATACAGCAGCAGGTAATATTCCTGCTGCTTTTTTATATGAGCGAAATTCACCTGTCATTTTCTTTCTGTTTTCAAGGAAATGTTTACATATTCCAGAATGAATCGCAGACACTATGTAAATGGAAGAATTGGCGAAAGGAAGATAAATATGAATGACTTGGTAATTGCGCGCTCTCTGTTTGGGACAACAATGGGTTTCCATATTATTTTCGCGACAATCGGCGTTGGGCTGCCGCTGATGATGCTGACAGCAGAGCTTATTTATCAGAAAACAAAGGACCATGACTATGTCATCATGGCAAAGCGCTGGACAAAAGCCTTTGCTGTCCTCCTCGGAGTCGGCATTCCGACAGGAACCATTGCGGGCGTTCAGCTCTCCCTGCTTTGGCCGGGCTTTATGGAAGTGATTGGGCGGGTCATGGCCCTTCCGTTCCAGATTGAGATTTATGCCTTTTTCATTGAAGCATTGTTTATGTCCATTTATGTCTATGCTGCTGAACGGATCCCTCCGTGGATGAGGATTTCGAGCCTTGTCCTCGTTGCACTCGGTGCATTTGCTTCTGCTGTCCTGATAACAAATGTCCATGCCTTTGAAGGGACACCGCAGGGCTTCAGGATTGAAAACGGAGAAATTGTAGACATTGATCCCTGGGCAGCCTTCTTCAATCCAAGCTTTCTCGTGACAGCAGGCCATGTGGCTGTTTCTGCCTATACAACAGGCGCCTTTGTAGTCGCGTCTGTGGCTGCTTTTAAGATGCTGCGCAATAAGTTCGGGACAAGGGTATATGATTTTCATAAAAAAGCACTCATGCTGAGCCTGATTGTCGGCGGCATTTTCTCATTGCTGACTGCCTTGAACGGCCATGCTTCCGCCCAGTATCTCCATGAGTACCAGCCGGAAAAACTCGCTGCCGCGGAGGGGCTTTTTGAGACGCAGTCACATGCCCCGCTTGCAGTCGGAGGCTTTACCGACCGGGAGACACAGGAGGTAAAATGGGGCATTGAAATTCCATGGGCGCTCAGCTTTCTGGCAGGAAACAGCTTTGACACAGTGGTCATCGGCCTGAACGATTTTCCGGAAGAATTGTGGCCGCCGCTTTTTGTCCATACGCTCTTCAATGGGATGGTGGCCATAGGCAGTCTGCTGATCCTCCTTTCCTTTGTAGCGTTTTTCTGGAATAAATTCTTAAAAAAAGACAGGTTCCCAAAAATATTTATGTGGGCGTTTGTGCTGTCCGGCCCTGCCGCTGTCCTCGGGATTGAATTCGGGTGGATTTTCGCCTGCACAGGCAGACAGCCCTGGACAATTTACCGGGTACTGTCAACTGAGGATTCGGTAACGACGGCCGGGAACCTTGGCATCTTATTTGTCCTTTTTGCTGCCGTTTATGTCATTCTCGGACTGACGGTTGTACTGGTGCTTCTGTATTATTTCAAAAGAAATACGGTACTCGACGATATCAACCGGACCAAGGAAAAGGGAGTCCCGCTGTATGGCTCCAATACATAAGGGGTGAGAAAGCATGTCAGATGCTCTATTAGCCATTACAATCCTGTGGGGATTTGTATTCATCTATGCTGTCATGGCAACGATGGATTTCGGCGCCGGCTTTTGGTCGATGGTCTATATGAAAAGGACCAAAACAAAGGCCACTAACATCGCCAACCGCTATCTTTCCCCGACATGGGAAGTGACGAACACTTTCATTGTGGCACTCGTCGTTGCAATATACAGCCTGTTTCCAGGCGCAGCTTACACATTGGGCACCGTGCTGCTTGTACCTGGGAGCATGATCCTTTTATTGCTGGCCATCCGAAGCGCATTTCTTGTGTTCTCGAACATTGCGAGTGACTATAAAAAGCCGCTCACCATCATATCCGGGATTTCGGGGATTCTGATTCCCGGCCTATTGATCAGTGTGCTGCCGATTACACACGGCGATTATATTGACTTTTCAGACGGCGGCCAGTCGCTTAATCTGGCCAAGCTTTTCACAAGCCAAAACGAGTATGCCTTTTTCGGCTTTGCCGTCAGCAGCACTCTGTTTCTTTCTTCTCTTCTTCTGGCCGATTATTCCAAGGCAGCGGATGAAATGGATGCTTACTATGTTTACCGCCGGGATGCCCTGATGATCGGGCCCGTATCGCTCTTAATGGGTGTTGTCATTATGCATACCCTCAGCCTTGAAGCTGCCTGGCTGTATAATAAAATGATCGAGGATATGCCCATTCTGATGCTGTCAGTAGGTTTATTTCTACTGGGAATCCTGGCGCTGCTCCTGCCTTCAGTTACAAAAAAAGGGACGAAAGGAATCCCAAGGCTTGCTGTCATCGCTGTCACACTGCAATATTTGGCAGCCAGTTTTGTTTACGGAAAGGCACATCTCCCATACATGGTCTATCCTGAGGTCACCATTGAATCAGGGTTTACAGACCCCAATTCATTCAGGGCCGTGTTTGCCACCTATATTGCAGGCTTTGCCATTCTTTTCCCGGGTTTTGTCTACTTCTGGAGCCTTTTTATGAAAGACAAACGCTACCTGAGGCAAAAGGGCAGCAAACAGCCGAACTAAAGCTTCCCTTTTTCTGTCACGTATTCCCACCAGCCGGGCAGCAAAAGCTAATGCTGTATCAAATACTTTAAGGAGTGGATACAGATGGCACAGGATGTACTATGTGAAGTAAACAACTGCACCTACTGGAAAAAAGGGAATAACTGCGGCGCCGACCAGATTTATGTTGTCAGCCATCATGGCGAACAGGCCGAGAACAGCCATGAAACGGACTGCAAAACCTTCAAGCCGCATGAATAGGAAATGTAAAACGCCAAGCCGGGAAATTTGTCCTGGCCTGGCTTTTAAATAGTCCATTCTCCTGTAACCAGCGCAGACAATTTCAGCTTGCCTTCTGCATCTTGCTGAAATACCAAGTACAGACTCCTCCAATCCATCCCTCCATATTTATCTGTTCCATTCTGATAAAACTCTACCGTTTTTGAATCAGGAAAGACTTCTTTAATATTATTCTTCGTGTTGCCTCTCTGCTGCACATCATCCAATATGATCTGATCCGGCTCTGTAAATCCTTTATACCGGTCAAAATAAGCCTGCGGCACCGACCGGATGGGCTTGCCGCTTCCATCATGGTATCCCCACAAATATTCTTTTTCAATGCTGCTTAGATTCTCCATCTCTTCATTAGACAAGACGACTGCATCGCTTTCAATAAATTCGTATGGTGAAATCAACAGACCCTTCTCTTTAGAGACGTATTCTGAGATTGCGCCGTAGTTTTCATTTTCCAGCGCCTTCACAATGCTCTTTGCCATTTCTTCTGCCGATTGTTCAATTGGCTCATCATTTTTTTCATGCTCTCCTACCTGATCTTCCTTTCCGCCTTCTGGCTGCTGTCCATTTACATTCCCAGGACTGGCTGTTTCTTCCACGGCACCTGCTTCTTCCTTTGTACCATCCCCTGACCCGCCTTCTGAACATCCGGCTAAAAGGGCAGCAAGAAGAACAGCAGCAGTTAGTTTATGCACCATAGATTAACCTCCTTTCTGTTATCTATATTATTCTCATTCACTATGCCGGGTTATGGTAAACATGAGTTGTTTGAGGATAAAATGGGGAGCAGACTAAAGGAATTGGGGAGTGTATTAATATATAACCCTGCGGTGAATATTCCTTTATATTCAAAGTTCAATTCCTGATTTGCGGGAGTTCAATTTTTTAATATTTGCGTTAAACTGACCCGCCCTATAATCAAAATCTATAAAAGGGCAATCCCCGCCCAGCCAAAAAAGGGCGACTTCCCGGACCTGAATAAGGGAACCGGTGACAGGTTGAAAAATAAGCGGAAGAATTCCCCCTAAATTCAAAAAATCTCTAAAAATAGCTTAAATAGACGGAGAAATTACGGCTATCGGATCAAAAAACAGGAAAGTGGGCAACTTCGCTCACCATAACCGGAAATTCTCCGCTTATTTACACCCACCAGTGCCATATTAAGCATCCTAACCAGAGAATCTCCGCTTATTTTAAGGCTCTATGGTCACTCAAATAAGGATAAGACTTCCTTTTTTATCTTTCCATCCAATCAAAAAATCAACAACAGACCTTAACAGAGCCTTATATTTAAAACAGACACTGCTGTTAAGCAAGTGCCTGTTTTTTGAGGTTTAAACGAATGACACAGCTTCTTTCTTCAATGTCACTTCCGCCAGCCTGCGCCTGTTTATTTCAAAGCCTATTCCCGGCCCCTCAGGAACATTTATAAAACCATCCTCCACAGTGACTCCGGGCGTGATGATATCTTGTTCCCAGTAGCGCTCAGAGCCTGATATGTCCCCTGGTATCTCAAAACCCGGCAGTGAAGCGAGAGAGATATTATGGGCCCTTGAAACGCCGAATTCAATCATGCCGCCGCACCATACCTGAATTCCATTCTGCAGGCAATAATCATGGATCTGCTTAGACTCTGATAATCCGCCGACCCGGCCGGGTTTAATATTGATCACTTTACAGCTGCCAAGCTCAGCTGCCTTCCTCGCATCACTGAAAGAGACAATGCTTTCATCCAGGCAGATCGGGGTGCTGATGCTTTTTTGCAGGACACTATGGTCGATAATATCATCATGGGCAAGCGGCTGTTCAATCATCAGCAGCCTGAATTCATCAAGTGCCTTCAGCCTGTCTTTATCCTTGAGCGTATAAGCGGAATTGGCATCGGCCATCAGGTCGATATCCGGATATTCTTTCCGGATAGCTGATAACAGCTGCAGATCATTTTCCGGACTGATTTTCACCTTGATGCGCCTGTAGCCTTGCTGAAGAAATCCTTCGATCTGCAGGAGACTTTCCTTTACGGTTTTTGCACCCACAGCGACACCAGAGCCAATCAGGCTTCTCGTTCCTCCCAGCAGAGAATGGAGCGGCGTTCCTTCCTGTTTGGCCTGGAGGTCCCATAATGCTGACTCCAGTCCCGCCTTTGCCATCTGGTTTCGCCTCACAGAGCTGAACAGGATGTGAGCATCTTCCGCCTTCAGGCCGGGATTCTCCTTCAGCAAAGGAATGAGAAAATCCTTGATGACATGATAGCATGTCCTGACAGTCTCTTCCGTGTACCAAGGAGAAGAAAAAGCAACCGCTTCTCCAAATCCGCTCAATCCGTCCCTGTCTATCAGCTCGATAATAATGGCTTCCCTGCTGCTGACAGTGCCAAGATGGGTGGAAAAAGGCTTTTTCAGCTGCATGCTGATCACATGCAATACAGCCTTTTTTATATTCATGATTCTTCTCCGCCCTTCCCCAGCATGGTGCGCAGCTCTCTTCGCAAAATTTTTCGCGATGCATTCCTCGGAATTTCTTCAACGAAATAGCAGGCTTTCGGTACTTTATACTTTGCCAGCCTTCCGAGGCAGAATTCCTCGATTTCTTGAGATGACAGTTCTGCACCATTCATGGTCTGGATGAAAGCAGCCGGCACTTCTCCCCAATCCGGGTCCTTCACACCGATGACACCTGCATCAGCAACTGCAGGATGTGAAGTGAGCACTCCCTCGATTTCTGCCGGGTATATATTTTCCCCGCCGGAAATGATCAAGTCGGATCTCCTGTCAAGTACATAAAGAAAACCTTCCTCATCAAGCATGCCGATATCTCCTGTGTAAAACCAGCCGTCCTTCATCGCCTTGGCCGTCTCCGCTTCCCTGTTCAAATATCCAGGTGTGACATTAGGTCCTTTAACGGCAATTTCACCAGCCTGGCCTCTTTCTGCTTCCCTGTCTCCCTCCATGATTCTCAGTTGGGAAGGAAATAACGGCTTCCCGGCCGAACCGAGCTTTGAGAAGCTGTATTCAGGAGCAAGTGTCACGATTTGGGATGAAGTTTCAGTCATGCCATAGCTTTGATAGACTGGCAGACCCTTTGCCGTGCATTTTTCGAGCAGATCGCGCGCAGCGGGTCCGCCGCCAAGAAGCATGCAGCGAAAATGAGATGGCAGCCCGTTATCTCCAATTGAAGCAGCAAACCTTGAAAGCATTGTGCTGACGACAGACATGATCGTCACCTTTTTCTCCCGAATGTCCGTGATGATCTGCTCCTCGCTGAAAGATCCGTGCAGAACGACGGGGATTCCGTAGATCAGGCTTCTCATCAGGATGGAGTAGCCGCTGATATGGAATAAAGGGACGGCGCACAGCCAGCAGTCATCTTCCCTGACGCCAAGATTGAAGGCTGATCCCGAGGCACTCCACCAGTGGTTTCCATATGTCTGAAGAACTCCTTTCGGATGTCCGGTCGTCCCGGAGGTGTACATGATGGTGCACACCTGATCCAGCGAAACTTCCTCCACCGCCATAATGGCAGCTGAAGGCTGTTCAGCGAGCACCTCCTTCATCACCAAGCTGCAGCCATCCAGTGACAGCTCCCGGGCTTTATCTGTAAATGCTGCCTCTGTAATCAGAAGCGTAGCATTGGAATCTGCCAGCTGCCAGCCGATCTCCTCAGCAGTCAGCCGGTTATTCAGGATAACCGCTGTGGCTCCCAATAGCTGAAGGGCAAGCAGGATGAAGACAGAATCAGAATGATTTTTCAGGAGCACCCCGGTATATGAGCCCCTGACTGCCCCTGCACCAGCCAGCTTTCCGGCCACCTGGGAGGCTGCATCGTATAATTGTTTGAAAGTATAGGCATTTCCTTCAAAATAGAGGGCGTGCCTGTCCGGTGTTAAATCGGCTCTTTTCTTTAAAAATTGCGGGAGAAATTCACCCATTGGCTTCACCTTCCTTGCATATCCAGCGTTTTAAAATGCCATAGAAAAACAGCCTGATGGTTTGCCATCAAGCTGTTTTTATTATCCTATTAATCAAGGGAAACGCGGGAATTGCCCAAAGTCCGGCTTGCGCTTTTCTTTGAACGCATCGCGGCCTTCCTTCGCTTCATCTGTTGTATAGTAAAGAAGCGTAGCATCCCCGGCGAACTGCTGAATTCCAGCCAGTCCGTCTGTGTCTGCATTGAACGCTGCTTTCAGGAAGCGGATGGCTGTCGGGCTCTTCTCAAGGATTTCCTCGCACCACTGAATTGTTTCTTCTTCCACTTTTTCAAGCGGCACAACTGTATTGACAAGCCCCATATCAAGAGCTTCCTGTGCGCCGTATTGACGGCATAAGAACCAGATTTCGCGTGCTTTCTTATGGCCGACGATTCTTGCCAGATAGCCTGATCCGTACCCTGCATCAAAGCTTCCGACTTTAGGGCCTGTCTGTCCGAAGACCGCATTATCAGCAGCAATAGTCAGGTCACATACGATATGAAGGACATGGCCTCCACCGATTGCATAGCCTTTTACCATCGCAATGACAGGCTTTGGAATGACACGGATAAGTCGCTGCAAATCCAGGACATTCAAGCGCGGGATTTCATCTTCGCCCACATATCCGCCGTGCCCGCGGACCTTTTGGTCGCCGCCGGAACAGAATGCTTTCTCCCCTGCACCAGTCAGGATGATAACACCTACGCTTGCATCATCGCGCGCATAAGCAAAAGCATCAATCAGCTCCATTACGGTTTTCGGACGGAAGGCATTATGTACTTCTGGCCTGTTAATTGTGATTTTAGCAATTCCGTTGTAAGTTTCGTATAAAATATCTTCATAATTGCGTCCAGCAATCCATTCTACAGTCATAACGGAATCCTCCTTTTTATAATTTCTGCAAAAACTCACTTACTATTGTACCAAACTTTTCTGGTTCTTCCACATGTATTGCATGTCCGGCTCCAAATACAGTCTCCCATTGGCATACTGGAATCAGCTTGGACATCCTTTCAGCCAGGGTGCAGAATTTTATATCCTCAGTGCCTGTGACCAGAAGGGTGTCTGCCTTTATATGCGGGAGCTTGCCCCACCAGGATGGCTGGGCCCCTGTCCCCATCCCCCTCAGGCTGAATTCAAGTCCTTCGGGGCTGTTCTGAAGCCGCTGCTCCCTGATCTGCATTTGGACATCAGCCGGCAGCATTTTCTGCGTTTTGAACAAAGGGATGTTTTCCCAGTAATCAACGAATGCTTCAATTCCGTTCTCTTTTATGTATTCCCCAAGCCGCTCATCCTGATTACGCCTATTCTTTCTTTCTTCAGCAGTCTCTAATCCAGGCGAAGCACTCTCAAGGATCAGCTTTCTGACTTTGCCGGGATATAGGGCGGCAAATGACAAAGCCAGACGCCCGCCCATTGAGTAGCCCAATAGATCGGCCTTTGGTATCTGCAGCGATTTCATCAGCTCATGGATCATCCGGGCAGCTGCAGTGACAGTATAGCTTTCTTCCGAAGCAGGCATAACAGTGTCTCCGTGTCCGGCGATATCTATGGATATGAGCATGTATTCTGATTTCCAGCAGGGAATGAATGGGTCCCAGGTGGAACGGTCGCCTGTGAACCCGTGAAGCAGGATTAGAGGAAAACCGCTGCCTTCTATTTCGACATGGTAGGAGCCTCCGCCGCTTACAAATTTCATTCTTATTCTCCTTTTAGGAACAGGTTTATTTCCCGGGAAACACGATTCCACAATTCTCGATGCTCAGCAAGGTTTTTGTCCCGGTTTGTCATTATTTCGGTTACCTTTAGGCTGTGATCACCATAGCCCTCTTTAATGGCACGCTCAAATTCTTCCCAAGTTTCAGCGCGGTCGTATTTCGCGCCGTAAAGCTTTGCCGCATGCTCAAAATCTAAATCCAAAGGCGTGCCAAAAAGGAGCTCAAAATTCTTTTTCTCGCCTGCCTGGGGCAGGAATGAGAATATACCGCCGCCATTATTATTGATGAGCAGGATATGGACATTGATATTGTGGAGCTTTGAAGCAATCAGGCCATTAAGGTCATGGAAAAATGTCAAATCCCCCAGCACCAGATAAAGCGGCTGAGAATATAAGCCGGCACCCAGTGCAGTGGAAATGATTCCATCGATTCCGTTAGCACCCCTGTTGCCCATCGCGCGAATGCTTTTGTCATTATTATGGAAGAAGGTGTCGAGATCACGGATCGGCATGCTGTTTCCGACAAACAGTGTACTCTCATCAGGCAGTAGTTCTGCAAGCTGGAGGAACAGCTTCCCCTCGCTCATCTCTATAGCCGAGCCGGCCTCTGCAAGCACCAGCTTCGTTTTTTCATTAACCTCTTTCCATAGCGCACTATATTCGCCCCCAGGCTCCCTGCGACCAGCAAAGCTTTGTACCTTCTCACAAAAGAGGGCCTCACTGCAATAGACCATCTCTGAAGAAAGCAGGGACGGGTCACGCCAGCCTGCACCGCCATCGACAACAATTTGCCTGCTATCTTTGTTTTCCTTTAAGAATATGGTGAGTGCCTTTGAGACAGGCATCGATCCGAAGCGGATTACCACATCCGGATTCAGGGCTTCTTTCGCTGCATCTGTCCTCAGGAAGCTGTCATATCCGTCAATAACAAGCGCTTTATCATGCTTGCCGCTTCTCAGCTGTGAGAGCGGATCCGCTAAAATCGGAAAATCCAGCGTCTCTGCCAGCTTGACCACTTCAGCTGCAAAGCGGCTGTCTTCATGGGGTCCGCAAATGATGATGCCTTTTTGGAAGGATGAGAGGTCGTCTGCCATCTCTCTGAAAACAGAATCCGGAAGAGCAAGCTCCCCCTGCTGGATGGAAACAAAACCCTCAGGCCTTTCCCGGCTTTCGAACAGATTTTCATCGAGCTTAGGTATAAGGGGCTCGCGAAAAGGAAAGTTGAGGTGGACAGGACCGGCAGGGGCCTTCACTGACTCTGCATATGCCCTGGCACATACTGTCCTGGCATATCTGATCATTTCATGTGAGCTCTCGGGCGGAGCCATTTCTGCAAACCATTTAACATGCCCGCCGTAAAGGTGGATCTGATCAATTGCCTGAGGTGCTCCTACATCCCTCAATTCATGAGGACGGTCTGCCGTCAGGACGACGAGCGGGACTCTCGAGATCTTTGCCTCAACAACAGCCGGAAAGTAATTCGCCGCGGCTGTCCCTGAAGTACAAAGCAGTGCAGCCGGTCTGCCTGATGCTTTGGCGATTCCGAGGGCAAAGAAGCCGGCCGAACGCTCATCGACGTGAATATGAACATTGAGTTCCGGATGTTCCGCCATAATCATGGCCATCGGCGTAGAACGGGATCCCGGGCTGACAACAACGTCCCGGACACCGGTTTTGGCCAGCTCCGAGACAAATGCAGCAATATAAGTTGTTAATGCTTCTTGATGATTCATTCTGTTAGTCCTCCCAGAGCTGACCGCATAGGACGGAATTTGATCTTGGTTTCCATGAATTCGCTCTCAGCGTTTGAACTCTCCACGATTCCGCATCCGGCAAATAAAGAAGCCTCATTTCCCTGAAGAAGGCCGGAACGAATCGATACAGCAAATTCTCCATTGCCGCTGTAATCAAGCCAGCCCAGCGGCCCCGCATAATAGCCCCGGTCAAGTTCCTCAATCTCTCTGATCATATCCACAGCTTCCTGCTTGGGCAGTCCGCCGAGTGCAGGGGTCGGATGAAGTTTGTCAACCAGCAGGAGCAATGAAGCTTCCTCTTTCGTCATCCCCTCCACTGGTGTGTACAAATGCTGGATATGCTTCATTTTCATTAGCCGGGGCTTTGAAGGAATTATAATCTCCTCGCAGGCTTCATCCATGGCCGTTTTTATCATTTCAACCACATACTGATGTTCTATGAGATTTTTTTCATCCGATAATAATGCCTCCCCAAGTGCCTGGTCATCCGCAGGAGTCTTTCCCCTCGGAATGCTCCCGGCAAGGCAGGTCGAATAAAGGCTTTTTCCTTTCTTTTTAACAAGCCGTTCAGGGGAAGCCCCGATAAAACAGTCCCCTTGGGATTCAAAAGCAAAGATAAAGCTTTCATTCTGTTCATTGTGAAGCTTGCCCAGTACCTGCTCCGCTTTTATTTTCCCGGAAAAAGAAAGCCGGAGTTCCCTTGCAAGCACCACTTTCTTAAGCTTTCCAGCCTTTAGATTTTCGACCGCTGAAGTGACTGAATCCATCCACTCCTGCGGGTGAATTTCCTCTTCAGAGATAAGCCTGCTTTCCTCCTCCTGAACAGATGCCCCAATCCCTTCGAGCAGGAGGCGCCTTTCTTCCCTGATTTTCTCAGCAAGCGACACATCATCATGTTTCGTGCAGACAACATTTGTCGTCAGGAATGTTTGTCCTCCAGTCTGCGTCAGCAAATACCTCGGAACATGAAAAAGAGAATCCGGATATTTGGACCATAATGCGGTCTTTTCCTTTTCCGGATCAAAAGAGAATCCCCCGAACAGGGCAGGGCCTGCAGCGGCGGCAGAGTATTCATTATATATGACTGCATTGCGGATAAAGCGCTTCCACTCTTTTTCTACATGAGAAAAACGGCCGGAAGCCATATCCGACTGAATAAGTTTGCATATTCCCAAACCGGCTAGGATGGTTTCATTCGAAGGATCTTTCCAGTAAAAGCGTTCACCAAAAAACGCCTGTCTTCCTGAAGCAAAAAATGATAATGGGTCAATATGGTCCAGTTTATGGACTTCACTGACAAGGATAGGCTCCGAAAAAGCCCCGGCCCTTTTAATTGCTTCCAGGATTCCTTCCTTAAGTTCCGTATCCTGTATCGTAACCAAGAAAATCCCTCCAATAACAGCTTAACCGCTGTTATTCTTTCGTTTTTCAGCTTATTTTAAGATACACCTCATGATTATATGATGTCAACAACATCGGCCTGAGGATGCATGTATCATCAATATTATAAAAGCCGCTCTTCACGTTTTCCTTCCATATCTTATGTTTGGCAGCACGATGCCTGAAAAAAGGCGGAAAATCAGGTAATTCCCGCCTCGGCAGTATGCAAAAATCCATTGACACCCCATTGATCTTTGCTAAACTTGAGTATGTCAGGACATTTTTGACCTGCAGCTGATTTTAAGCTAAAATATAAAGGTTTGTTATACAAAGAATATATTAAGGGGAGAGTCAAAAATGCAACCACAAACGCATCCCGATCCTTCGCCTGCCATGAAATCGGGCGGATGGAGAGTCTGGTGGCAATTAACCAGGCCGCACACCTTGACGGCAGCTTTTGTGCCCGTCCTGCTGGGCACTGCTTTGGCAATAGATACAACAGATATCAGCTTCAGCCTTTTCTTGGCCATGCTCGTGGCCAGCCTTCTGATCCAGGCGGCTACGAATATGTTCAATGAATATTTTGACTTTAAGCGCGGCCTTGATACAGCTGAATCCATTGGGATTGGCGGCGCCATCGTGCGTGAAGGGATTAAACCTAAGACAGTGATTCAGCTTGCCTTTGCCCTTTACTTCATCGCGCTGCTCCTTGGCGTTTATATCTGCATGAACAGCAGCTGGTGGCTTGCCGCGGTAGGACTTGTCTGTATGGCAGCCGGCTATTTGTATACTGGAGGCCCTTTCCCGATTGCCTATACGCCATTTGGGGAAATTGTAGCAGGCTTCTTCATGGGTATGATGATCATCCTCATATCCTTCTTTATCCAGACAGGCACAGTTACCACGCTTAGTGTGATGATTTCAGTTCCTATTTTCATCCTCGTCGGACTGATTCTGATGGCCAACAATATCAGGGATCTGGATGGAGACAAGGAATTTGGCAGGAAGACCCTGGCAATTCTGCTCGGCAGGGACAAGGCAATATACTTCCTTGGGATCATGTTCACCATTTCTTATATATGGATATTCGTAATGATAGCTGCAGGCTATATCTCTCCGTGGCTGGCCATTGTCGCTCTCAGCACCCCAAAGGCTGTGAAGGCAACAAAGGGCTTCATCGGCAAAACAAAGCCGGCCCAAATGATGCCTGCCATGGTGGCTACCGCTCAGACGAACACCATTTTCGGTTTTCTGCTGTCTGTCGGCCTGTTTCTGGGATATCTGCTGTAAAAAATTGATATTATAGCCTTCTGCACTGTGCAGAGGGCTTTTTTTGCGGTCTTCCCGCCATGTTTCATTGGCTGAATAAAGGGTAATTTCTAAGCAAGGCAAATAGGCCTGCATGCAACTGTCTCTTTAGCCGGAAACGGCCTTTTATTCTAATAAATACTACTAATGGAACAGGATGTGGAACAATGATTACAAAGGATCAGATCAACGATTTGAAGTCTATGCTGGAAGAAGATAAGAAGACCATTGAAGAACAGCTGGACAGTGATACGAACAGCCGCTTTGACAATGAAAGCGCAAGGGATACAGTCGGTGAACTGTCGATGTACGATAACCACCCCGGTGATGCGGGCACTGAGCTTTTTGAAAGAGAGAAAGATCAGGCAATCGAAGAGCATCAGAACGAGGAATTGGATAAAGTGAACAAAGCCCTCCAGGCAATTGAGGATGGGACTTACGGAAAGTGCAGGGAGTGTGGAAAGGACCTTCCTTTTGAAAGACTTGAGGCAGTCCCAACGGCTTTATATTGTGTTGACCATGCTCCTTCTCAGCATCCTGCATCAGACCGGCCTGCAGAGGAAGACGTGCTGAGTCCCAATCATGACAACCATTTTAATTTTGATGATTACAAAGACATTAATGATGAACAGGACAGCTTTGAACAGGCTGCCAGCTATGGCACCTCCGAAACACCGTCCGATTTCAACGGTCAGCATAAGGATTATAACAGTCTGTATGATACGGATCATAATGATGAAGGATTCACAGAAGAATATGAAACCTTCAGTGCGACTGATATAGAAGGGAAAAATCGAAGGGTTGTCCGCTCGGATACAGAAGAGCAATACCAGCAGGAATTGGAAGATGAAAATCTGGATGCGCCGTTCGGCAAGGTCCCTTATAAAAAAGGGGACAGCTATCTGGAGGATAAGGAAAACAAATGACAGCTGAAAAACGGCAAACAAAAGGCCTGTGGGTAACCACCAGGCCTTTTGCTTCGTCTGCAAAATTTATTTAGAATGGCTTGCTGCCGGCTGGATATGCCAAATTTCTTCGGCATATTCACGAATGGTCCGGTCGCTGGAGAAATGACCTGATGCGGCTATATTCATCAGGCTTTTCCGCTGCCAGCCAAGCCTGTCTCCATACGCATTAGCTGCCTGTTTCTGTATGGCTGCATAGGAATCGAAGTCGCGGAGGACAAAATATTGATCGTTATGCATCAGCAGCGAATCCGCGATGCTTTCAAATTCATCCCCGGCATAAGGGAAAAATCCATTGGTCAGCTGATTGATGATGGTGCTGATCCTTTTATCAAGATGATAATAGTCCATTGACCGGTATTCACCATTCTGCTGATAACGGAGAACTTCTTCGGCAGCCAGCCCGAAAATGAAAATATTCTCTTCCCCAACCCTCTCCAGTATCTCTACATTGGCGCCGTCCAGAGTACCGACGGTCAGTGCCCCATTCATCATAAATTTCATATTGCCCGTTCCTGATGCCTCCTTGCTGGCCGTGGAAATCTGTTCACTGATATCTGCAGCAGGGAAAATTTCTTCGGCAAGGGATACCCGGTAATTTTCAAGAAATACGACTTTAATCAGCTTATTCGCAGCCGGGTCATTATTCACTTTTTCAGCAACTGTATTGATGAGTTTGATGATCTTTTTCGCATAATAATAGCCTGGAGACGCCTTAGCACCGAATATGAAAGTCCGGGGCTGAATGTGGGAATCCCCCTCTTTTATCCTATTATACATATGCATAATATGAAGCACATTCAACAGCTGCCTTTTATAGGCATGAAGCCTCTTTACCTGGATATCAAAAATAGATGACGTATCAATGGAAAGGCCTGTCTGCTGCTTGACCCGGCGGGCAAGCCTTTGTTTATTTTCCTCTTTGATCAGCTCAAGCTCCAGGAGCATACTGCTGTCTTCAGCAAATTTGGCCATCTCTCCCAAGCGCTGGGGCTCCTTTATCCAGCCGGGACCGATGGCTTCTGAGATCAGGCCCGCAAGGCGGGGGTTGGAATTCAGCAGCCACCGTCTGTGTGTAATGCCATTGGTTTTATTGTTGAATTTTTCGGGATACAATTCGTAAAACTGTTTCATTTCTCTGTGTTTAAGAATTTCTGTATGAAGAGCCGCCACTCCATTGACACTGTGGCTTCCGGCAAGGGCTAGATGCGCCATTTTCACTTCTCCATCGGAGATGATGGCCATTGACCGGATCCGCTCCCAATCACCGGGGTACTTTTCCTCCAGCTTCAGGCAGAACCGCTTGTTGATTTCTTCCGCAATCATAAAGATTCTCGGAAGAAGAGGCTGAAATAGACGGATCGGCCATTTTTCCAATGCTTCGGAAAGCGTCGTATGATTTGTATAGGAAATGGTTGAAACCGTAATATCCCACGCTTCCTCCCAGGCCATCTTTTCTTCATCTACAAGAATTCTCATCAATTCCGGAATCGCAAGCACCGGATGGGTATCATTTATATGGATGCTGATAAACTGATTAAAATCCTTCATATTTCCATGCTGCTTTTTAAAGGACTCTATAATCGACCGGATACTCGCTGATACAAGAAAATACTGCTGCTTAAGACGGAGGATTTTCCCTTCATCATGTGTGTCATCCGGATACAGGAATTCCGAAATCAGCTCAGTTTCCCTTTTGTATTGCATAATATTTTTATGCTGAGGAAAAGGAGAAGGCTCTGCACTCCAGAGCCTCAATGTATTGACTGTCTCAGTTTGGTACCCTGCAACCGGCATATCATACGGAACTGCAGTAACCGTTTCACCAGGCAGATGCCTGAAAACCAGCCTGCCTTCCTCCTCGCTGCATTCCACTCTTCCCCAAAAAGGGATTTCCACTGCAGAATCAGCCTTTCTTATTTCCCAGACGTTTCCGTGCCTCAGCCACTGTTCCGGCAGCTCGACCTGATATCCGTCGACAATCTTCTGCTCAAAAAGCCCATGCTTATAGCGTATACCGCACCCATGCCCTGGCAGATCGAGCGATGCAAGGGAATCAAGGAAACAGGCCGCAAGCCTGCCAAGCCCCCCGTTCCCCAGGCCCGCATCGGGCTCTGACTCTTCAAGATCGCCCAGTTCAATGCCAAGGTCCTGCAGCCCCTCCTCAACGACTTTATGAATGCCGAGATTAAGCAGATTATTGCGCAGCAGCCGTCCAAGAAGGAATTCAATGGATAAATAATAGACCTGTTTTTGCTTGATCATCCTGCTGCGCTCATTTGTGTTGATCCAGTTCATACTGACATATTCCCTCACCATATGTCCGAGGGTCTGGTACTGATCGCGCTTCGTGCTGTCAGGAAAGCTTTTCCCGCTGGTCATTTCAAGCCTTGTCAAAAAGACCTCCTTGAACTCTTCCTTATCCGAAAACATCCTCTCACTCCCCTGAAACAAGCCCTTCGTAAAGCTTGCTGTACTTGAACGCAGACTGGGCCCAGCTGTAATCCAGGCTCATCGTCCTCTTGACCAGCTCTTTCCACTCTTCTTTCCGGCTATAATAGTAAATGGCCCGGTTAATGGTATAGAGCATATCGTGGGCATTAAAATTAGTAAAGGAGAAGCCGTTTCCTTCTCCTGCCTCCCCATTATATGAATGGACTGTATCGTTTAATCCCCCCGTCTCCCTGACAATCGGTATCGTCCCGTACCTCATGGCGATCAGCTGTCCGAGGCCGCATGGCTCAAACTTTGAAGGCATCAGGAATAAATCTGCGCCTGCGTATATTTTATGGGCCAAATCCTCATTAAAGCGTAGATACGCTCTCACCTTTTCCGGATATTCCTGCTCCATTCCGGCGAAGAATTGTTCAAATTCCTCTTCTCCGGTGCCAAGGACAATGAATTGTACCTCCGCTGACATCAGCTCTTGAAAGACACACTTTACAAGATCAAGGCCTTTTTGGCTCGTCAGTCTTGTAATCATTGCAATAATGGGTACTTCCGGGTGTTCCGGGAGGCCGGCCATCTTTTGAAGGCTGCGTTTATTTTTGCCTTTATTTGTTAATAGATTCACATTATACGGCGCAGCAATCATCGGATCATTTTCCGGATCATAAAAATCAGCATCAATCCCATTAAGTATGCCGGCCAGGTCACCGTCCCGCATCCTAAGCAGCCCATCAAGCTTCTCTCCATAATATTCATTCTGAATTTCAGCTTTATAGGTAGGACTGACGGTTGTTATTTTATCGGCAGATGTAAGGGCCGCCTTCATAAAATTGATGCAGCCATAAAATTCGAGCTGCTCTGCATTAAAACAAAACTCTTCAAGGCCAAATAAGTCACCTAGCGCCTCTTTTGGCATGATGCCCTGGAACTGAAGATTATGAATGGTAAATACGCTTTTTATAGAAGCATATTCCTTTATGTGTCTGTATTGGACACTCAGCAAGAAGGGGACCATGCCTGTATGCCAGTCATGGCAATGAATAATATCAGGATAGAAATCAAGCTCTCTCATGCTTTCCAGGACAGCCCTGCTGAAGTAAGCAAATCTTTCTCCATCATCAAAATATCCGTAAAGCTGGTCCCGTAAAAAATAATACTCGTTATCGATAAAATAAAAAATGACACCGTCATGGACAAGCTCTTCGATTCCGCAGTACTGGTTTCGCCAGCCCACGGAAACGCTGAACTCCCTGACCTTTTTCATTTTCTTCTTATAAGTTTCCGGTATGCTCCCATACTTTGGCAGAATGATTCTTACGTCCGTTCCCAGCTTTTTCAATTCTTTCGGCAAGGAGCCTGCCACATCGGCAAGCCCCCCTGATTTAACGAATGGCACACATTCAGATACAGCGAATAAGACTTTCATGAATTCATCAGCGCCCCTTGTATAGTTCCTTTCCGGATTACGATTGGCTGCACAGGAGAACCTTCCATGAAAGTCCCTGATTCAATTCTGACATCTTTGTCGATGATGACTGAATCCAATATACAGTTTTCTCCGATCTGGCATTTTTGCATAATGATGCAATTTTTCACAACTGATCCTTTTCCAATCCTGACAGCCCTGGAGATGATGCTGTTTTCAACCGTTCCCTCTATAAGGCATCCGTTTGCCACCATGCTGTTCTTCACCCCTGCGCCTTTCAGGTACCTCGCAGGCGGCTCATCCTTTACCTTCGTATAAACTGGCTGATCTTTACGGAACAGCTTGTTGAAGGTTTCGGGCTCAAGCATGCTCATGCTTGCCAGATAGTAGCTTTCAATCGAGTCGATCCTCGCAACATGCCCTGTATATTCGTACGCACAGACCTTATAAACATGGTTCAGGTCGGCTGCTATATCGCTCATACAGGAATAGCCTGTTTCATTTCTGTTTTCGATGAATTCGATCAGCTGGGAAGTTTTCACAAGATACATTTCAAGGGATTTTCCGTTATGCCTGAGTTCCGTAATGTCACATCCGGATTGGATATGCCTCTCAAGGGCCGGCCGAAAGTCCATATTAAGAACAGTGTAGCAATTTGCTATTAAAGAATATTCCTGATTGCTGCGGTAGAAATAATCAAGGTTGGCTGCAAAATGATTGAAGGAACCTACCCCCTGCCTAGGCCCATCAAGGAGCGGAGATGGAAAGAAAAAGAGGCCGTCTCTCTTTCTGTTCAAATCCCAGTTCTTTCCTGATCCAAGATGGTCCATCAGTGACCTGTATTGAAATTTTGGGAAAATGGCCACACTGGCAATCCCTGAATTCACCATGCTGGAGAGAACAAAATCTATCAACCGGTAGCGGCCTGCAAAGGGCACTGCCGCAAGAGAGCGGTGGACTATCAGTTCTTCCAATCCTTCATGGTAGGTTGTTGCATCTATAACGCCCAGCAATCTCTTATTCAACTATATCCCCTCCTGATTTATATTCCTATGAATGGATTTCCTTAATCATTTCCTCTGTCACAAGGATTATTTCACCCTCATTTTCATCATCTCTGATAACCGTTCCGTCCGGTATGTGCATATCAGAAGGAACAATTGCTCTTTCAATAAAGACATTTTTTCCGATGACAGCATTCGGCATAATGACCGACTCTTTTATAATTGAACCCGCTTTGACCTCTACTCCCTGAAAGAGGACCGTTTTATAAATTTCCCCCTCAATAACACAGCCTTCATTGATCATGGATTCATCCACTTCCGCCATCGGTGCGATATATTGCGGCGGATGGTTGGGGTTAACAGAATAGATCCTCCAGGAATAGTCATTCAGATCCAGCTGGCAATCGTCATCCAGCAAGTCCATATTGGCTTCCCAAAGACTTTGCACAGTCCCCACATCCTTCCAGTAACCGCTGAAAGGATAGGCATAGAGACTTTTGCGGTCATTCAGAAGCCTTGGAATAATATCCTTTCCGAAGTCATGTGAAGAGTCCTTATCCAGATCGTCCAGTTCCAGATACTCCTTAAGTACGTCCCATTTAAATATATAAATTCCCATCGAAGCCATATTATTTCTCGGATTCTCCGGCTTCTCATCAAACTCTGCAATGCTCAGATCATCGTTCGTATTCATGATTCCGAAGCGGCTGGCTTCCTCCCAGGGAACTTCTTTGACGGAAATGGTAGCATCAGCGTTCTTTTCAATGTGATAATCAAGCATCAGGTCATAATTCATTTTGTAGATATGATCACCTGACAGGATGAGCACATACTCAGGTTCATGCTGTTTAAGATAGTTTATATTTTGGAATATTGCGCTCGCCGTGCCTGTATACCACTTGACCTCTGAAGATTCGGCATATGGCGGCAAAACGGTTACCCCTCCGTTCATTCTGTCCAAATCCCAGGCGCTTCCTATGCCGATATAAGAATTAAGTACAAGAGGCTGATATTGGGTCAGGACCCCGACTGTATCAATCCCTGAATTTGTGCAATTGCTCAAGGTGAAATCAATGATCCTGTATTTGCCTCCAAATGGTACAGCTGGCTTTGCAAGATTCTCAGTCAGAGAGTTAAGCCTTGATCCTTTTCCCCCTGCCAGCAGCATGGCCACACATTTTGTCTTTGCCATTCCCTTTCCTCTCCTTTCTATGTTTAACAGGACGCAGAATAGTAATACCAAACGGCGGGATAGCCATTTGAATTGAATAAGGCCGGCCGTGGTATTCCAGTTCTTCTGTTTTGACTACTTTTTTGTTGATCCAGCCGGATCCCCCATATTCTTCCTTATCGCTGTTGAATATTTCCCTGTAGCTTCCGGCATGCGGGACTCCGATCCTGAAATTCCGATACGGGTCGGCTGTAAAGTTGCATACTGCAATGAGGTGTTCACCCTCGGCAGCACTGAAGCGGACGAAAGAGAAAATCGATTGTTCCCGGTTATCTGCATCAATCCACTCAAAGCCTTCCTGGACATGGTCCAGTTCAAATAGGGGCCTGGACCTCCTGTAAAGCCGTATCAAATCCTTTGTATACCTGTTTGCTTTCTGGTGCATTTCATAATCCATCAGATTCCAGTCAAGCTCTTCTGAATCTTTCCATTCTGAAAATTGGGCGATTTCAAAGCCCATAAACAGCAGTTTCTTACCTGGATGTGCCATCATATAGCCCAGGAGCAGCCGGAACTGGGCAAACTTTCTCCAATAATCTCCAGGCATTTTATTGAGGAGAGACTTCTTTCCATGTACAACTTCATCATGGGAGAGAGGCAATATAAAGTTTTCCTTGAAAGCGTATAAGAGTGAAAATGTAATATTGCCATGCTTTCCAGACCTCGCCTCTGGACTGGTTTCCATATATGCCAGTACGTCATTCATCCAGCCCATATTCCATTTGTAATGAAAGCCCAGGCCGCCATAATGGGCAGGAGAGGTCACCTGAGGGAGATTGGATGAATCTTCAGCTGCTAAAAAAATGGAGGGATCATATTGCCTGATAGTGCTGTTGAGCTTGCGGAGGAATTCAATTCCATACGGATTCTGATGCTGTTCATGGGAATTGGGCCAATAAATAATATTAGAAACTGCATCCATTCTGAACCCGTCTATATGATAGGTTTCCAGCCAGAATAATGCATTGGAGATTAAAAAGCTCTGCACTTCATTTCGGCCCAGGTCAAAGTTTGAAGTGCCCCATACATAATTCTCCCTATCCTTCTCGTTCTTATATTCAAAGAGATGGGTTCCGTCGAATTTATAGAGTCCATGGGCATCTTTGCAAAAGTGGCCGGGAACCCAGTCCAGGATGACACCGATGTTATGCTGGTGGCATTGATCGACAAAATACATGAAATCCTGCGGCTTCCCATACCGGCTGGTCGGAGAAAAATACCCTGTCCCCTGATAGCCCCAGGAGGCATCGAGCGGATGCTCGACAAGAGGGAGCAATTCTACATGTGTGAAACCATGTTCAAGGACATAAGGCACAATTTCATCCGCCAGCTCCCTGTAATTCAGCAGACTGTTGCCATTATTCCGTTTCCACGTTCCGGCATGCATTTCATAGATGACTGCCGGTTCTGCAAAGGTATTTTTCTTCATCCTTCCTTTCAGCCATGACTGGTCATTCCATTTATAGCCTTCAAGCGGCCATACAACTGAAGCTGTGCCTGGCCTTTTCTCTGAATAGAAGGCATATGGATCAGCTTTGTGCAGCCTGGTGCCTTCTTGTGTCAATATTTCATACTTATAGAGGCAGCCTGCCAAATCCTTCTCAATTACTATGTGCCATACCCCTTCATTATTCATTCTATGTAATTTGAAATCATCCCCATTCCAGCTGTTAAAGTCCCCTACAACCCTGACTTCCTTGGCGTTAGGAGCCCATACAGCGAACCTGGTTAGGGTCTTGCCATCTTCAAATATTACGTGGGCACCAAAAAGACGGTGGCTGTCAAAAAGGGTGCCTTCATGAAATAAATGCATCTGATAGTCGGTGGGTAACATCGTTTTCACAGCCATCCTTCTTTCCAACAGATTTTAGTTCATTGACATTCTTTTTTATATTCGTGTTCAATGTAAAAATACCTTGTAAAAATAATTTAAATTTTTCGATATTTTCTCTTATAATTCGATTATTTTTGTAAAATAGAAATGGTTCTAGCGGGAATTGCCTATAATAAGCATATGTTTTTATGAAGGGTGGAATGAAGATGGCAAATCAGGAAGAAGAATTTCTCCTGCGGGAGAGAGAGGCTGCTGAAGAAAAACTGCCGCTGTTCGGTCCTGCAGATGGAAAAATCCTGGCGACAGGAGATACGTTCCGGGGGCCTTATACAGGAGTTGTTTCGGATATAGATCTAAATAATCCGGGAAACCGGCTGCAAAACAATGAAGAGCTTCCAGATTAAGCATCAAGCAAATGCTTAAAAGAAAATAATGCATACAAAAAAGCTGCCAGCATGATGCTGACAGCTTTTTTGTATGACCCCTACGGGATTCGAACCCGTGTTACCGCCGTGAAAGGGCGGTGTCTTAACCGCTTGACCAAGGGGCCTTATGGCGGAGAAGGAGGGATTTGAACCCTCGCGCCGGTTGCCCGACCTACACCCTTAGCAGGGGCGCCTCTTCAGCCACTTGAGTACTTCCCCATAGATTGGCTCCGCAGGCAGGACTCGAACCTGCGACCGTTCGGTTAACAGCCGAATGCTCTACCACTGAGCTACTGCGGAATGGTGGGCCTAAATGGACTCGAACCATCGACCTCACGCTTATCAGGCGTGCGCTCTAACCAGCTGAGCTATAGGCCCACTTTGGAGCGGGTGATGGGAATCGAACCCACGACATCAGCTTGGAAGGCTGAGGTTTTACCATTAAACTACACCCGCAATTTTATGGGGCGACTGATGGGAATCGAACCCACGAATGTCGGAACCACAATCCGATGCGTTAACCACTTCGCCACAATCGCCACTGTTCAATGCTATTAGATAAAATAATAAATGGTGGCTCAGGACGGAATCGAACCGCCGACACAAGGATTTTCAGTCCTTTGCTCTACCGACTGAGCTACTGAGCCACAATAAAATTCACTTCCTAAACCTTGTATGGTTTAAGTCCTTTGTTCATCAATTCTCACGGACTTCCTCACAGATTGCCGCAGAAGCTTTTCAGATAAGGTATCAAACTGCTCTACCGACTGAGCTACTGAGCTATACTGGATATGGATTGTACAAGTGAAAATGGCGGTCCCGACGGGAATCGAACCCGCGATCTCCTGCGTGACAGGCAGGCATGTTAACCGCTACACCACGGGACCAGTATTGCGGGGGCAGGATTTGAACCTGCGACCTTCGGGTTATGAGCCCGACGAGCTACCGGACTGCTCCACCCCGCGACGATATAAATCATTCAAAAATATAATGGAGGAGGTAGAGGGATTCGAACCCCCGCGCGGTGTTACCCGCCTGTCGGTTTTCAAGACCGATCCCTTCAGCCAGACTTGGGTATACCTCCATATTTCAAGTAAATGGTGGACCTTGTAGGACTCGAACCTACGACCGGACGGTTATGAGCCGTCTGCTCTAACCAGCTGAGCTAAAGGTCCTTAATTTGGTAGCGGCGGAGGGGATCGAACCCCCGACCTCACGGGTATGAACCGTACGCTCTAGCCAGCTGAGCTACACCGCCAAATCAAGTATTTTTTATAAGGTTATATGGTGGAGCCTAGCGGGATCGAACCGCTGACCTCCTGCGTGCAAAGCAGGCGCTCTCCCAGCTGAGCTAAGGCCCCATATTAATTTTAAAATGGTCGGGAAGACAGGATTCGAACCTGCGACCCCTTGGTCCCAAACCAAGTGCTCTACCAAGCTGAGCTACTCCCCGTCATGTAAATGATAAGCGTCGAATCTCTTCAGTGCTTCCTTATTCACATCATCCTGCAATAGCAGTCAGGTGTTCACTCGTTGGCTTATATTCTGGCTTTCATTACATAAATAGTATGGCGCGCCCGAAAGGAGTCGAACCCATAACCTTCTGATCCGTAGTCAGACGCTCTATCCAATTGAGCTACGGGCGCATAGTTAAAATAAAATTAATGGTGCCGAGGACCGGAATCGAACCGGTACGGTAGTCACCTACCGCAGGATTTTAAGTCCTGTGCGTCTGCCAGTTCCGCCACCCCGGCAATC